>JAHHHO010000003.1 GCA_019359315.1 Myxacorys californica WJT36-NPBG1
AAAACCTTGTGCTACTCGAAATCGGTTGAGATGCTCAGGCACTCAATTCGATTACTCTTGCACTACCTCAAATTTCGAGATGTGCCGATTCCATGCTAATTCATCTTCTCATTCAGCAACGCCGAAAATCTATATGGATCCAGATGTGAGTCTAGGCGAACCAAGCTTGCCATGCCGCCCAGTTTTCCACAAGTCCTGCAAACTCCACGTATCCCGCCGCCCTCGGATGCGCTCCGTCATAAGCTGCAACCTCTCGCATCCAAGTATCAGACTGTTTCAGCGTAGAAACCGTTTCTAGGTAGGGCACAGATAACGCTTCACATGCGATCTCCATCTGCTTTGACAGTTCCTCAATCCGGGCCATTTGCTCAGCATCCTCGATCGGAGGTGCACCAATCATCAGCACTGGAAACCGCGATTTAGCCTCAGTCAGAATCGCTCGAAGATTATCTAGCGAATGGGCGATTTCCACACGTTGCCGCCCGTTTTCCACAGTCGTGTCATTTGTTCCAAACGAGAATACTAACCGCCCATCTACCTCAGATGGAAGCCGCAACATCGCCTCTTGAAGCCACCGTTGACGGAGTTGCGTGCTAATCTCACGACGAATGCCTAAATTGTAGTAAGTCACCTCATGCCCGTTCTGCCAAGCGGATTGGCAAATCCTACCTGCCCAACCCAGACAGCCTGGATCGCCCGTACCATTCACAAACGACTCTCCAAAAAAGCAAACGCGCATAGTATTCCCTAAGAAATTCTTAAATCATCATTGGACTCTGATTGGACTGGCAAAACTTTACAAAACTTTACAGTTAGATCTGTTTTCCCCATAGATTCCACAGGCAATCCACAAGACTTAGATTTCTTTTCCACACCTTTTCCACACCCTGCAAAAAGTTTTCCACAGGATAAGAAGATAGGAGCGGCATTCCTTCGTGATCTGTGGATAAGTTCGAGAATTTGTGTTTCCACTGTGGAAAAGCCCTTATTCCCTAAAGCAATGTAACGAAAAAACGGCTGGAACCCTCATTCTTCCGTTGGCTCATTTTTGTCTCTCGTAAGATTGTTACCTTTCGCGATGTTGATCTTCTAGGAGCGATCGCGCATTATGTAGCGACTAACTGAAAGCGCTCAGATGCAGCAGACCAAAGATTTCCCCAGACGGGAAGTTCAGAGACAGCATCTGATGGGCGCGAGTTTCTGATGTTCGTTTTCTCAGAAGTTATTCTTAGAACCCCAATCATCGAAGCTCCAGTTGTCAAATTCATTCACGTTACTAACGATTTGAGGTTTGTTATGGATACTAACGTCAGCATTCTTGTCGAGATTCCTGAAACCCTGCACCAGTCGTTTCTCAAATTTTTGGATGGTTGCCCAGAGTGGGATCAAGACCGCGTGATGTCGGCGGCGTTGTCATTGTTTTTGCTGCAAAACCGCATGACCAACGATCGCCAGACCGCTCGCATCTATCTAGATTCTCTGTTTAAGCGTCCTGTTGAACAGCTTTAGTCCTTCAAAAAACACACGGTTTAGTTCTTTTTCGCGGATGGTTGAGCGATGTCGTACCAAATTTCTGCTACAAAATTGCAAGCGTATAACCGATGTCCGTATGCCTATTATTTGCGCTACGAGCGGCGATTCAACTCCAATGAATTTTTTGGCTCTGCCGCGTTGGGAACATCGTTGCATCAAGCGTTGGCAATCTTGCATCGGGATTGGCATTATCACGAGCCGTTGCCTAAACGGACGTGGGTTTATCATTGCTGGGATCAGGCAAGCGCAGGGTTGACACCTACCCAAGTCGAAGAAGGGCGCGCCATTTTAGAAGGGTATTACGACAAGTTCATCACGCCAGAAGGTGCGCTGAGTAGGCCACTTGCCGTAGAGGGAAAGATCCAGGCAGTGCTGCACGTTGAGAACCTGGAGTTTCTAATTAGTGGGCGCTACGATCGCATCGATTTTATCGACGGCGGGCTAGAGCTGATCGATTACAAATCGAGCCGCGATTTCAAGATTCCGGCGAGTGATGAGATGGATTTGCAAATTGGGCTGTACTTTTTGGCGCTAGAGCAAACCTATCAGCAGAGTTTGAAATATCTCAGTTTGTGGTTTCTGAGAACGGGTGAGAAAGTCCGCTATCGGGCGACGCAACGCCACAAAAAACAAGTGCGATCGGTGATTTCTGGTCTCGCTTTGCGACTGAGACAAGATGAGATCTGGGAACCGACGCCCGGAAAACAGTGCGATCGCTGTGCTTATGCTCGCTATTGTCCCGCCATTACAGCCGAGCCGTCCCCGCTTCCCGCTACTCTAAGCGCCTCTCCAGAGCTACAACTTGCGCTGAGGCTGTAATTCGACTAGTTCAGTTCATTTCTGAAATCTCAAACTCTAGTTCCCCATGTGGGAGCTAGGGAGCGGATTTTCCTGTGTCAACAATTCTTAATTTAACGGTTGAGTGTCTAACATGAATCGGTTTATCGAACTTTCCAGGCAACAAGAATTTGCATCCTTTCAGATCTCTATTTATAGAGACGATCGGGCTTACTGTGGCTATGCGGTTCACTGTTTCCGCAAACCTTTTGCGCCTATTCCTGCACGAGTTTACGCTACGCGCATTGCAGAAGATTTGCTCCTTAGCGAATGTTCTGTTCGGAAGTTTAACGGTTAAGCTTGACGGGATTAATTTGACGGAATTAAGTTTAACCGGGACTTGTAGAAGCCAGTTTCAGTTCATAAGGAATTGCTTTTCTCGTCTTGGGAACGATCACAATTTGATACGTTCCTGTCTGTTCGATCCTTCCCGACCAGGACGGTTCTATCGATTCTCTTACTAAAGGCAAATCGTCAGGCGAAACGATCGAGAGACTGGCGCTTTTTGAAGGTACTTTTAGCGACAGTTGAATCTTCTGTCCTTTCTGAAGCTGCACCGTGTAGAGTTTCCCTTGTCCAGCTTTCAGCGTTTCGGATAGAGTTGCTTGTGATGTAATGTTTTTGAGTATAGATTGATTTTTAGTCGCGTTGATCTGATTCTGCGCGATCGCATACCAGACTTGACCCAACGTTCTTGGATTCATTTGTTTTCGTTCTAACTCTGGAAACGAATAGAGAAATTTTGCGTCGGTTAAAACTTCAATTGACTGATCTGTAACCTTAAGTGATTGGAGTTCTAACAACCAGGTGTTGTAACTTGCTCGATTGTAATTCCCCATTCCGATTTGCGATTCTTGACTTAGCTGCTCTAGCGAGTTTGTCAATCTAGTTGATATCGCATTCCATTCCGGTGGTTTTTCGGTATTCAATTTATCTTTTAGCTGCGGATATTTAATAGAAAAGATTTCATTGACCAGTTGCTCTAGCAAGTCAGGGGAAACAGCCACCGTTCGAGGCGGAGCTTTTGAAGGTTGACTCGGCGATGGCGTAGCGGCTGGAGGAGTGTCTCCAATTCGTTCGAGCTTGATCGAGGTCATCGCGTTTTCAGCAGAGGCAAAAACAGTCGGCGATAAATGGAGAATTATTCTCCAGGCCGCAATGCTTGCAAGCCCGATCAAAACGGTGGCAAGAACGAGATCTCCAACTCTTTTCGAGGCAATTTCATTCTCCAAATCTTCGGGCTGAGTCGCACGAAGTGCATCCATCACACGCCGAGCCGATGAGTAGCGGCGATTTGGACTAGGTGATAGCATCCGATCGAGAATCTGCGAAAACTGAGGACTGATCGACATGCCTTGCCAGGTCCAACGTTGCGTGTTGCCGTCGTAAAGATCTTCGGGCGGGCATCCCGTCAGAAGAACCAGCGCGATCGCGGCAAGAGCATACAAATCGCTGTCAGGTGCAATCCGATTTTCTAAGCGTTGCTCTGGTGGCGCAAAAGCAGTACATGGAATCAAGAGATGATCAATGGGTAAGCCAAACTCGACTAAAACAGGATGGCTACTGCGATTCTCGGAAGGTTCGCTCAGCACAATGCAATCTGGTGTCAGGTGCTGATGAAAAATCTGGCGTTTGTGGAGTGTGTTTAGCGTTGGAAGAATGGTTTCAAAAAGGTGTCTTACTTCTAATTCTGAAAACGATTGTCCTCCTGCTAAGCGATCCTTTAGGAGCGATCGATAGGTTTGTCCAACAATATATTCCCGCACCAAATATAGACGTTGTTCGTAAATTAATGCTGTTTGATAGTGGGCAAACTGAGAGGGGTTGAGTTGGTTTAGCTGCCCAAATTCGTGTTGCAATTCTTCTTTTAGGTCTTCTAAATATTGCTCGGATTGCTGCGGGTACTCGTTCAGATTGGAGTCCTGCGGAGTTTCTTCTAACACAATCCACTCTTCAAGCACACAGAATTCCTGCTGTTGTGTTTGATCGATTGCTAAATAAATCCAGCCGCATCTGCCTTGTCTCAAGACGTTTTGAATGCGGTAGTGTTTGTGCAGAAGGGAACCGACAGGGAGAGGTGAATACATAGGAATGTCTGTTGCTATGAACGGCGTTCTAAAACTGTCTTTTGATTACTAGTATTTTGGTACTAATGTATCACTAGTCAATTTCTTGTGCCAAGTTTCATAACCAATAACTGCTACTCAGTAGTACACGATCCTTCGGAGCTTCGCGAAGCGAATCGTAAAAAACTGCGTATCTAGCCCGATTTTTTCAACTCACTCTGAATTTGATTTTGAGAACTTTAATATTGATTTCGAGAACTTTAATATTGATTACCAGAAAAGGAAATCTAATTTTGAGAATTGATAGATAAGTTTCTTTTAAGCAAAATTTAATTCGCTATAAACGTTTATTGATTTTGAGTTCTGGTTTATTGATTTACCTCAAACCCAATTAGATTTGCTGAGGGACTTAGCCTAAGTTGAGAGAAGCAACTAAAGCGATCGCAAGAGCTTTACAACAATCGCGAGACTCTGCAAGAATCGTGAGATCCTGCAAGAATCGCGGGTCTCAGTAAAACTACATTCTGTTTGCTAAGAAGTACGGTAACGACCCATGAGATAACTTGTCTACTTTAAACAGACTGAGCAGACTCTTAGTAGGACAATTTCCTAATGTCACTGAAAGCATAACTTCTCCATGACGGAACGCTGATGCTGCCAATCTTATCTAGAGAAGTTATGCTTCCGATACTTAACTAAATCTCTCTACGGTCGTTACAGTCTGGTTTCAAAGTGAGAGGCGTTTACAATAGTTGGAATGTTGGCTGACAAATCTAGCGTTCCAATGCTTAGTAATAGCAGTAAGCAAAATTACCCGCTCAACACCCAATGGATACTAAAGATCTCATCATTCAGGAACTCAATCAACTCCCTGAAGCGCTATTGCCGAGGGTGCTTGAATCCATTCGTCAACTGAAAGATTCTGAACAAGACACTGCTAAAAAGCAAGTTTGGCAAGCTTATCTAGAATCAGAACAAGAAAATGAGGAGGTCTATCAGCGTCTTGCAAACTCCTAAATTTCTTGAGTTAGATGATGTGTTGCGGATTCACGAACGGCAGATTGAGAAATTTGGCGGAACATCAGGCGTTCGCGATCAGGGACTACTGGATTCTGCTTTGTCTCAACCGCAAGCCACGTTCTCAGGAGAACTACTTCATACAACGGTTTGGGAGCAAGCCGCCGCTTACCTGTTCCATTTAGCCATGAATCATCCGTTCCTAGATGGCAACAAGCGTAATGCCTTTGCGGTTATGGATACCTTTTTACGACTAAACGGTTTTGTCCTAAATCTCAGTCAATCTCAAAAATACGAGTTTGTCATTCAAGTCGTGGAAAGAAAATTGAGCAAAGAAGATCTAGCAAGTTACCTTAAACAATCCTGTATCAACCGTTCCTAACTTTAAAGGTTGAACCAACGAAACTGTGTTGCTTCCAAGTAACAGTCACGGAGAAGTTATGGTTTCGCCATCAGAAAAGATATCGTTTTATCGACACTTAAATTTAAACAATTTTAGAAGCATCATGAAACTTACTAAAATCAATCGCAGTACCATCAGGAGTGTCGATAAAAATATCCGTAAATTGATAATTCCAAAGAATGTCTCGCAGAATATAAGAATAGCGAGCGTGAATCGTTTGAGAAACAGTTTCATCAATCCCAGTCAATGAAACAACGACTTCAGTATTGTCTCGTGATAAATTCCCAGGCGTCATCCCATACAACGGACTGTCAACATCGATGGGATGCATAGCTGTCCAGGTGAGACCAAACACAGGGTTATGCTCACGACTCAGTTTAAGATCATAGAACCGTCGCATGGCTTGACCTTCTTGCGTCACCTCATTCTGCACCAAAGAAACCCATAATCGAGCTTCCAAAATCTGATTGGTGCGCTGATTTGCCGTCCGAAACATCAGCGTTGGCACACCGTTATACGGCGCAATCACCGCCACTCGACTAAATAGTACCTTAGCCGTTGGGCGAGCCAATCTTGCAAATGCCAATCCTGTGACTATCGCAACGCCTAATAACCCCAGCATTGCCTCAATCGACACGACAATATTGGCATAAAAGGTATTGGGCGAAATTGCACCATAGCCAATCGTTCCCATCGTTTGGACACTAAAGAAAAAGGCATCCCAAAACGAACCCGGTTGAGCATTGTTCAGATTGTTGTCGCCAATCAGATACGCGATCGCAAACAGTGCATTCGTGCAAATGTAGGACAGAACCGTTAATGTCCAAAACTGCGTCCAAGACATGGTTAGCAGCAGGTAATACAGATCCTCCCAAGGAGACTGCTTCATCCCTAGCCGAATAATATTGGGGCGTCCTTTCGAGTTCAACGCTCGTCGTACCGAATCTGACACCACTCGAGGTGGATCGCCTTGAACGTAATTTTGCTCAGCCTTGTGTCGTGAACCGCGCCCTGTTCGCGCCCATCGATTCTGAAATTTGCTCATAACGTGTGCGATCGCTAGGATGATGGAAATTCTAGCGCCTTTCTACTAAGCCAGTGTGACTACCACGCCAAGGCAAGCCCATCCGCTCGTGGTTCTGACGCCGCAATCAACGTTTCACCGGAGCGCAGAATGATTTGCCCACGACCAAACGCACTCGGTTCTGCTGAAAGTTGAATTTGATGGGCGCGATCGCTCAGCCCCACGGCCACCGTTGGAAATACAGGCGGCTCTAGCAATACTTGGTCTTTGGCAATCCATCGCCATCGGGGAGCATCTAACGCCGCCTGCGGATTCATGCCGTAATCCACCAGATTCACCACCATTTGCAAATGTCCTTGCGGTTGCATCGGTGCGCCCATCACACCGAACGGCCCGATTGGCTGATCGTCATAGCTCAGAAACCCTGGAATAATCGTGTGAAACGGACGCTTTCCAGCCGCAACTCGATTGGGATGTCCGATTTGTGTGGAGAATCCAGTGCCGCGATTATGCAGCGCAATTCCAGTATTGGGAATCAGAATTCCACTCCCAAAGCCGTTGTAATTCGATTGAATGAACGACACCATCAATTCCTCATCAGCAGCAGCTAGGTAGACGGTTCCCCCTTTCGTCATGCCTGATGTAGGTAATGGGATAGCGCGATCGCGAATTAGTTGTCGTCGCTCTGCCGCGTACACTTTGCTCAGCAATTCTTCAATCGACAACTCCATAAATCGCGTATCGCTAACGTGGCGATAAACATCGGCGTAGGCTAACTTCATCGCCTCGATCTGCATGTGATAACTCTCGATCGAGTCCCGCCCATGTTGAGCGAGATCCAATCCTTCTAAAATGTTCAACGCCATCAGTGCCGCAATCCCTTGAGTATTGGGCGGAAGTTCCCAAACCGTTACGCCTCGATACGTGGTTGAAATCGGCTCGACCCATTCGGCTTGATGGGTCGCAAAGTCTTCCCCAGTGAAATATCCGCCTGTCGTCTCGGCAAACTGGACAATCGCATCTGCCAACTCTCCCCGGTAGAATGCTTCTCCTCCGGTTGTGGCGATCGCGCTCAAGGTTTTCGCATGGTTTGGGCTGCGCCAAATTTCCCCCGCTCGCGGCGCTCGTCCCTCTACAAAAAACACCTCCTGAAACGGCGCGAACTCCTCTCCGCTCAACGACACAAAGAGCGCTTCGGCTCGGCTCCACGCTCTCGCCACTTCTGGAGAAACCGGAAACCCCTGCTCTGCATACCGGATTGCTGGCTCAAACAAGCGCTCAAACGGCAGTTTTCCCCAGCGTTTCCACAAACTCTGCCATGCTGAAACGGCTCCCGGAACGGTAGGCGTCAGCCATCCCAGTGTCGGCATCTGTGGCAGGTCAGCAAACGGCTCAAGCGGCAGACCATGCGGGCTTTTCCCTGACGCATTCAGCCCGTGCATTCCACCATCCCACACCAGCGCAAACGCATC
This sequence comes from Myxacorys californica WJT36-NPBG1, assembly GCA_019359315.1. Lineage (GTDB taxonomy): Bacteria > Cyanobacteriota > Cyanobacteriia > Leptolyngbyales > Leptolyngbyaceae > Myxacorys > Myxacorys californica. Next base: position 8,353 of record JAHHHO010000003.1, read on the forward strand.
CGAACCAATGCCGTTCGATGTCGGTTCAACAACTGTAAGCGCAATTGCCATTGCGATCGCAGCATCCACCGCGTTTCCCCCGGCTGATAACATTTCCATTCCTGCCAGCGTTGCCAGAGATTGACTCGTCGCCACGGCTCCGCGAGATCCCATCACCAACCGACGCTGAGAGGCATAAGGATATTGGGTTAGAGCGTCAGAACTGAGGGCGCGTTCTAGAGGATGCGATTTCAAATGAAGCTCCTTCTTGTCAATTAGAAACTAGAGCATATCAACCTTTCGAGCCGCGAGAATGATCCGGAACGCGATCGCGCATCTGTGAATTTAGATCATAAGAGGACGCGCCCGCTTTGAGTCCTGGGCAGTCACCATACTATGAAATACCAAGCAGCATTACTCTCTGGAGCCGTTGTTCTTTCTGCGGCAATTAGTTCCGTCGCCGCCGTCACGTACTTTAACCGCAGTTCGCTCCCCATCATTGTGGATACGCCGGCTCAAACAACCGATTTGCAACCTGCAAAACCCGCGCCGTCCTCGGTTCCAACCGTTCCTCAGTCTCCTCAGCAACCGTCCGCAACGCTTGGGTTGCAATCATCTGACTTGACCGATTTTCCTCAGTGGCGCATTAATCTTGTCGATGAATCTTCGCAGTCTCCTGACTTTGCTCAATTTTTAGAGAAAGTGAAGCAAGCGGTTCGCGATCGCGATGCTGAATTTATTCGCAGTATTGTCACGCCGAAAACAAAGCTAGGCTTTGGCGAACATCGCTCAATTAGCTATCTCAATCCTGAAAATCCCCAGTCGCCGTTTTGGATGGATCTCGAGAAATCGTTGGCGCTTGGCTGCACCAACGAACAAATCTTTTTCTCCTGCCCAACGGCGTTCCGGCAGTTTGACGGAGCCATCAAAGATGCACCAGCTGACCAAAAAGCATTGGCGTATGAGACCTCTGTGATTGTGGTCGGAGAGAATGTAAATGTGCGATCGCAGCCTGATTCAAACGCTCCGCTCGTTGCCATCCTCTCTAACGAGATCGTGAAGTTCGACCGCGATACCTTTAAACAAGCCATGCTGAACACGCCTAAAGTGGTTCAGCAAAGTGACCTCAATGCTTGGACTCCCGTGATTTTGCCGAATGATAAATCCGGATACGTTTCAAATCGCTATGCCTACAATCCGTTAGGATATCGAGTCCTGTTTGCTAAGGAGAACGGTAAGTGGATCATGCAGGCGTTTGTTGTGGGTGATTAATGGTGTGGGTGACTAATAGGATGGGTGACTGACGCAACTGAAGAGGGTTCCGTGGCTGCTAGTTTGCGATCGCGCCATCAAATGTCTAGAATTCCCGCAGGGTATGTTGCGATCGCCAACCGATTGGATTAGCTCTTGACACGGTTGAAAGAGGTTAACGTAGTTAAAGTGCGATTAGTGCAACGTGCAACTCTACAGAAACCGCCTCTATGAAATCTCCGATAAATGTTTGGGACTATAAGCCCTGGTGGTGTCAGCCTTGGTCGATCCTACTTACAGGTGTGGCGCTAATTGGCGGGAGTTGGCTTTTGCTGCATCTAATTTGGGTGACGGTGCTGGTGGCAATTCCGGTGCTGGCTTGGATGGGATTCTTTCTGCTTGTCTATCCGAAGGCGGTGGCGAAAAGTATGGAACCCTGACTCCTCCTATTTTTGAGGAGAACTTTTGTAATGTTTCAATCGATTCCATCTGGTGAATACTCAAATGGAAATCGATTGAGCTATCCAATGATTAATTCTAGGGAAACAAGCCTGTCATTCTTGTCTACGTTGACGGTGCTATTTATCAATACGATCGCGCCTAGTCAACTTCTCGCAGCACCCGTCAATTCGGCTGGCGAAGAAAAAATTTCTCAGCAGTTAGTTCTACGGATTCTAAAGTGTCCTTCAGATTGTCTGAAAGAGATGAAACTGCTCATAGGTCGTCTGCCGGAAAAGCTACCCGTAGACTTACCGCTACCTAGCAATGCGAAAGTAATTGCAACGCTAGTGCGGAATCAAAAACATGCAGAAGTTATTCTGGACGCAACACAGTCTCCTGATCAGATTCGAGCTTTCTACAAAGCTCAGCTTCAAGCTGCTGGCTGGAAAAACCCACGTAGCTACAGTCACTTTAATAGTGAGAGACCTGGCTTTATCGTTTCAGATAGCACCGACAATTTGCCGTTGTATTTCTGTAAGAGCGCACAAGGCCCAGGGCTAAGCATTGCATCGGGTCGTGGAAGTAGCAATGCGCCAACGGACGTTCGTCTCTACTTAGACAACGGTTCTGATATCTGCCAAGAACCGCAAGCTCAACAAACCACAGAGCCAAACGAGCAACTACCTTTACCTAGCTTGGTTGCTCCATCCAGTATTCAAGTCAGCAACGCAACCTCTATTGGAGGCGATGGCTATGGTGAAAACTTTTATGCTTCTGCCCATTTAGAAAGCCAACTCAGTGCTGCTGCAATTCAGGCTGCCTACGAAGAACAACTAACTCGCTCAGGATGGACGAAGCTTAGCACTCACAAGGATGAGTCTATTCTCTGGAGTTCTTGGAAATTAAAAGGTAAACAGGGGCAATACTTAAACGCATTGCTCACCTTCACACCAAACGAGAACAAAGCAAATCAATACACTGGTACGATTGTTGTGATTAAGCAGTAATTCAACGTAGATCGTGTCTACAGCGTTTTAGAATTTAGCGATCGCCTTGCCCAATCTTCGCTAAACGCTATCCTTCGGAGCTTGCTACCACAAGACAAGCTCCGGGGGATCACTACTCTTCGGCAGCCTCTCCGCCTACTACCACATCCCGAATTCTCAAACTTGGGCCGCCGCAACCAACCGCCAATCCGCTCTGTCCGCCCTTACCGCATCCGCCTGACTCATCCCAGAAAAAATCATCCCCGATCGCTTCGATATCTGCCAGCGTCTTAAACGCATTGCCCGAAAGCGTCACATCTCGGACAGGTTCCGCCAGTTCACCATCGCGAATCATCCACGCTTCCCCAGCCGTAAAGGTAAACATCTCTCCATTCGTCATGCCGCCGATCCAGTTGCGGGCATACACCCCTTCTCTAATGTCATTAAACAAATCCTTCACAGGCGTCTTTCCCCGCTCGATCCATGTATTTGTCATCCGTACGATCGGCGCATATTGATAATTCAAACACCGAGCATTTCCAGTCGGCGTTTCCCCCAACTTGCCTGCCGTTTCACGAGAATGGAGCCGCCCCACCAATACGCCATTTTCAATCAACTGCGTAGTCGTCGCTGGAACCCCTTCATCGTCGTAAAAATAGCTGCCGCGATGCTCTGGGAGTGACGCTCCATCAAAAATCTGTAGCTCTGGGGAGCCGAACCGCCGTCCTAGACTCATCACCTCTAGCAAGTCAGGATTTTCGTATGCCATATCCGCTTCTGAGAGATGCCCAAACGATTCATGGACAAACAAGCCTGACAAGATTGGATCAATCACAACCGTGTACGTATTGCCTTTTACAGGAGGCAGCGCCAAAGAATTTACCGCCCGTTGTGCCGCCGCTTTTACTGGCTCATCTAAGCCCAGCAAGTCTTCAAATGCCTTTCGAGAGCCGACCGTTTCTCGCCCCGTCTGAACCATTTCGCCATCGCGGGCTGTTGCCGCAAACCGCATTTCTATATCAATCCAAGATTGTTCGATCAGCGTTCCGTCAGAGGTGGCAAGAATGATGCGCTGAGCGCTGTCACCGTAGCGTACTGAAATCGTTGCAATGCGAGGATCAACGCTGCGTAAGATGTCGCCATAGTGCTGACAGAGTTCTCGTTTTTGAATCAATGGAATCTCACGGGGATCAGTTCCAGCGATCGCAACCGCACGAGAATCTTGAATCGGCGTCACCGGAGCCAAGATCGTTTCATCGTCGCCTACCAATCGAGCAGCGGCGATCGCGTCTTCAATCCGGTCTTTTAGACCCGATAGCTGATTGAAACTCGCAAATCCCCAGCCGCTCTTATGACACGCTCTAACCTGTCCTCCAATCGAGATGCCTTCACTGAGCGCCTCAATTTTGTTACGTCGCAGAAGAATATCTGTGCCTTCCGCCGACTCTAATCGAATGGCGAGATAGTCCACTTGATGACGGTAGCGATGCATCAAGTCAGACAATAGATTTTTGGCATCAGCGAGGGCATTGCTCATGAGACAGAGAAGCGTAACAACTGCCTTCATTGTGCAATCAATCGCAACGGGTTGCAATTGTATTCCAGTATGGGTGTTCCAGAATGGCGTTTCAGTTCGGCTTCATTAAACTAGAGCAAACTTAGACCAGAGCAAACTGAGCCAAGGAGAACCGATTCTGCGCTTCCCGAATAATTTCGCCTGCTTGAATGGCCTCCTGAAGCTGCTTTAAAGCATTGATGTCTTTCGGGTCGCAACTGCCGATCGCTAACATTTGTCGAATTAACCCTTCCGATTCGACACTGAGGCACTTGTTCTCTAGAGCGGATTGAACCAAAACTTGAAGCATTGCAGCAAAGATCTCAACAGATCTAGAGGGTGACTTAGCTTCTATTATTGAAAATCTAGAGGTTAGCAGCGCTGATAGCGATCGCGCTTAGGAGTGACGTTACCTGTGGATGATTGTGATTCAGAACACCGCTATGTCGTTTTAATTGCAATAGAGACGTGTTTTGAGTGATGATCGTGTGGGGTCTCTATGCTATTCGGGTTGCATATGCTGCCAATCCGTTCGCATCAGATGATAGAAAATTTTGATGTTTGTCTGCAAAGCCGATCTCATTATTGACGCAGAACGCATTAACGGCATTTTGAAGTCTGGATAATTTCCATTACCTCTGTGTAGTTAATCTGTGTAGTTAAATAGGTAATCAAACTTGCGTCAGTCTTCATGGATAAGGTTGCCCAACTTCTTCGTAGTGCCCAGCCGCCTCAAATTGTTGGCTGTTGGGGATATGGAGATGATTCAACTCTGGAGGTTTTGTCGGTCCTAGATGCAACGTGTCCACCTACATTAAACAGTTCACTATTGGACGTTGGGCTGTCTGCGTCGCGGTTTTTTACTGAGCGTGAACAGGCGGATGCTTGGGCAACCGTTGCAGAAGAGCGGTTGATCTTAGGGCGAGATGCGTTTGGGCGAGTGCCACTGTATTGGACGCAAGTGGAACACGTCATTTGGTTTGCCTCACGATCGCAGGTGCTGTTGCCACTACTGAAAGAGCGAGCGATTAGCATTGAGGCGATGTATGGCTATAGCTGCTTTTCGTATGTGCCAACACCACTTACTCCCGTCCAGGGAATTAACGCAATACCGGCGGGTACAGAGATGAGTTGGACGAGAGATGAGCAAACAATGTGCATTTCACCGCCTCAGTCCAGCCGATCGTTTGAGTGGCGAGAAGCAGACACGCTCTTAGCGGATGAATCCGATGCGATCGCGCAACTGCAAACGTTGCTGAAAGACGCGATCGATCGCGAGACAAGCGATCTAGGCAATGAACCGGTTGGTGTGTTGCTATCGGGAGGACTAGATTCATCGATTGTGGCGGCGTTGCTTGTGCAAGCGGGAGCCAAGGTACGAGCCTACAGTTTGGACTTTGGCGGGACAGGCACTTCAGAGTATCTTTACGCCGAGCAAGTCGCGCAGTGGCTCAACATTCCTCTGGTGAAAGTGGATGCAAGTCCGCAACGGATTCGCAACGCTCTAATTCCAACCGTACAGGCTCTAGATTTACCCTTTGGAGACGGAGTGACGGTTCCGCTTTTTCTTCTGTCAGAAGCGGCAAGTCGAGATACGCGCGTGATCTTCAATGGCGAGGGCGGCGATCAGCTATTTGCAGGCTGGACAAACAAACCGATCATTGCAGCAAGCGTCTATCAAACCCATCATCCAGGTGAGGAAGAATCGTTTACCCATCAATATCTCCGTACCTTCCATCGGCTGTGGGGATACGAAGCTCTGGCGTACGATCCAAAGGTGTATGCTCAGGTCAAACACTTACAGGCGCAAGATTGGCTGCAAGACGCGATCGATCCGGCGTTTACCCCTTCGCTCCTATCTCGATTGCGCCGCGCTTCGCTGATGTTGAAAGGAGCACAGAACATTCATCCGCGTGCGACGGCTCTAGGGTGGGCGCACGGCTTGAAGGTGCGATCGCTCTTTTGCAATATGCCGCTCGCACAATGGACATTTGGACTGTCTGGATCGCTTTGTTTACAAGGATCGTGCGAAAAGTATATTCTCAAACGGGCGGTGGAGGACTGGCTCCCACCCGATATAGTGTGGCGACAAAAGCGGGGAATGGGTGTACCTTTAACCGCGTGGTGTTTCAACCAATGGTGGCATGATCTGGGCGATTGGCTAAACCCAAATCGTCTTAGCGCAGAGCAGCTATGGCAGCCTGATCTCGCCGCTCATGTTGTGGAGGGCAAATTGGGCGCTGCGATGGCGGGTCGTCGTATGGGTGAAGTGCTGTGGTTGTTGGTCATGTGGGAGATGTGGATGGCGAACGTGCATCAACCGGGCAGTCTCGATCCTCATCCACCGTCTTGGAATCATTTGTCTTGGAATCATCCGTTTTGGTTGCCGTCGTGGGTATGGAAATATCGTCAGAAATGGAAGGAATGAGCATGGTAAAAGCAATCGATTCCTCGTCGCGACCAGTCGCGATTGAGACTCCATTTCGTTTAGAACTGGCTCAAACCCTGCTCGAAACTTACGGTTCACCGTTGTATGTGTACCAGCGCGATCGCTTAGACGAAACGATTCAACACATCACCCGCTCGATTCCCTATCCTCACACTCAGTTTCGCTTTGCCAGTGTTACCAATGGCAACCTGTCACTACTCAATATCTTTCGTCAAAACGGTTGGGGACTCCACGCCAACACCCCCGGAGACATTTACTTAGGGCTGCACGCAGGCTTCGAGCCGATTCAGATTGTCTACAGTGGCAGCAACCTCGATCGATTTGAAATTGAACAAGCGCTCAATTGGGGCGTCACCACCTACAATCTCGACAGCCTCGATCAGCTTCGCCTCTTCTGCGCTGTCTATCAATCCCTACATCTCGGCTTTAGCCCCCGTCTGGGTCTCCGTCTAAATCTCCCCGAACTGACAGGAGACAGTCGCATTGGCGTTCATCCTGACGACTTTACCCGTGCCATCGCCATCACCGATGCAGCAGGGTTAGCCCTGAGCGGGCTTCACTTCTATCGCGGCACAGGCACAAACGCGACTGACGCTTTTGTAAGCGCGATGGATACGGTGATTGCTGCCGCGCAAGGTTTACCTGATTGGCGATATCTCGACTTTGGTGGCGGGTTTGGCTATCCGTATCGACATCGCGGAGGGGCAGCGTTTGATTGGCATCAGTTTGGAACAGAGTTAGATCGACGGCTCCAGCACTGTGAACGATCGATCGAGCTAGTGATTGAACCTGGACGCTCTGCGATCGCACGGTGCGGCACGCTACTCGCAACTGTTGTTTCCGTCAAGTGGCAAGGCAACGTGCAGATCGTGGGCGTTGACACGACGGTTGCCAATTTGTCGGTTCCCTCGGTTCATGGTGGCTATCGCGAGATTGCCGCTTGGCGATCGGATACGGTGCTTCACCCAACTCAGGTTTGCGGCAACACGACGTATTCTCGCGACTATCTCAGCAAAAGCTGTGCGCTACCTGCGCTTACAACGGGCGATGTCATCGCGATTTTAGATGTTGGTGCTTACGGATATGCGATGTCATCACACTTTCTGCATCGCCCCCGCCCGGCTGAGGTATTGCTAGAGCAAGAGGCGCATCGATTAATTCGTCAACGTGAAGCGTATAGTGTTTTGGTAGATCATCAAGTGTTTTCATCATCAAGATAGACATGAAATATGAAATGTATCCAGTGTGGAACCGATAACACGTTAAAAGATCGAACCGAACATCTAGGAGCGTGTAAAAACTGCCAGCATCGGTTTGCATTTGAGCCGACTCAGATGCCAGCCGTTAAAGTCACTGACCCGATGTTTGCTAAAGCGATCGCAGATCTATCCGCGAACAACAGCCTGTTCTACACGCCAAAGCAACTCCTCTACTTTCTAGACCGACGACTGCGATCTAAAGCTTCCATGTCAAAAGCAGGTTGGATTTTTCTTTACTTCTTTGTAACGGGCTTCTTCTCGTTACTGATTGGTAGTTTTCTGTCTGATATTTTGAATTTCAGTTTAATTCCTTGGGTTGCGATCGTAGTTAGCACGCTATTTGTCTATTTGCTGTATCGATCTAGTCGAGCCGTTCGAGCAACGACGAAGCAGCGTCGAGCTAGTGCAGAAAGTTTGATTGTCGTTGGCGTGATCATTCTTGTTGTCGGAATCATTATTAGTATTACAATCGAATCGTTCCTATTCTGCGCTTTTAGCATTGTGTTGGGTATGATGACGATCTATTTAGGTCGCTTACAGAAGAGCCGTCAAAGTGAGTTTTCTCAGGAATTCTTGATTGGGCAAAGCGATCTAGCGGAATGGCTAATACGTTGGCAAAACGTCAATGGCTCGATTGCTCAGCTGTTGCCTCCTCCAAATGAACAGGCAGCACCCGTAACGATTAGTCCAGAAATCAGCACCTATAGTTTTGATCGCTTGGTCGTGTGTGACACCGCCGCGATCGCTCAACTCCTAATCGCCAACAACTTTCATTTCGAGAACAACTGCGCGATTCTCAGCATCACGGGATATCCGCAAAGCATTTTCGACACCACAATGCAAATGCTGCGACGCAACCCCGCTCTGAAGGTCTATGTCTTTCACGATTGCAGTCCGCGCGGAGTTGAATTAATCCATCGGCTAAGCAGTAGTGAGCGTTGGTTTCAAAATAGCAATGTCGTCATGATTGATGTTGGATTGCTTCCTAAGCAAATCCTGGCAGCACAAGGCATGTTCATTCAGTCGTCGCCCGAATCAGCGCAAGCCGCTAAACAGTTGTCTCCTGAAGTTCGTGACAGTCTATCGATCGCAGACGTGGAGTGGCTAGAAGCGGGAAATTTCGTGGAACTAGAGTCATTTAGCCCCCAGCGCTTGATTCAAGTGTTGAATCGCGGCATCGCAGGTACACAGGAACTAGACGCCAGTGGGAGCGACGGCTTCCTGCTGATTGGCGATAGCGGCTATGTCTACAGCACCGATAGTTTTGGTTAACGGCTCCCGTGCGCTTGCAGCCACAGTTCTAGACTTACCAATAGCCACAGCTTCACGCCATACCGTCCCCAAACATCGCCTTCATAATCGAGCCATTGGCGAATGAGCGCTTGATTGAGATAGGGCGAGATCGCGGCATTCTTACCGAGCAACAGCGCTCTTGCCTGCCGATTCCAATACTTCCGAAATCCCAGTTGCACCGGAGCCATCATGCCACTCTTCGGACGCTTTAGAATCGCATCCGGTAGTAAATCGGCAACCGCCTGTTTCAGCACCGCTTTTTCTTCGACTCCAGACAGCTTGTAGTGAGGAGGAATCTGCATACTCAGATCAACAATGCGCTGATCAAACAGCGGCGATCGCCCGTGCAGTCCAACGGCTCCCGTCAGATTGTTCACCTTGGTTAAAATCTGGTCGGCTCCCTTAAATCTGATGTTCAATGTCATCAATCGATTTAAGTAATTTGCATCCGACTCCAGTTCTTCAGAAAAGATCCACGGTTCTGTCAGCACAGATGACCACTCGGACGTTAGCAACTGTGGCAGATCCGACGCACACTTGTGATACGCCATCAAATACGCTTGCAAGGCATCCTGACCCGCCACGGAGCCATACAACCGATTCATCAACATCGGCTGGTTTTTAGGGCCGCCAAAGCAAGGATCACCGCCTTCACCGTTTAAAATTACGTTTACCGACTGACGTGCTAAGGTTCCCAACAGAAAATTTGGCACGGTGAGCGGATCGCCAATCGGATCATCCAAATACGCCATGACTTCTGGCAATCGCGCCCACATTTCCTTGAATGTAATTTCTAGAATGTGATGCTGCGTTCCACAATGCTCTGCAACCAGGCTCGAAAACGCTAATTCGTTTGGACATGCTTCACCAAAATGAATCGAATATGTATGAACCGATTTCGTATGCTTTGCGGCCAGTGCCGTGATGCAACTAGAATCTAAGCCCCCTGAAAGAAACACTCCTACAGGCTCTTTGGGCAAATAGTCCTGCACGACTTGCTCAAGCAATACGCGGAGACGATCGCTATGCCATGTTAATGATGCGTCAATGATTTGTTCTTGCAGTTGCCAATAGCGATGTGTTTTTTCATCTGGCAATCGCAGCACTGTTCCTGGTCGCACTTCTTTAATCTGTTGCCATAGCGTTCGCTCTCCTGGAACAAACGCACAGCAAAGATAATCGCGCAACGCGATCGCATCAATGTCATTTGAGCGATGAGGTGTTAGCGATCGCAGTTGAGGCGACACCCATCGAGTCCCCTTTGTCTGGGTGTAGTAAAGCGTTTGACTCCCCGTGCGATCGCGCCCTAACCACAGTTCTTGTCGCTCTCGATCCCAAACAACGATCGCAAACATGCCAATTAATAATTTCAGCGTGTCCGTCCCAAACCGTTCCCATAGAGCGGCAATCAGCCGCAAATCGTCTTGTTGTGGCGACAAGCCTACCGTTTGCCACAGTGCATCTGTCTGGGTCAGCCACACATCACCCACGACCACGAATCGCTCCGTAGGACTCAACGCAAACGGAATCGAGGGAGATGCATTGGTTGGAGCAACGACTGCAAACTGATCATCACGCCACAAAACATTTTCATCGGAAGCGCACCCTCCCCAAGCGACTTTCCAAGCCGTTGGGCTGACACAAGTTGAAACCGCTTTGGAGCGTCTAAAGGCATGAAATACCATAGGGAAAGCGACACAACTTTCTTTAATTGGGATCGTAGGAAGAGTTTAAGATTAGCAGCGATCGGTTAAATCGGCTCAACCGATAGAATGTGGCGAGCCGTCACTTCGGGCTGCTCAATGTGAGGAACATGCTTACAATCTCGAATCCAAACTAGCTGATTATTGGGAATATCTTGACGAAATCTTAGAGCATCGGCGGTTCCCAACACATCATCTGACTCACCCCACAGAATCAGCGTGGGCTGGCGAATCTTACAAATCTGATCGGCTAAAAAATCGTATCCACCACTTTTCGTAAAGGAGATCGTCGCCTCATGCCATCCCGCCATTTCTGTATGCAGTAACGAACACCGAATCAAATCAATGACTTTAGCCTCTGACCCCAGCGCCATGCTCAGCTCTAGCGCCTTCAGTTTACGCTGACGCAGATATTCTACCGCCCAATAATCGAGCGGCGGAAACAAGAATTTCACCAACGGCGGAGCAACGGTGTAACCCAAACTATCGATCAACACCAGTCGCTCAACGAGCGACGGATAGGCAAGCGCAAACGCGATCGCAGCGGCTCCTCCCATCGATGCCCCCACTAACACCACTGGACGCCCAATCATGGTTTTCCAAAATTCGTAAAGATGAGATTGAATCGTGCGCGGACTAAACGCGATTCCTGAAGGACGATCGGTAAAGCCAAATCCAAGTAAATCGACACTCCAAGTTTCCGCTTGGGTTGCCAATCGTGGCAGAAGATAGCGAAACTCTAACAGAGAGCTATCAAAGCCATGCAGCAGCAGAATCGGAGTCTCGCCCTGCCCCTGCTGAACGTATGCCGTCTGAATCGGAATTGGGGATAGAGGAGTAGTAACAGCGCAGCGTCGAATGGACTGAACGGCGTGAATCGATTCAGGCTCAGTTAACGCCTTTACAGATGCAGGTAGAAATGGTGTGACCATAGGGGTTTTATCAACAGGGGTTTTATCAACGACTACTCACGGTCGTGGGCAAAGGCTGCTAAATCGTCAGATAGCAATACCGACAAATCCGGTTCGTTTACAATAAGACCAACGAATTCTTTGCAGTCTGCACAGTTGATGGACTCTATGGTAACGAATGCGTCTCAAACCAACGCTCACGCCGACTCGCCTCACTCCACACGAGTCGCACCGCTAGAAAGTGGCGATCGTGTATCCCGTCGAGAATTTGAGCGTCGCTATGCTGCCGCAAAACACATTCAAAAAGCAGAACTCATTGAAGGAGTTGTCTACGTGGCTGCTGCACTGCGCTTTAGAAGTCATGGCAAACCCCATGCTGAATTAATGGGTTGGTTGTTCAACTATCAAGTTTCAACTCCAGGAACTGAGTTGGCTGATAATTCAACTGTGCGGCTCGATCTTGACAACGAACCGCAGCCCGATGTTGCTTTATTTCTCGATTCGTCTGTGGGTGGGCAAGTACACATTTCAGACGATGACTACCTTGAGGGCGCACCTGAACTGATTGCAGAAGTGGCAGCGAGTAGCGCAGCCTATGATTTGGGCGATAAGAAGAAAGCCTATCGACGCAATGGAGTGCAGGAATACATTGTGTGGCAGATGTTTGAGAACAAGCTGGATTGGTTTGTCTTACAGGACGATGAATACGTGGCCTTGACACCCGACAAGACTGGAATCATTCGCAGTCGAGTTTTTCCAGGACTGTGGTTAGCGGCAGACGCATTATTAGCGGGGGATATGCCGTCGGTGATCGCAACGTTGCAGCAGGGGTTAGCGTCACCAGAACATGAGGCGTTTGTGCAGCAGATCCACACTTTGCAACGCGAGTAGCTTCTACTTCACGTTAGCGCGAGCGCCTGTTTGAGCTGCATATGCGATCGCTAGAGCATCAGAGGCATCATCGGGTTTAGGAATCTCTGCCAGTCCAAAAATCAGCATCACCGATTGTTGAATTTCAGATTTTTCAGCTCCGTATTTTGCGACTGCCGCTTTGACTTGAGATTGATGCAGAAAAATTGGTTCATCCAGTCCGCATTCTCCGAGCGCCAACTGAATCACGCCCAGTGCCCGCAGCACCTTATTGGCATTCGTGTTTTCTCGTGTGAAGAACGGCATTTCTAAAGCGACAACATCGGGCTTTAGGAGTTGGCAGAGTTCGCGGATGTCGTCGTGAATCTGTTTGAGTCGATCATAAATTGGCGCTTTTGCAGGCGTGACAATCACCCCATAGTCGAGCGCTTTTTCATCGTGAATTGCCCCGTAACCAATCGTTGCGATCGCGGGATCAATGCCTAAAATTGTTTTGCCTCGCAAATCTAGCATGAGGAATATCGTAAGCCGCTCTGGTCGAGCCTGAAGGGTATATTTCTCATAATACACGCGAACTATTAATTAGAGAGGTTCTGCGTCATTTCAGCAACGCGATCGTACTTTCATAAAGCGAGACAAAGCGGGTTTCGTCTAACGCCTGATTGTGATTCCAAGTTGCAACCACGCAATACTGCTTTCCATTCTTAGCTTGCAGCGCTGTTGTGAGATTGATCACGCCTGGCTCTGAGCCGCCTTTGAACGCCACTCGCGCCCATGCCTGCGAATTGGAAATACCTGGATTGATGCTCATGAGCGGCAAATCTTTCACCCGATTCATGAGAGAACACAGTTCTGCGGGTGTGAAAAACCATTCGATATCAAGGGCAACCGGATCAGCAACGAATTCTTCTACACCTGGTAGAGGTCGTTGAGCAATTTCGTCTAACAAGGCACGACGGGCGGATAGATTAGCGGCTCGATAGCGTTGCAGCAAATCGTGATTCGTTTGAGCTTTTAGAATAAATGCCTCACGGGTCGTCAAAAACGGTTGATTGCGAGGCGTCAACGGCTCGATCGCATCTCGTCCGACCAGATGAATTAGGTGATCGGTAGCAGTGTTATCGCTTTGGGAAATCATCAAAGCTGCCACCGATTGCACCGTGAGCAAAGAACCATCTGCCCAAGATTGTAAAAATCCTGAAGGCAAACTCTTCTGACGCTCTTGTAAGGAAATTACTTCATCCCAGCGATGTTGTCCCGATTCAATTTGAGTCTTTAGTGCTGCCAGTACTGCCAGCTTAAATGCCGATCCTACTGCCAAGGGTGTGCTTTCATTTAACCCAACCTTTTTAACGTTGTTTTCTACAATCAACAGACTAACTTTACCGGGTAGCTGTTTGAATTGCGCGATCGCATCGTCTAGACTCTTAAACTGTGCCTGAACAGGTAGAAATCGTAATCCTACAATTTGTCCTTTCGGATCGAGGACAATTTTAGCTGGAACAACTCCTTTCTCGTAAACCAGTTGATAGTCGTTGCCACTTGGCTCGACGCGCTGATACTTCCCGAGTTCAGTTGTCAAACTCATTAAAATATTTTGAACTTGTTGTACCGAAACTTGCGCTAGAAAACTGGGCGCAAACCATTCTGAAGCAACAGCATTGGCGGTAGCGAGGCGTTCTAATGCTGTTTGCGGAGTTATTGATTGCTGGTTTTGCATCGCAACGGCTGGGGTTTGGAGCAGAGGCTGAGTAAGCCCGACCACGAGTAAGACGACTAGGCTTACACGAATCAGGTATTTGGCGAACCGTAGTTGTTTAGGTAGAGACAACAGCAGCATTTCAGTTTCCCGATCGCACTTGCTTAAAGTGTCTCACAAACGATTTCAAATCCTGATGGAACCTTGCGGAAGATTGAAATGGCAAGGTGTAGCTCTAGATAGGCGAAGAGTGAGGAAACGGGTATGGTTGCACAGTTAGCTCAAGGGTTAAAGGGACTGAGTGCCGCACTATTGTTGAATCTAGCGGTTGTTCCGATTAGCGCAGCGCACAACTCCGTAGGAACCGATCAGCCTGCAATCAGCGCAGAGCGCAATGTAAGAACCAATGTGAAAACCGCTCAAGCCGCGCCGAGAACCGCTCAATCTGCGACGTGTAAAGTCACTCCGCCCACCAATTTGAAGAAAACAAATCGCTATGGCATCTTTGGCAATGATCAGTTTGACACTGTCGTGTGTGGATATTTAATCACACGACAAGAAGAAATTTTTGAGCAGAACGTCAATGTTGCCTACTTTCGCATCAATAAATTCTATGATCCAGGCTTCAAAACGGCGATCAAAAAAGGGGTCGATAGTGGAAACAGCGTTAACTCAGTTAGCAACGGAGTTTATGACTTTAATTTGGGCTGTTTAGATCGCGGCAGAATTGTAGGAGACATGATGCAAGAGAACAAAGTTTACATTACGCCAGCAGATCAAAAAAGAATTCTTAACACATCTGTTAGTCAGCCCGTTTCTCTTGTTCTCTCGTTCGACGTACATGGTGGTGCTGACTGCACCTGCTGCAATCTTGCTGAGCAAGTTCGAGTACTACGCTAGTAATCAATAATCCATTCATTCGGAAATTGAACAATTTATTTTTGTATCACTCTTTGTTGTGCTGCTAAGTGCGATCGCTACTATTTCTAATTATGATTCACCGCAATGTCATTTCTGTTATCGGACTCACTCTAGCTTTCTTAGGCACCGCTTCATCTGCTCAAGCCCTTCCTGGGCAGAAGATCCAGACCGTATTGCAGTGGGCGCAAAAGCATTCCTTGTTATCTCCGTTTAAGCGCGACATCGGAGAGTTGAGCGGATTGCCATTCTACACCAGTGAAGCAAAAGTAAAAGGTGGCAGTATTGTGTTTGCCATGAATCCCACAGATCAAACAGACATAGTAGTTGGAGAGGAAGCGATCGCTTATCGAACTCAAAGCAATAGAGCAAATGCAGCCTTTACTAGAACGAATACGGAAGGATTAAATCTCATTCGAAGCATCTACACTCAACCACTTGCTAACGTTGCTAACGACTTCCAACAATCGAAATATGTGGCGCGAGTTGAGTTCAATCATGTAGACCTACGATTCTTTCAAGGCAAGCGATTTGGTTATACCACTTTAGAATTCAAGGAACCCAGTCAAGGAGAACGCTTCTATCACTTCAAAGTAATTCCGTTGAAGGATCTCAATAGTGCCATTTTAAGCGAACAGCAGTGCCGCAAACAAAGCGCTGATGGCTGCGAATGAAATTCGCTCCATTGCCAAATTTAATGCATTCTGAACAACCTTTAGAATACATATCTTGAATGCGATTCGTTTCACAAAGCTCTAGAGCTTGCGGATCACAATCCCTTGTTGTCGTTCTGCATGTCTAAATTTTCTTACTTATGGCGATCCTGTTGTTCCATCAGGGCATTCTGGTTATACATTATGAGTAACGTTCAGCCAACCTAGCTGGAGCCACCCCATGAATAAAGCCGTTGCTGTATTAACCATCTTAATGTTAGCGAGCATTCGTCCTGCCGTTGCTCAATCTCTCCAAGTTGAGCAGAGCGTAGCGCCAAATGAACCGCTTCGATCTTCACAGGTTCGACCTTCACAAAGCAGAATTCAAATGCAACCCGTTGCGCCTTCAGTGGAAGGGTTTGGAGATGCCGCTTCGTTGTCTGGGTTGCAGACGCGATCGCTAAGAGATACTTCCCTGCCATCCCCTGCCAGCTTTAGCTTACCTGGAGTCGGGCAGTCTCCTCAGTACAGAGGCCCGCTTGGCAGTTTAGAAATTGGTGGCGGCGGTCTTGATCTGAGGGCGAATCCCTCAAATGTGTTTCCCCAAACTCCAGCTGAGTACAACACGGGGATGAAAGTGCGCTATCGATTCGATCCGCAAGATTAAGAGAATTTGCAGTGGGAGGCGGTTGAGTCGCAACCGCCTCCCATACTCCTGTGATAGAGTAATCAGGGTTCGCTCATGCTCAAATTATGGCGTCTGAGTTCTTAGAAATTGGCAAAATCGTGGCGGCTCACGGAATTAGGGGAGAGGTGCGCGTTTACCCAAACTCAGATTTTCCAGAGCGCTTTGAAGTGCCCGGAGAGCGGTGGTTGTTGCGTCCGAATCAGCAAGAGCCAGAACCAATTCGGTTGATTGGGGGCCGCTATTTGGATGGGAAAGGACTGTATGTTTTGCAGTTGGAAGGAGTGCGCGATCGCAGCGCAGCAGAAGCGCTACGAGGCTGTACACTCCACGTTCCAGAGCGCGATCGCCCTCAGCTTGAAGACGGCGAATTTCACGTATCAGATCTAATCGGGCTTCCGGTATATCATCAAGCCAATCAAGCTCTCGTCGGAACCGTAACCGATGTCATGACTGCGGGTCACGACTTACTAGAGGTCAAATCTCCGCAGGGCAAATCGATTTTGATTCCGTTTGTCGAAGCGATCGTTCCTGTTGTCAATCTGCGCGATCGTCGAATCGAAATCACGCCTCCGAGCGGATTGATTGAGTGATCAGACATGATGAATTTAGTGATTATGCAATGTGGCAGCGGATGGGCTAACAGAGGCAACGAAAACCTTCCGCTAATCCATTACATCCGCTGCCAACAAGCTCTATTCACCCGTCACTGATAGTTCATTCACCCACACTCTAGGTGCAACTCCAGATCCGGTAAATTCCAGATCTTTCTCTACGTAAATAATCGAATTCAGCACCTCGCGAATATCACCCGCGACCGTTGCCGACTCGATGCTGATGCGCTTGCCATCTTTAATCAACCAACCATCAAACGGCAGCGAAAATGATCCTTGCAACGCCTGCACACCTGCGTGAAGGGCGCTCAGATCGTCAATCAAAATCACATTGTCTGCTGTGTCCAGACTATATTCCTCTGAAGCAGATTCTCCCGGAAACACATGAAAGAAGTTCGGGCTAACCGTCACTTTTGCGCCCATATTGGCGTTTCCAGTCGGTTCTGTATTCATTCGCTTTGCTGTGCCAGCGCTGTGCAGAAAACTCGTCAACACCCCATTTGTAATCAGAGGTACGCGACGCGTCGGCGTGCCTTCTCCATCAAACGTTTCTGCTCCAACATTATCAGGATGCAGCGCATCATCGCAGACCGAAAGCAACGGAGAGGCGATTTGAGTATTGAGCGATTCTGGCGTCGAAAGACTCTGGTTATCGAGAATGCTTTGAGCGTTGTACAAGTTAGAGAACGCGCCCAGCAAACTCAAAAAGGCTTCTGGGGAGAAAACAACCCGATACTTTCCGGTTTTTACCTTCTCATAGTTGAGATGGCTAATTGTTTTCTCAGCCGCTTCTTTGAGACAGCCGTTAATGTCGAGCTTTGCTAACCCAGTGCTGACCCGAAAGGCCCCAGCACTACGCGGCTTTCTGCCTTCTTCTTCGGTTTTGGTGTAGAGATAGAGCGATGCATACGAATGGGCTTCATGCCGCAAGGCTCCGACGCTGTTGAGATAGAAGCGATCGATATCTCGCTGCGCCAATCCATTGTAGGGAACGCCGACGATCGCAGGATGCGCTTCTAACAATTCCTTTTCTGCACCCACAAGGGTTTGAAGCAGTTGTGAGACTTCTGCCTGCGGAGACCGATCAGTAGCGTTGGCATGAGCGATCGCGGCAGTTGCTTCAGGGCTAAAGTCGGGCACATTGTCTTTGACACCAAATGCACTCGCCTCGTGAGCCGTTTTTAGCGCCAGTTGCAAGCCGATTGGGTCAACGTCAGTGGTCGAGGTGACACCAACCGTATGAGCATCATTCCAAACGCGAACGGTAATGCCCGATCGATTCGAGGCTTTCATTTGTTGGGGTTCGCCCTGATCGACCTGCACGCTAGTTTCATCAACCGTGGAGCCGTAAATGTCAAATTTCTGAATGCCCAGTTTCTGCGCGGCGGTTTGGGCGTAGGACGCAATTTCGTTGATCGTTGGCATAGAAATCTTCTGGTTAAATATCGGGGGCTATTGAAACGGGTAGGGATGCATCAGCACGCATCCCTCAAGAATCATGAGCTGAACGGAAGTTAACGACCGCCCACTGTGATCGAATCAACCTTGATGTGAGGCTGACCGACGGTGACATAAATGCTGCCACTCACCGAACCGCAAAATCCGGCTGCCAAGCCCAGATCGTTAGAACACATGGAAATCTTGTCCATGATTTCGGTGGCTTCTCCGATCAGCGTTGCTCCTTTGAGCGGCTTGGTGATTTTGCCGTTCTCGATCAGATAAGCTTCATCGACCGCAAAGTTAAACTGTCCGGTAGGTCCAACGCTACCGCCGCCCATTTTTTTGCAGTAGATGCCTTTCTCAACCGAGTTGAACAGATCCTCAATCGAGTACTCACCTGGCGCAATATAGGTGTTTCGCATCCGACTAGCGGCGGCAAAAGTGAAACCTTGACGACGACCGCTGCCCGTTCTGGGGTGTCCGGTACGAACCGAGCCAGCGCGATCGCTGATGAAATTCTTTAGAACGCCATTCTCGATCAGCAACGTGCGCTGAGCAGGCATTCCTTCATCATCCATGTCGATCGTTCCGAAAGCGTCGGAGGTAATGCCTTCATCCCAAGCCGTCAAATTCTCATGAGCAATCTTCTGGCCTTTTTTGTCAGCAAACGGCGTCGTTTTGCGCTCGATCTGAGTTGTCTCCAGCAAGTGACCACACGCCTCGTGGAAAATCACGCCGCCAAACTGGTTTGCCATGATTACCGGGTAGCTACCCGACTCAACATAATCGGCATACAGCATCTTCGCCGCCGATCCTGACACATCTTCAGCGTCTGCCTTGTAGTCCCACGTTCTCAAGAAACTAGGATCGCTTGTGCTGCCCGATCGCTTGCTGATCGAAGACCGATTCGTGCCGTCTGCACAGAGTAAGCTGTAGCCAACCGATTGAGCCAGGCGAATATCGCGCGCAAACGTGCCATCGCTCGACGCGACCAAGACCTCTTGCCAATCCCGGAAATAGACCGCCCGACGCGACTGGACGTGATCCGCTTTTTGTGCCAGTTCACCATTCGCGGAGAGCAACACATCCCCCATTTCGCGCATGGAGCTACAGTTACCTAGCCAAGCATCCTTTCCTTTTTTAGTGGCGTAGTCGCGCAGCAGCTCAAGGTGAATTTCAGGAATGAATGCGTTGGGCGAGGGCAAATGTAAGCCCATGATTGACAAACCCTTCTCTAGGGCAGCTTTTAGCCCGTTGAACGACAAATCATTCGTGCTGACATAACAGTCTGCTTTGCCTCGAAACACACGTACGCCTGCTCCGGTGGAAAGCCGAGGTGAAATGCTAGTGATGGCATCATCTTCCGCCATGCAGCTAATATAGTTCACCCGTTCTAAGAAGAATTCAATAAAATCTGCGCCTGCTGCCCGTCCTAACCCCAGCAGAATGGAAAGGGGAGCTTCCCAGGTTTCATCGAAGCGATCGGGGGCGTAGGTGTACTTAAGACTCGGTAATTCCTTAGAGATTAATAAGGTCGGTGCTTGCATCGAAATGCCTCTTTAAATACTGGACTGGCGCTTTATTGCTCAGCTTTACTGCTCATTGTAGCGAAGGGAATAAAGACTGAAAGATAAAGAAGGGTGTGCTTTCCCTACCTGCGGCTTAAACATACCCTCGCTAGATGGCGTTGTGTTAAGAATTCTAAGAGCTACAGAGAGAAATACCCAGCGTTTCAATGAGCCATTCTTATCCTTTACCTATCTTGAAAGAAATTTTCGTCAACCTTTTATAAAGTCTTTAAGGTTTTCTAGCTGACCTCTCAGTGAGTTTACTGAAGAAAGTAGGGAATTCCTATGACAGTTCGTGAGGTATTCCCATGCGTGAGTTACTTGCACTGCTTAGTCTTCTCCTGTGGCTGGCGTTGATGGTTTGGGTATACCGCAGTTCTCCAGAGTGGTTTTTTGTTCCATTTTTCTTCCTGGCTACATTTGCCTATTTGCGGCTAATGGAAACGAGCAAGAGTTCCTAAGAAGCAATTCTTCAGCGATCGTACGGTTCCTAGCATTGCCCTTGAGCTAATCGCGCATCTTCATCTTTATCACGCTTTCCTGCCGTTCGGCTTTCTCAACCACTTCTCTCACCGCGCGATTCTGGGAATGCGATAGGCTGGTCATGGAGTAAAATCATCTTTTTGCCCTCGCCATGACTACTGACTTCTTGAGCCATCTCAACCCTTCACAACGACAAGCGGTGGAGCATTTTTGCGGTCCATTACTGGTGATTGCGGGAGCAGGATCAGGCAAGACGCGGGCACTGACCTATCGAATCGCCAATTTGGTGCTAGAGCATCGGGTTGACCCGGAGAATATCTTAGCGGTGACGTTTACGAACAAAGCGGCTAAGGAGATGAAAGAGCGGATCGAGCGACTGTTTGCCGAGCGGGAGGCAATGCGTGAGCATGGTAAACCGCTAGAGTCGTTGCCGGGATACGTGCAGACAAAGCTACGATCGCACATCTACAAAACCATTACCAAAGATCTGTGGATTGGCACGTTTCATGCGCTGTGCTGCCGAATTTTGCGTTTTGATATCGAAAAATTTCAGGATGAGCGGGGGCGCAAATGGACAAAGGCATTTTCCATTTTTGACGAGTCAGATGCTCAGAGCCTCGTCAAAGATATTATTATCAATCAGCTAAATTTAGACGAAAAGAAATTCGATCCGCGATCAGTTCGGTATGCGATAAGCAATGCGAAAAACAAAGGACTTTCTCCGCAAGAGTATGAGAAAGAGCAGCCGAATTTTAGAGGTCGTGTGATTAGTAATATCTACAGCGTGTATCAAGACAAGTTAGCCGAAAACAATGCTGTAGATTTTGATGATTTAATCCTAATTCCGGTACTTCTGTTTCGTCAGAATGAACAGATTCGAGCCTATTGGCACAAACGCTTTCGCCACATTTTAGTAGATGAATATCAAGACACAAATCGCACACAATACGATCTGATTCAACTGTTGGTTACAAATGGAGAATCAGCGACTAAATTCGATGACTGGAACTACCGCTCCGTCTTTGTGGTAGGCGATGCTGACCAGTCTATCTATTCGTTCCGCATGGCAGATTTCACCATCTTGATGGGATTCCAACACGACTTTGGAGATGGGTTGCCGGATGACGACACCCGAACGATGGTGAAGCTCCAGGAGAATTACCGCTCCACTGAGAACATTCTCCAACTTGCGAACGAACTGATCGAAAATAACACGGAGCGGATCGACAAAATTCTCAAACCCACTCGTGGACAGGGAGAACCTGCGTTCTGCTATCGCGCTCAAGATGAAATTGATGAAGCTGAATTTGTGGTTCAGCGAATGCGAAAGCTAGAGCAAAATAATCCTGATTTGCACTGGGGTAAGTTCGCGATTCTCTACCGGACGAACGCTCAATCGCGTGCGTTTGAAGATATTTTGGTGCGTTGGGGGGTGCCCTATAAGATTGTTGGCGGGTTGCGGTTCTACGATCGCAAAGAAATTAAAGACGTGTTGGCGTATTTAAGAGCGATCGTAAACCCTGCCGATACTATCAGCCTGCTGCGCGTGATTAATACGCCTCGTCGGGGTGTCGGCAAATCGACCGTTGAATCTCTGCAAAAAGCTTCGATCGAGTTGGGCATTCCGCTTTGGGAGATCATCAGCGATGAAACCTCGGTTAAAACCCTGGCTGGACGCTCGGCCAAGGGAGTGATTGCGTTTGCCAATATCATTCAGAAATATCGGGAGATGCTCGATGCTGTTTCGGCATCTGAGATTGTGCAAGGCGTGTTAGAAGATTCGGGATACGTTCAAGATCTCAAGGCGCAAGGCACAGACGAAGCGGAAGATCGCTTTCAGAACGTGCAGGAACTCTACAACGCGGTGCTGCAATATGAGGAAGAAAATGAAGACGACAAGAGCTTGATTGGCTTCTTGGCGAGTGCATCCCTCGCGTCAGATTTAGACAACACGCCAGAAGAAACGACAACCGTTTCGCTGATGACATTGCACTCATCGAAGGGATTAGAGTTTCCGATTGTGTTTTTAGTTGGGTTGGAGCAAGGCTTGTTTCCGAGCTATCGTTCTCTCGATGATCCGGCCGCGATCGAGGAAGAACGGCGGCTCTGTTATGTCGGCATTACCCGCGCTCAGGAGCGATTGTTCATCTCTCATGCTCGCGAACGCCGCTTATATGGAAATCGTGAACCTGCCAGTCCTTCGCTATTTTTGGCGGAAATGCCGCGTGAGTTAATGGATTCTAATACGGCAACCTCAATTCCAGCGAAGTGGACCAAAGGTGCGGCTCAAGCCAAGCCGCCGATTCTGGTCAACCATGCGGATGCCGATGCTGATTGGAGCGTTGGCGATCGCGTGATTCACAGCCAGTTTGGCGTGGGTGAAATTACAAATGTCTTTGGCTCTGGAACCAAAGCAACGCTGGCGATCCGATTTGATGGCTTGCCGGGAATGAAGCGGAAGATTTTACCGATTAGCGATCGCGCCCTCCAGCCGCTCGATTAATCTGTCTTCCATTCGATATCTGGAATGTTGGCGTTTAGCATAATGTTACGCATTGTACCGATGGGCAAATCTCGACCTTTATGAAATGGCACAATCACCTGAAGGCTCGAATCTGGCTGTCTCCATTTTCGATGGCTTCCTTTTTGCGATACGAAAACAAATCCATACTGTTGCAAGATTTGCTCGACTTCAACAGCAGTCATTCGACGGGTGCGTGTCATTCAACTGACACCTCTCGCACGATCGCGCTAGAGGTTAGATCTATAGGATCTGGTTCTAAGTACAGCGCGATCGCGGCTCGAATGTTGTCTAACGCTTCTTGTTCCGTTTCTCCAGCAGAGACACATCCTGGTAATTGTGGACACCAAACAGCCCAGTCTCCAGTTTCTGCATCAGGTTCAAGAACCACTTGCCATTTCATAGAATTTTACCTGTGCTGTCATTTCACCATCATTTCAAGTGTATAAGATAGCCTGGTTGCCAGAACTGACGGTGATGAATTTACGTTGCCTGCAAACGCTTACTTTAACGATTTTGGGTTGATGAGAATTTTAAGCTGGTTACGATCGCACGCCTTACTGATTGTTGCCCTAACGTCTTTTAGTTGGGTAGTCGCGCTCAATCATAGTGGATTGCATCTCAGCGTGGGCGCATCGGTTGAACCAACGCCAATTTCGCCACTGCCGACACGCCCAAACTCTGCACAATTGTTGTTGAAATCACCCACTCCCAGCACGCCTGATTCATCGTTGTTGCCTGATCCACGTCCCCGCCTGCCGCTCAATACCCCTTCCCCTAAGGCTTCGCCTAAACTAGGGCACTTTCCTTACCCTCAAGCGGAGCTAAACACACTGGTTGCCATTGGTAAATACGGGGGGCGCGTGGAGAAATTAGCGCCTGAAGCCGCGATCGCATGGCAACAAATGGTCAGTGCGGCGAAAGCGAATAAGGTATCCATTGTGCCGATTTCTGGGTTTCGTAGTATTGATGAGCAAGCAATGTTATTTCGCGATCGCGTGCGGCGGCGCGGACTGGAGGGAGCCGCTAGGAGCGTTGCACCTCCGGGGTACAGTGAACATCACACAGGATATGCGATTGATGTTGGTGATGGTCGCGCTCCCTATTTAGATATTTCTCAAGCGTTTGCTCGCTCGTCTGCCTCTCGGTGGATGAGCAAAAATGCTAAGAAATTTGGATTTGAGTTATCGTTTCGCCCTAACAATGCTCAACGTGTGATTTATGAGCCTTGGCACTGGCGGTTTGTGGGTTCGGAGCAAGCGCTGCGACTGTTTGCAACAGCACGAGAGCGGGGATAAGGGAGAGCTTTGACCCGCTTCGCGAGGATGAGGAATGAAGAAATAAACTAGATCCTTCGTCCGCTATTTGCTCGTCGTCAGTACGTGAACCCCAAGATGGCATGTTTAGATCTCCGATTTCTTTGGGAAACAGAGGTTTTTGCCTTTTAAATATCGCTATAGAATCTCAATTCTGCCGCGTTGTCCATCGATCCGAACTTGCTGCCCATCGTGTAAGCGGGTTGTGGCATTCGGAATATCCATCACGGCAGGAATTCGGTATTCTCGCGCGACGATCGCGCCGTGAGAGAGTTTGCCGCCCACCTCGGAAATGAGCCCGCCCACCTGCGCCAAAATTGCTGCCCAGCCCGAATCGGTGTAGGGCACGACCAAAATAGTATCGCGATCGAGGCGAATTCCGCTCGAGAGTGACTTCATGATTTTGATGCGTCCTTCTTTTTGTCCAGGACTTGCTCCAATGCCTTGCAACGTTTGAGAGGCTTGCCAGGTTTCTAGCTTAGGTTCGGGTGGATCGTCTCCGTACACAAGCTGCGGCACTTGGGCAAGTTGGCGATCTTGTTCAAACTGCGATCGCCGTTGTTCAATGAGACGAGGAAAGGTTGACGTCGCAGCAACGTGTCGAATCTCGTCATACTTCAGAAAGAAGATGTCTCCCGGCTGCTCTAACGTACCAGAGGTTAACCATTGTTCTTCTAACGCCACAAAGCTCCAGCGCAAGTGCGCCAACAGTCGGCTATACACTTCCGTTACCTTGCCTTTGAGATCAACTCGTTGCTGAACGCGCGATCGACTTGGCACCACCTCTCGCTCAATCGGATGAAAGTAAAACTGAGCAAACACCTCTCGAATCGGCTTTGGATCTTCTCTCCACGTAGGTATAGCAATGTCAGTTCCGACCTCGCTTAAATAGCCGTATTGCTCTAGAAACAGGTCGAACTCGGCTAACACATCCCGCCCTTGCTTCGTCTCACTCAGGTGCTCAAACAATTGCTCAGCCGTCAGTTGATGAGAAATATTGCCAGTTTGTTTTGCTCTAGTGGCAATGGCTTGAAGCGATCGCAAGGCTGCAACTTCGGGCGTTCGGCTGTTATCAATTTCATCCTCTGAAACTTTAAAGATTGACCGTCGCAACGCTGCACTGAGCGGAGCAAGGATGCTGTAGTACGTCGCTCGTTTTAGCAATTCCAGAATTTTGTCTATGCGATCTAACACCTCTCCTGTCGAAAGTTGCGTTGCTGGATGCGTTGCAAATTCGGTTAACGCAGGTGAGAAATAGCGTTGGTCATCTCGTTGAAAATCTTTCTCCAGCCGTAGTTCTCGTCGGACTAGCTTCAGCAATCCGGGGACGTTTTGCAGCGTTGACTTTATTGGTGGCTTGCTAAACTTTGCACCTCTGGTCAAAAACTCTAAACTCTCTGGAGGCAATCCCATGCGGCGAAACGTTTGTCCTAATAGCGACGCATTAAAGTAAGCGTGAGCATAGTGCAACGTTGCCGTTTCATTAAAATCTAATCCTTGAGCTTGCTGACCTAGTACCAACGAGAACAACTCTCCCCAAACGCCACAGGTCAACGGGCGATTGATTGACCATGTCAACGGACGAATCGCGCCCGGAATCACTTCGGCAGCAATCTTGCGCGTCCAGATCGGAATCAAGGTCGTAATCGGGCGAGATTGCAGGAGCCATAGCGTCTGGCCGTCATAGCTCCACTCAATATCTTGGGGAATGCCGTGATAGTGCGCCTCTAGATGGCGAGCTAAGTAGGCCACCTGCTGCACCAAGTGAAGCGGCACTTCCCCGCTTCCCTGCACCTCCAGCGTCATTTCATCGGGCAACGTCCAATTCGAACCGATCTCTGACACCAGCACTTGATAACTTTCAGGCGTCACTTGCCCCGACACCACCCGTTCAGCACTGCCGGGCAACGCTTCAACCAAGACTGAATCGCCTTGCCGCGCGATCGGGTCTCGGCTAAATGCCACACCCGAAAACACGCCGCGAACCTGCTGCTGAATCAACACCACCATTGAGGTATCTGGTAAATTGCGATCGCGCCGATACCTGACCGCAGACGGCTGATCGTAAGACGCCAAACACTGCGCGATCGCGCTCAACAGATCGCGTTGCTGTGTGATACCTAAAATCGTCTCATACTGTCCCGCCGCTGACGCGAGTTCCGAATCTTCGCCAACCGCCGACGATCGCACGACCAACGGGGTTTGCTCCGACGGCTGCAACAGTTCGATCAACGGTTGTGGATCATCTCCCGGCAGCAGCACCCATCCCATTGGAACTGGATAGCCCAATCCTTTCAGATGGGCAAGAGTCGCTGCCTTTTCTCCAACTTTATTGGCTTGCAGGGGCTGATCTAGCGAAAGAACAGCGCGATCGCCGCGAAAGAATTTAAACATGGTTTGTGAATCCGTCTGAGCCGTATCTGGCTTCAACTCCAAATCATCTGGAATTTGAGTGTAGATCCATCCCATCAGACCTGCAAGGCAAATCGATGCTCCGATTAGAGCTGAATCGTCTGCATGTCTTGCGGCAGTGAGCAACGGAAACAGAATTAAAACTCCAAATCGCCCTAGCTTTCGTTCTCGTAGGAGAGTAAATCCGATGCCACCGATCAAAAATGTCAGAAAAGATGTGATCGGATCATGCACAATATAGCCCCACGTCACATTCGTTGTGCCCGCACCTTTACCAATCCAGTAGCGCCCAAAAACGAGAGCGATCAGCGCAATCAACTCCCATTCAGGATGATCTGGGAAGAACGATCGCGCCAACAGCACCGCCAAAATGCCCTTTAGTGCCTCAGACAACACCGCTAAAATGCCTGCCACCTTGCCGCCGTGATAAAACGCAGCCGAAACGCTGACATTTTTCGTCCCAATTCGGCTTAATCGCTTTCGAGTCAGCGCAACCGTAATCCACTCGATTAGCGGCAATCCGCCCAAAATTGGGCACAGCAGAAAAATTAGCAGAGAACCCCAAACTTGTGTCAGTGTCATGTGCGATCGTTCAACGTCATTCCTCTTGAAGTCTAGATCGTTTGACGTGAGTGGAGGGCACTACTGTTTTTGGCGAATCTGAATTGAGGCGGTTATGTGAGGGGTACAAGTGGTTGCTTCAGGTAAGCGTCGCCAAGTTGATGCTCACTGGAAGCGAGGCATGAGTTATCTCAAACTGGGCTGGAATTGGATTCGACTTGCCATCACCCAGCAATGGAAGATTCAGGTTTATCCGTTTCTCTCCTGTTCACCTGGCCCTCAACCTGCGATTGCTTCCCAGCGACAACACGATGAATCCCTAAAGCGTGAATTCAGCGTCCTCAGCCGCATCCCAGCTTCTTAGTTTTGTCAGTCAAGCAGCTCGAAGCCTGCTAGTCCAAACTAAAAATTCTCGACAAGTCGTATCAAACCGGAAGAAAAGTGGCTGAAGACTTCAAATCAACGATGAAAATTGTATTTGACCGACACTTGCCTCAATGGAACTACACGGCCAAGCCAGAATTACAGGTTATTTAATCCACGCTCCTTAGTAAGCTCTTGATCACGATGTTAGTTGCCCTTCTCCCATGCATTGCTTTAACTGTTGGGCTAAGTATTGAACATGAGGACTTCTTAGCATGGTGAGATGATTTCCTGGAATCGGACAAAGGTTGACCTCCTTCGTCAGCTTTTTCCAGCCTAACGTTGAATCCTGGTTAGTTTTGCTGGTTTTGAATAACGTGATTGGGTGGGAATACCTTTGAGGACTGTAGCTCAGGAATGCCTCAGCATTGGCACGATAAGTTTGGAGTATGGGACGTAAGGATAGCTCATTTAGCAATTGCGATTGGCTATGCCAAACTTCAGCGGGGTTCGCGGCGCGAAGTTCGTTGTCGCCCCTCGGTTGACGCTGAAAAGACTTGAGGAAACTAGACAAAAATTGTGCGCTCTGAGTTTGAACCTGAGTTTGAAGAGAAGATTTGAGCAAGCAACCGTAATCGATTAGGAAAGGAAGCAGCGATCGCGTAAGGGTGGTTAGCACGTTGAAATTATCTCGGTAAGAGAGCTGATGCCCTGGACTTGCGGTGTCGAGCATTGCCAGTAATGCAACTTCGTGTCCGGCTTGTTCAAGCTGCTGCGCCATCTCAAAAGCAACCACCCCACCAAACGACCATCCACCAATGTAGTAAGGGCCTTGAGGCTGAATCTGGCGAATCGCTTTGATGTAGTAGGCAGCCATCTCTTCGATCGTCGTATGCGGTGGATGACCTTCTAGGCCAATCGGGTGCAATCCATAAAACGGGCGATTGGCTTTACCAAGTTCCAAAGTACTTTGAGCAATAGAAGTTCGCTTCGCGGAATCCGTTGGAGCGCTGAACTGCTGCGCCAACTGGTAATAGGGAAAAACAGTACCAAAGATGGGATGTACGCAAAAGAAAGGCGGCTTTGAACCTGTAGGCTGAAGCGGCACCAAGCTAGAAATTTCGGACGCAGAAGGTGAACAATTCGCTTGATCGAGTTGCTGTGCTAATTGTTCAATTGTAGGAGCAAGAAATAAGCTAGAGAGCGGCAGCGCTCCAACGGACTTTGCTCCGCCAACCCCATTTGGCACAGCCAATTGCTCAAAGTGCTGATGAATTTGATCCATCAGACGCATAGCTTTGAGAGAATCTCCGCCCATGTCAAAAAAGTTTTGGGTCACGTCTATTTCTGTGAGGCCAAGCTGCTCAGCCCAAAGTTTTGCCAGAGTTACTTCTGTCTCAGTGCGGGGAGCAACCGCAGCAGTATTGAGTGACAAGGTAGCAAGAGATTGGCGATCTATCTTGCCATTAGGTAACAGGGGTAACGTGGGCTGAATGGCAATGACCGACGGAATCATGTAGGCAGGTAATCGTTGCTGTAGAAATGCCTTTAACTGGGAATTTAATTCAGGCGGTGCGGCTGAATTTGGCACAACGCAAGCCACAATATGCTTTTCCTCAACCGTCTTTTCTGCAACTTGAACAGCGACCACCGTCGCTGCGATCGCAGGATGTTGTTTCAATACGGTTTCAATTTCTCCAAGTTCAATCCGATAGCCGCGAAGCTTGACTTGCTCATCCATGCGACCGAGAAATTGAAGGTTGCCATCAGAGCGATAGCGGACGCGATCGCCAGTCTTGTACAGGCGTGAATCAGGTTTGAAGGGATTGGGAATAAAGCGTTCAGCCGTCAAATCGGCGCGATTGAGGTAGCCTTTTGCGAGTCCGTCACCTCCAATGTATAGTTCTCCGGGAACCCCAATCGCCACGGGTTGGAGATCGGAATTGAGGACATAGAGTTGAGTGTTTGCGATCGCGCGTCCAATCGTTACGGTTTGACCCACTTTCAGTTCAGCAATGGTTGACCAAACGCTTGTTTCGGTCAGTCCATAAGCGTTGAAAAAACGGCGACGCATTGCCCAGCGATCGACTAGCTCGCTTGAACACGCTTCTCCAGCCGCGATGACGACTTTGAGATCAGGCAATTCGGGTAAAAGGTTGAGCAAAGCAGGAGGAAGAGTCACATGCGTAATGTGCTGCTCCTGTAAAAATTGAACCAGGTTTGCTCCTAATCGCGAAGCAGATTGGATCAAGTAGAGAGTTGCTCCAGTCGTCAACGCCATGATGATTTCAAAGATTGACGCATCGAAGCTAAGAGACGCAAATTGTAGAACACGATCGCTCGGTTGCACATTGAAGATTTGGTGCTGAGCCTGAGCAAGATTAGACAATCCTTGATGAGTGACAAGTACACCTTTCGGTTGCCCGGTAGAGCCAGAAGTGTAAATCACATAGGCAAGATTATTAGCGGTAACGCGGCTGAGAGGAGGATTGCTGCCGGTTCGATATTCTTGCTGATCTAGGCAGATCACAGTTTGTCCTAACTCTACAAACCGATCGACTAGCGATCGCTGAGTGAGCAAGATAGAAACTTGAGCATCCTGGAGCATGAATTGCAGACGCTCTGTAGGATAGGTCGGATCGAGCGGAACGTAAGCACCTCCGGCTTTCAGAACAGCCAGAACCGCAATCAGCATATTAAGCGATTGCTCTACACAAATTCCCACCAATCGGTCAGGAACAACACCGAATTGTTGTAAGGAATGGGCGAGTTGATTGCTGCGATCGCTCAGTTCACGATAGGTAAGCTGTTGGTCTGCAAAAACAACGGCAACGGCATCGGGAGTTTGGTTGACCTGCGATTCAAACCAATCATGAATACACCAATCTTTGGGGTACTCTGCCTCAGTTGCGTTCCACTGAACTAATTGTTGATGCTGCTCAACAGCAGTCAAGATTGGCAGATCAGAGAGGCGTTGGTTGGGGGCCGCTACGATGTTTTCTAGTAACGTTTGGAAGTGCTTCAGCATGCGTGCGATCGCGGCTTGATCAAATAAATCAGTGCGGTAGACTGCCACAACGCCCAGTGTGTCTAAGCATTCTACAATTTGAAACTCCAAGTCAAATCGGGCTGTACCCGGATCAACAGACACAGGGCTCAAGGTTAACTTAGGCAACTCTAATGACTCAGCAGGCGAGTTTTGCAGAGCAAATACCACTTGAAACAGAGGATTGCGGTTTAAGTCGCGATCGGGTTGCAAGGCTTCTACCAATTTTTCAAACGGCAAATCCTGATGGGCATATGCGCCCAATGCGACTTCTCGCACTTGGTTGAGCAAATCTAAGAACGTAGGATTACCTGATAGATCGGTTCGCAAGACCACGCTATTTGCAAAAAAACCAATCAAGCTCTCAAGTTCGCTGTGATTGCGATTTGCAATCGGAGAGCCGACAGAGATATCAGTTTGCCCGGTATACCGAAAGAGTAATGTTTGAAATGCGGCTAACAGAGTCATGAATGGAGTCGCATTTGCTTCATCGCTCAATTGAACGATTGCTGACTTCAATGCTTTGGGCAACACTAACGCTTCGCGTGCGCCCTGAAACTTTTCGCTAAACGTAAAGTGCAATTCCGAAGGAACCACAGTTTTCTCCCCTAGATTGGGCAGTTCCAAAATAGGAGCTGCGCCCTCTAGTTTTTGCTGCCAGTAGGCGAGTTGACTTGCCAACACTTCTCCCTGAAGCCAGTCTTGTTGCCAATGAGCAAAATCAGCGTACTGAATTGGCAACTCGGCTAACGGTGAAGGATGCCCAGCCGCGAATGCGATGTAGAGCGCTTCTAGTTCACGAATCAACACGGCGATCGACCAACCATCCGTAACAATGTGATGCATCGTGAGCAGCAGTACATAGTTGGTTTCGTCTAATTGCAGCAGTTTTACCCGTAACAGCGCATCTTGAACCAGATCAAACGGGCGCTGAAATGCTTCAATTGTTAGTCGTTCAACTTCTGCTTGCTGGTCTGCTGGTGGCAAAGTTTGTAGATCGATTAATGGCAGAGGCAACGTCAGCTGCGGCAGCACCACTTGCCTCGGCTGCCCTCCTATCATTTTGAAATTCGTCCGTAGCGACTCGTGGCGGCGCACAATTTCATTAAACGTTTGCTCTAGAGCGGCGATATTCAGTTCGCCGCTAAGCTGGACTGCAAGCGGCACATTGTAAGCCGGATTTTCGGGCATCAACTGCTGAAGAAACCAAAGTCGCTGTTGAGCAAAGGAGGTTGGCAGGACGAAAACTTCGGCTTCCGAATCAGCATGAGAGAGCGTTTGAGTCATTTCGGATCGTTTTGAAGGGATGATAGTTTGACGCGATAACTCTCCCGCGAGAGCGGCACGATCGCGGGAACTTTGGACTTAACCATGCTATTCTGCAAGCGTTCAATCTCGGTTGCTAATCCGTCTATTGTTGGCGTTTCAAATAAGCTACGCAGGGGTAACTCAACCTCAAAGATGTCGCGAATGCGAGAGACCAGTTGAGTTGCTAACAGCGAGTGACCCCCCAGTTCAAAAAAGTTATCGTAGATACTGACCTGCTTTAGACTCAGCACAGTGCACCAAATTTCGGTCAGCAGTTGTTCAACTTCAGAGCGGGGTGGTGCATAGGTTTTAATCGATTGAGAGCGAGTCCCCTCAGGCTTAGGCAAAGCGCGACGATTGATTTTTCCATTCGGAGTTAATGGAAATGATTCCAGAACGATGAATTGACTAGGAATCATATAATCGGGCAGTTTTTTACTAAGGTGCGATCGCAATTGGGGAACTAAATGCGCCGCTAACTTAGCATGTAGAGGATTATTAGCATAAGACTGCCAAGAATTAGAATGCTT
This sequence comes from Myxacorys californica WJT36-NPBG1, assembly GCA_019359315.1. Lineage (GTDB taxonomy): Bacteria > Cyanobacteriota > Cyanobacteriia > Leptolyngbyales > Leptolyngbyaceae > Myxacorys > Myxacorys californica. The sequence continues at coordinate 41,167 of JAHHHO010000003.1, forward strand.
TACTAATGGAAATTCAGGCGTTGTTTTATTGCCATTGTGAATAAACAAAACATCGTAATGTCCTGCGCTAGAACCTGACTCACACAACCGAATCGTATAAGGTAATTCGTCGATCAGCGATCGCAGGGCTTCAGGATCTACACCTGATGCAGCCTGCATTCCGCGAAATTCTCCGACCGTTTCAGGAGCTTCTGCGCCCTCTAACCATTGCACCGCTTGCATTGCATGAGATAACCGCGCATTTGGAATTTGAGTGATTCCTAAAAAGTCGGGCTGTTCGTGTAGAAGCTGTTTCACACTGGAGAGACTTAAGCGATCGTTCGTCCAGTTAAGCCACGTTGGAGAATCGGTTGGAGCCGTGATTTTGGTTCCGATATGTAGCGTCACGTTATAGCGAAACTGAGTCATTTCATTGTGGTGATGTCCTTCAGTTAAATCGATTTGAACGTGAGTGACTTCAGGAAAGCGATCGCGCAACGCCTGAAAAAAAGCGGGGTCAATTACGAGTTCTGATTCCCGAAGGATTTGGGTCTGAACTCGTTGTCTCAGTTGGGATTTATCCAGCGACGATTCCGCTTGATAAAGCTGTACCGAGGTGTGGAACGCTTTTAGCAATGGCAGACTCCGAATGTCGCCCAAGAAGATAAAGCCAGACGGGGCAGATGCGTCTTTAGGGGTGTGCAGCGCCTGAATTGCGCCCTCTATTACCTGCACCAGATACTCAATGCTAGGAAAATATTGCACAACCGAATTGAGAATGACCGCATCAAAATTTGGTGGTATTCCATCAAAATCGGTTGCCACTTTTTGCAGAAGTTCGACGTGTGGAAGTGAGCCATCCGACAACTGCTGACCAATAGAGCGAAGTCCAACCTCAGAGAAATCAGTTCCGCAGTATTGGGTACAGTGTGGAGCAAGTCGGAACAACATCAGCCCTGTACCGCAGCCAATTTCTAGCACTCGCTGAGGCTGTAATGACAGAATGTAGTCAACGCGGCGATCGACCCATTCCTGAATCTGTTTAGCCGGAAGTGGTTGCCCGGTGTAGCTACTGTTCCACCCAATAATATTAAAGGTTGGATCAACCGGAGCAGGCTGCCCGTAGGTTTCTTCATACAGCATTTGCCACTGCAACACTTGCTCAGCTTGCAATTCTGTTGTTTGATTGGCGTCAAGGGGGTCAGGGCGTTGCGTCACATACGCGATTAAACGGGGGTCGCCTTCATGCTCATCTGCGATCGCGATCGCAGCTTGCACCGCAGGATGTTGCGCTAACGCCGTCTCAATTTCTCCGAGTTCAATCCGGTACCCGCGAAGATTGACCTGCTCATCTAATCGACCAAGAAACTCTAACTGTCCGTTGGCTCGATAGCGCACACAGTCACCCGTTTTGTAGAGCCGCGATCCAGGGTTAATCGGATTGGTAATAAAGCGTTCAGCCGTTAGCTCAGAACGATTGAGATAGCCCCGTGCTAGACCATGTCCACCAACGTAAAGTTCTCCTTTTGCGCCAAGCGGCACGGGTTGAAGATTGGCATCGAGAACATAAAGTTGCGTGTTTGCGATCGCATCTCCAATGGTCGGAACATCGTCTGTGATTTGTCCTGATGTTGCTACAACCGTTGTTTCTGTCAATCCATAGTTATTCACTACGGTAAATGGTAGGGCAACGGGTAATTGACGCAGCTTGTCACCGCCAATTAGTAGGAACCGCAACGCATTACTGTTGGACCAATCAAGATCAAATATTTTCTCAGCTAAGGGGGTAGGTAGAAAGCTAATCGTAATCTGTTGCTCAACCATCCACGCTTGCAAGTGCGTAGGTGAGGTTCGCGTTATGTCGTCGGGAATGTGAATGCTGGCTCCAGCCGTAAGATAGGGAAACAGTTCCCAACCGCAAGCATCAAAGGCAATTCCAGCGACTTGAGTTGCGCGATCGCTCGCCGAAATTTCAAAGGCGCGCTGATGCCAAAATATTAGATTCAGCAAACTTCGATGTTCGACTAACACTCCTTTAGGCTGACCTGTGGAGCCAGATGTGTAGATGATGTAAGCCAGATTGTTAGCCGTAACGCAGGGATTGAGATTTTCCTGACTACAAGCTGCAAAAGTATCCCAGTGATCAAGACAAATAACGCGCTGCTTCAAAGAATCGCAAATGTCAGAGAACCGATCGATTAAATGCTGTTGAGTCAGCAAAATTGCAGTTTGAGCGTCGTTTAGCATAAACGCTAAACGCTCTGCAGGAAAAGCTGAATCAATTGGCACATAAGCACCTCCAGCTTTGAGAATACCAAGTAATCCGATGAGTAAATCAGGAGAGCGATCGACGCAAATACCAACGGGAGTTTCGGCGGTAATGTTGTGCGAGCGCAAGTAATGGGCGAGTTGATTACTGCGATCGTTTAATTCGCGGTAGGTTAGCTGCACCGTTGCAGAAGCGACTGCAAGTGCATCTGGTGTGCGTTCTACTTGAGCTTCAAATAGCTGTTGAATACACTGGTCTGTAGCGTATGGAACCTGAGTGCGGTTCCATTTCACTAGACGTTGATATTCATCAGTTGTAAGAATTGGCAATCTTGAAATCGATTGATTTGGATTCGTGGTAATGCTAACGAGTAAAGTTTGAAAGCTCTGGAGCATCTGCGCGATCGTCGCTGCATCAAATAAGTCCGTATTGTAAACCGCGAGTACCGTCAGCCCAGTTGTGCCGCCTGTTAAATCTCCCAAATGCGTAGAATGGCTGACATGAAACTCCAAATCAAATCGTGTTGTTCCCGGATCAAACTCGATTGGATTTAGTATGACTCCAGGTAACTCTAGTGCTTCTCTGGGCGCATTTTGCAAAGCAAGCACCACTTGAAATAATGGGTTGCGGCTCAAATCGCGATCGGGCTGAAGTTCTTCGACCAACCGCTCAAAGGGCAAGTCTTGGTGAGCATAGGCATCAAGCGCCACTTGCCGCGATCGCTCCAACAATTCGCTGAATGTTGGATCACCTGACAAATCTGTTCGCATCACCAAACTGTTTACAAAAAAACCAATTAAGCCTTCGATCTCACTGCGATTGCGGTTTGCGATTGGGGAACCGATCGCAATATCTGTTTGTCCGGTGTAGCGACACAGTAACGTTTGAAAGGCCGCGAGCAATGTAATAAACAGCGTCACGCCCGAATCTTGACTCAAGCTTTCTAGGGCATGGCTTAGATCAGCAGAAAGTTCTAGCGATCGCGTTGCCCCCCGGTACTGTTGAACTGGAGGTCTTGGTCTATCTGTTGGCAAGTCTAGCGCTGGCAAATTCTCAAGTTGCTGTCGCCAATAAGTTAGTTGAGACTCTAGAACGTCTCCCTGCAACCAGTTTCGCTGCCAATCAGCAAAATCGGCGTACTGAAGTGGTAAATCGGCTAACGGAGAAGGTTGTTCATTAGCAAAGGCGGTGTATAGCGTCCCCAACTCGCGCACCAAAACTCCGATCGACCATCCATCTGAAATGATGTGGTGCAACGTCAACAACAACACAAATTCTGCTTGGTCAAGTTGTAACAATTTCACTCGCAATAGCGGAGCTTGAGCCAAGTCAAACGGCTGTTGAGACTCAGCGATCGCGAGCGTTTGCACCTGAGCAAATTGATCTTCTAACCTTAGGGATCGTAAATCAACCACGGGCAGCGACAGCGCAATATCAGGTGCAATTACCTGTACTGGGTGGGCGTCTTGCATCCGAAACCTCGTGCGAAGCGTTTCATGGCGACGAACAATCTCGTTAAAACTTTGCTCTACCGCAACAATATTGAGCGCTCCCGTCAACCGCATTGCTGTTGGAATATTGTAGAACGCATTTCCGGGAACAAGTTGCTCTAGAAACCACAGCCGCTGTTGTGCAAACGACAGTCGTGGGGCTGAAGTGCGCCGAGGGGATCGTTGAAATTCGGACGGTTGGAGTGTTGTTTTAGCGTGGTGCAGAAAAGCGACCAATTCTACTTTGCGATCGCGAATCTCGCGCTGTAGATTTGATGTGAGAACCCCTTCAGGAGCATTGCAGCGTAGCTTATCCCCATCAACAGAAATCTGAATATCCAGACTTCTTAGATGGGCTAGAAATTCAACTGTTTTCAAAACTCGACCTCCTCACGGGAATCCTTTGCTTCTGGTTCGTCGCGCTTGATCCCAGCAGGATGCACAGCGGTTGCCCAACGAACGGTCTCGATGTACTCTGCGACCTCTGCGACTGTTGGTGACTCAAACAGCAGTTGCAGGGGAATATCCACCTGCAGGCTGTCTCGGATTCGAGACGTAAGCTGCGTGGCAAGTAAGGAATGTCCGCCTGAGGTAAAGAAGTTGTCATAGAGACTAACGGGTCGCCCTAATACCTCTGTCCAAAGCTGCGCCAGTGCCGTTTCAATTGGCGTTCGAGGCGCGATCGCTTCTACCTCAGGATAAACTACATCTAATGCTGCCAAAGCTTGACGATCGACTTTGCCGTTTTGCGTCAGTGGCAGGGCGTCCACTTCCACAAACCTCCACGGAATCATGTATTCCGGCAGTTTTGCTTTTAGAAATTGGCGTAGCCCCCCCTTTTGCACCCCTGCTGAATCTAAGACGACATAGGCCACTAATCCCCTATCTATGGGCGTAATTTCTTGAACCAAAACAATGGTTTCTCGAACCGTTGGATGCTCCAGCAGGGCACGCTCAATGTCTCCTAGCTCAATCCGAAAGCCGCGAATCTTCACTTGATCATCGCCGCGACCTAAAAACTCTAAGCGTCCGTCGGCTCGATAGTGTACCCAGTCTCCTGTTTTGTAAAGCCGCGAATCCACGCAAAACGGATTGGCAATAAAGGATTCCGTTGAACCGCTCAAATAGCCTCGTGCTACGCCCTCTCCGCCAACGTACAGTTCACCCCTTGCTCCAATCGGGACAGGCTGTAGATGAGCGTCTAACACGTACAGTTGCGTGTTGGCGATCGGGCGTCCAATCGTTGGTGTTTCTCCCGCAGACACCACACCCGATGTTGTCACGACCGTATTCTCAGTCGGGCCGTAGTTGTTCACAACGGTAAACGGTAATGAAGCAGGGGGCAATTGACGGAGCTGATCGCCGCCAATCAGGAGCGATCGTAAGGACGTACCCGACCAATCCAGCGGCCATAGTGACTCGGCAAGCGGCGTTGGTAGAAAGCTGATCGTAATGCGTTGAGCAATGAACCAATCTCGCAATTTTTCTGGCGATAGCCGAGTTGCTTCGTCCGGGAAGTGGAGGCTGGCTCCAGCAGTGAGATAAGGAAAAATTTCCCATGCACAGGCATCAAACGCAGGAGCCGCAATTTGAGTGGCACAATCGTTCTGTGCAACTTGAAACGCTTGGCGATGCCAACTCACTAAATTGACCAATCCTCGATGCTCGATTTGAACGCCTTTTGGCTGACCTGTTGAGCCAGAGGTATAGATAACGTAAGCCAGGTCATCTGCCGTAACTTGACTAGTCGGATTGTCAGATCTGTGATGTATTTCTCCTGAATCTTGCGACACAAAGTTCGCAACATCAATCACCTTTAATTGCTCATCTCTTAATCGCTCATCTAAGGTCAGCAAGCTGTCGCTCAGATGCGATCGCGTCAATACGATCGCGACTCCAGCACCATGCAACATTGCCCTCAAACGTTCATCTGGAGAATGAGGATCAAGGGCAACGTAAGCGCCTCCAGCTTTGAGGATTGCTAACATGCCTATCACCCATTCGCAAGAGCGATCGCAGCATAGCCCCACCAATACATCCGGTTTCACGCCGAGTTGCTGTAACTCGTGCGCGAGGCGATTGGCTCGCTCATTTAACGCCCGGTAGGTGAACTGTTGCGTTGGAAATTGGAGCGCAATGCTGTCGGGTGTTTTTTCAGCCTGCGCCTCAAATTGCTGATGCACAAGGAGCTTCTGTGAGTAATTAACTTCAGTTTGATTCCAATCGATCAGTACTTGTTGTCGTTCTGCTGCTGACAATAATGGTAGTTCTGCGATCGCTTGATCAGGATCCGCCACCATTCCGGCTAACAAAATTTGGAAGTGTTGTAGCAGACGCTCAATCGTCGCTGCATCAAATAGATCGGTGCTGTACTCTAATGATCCCTTCAGCCCTTGTCCGGTGTTCTCAAACGACAGCGTTAAGTCAAACTTAGCAACCTGGCTTTCGACCTCCATATAGTCCAGTGTTAGCCCAGCCAATTCTAGCGGTGGAGTCGGAGCCGATTGCAACGCAAACATTACCTGAATCAAGGGCGTATGGCTCAAACTCCGCGCTGGCTGAAGCTCTTCCACCAAGCGCTCAAACGGTAAATCTTGATGGCTGTAAGCATCTAGCGCGATCGATCTCACCTGATGCAGTAGCGATCGCACCGTGGGCTGACCCGATAAATCTGCTCGCATCACCAATAGATTGACAAAGAAACCGATCAATTCCTCGGTTTGGCTATGGTTACGATTAGCGATTGGCGTTCCGATTGCTAAATCGGTTTGTCCCGTATAGCGAAAGAGTAAGATTTGAAACGCTGTCAGCAATGTTACAAACAACGTAACCTCAGTTTGCCCACTCAGATGTTCTAACGCCTCGGTCAAGCTTGGAGATAGCTCTAAATATTGCGTTGCTCCTCGATAACTCTGAACTGCCGGACGGGATCGATCGGTTGGTAAATCGATTGCAGGCAAACCCGCTAACTGCTGTCGCCAATAGTCTAGCTGCGTTTCCAGCACGTCACCCTGAAGCCACTGCTGCTGCCAATGGGCAAAATCTGCATATTGAATCGGTAGGTCTGGGAGCGGAGACGGGTTGCCATTCGCAAAAGCGGTATAGAGCGTGCCTAGTTCTCGCATCATCACACCCATTGACCAGCCATCTGAAACAATGTGATGGAGGGTGAGCAACAGAATATGATCTGTGGAGTCGAGGCGCAGCAATTTGGCTCTAATTAGCGCTCCTTGGGTCAGATCAAACGGGTGTTGCGATTCCTCTAAAATTAGCGGCTTAAAGCCTAGTGAAAATGAGTCTAGTGGAAGTGAGCTTTGTTGCACATCTACCATAGGCAAAGCAATCCTGTGCTGAGCCGCAATCACCTGAACGACCTGTCCATCGACCATCCGAAATGTCGATCGCAGCGTTTCATGACGACGAACAATCTCATTCAGGGCTTGCTGTAGGGCAGCCACATTCAACAAGCCTGTGAGCCGAATGGCGGCAGGCACGTTGTAAACGGCACTTTGCGGCGATAACTGATCAAAAAACCATAAGCGCTGCTGAGCAAAAGAGGTCGGAAAGAGATAGGCTTCGGTTGAGGAAAGATCAGTAGGGATTGCTTTTGGAGTCATTCCCAATTTATAGAAGTGATTGCTCGCAAGCGAGACAAAATTTAACTTAATTTTAGATACTCAAGAGTGTTAAGACGAGTAAGCATTGATCTAGATGACGCACTGATTTCTTTGCTTCTCTCTGTAGATGGATCTCGAGATGGGTCTCGCCTTTGAATAGGCTTGCCCTTGCTGAAATTAAACCGTGTTGAATTAAACCGTGTCGAAACGAAACCTTGTTGAAACGAAACAGAGCGTAAACCATCGACACAGAAGAAATAACGCCCACTTTGCGCTGTAGAGTGAAATTGGTTGCGGGCAAAGAACAATGGCAGCATCTTCTGGTTACATTCTGGCACTCGATTTAGGAACAACAGGAAATCGCGCATTCTTGTTTGATGCGACGGGCAGTATCATCAGTCAGGCATATCAGGAATTAACCCAGTACTACCCGTGCCCCGGATGGCTAGAACACGACCCGCTTGAAATTTGGCAAACTACCTGTGCCGTAATCCAGTCGGCAGTTCAACACGCAGCGATACAAGCTTCAGATATTCACGCGATCGGGCTAACAGTACAACGTGAAACCTGTTTGCTGTGGGATAAAACGACTGGACAACCGCTTTACAACGCGATCGTATGGCAAGATCGCCGCACTGCCTCCCAGTGTCAGCAGTTGCAGGAGCAGGGCTACGCGGCAGAGATCTTAGAGCGAACGGGACTCGTGATGGATGCTTATTTTTCTGCCACAAAATTAGCTTGGCTGTTAGAACATGTGGTCGCTGATACGAGCCTGGAGAATGTGCTTGCAGGCACGATTGACACCTGGATTTTGTGGAAGCTGACAGGAGGCAAGGTACATGCAACAGATGACAGCAATGCCAGCCGCACGATGTTGTTTAACCTCACGACGCGGCAGTGGGATGCACAACTGCTTGAACTATTTGGCATTCCGGCACATCTGTTGCCTAATATTCAACCGAGTTTGGGGCATTTTGGTACGACTGATTCTGGCGTAGTGGGGGCAGAAATTCCAATTATGGCAATTCTGGGAGATCAGCAAGCATCTCTGTTTGGACAGGGCTGCGATTCGCCTTGCGAAGCTCCGAAGGATCGCGCTGGTTTGGTGAAGTGTACTTACGGAACGGGTAGTTTTTTGGTTGCTCATACCGGGACTCAGATTGTCCGTTCTGATCAACTGATTGCGACCGTGGCTTGGACTCAAACCGATGCGACGGGACACAAGAGCGCGAGCTATGCCTTAGAAGGCAGTATGTTCACAACTGGGGCGTGCATTCAGTGGTTACGCGATGGTCTTCAGATCATTCGCACAGCGGCTGAAACCGAAGCTTTAGCGCAACAAGTGCCCGATAATGGAGGAGTCTACTTTGTTCCTGCGTTTAGCGGCTTAGGCGCACCGCACTGGGACATGGAAGCACGGGGGGCATTTTTGGGGTTGACAGGAGGGGTACAACGACAACACATGGTGCGCTCTGTTTTAGAAGCGATCGCGTTCCAGGTTAAAGACGTGGTGGAAACCATTCATCGCTCTGGTGCCGTGCAGATCGAGCGACTGAAGGTAGATGGAGGTGCCTGTCAGAACAATTTTCTCATGCAGTTTCAGGCAGATGTTTTAGGCATTCCCGTTGAACGACCCAAGATGCAAGATACAACCGCACAAGGAGCCGCTTTTGCCGCAGGACTAGCAAGCGGATTTTGGCAGAATGACCAAGCGTTGATCGTTCACCGTCAGATCGATCGCGTGTTTGAACCGCGAGATAGCGATCGCGCGATCTCTCATTTTATGATGTGGCAGAATGCGGTCGAGCGGGCGAAGCATTGGACGAGCTAACATCTGTGCCTTGAAACAGAAACTCCTCTACTAGTGCCCAAGGCCCGCCCTGATACTGCCAGAGCAGCAGTCCCTCTCCGACTCCGTTGAAGCGTTTCCACTCATCGGTAAGTTGCTCGTACAACTGCCTCGCGTCATCCGACGCAACCTTGTTTTGAATCGTGATGTGGGGTCGATAGCCTTGGCGATCTTGAGCCGTGAGCCAGTCGCTCCATTGCGTTGCCAACCGTTGATGGAGCCGCACCAATTCAGGAGCCTGAACTTCTACCGCTACTCCTTTGCCCAAAAACCGGGGCTTCGGAAACTCGAGAGACAGGGTTGGAGTTTGTGAACACAGCGTTTGCAGCGTCTGCCGAATGCTCGATTCCTGCTCACCTGGTAGCGCATGAAAAAGGCTGATGTGGGCAGGTATAAAATTTCTGGCGGGGGGAAAGTGCTGCTGACGAAGCTCGTTAAATCCATCAAAGGTGGATTGGTCTAGCTTGAGGGTCAGAACGAGAGGAGGGGACGACATCAGCAAACATGGTTCTAGAGGCTAACACCGTTTACTGTAGCGAAGGGTTGAAATCATGCCATCCACTTCAAGAGACAGGGAAGTGCGATCGCTTATTAACCTCTCGACTCGCGATCGCCCACAGTTACTAAAGCGGTGTAACGCACTAATCCTAGCAGGAGTACGATTGGCTTTGCGAAGGATCGCGCTCTGTCTCGACGTGCCATACTTGCTCTTATCAGTCCTCGACTTCTTTTTGTTAGATGACACAAACGCCACTAAAAGAAACCCCAACTCAAGATCAACGCATTGTGTATCCGGGACGAACCTGGGAGCAGTTCAAACACATTCAGAAAGGATTTGAAGACTCGATTGGGGTACGCCTGTTTTACTATGATGGAACCATTGAAATTCTGATGCCAGGACGCGAACACGAACTCTTTGGGCACATCATCGGTTGGTTAACAACATGCTTTCTGGCGCAGAAGGGAATTTTCTTTCAGCCGACAGGCGCTATGACCCAAGAGCGAGAACAAGAGGCATCGGCTCAAGCGGATCAGTCTTATTGCATTGGCAGCGTCAAGCCGATTCCTGACCTTTCGATCGAGGTTGTTTTCACTAGTGGCGGCATCGATAAACTTGCACGTTATCGGGCATTAGGCGTTCCCGAAGTTTGGTTCTGGCAAGACGGGGTGTTGATGCTTTACGCGCTCAGCACCAGTGGATATGAACGCATTGATTGCAGCAACCTACCAGGGTTAGAAGACCTGGATATCGATCTACTGAAACGCTGTATTCTGCTAGCTGAAACAGATGCAGGAGAAGCAGTTAGAGTTTTCCAGCAGGCGATCGCAAGATAGAAACAGCGACTGATTTCAATCAGAGCGATCGCTCCTCGTAAACCTGAATCTTTGGAAAGCGCGATCTCACCCACACCCGATTCGACTCGCGATCTCTCCTTGATCTGACTGCGTTAAATTGTCAACAGAACCTAATATCTTTAACCTCTTTAACCATTGGTACTCCTAAAACCATTGGTACTCCTAATCAAAACTTTCTGAAACCCTGACACAGAAGCAATAAATTACTCTGTTGCCAAATGTGATAATCAGAGACATTCATGATTTTTGGGATTGCTACTATTTCGAGGAATGCTCCGTGTATACGCTAACAGAAGCCGAGTTCCGCAAAGAAGCTGAACCTATGTTAAAACGAGTCTTTGTCGATTACGATTTTACTAACCAGCCTTTTTCATCTGCTATAACTGAGCGTAGGATTGTCTATCCTTGTGGTGGCTCATTTGATGAAGCCATTCCTGTTAAAGTTTTAGTATCTGCTGCCACTGAAGTAGGTGATGAAGGTTGTTACATAACCTCTTTATGGGAAGATGAAGGCGCTCCCCGCCATTGCTATGTCTCTCTCTCAGAACTGCTTGTTGGGTACGGTGACACCACAGGCAATGATAACCAGATGATTGGTATCAACTTAGGGATGGACATTTATGAATTAGACAGTGTTATCTACTCTGCTCAGGGTAGGTGGGGAATCATGATGTGCCATGAATATTGTGGATTACTCGGTGGTTCACCAGATTTTATGGCAATGATTGAATCAGGTGTCCCTAGTTTCAATATGCAGGTATATGATTTTTTTGAACGTTATCGGGGTTTCAGGGAGTCTGGAATTGAACCCACCCTTGGCTGGTTGCCTCCCTTGTTAAGTCACATCTATGGACAAGAAGTTGCCAAAGTAATGCTAGCCAAGTCGCACTTAGGGTGTAGTCTGTATAAATCCAAGCAGAATCGCGATGCCTAACCTTCATTGCACTTGCTGTTCAACTTTGTAATCACCAATCTTTGTACTCGCTATTGATACAGATACGATAATCATACACATCTGCTCAGCGCGGCAGGAAAAGAATTACAACTCATCCAGAATTTGTCGAATCACTCGATAAATCGATTCGAGTTCATCTGTCGTAATGCAGTAAGGCGGCATTAGATAAATTGTGTTGCCCAGCGGACGAATTAGAAATCCTGCTTCTAGAAATTTGGCTTTTAGAATGGGCGCGATCGCATTGAAATAGCCGTCTGTTCCGTCTGTTTTCACCTCCATTGCCGCAATCGTGCCACAGATCCGCAGGTGTTCAAGTTTCGGATGCCCTTGCAGATACTGCACCAAGTAGCGACGGTGATGGTTTTCCATGTCCTGGAAGTGAGGCTGCTGTTGAAGGAGTTCTAATGAGGTCAATCCTGTGGCGCAGGCAAGCGGGTTGCCCGTGTAAGTGTGACCGTGATACAGCGCTTTCGTCGCGTCGTTGCTGTAGAACGCCTCATAGATCGCGTCGGTTGCCAGCGTTACCGACAGGGGTAAACAGCCGCCTGACAGCCCTTTAGAAAGACATATAATATCGGGCGCTGTAGCAGACTTCAAACAGGCAAACAGCGAACCTGTGCGACCAAACCCCGTCATTACTTCGTCATAAATTAACAGAACGCCAAACTGACGGGCAAGCTGAGCGAGGGCTTGCAGAAATTGGGGGCGGCACATCCGCATTCCGGCGGCTCCCTGTATTAGCGGCTCAATCACGATTCCGGCATGATGCCCTTGGTTGAGCAAAAATTCGATTTTGTCCAGCGCTTCGGATTCCTTGGCTTCAACCTGCTCGTCTCCATCAAACGTCGCTGGAAACGGAACAACATCAGTTTCAAACAGCAGAGGCTGAAACGCCTGCCACCAAGGAGAACTCTTGCCAATCGACATCGCCCCGATCGTATCACCGTGATAACCGCCCTCAAAGCTAATAAAGCGCGATCGCTGTGGCTCTCCCCCATTGTGCCAATACTGATATGCCATCTTCAGCGCCACTTCAACCGCCGTTGAACCGTTGTCGGAAAAAAAGACGCGAGTTAGAGAAGCCGGAACATGGGTTAATAATTTGCGGGCTAGCTGCTCGGCGGGTTCATGAGTAAATCCAGCAAAGATCACCTGTTCTAACTGCTGTGCTTGCCGATACAAGGTTTGGGCGATCGCAGGGTGAGCGTGTCCATGAATTGTCACCCACCAGCTAGAAATGCAGTCCATGATCCGCCGCCCATCATCCAATTCCAGCCAAATGCCTTCGCCCTTGATGACATTAAGCGGAGGCGCGGCAGTTTTCATCTGAGTGTAGGGTCGCCAGATCGGGGAATCAGAGTTGAGCATGAATTCACCAGAGAATGTGTCCTGAGACGAACGATCGTACCTTGCCATCGGCGCATTTCAAGAGGAGATGTCCGCGATCGCTAATGCCGCCTGCCTCGCCTGAAATCTGTTTATTGCCCAAATCTACCGTGATGAAGTGACCAAGCAGAGCATCCCGCTGGCGGAGTGCGGGTAATAGTGCTGTAAGTCCAGGGCAGTCCTCCGCGTCGCGTTTCTCTAATCGCATCAATTCTGAAGCTTGCAGTAAGTAATGCCGCAACCGCTCCAACAACAGGAACTCGTCGGGCACGATCGGCGAGATTTGATGTAAGCTGACGGCCCGACTAATCAGCGCTTCGCGCACCTCCGAAGCAACCACACTGGCATCCAATCCAGCTTGCTCAAACTCGACACAGCGATTGAGTCCCACCCCGACTATGGCTCGTCCCATTCCACGACTCGCGGTTCCTTCGGAGTTGTACTCGGAGTTGTACAACGGGCTAATTGCTTCACACAAAATGCCTGCTAGCTTTCGCCCGTCAAATAAAACATCGTTCGACCACTTCAAGCGCAGCCGATTTTTCAAATCGGGTAGCAGATCTTCGATCGCATAAATCACTGCCAGTCCTGCTGCCAAGCTTAATTGGGGTAAATGCACAGCAGGAATTCGATCAAGGACAATGCTGGCCGTCAACACGCCAGGAGGGGAATGCCAGATTCGCCCGTGCTGTCCTCGTCCAGCCGTTTGCTGAGGCGTAAATACTACATCTCCATGCTGCAACCGGATTTGGGCCGTTTCGTTTGGGTGGCGCGAAGCATTCATTGCCCAAGTATTGGTGCTAGGGCAAGACTCTAGCCAGTGCAACCAGTTAGCGGCATCGGAAAGCGGCATGATGGAACCTAGAATGAAAAATTGTAGCTGTCGCTACAATCTTGTGGACTGGTTTACAGTTATCTACCTAAAGGATCAGTTGCCTTAGAGATTTAGCTGTGCTAAAAATCTAGCTATTGCCTAGGAAGCATGTTCAGCAGAATTCTAACGTAGGGGTAGGGTATTTCAGCAAGTCTTTGAAGCTTGGCCTAGCCATCTTCTCCAGAGTTGCGCTAATTGCATCACATTTAATTCTTTGCTTCTAGGGTTCCGGTCTGGCTTGCGAGCGAGATGTCTGGTCCGAGAGAAGCAGCCGCTTTTAGATCTAACTCCATCAGAGTTCAGAAGCGGTCACACGGCGGGACAAAAGCCCGGGAGAGCCAAGCAACAGAGGGGCACTGTTGTCGGCTTCCTGGGCTTTGTTGTTTGGATCTTTGATCGTTGTTTGAGTCATTGTCTTTGAATCATCGTAACTGGAGGACTTTATGGGACACACCGCGTCTACTCAACCAAACGCCGCCATCTCGCCAAACCTAGTGCTTCTAGACGAAACCGTACCAGGTGGTGCATATTGGCAGGGCGTAATCAAACGCGGCAATACGCTGCGAGTCACTGATTTAGCAGGTTCACAAGGCGTGTCGCTACTCGCCTACAACGCCGACAATCCGATCGAGCGGCTCAACGTCGCTGACACCTCCAAAATTCAGTTCAACGCCTTTCTCAAAAAAGGCATGGTGATCTATTCCGATATGGGGCGCGTGTTGTTCTCCATCACGGAAGATACGTCTGGCTATCACGATTTGTTAGGCGGATGCAGCAATGCCAGCCGCAATGCCGCGAAATATGAGGGCGGCGACTTTTGGCAAAATTCCCGCGATCACTTTCTCAAAGCACTAACGCGCCGGGGGTTGGGCAAAAAAGACATCATGCCTAATCTCAATTTGTTTAGTCGCGTTGCGGTCGATCCAGACGGCAAGATGAGCTTTGTAGAAGGCGGCGCTGCGGATAGCTTTATTGACCTGCGAGCAGAGATGAATGTGCTGGTGATTCTCTCCAACTGTCCGCATGTACTTCACCCCAGCAACGTGTTTGACCCAAAACCGATTCAAGTCACCATTTGGGATTCCCCTGCACCCGAACCTGACGACTCGTGCCGGACAGCGAATCCTGAAGCAGTTCGTGGATTCATCAACACCGATGCCTTATTCGCGCAGTAATTCACTTTGGCTAAATTTACTTTGCCTAGCAATCTATCTGTCATTCATCTAGACATTGCATTTTTTGTAGGAGAACTCAATCATGATCACTGCTGAACGTGTCCTTGATCCCGCTACCGCGATTTACGACGAGGTGTTACCTGCTAGACATCCCTGGTCTCATGTGGTGAAGCAGGGACAGATTCTTCGCATCGAAGATTTGGGAGGAAATCAAGCGGTCGATTTTTTGGTGTATAACGCTGATGACCCATCCGAGCGATACAGCGCTCAAGATACAACTGTTGCTCAAGGCAACATCTATTTGACCACAGACAGTAAACTGATTTCCAATGATGGTGGAGTCCTCATGACCATTCTGAAGGACACTTGCGGACGACACGATACATCTGGGGGAGCGTGTAGCTGTGAAAGTAATTCGGTGCGCTTTGGTTTAGATAAAAAGTACCAGCACGCCTGTGTGGAGAACTTTCTAACAGCACTGGCTCCTTACGGGCTAGGCAAACGCGATATGGTCAGTAACATCAATTTCTTTATGAATGTCCCGGTGTCAGAAGATGGCACATTAGAGATTGTTGATGGGATTTCCGCGTCAGGCAGTATTGTAGATCTGCGGGCTGAGATGAACGTGCTGGTTGCTATTTCTAATTGTCCGCAAATGAACAACCCCTGTAATGCTTACAATCCCACTCCGATTCGGTTAATCATCTGGGACGCGATGTAAGTCACAACAGAGAAGGCATAAGAAAAAACGTCTGTCCCTCTGTTATGTTGCCCTTGATTTACTCTGTGAATTCCTGTGGTGACACAATTTCTTTGCCCTCATCCCCCATTTAGGAAGTCAATCCAATTCTTGTTCCTTCTCCTAGGGGAGCAGTAGGGTGAGGGCAATTGAAAATTTGTTAGTCAACCGGCCTCTATGCCGTCTTCAAACTCCTGAGTTCAAAAGCACACATGTTCAACAAAATTCTGATTGCCAATCGAGGTGAAATTGCCTGTCGGATTATTCGCACGCTCGATCGCTTAGGGATCGCTTCTGTTGCGGTCTACTCAGAAGCAGATGCTCACGCAAAACACGTGCTCATGGCAACAGAAGCGGTGTGTATCGGTGAAGCCGCCGTGGCGAAAAGCTATTTGAACTACGATCGCATCCTAGAAGTAGCAAAGCAAACCGGGGCGGAAGCCATTCATCCGGGCTATGGCTTCTTGAGCGAGAATGCTGAGTTTGCGGAGGCGTGTGCACGAGACAGTATTGTATTCATTGGGCCGACGCCTACTCAGTTGCGTCAGTTTGGTCTGAAGCATACTGCGCGGGAACTAGCAGAGGCGAATCAAGTGCCCCTCACGCCCGGAACGCCTTTGCTAGAAAGCTTAGAGGCAGCCCAAACCGCCGCGATCGCAATTGGTTATCCAATCATGCTTAAAAGTACAGCAGGCGGCGGCGGGATTGGGTTGCAGGTGTGTCACACCGAACATGATCTAACAGAGGCGTTTGAGAAAGTTCAACGCTTAAGCCAAAGCAACTTCAAACAGAGCGGAGTATTTTTAGAGAAATACATTCAAACGGCTCGACACATTGAAGTGCAAATCTTTGGAGACGGAAACGGCAATGTTGTTGCCCTCGGTGAGCGCGATTGTTCAGCACAGCGCCGCAACCAAAAAGTGATTGAAGAAACGCCTGCACCGAATATCACTGATGAATTAAGAAAAGAACTGTCAGATGCAGCCGTGCGGCTGGGAAAAGCTGTCCATTACCAATCGGCTGGAACAGTGGAATATGTGTTTGATGTGCAAACGCAGCAGTTTTATTTTTTAGAAGTCAATACCCGCTTGCAGGTTGAACATGGCGTTACTGAAGCCGTTAACGGAGTTGATTTAGTCGAGTGGATGGTCAAGCAGGCATCGGGCGATCTGTTTCCCCTATCAGAGTTTCAGTATCAGCCACAAGGACACTCGATTCAGGTACGGATTTATGCTGAAGATCCAGCGAAAAATTTCCAACCGAGTTCTGGCACGTTGCATCAAGTCACGTTTCCCGACACGGTGCGCTGCGATCGCTGGATCGAGACGGGAACGGAAGTCACGCCGTACTATGATCCCCTATTAGCAAAAGTGATTGTTCACGCGGACAATCGTGAGGACGCGATCGCGCATCTCAAAACAGCGATCGACAACAGCCGCATTGATGGCATCGAAACCAATCTGGCGTATTTGCGCCAAATTCTAGACGATTCTAGTTTCAGTCGGGGAGACCTGAGTACCCGCTTTCTAAATTCCTTTCACTATGCGCCGCTCACGATCGATGTTCTGGATGCGGGAACCTATAGCAGCATTCAAGACTATCCAGGACGGGTTGGCTATTGGAATGTAGGTGTGCCGCCGTCAGGTCCGATGGATCATCTCGCGTTTCGATTGGCAAATCGGGTGCTCGACAACCCTGAATCGACAGCAGGGTTGGAGTTTACGGTTACAGGTCCAACGTTGCGTTTCAATACCGATACCGTCATTTGTCTCACGGGTGCTGAGATGAAAGCAACGCTGAATGGTGAACCCGTACCCTTTTGGAGCGCTGTTCCGGTTCAGGCGGGAAGTACCTTGAAGCTAAAAGGCGTTCAGGGAGATGGCTATCGTACCTATTTAGCGGTCAAACATGGGTTTGATGTCCCCGATTATTTGGGGAGCAAATCGACATTTGCATTAGGCAAATTTGGCGGACATGCAGGACGAACCCTGCGTCCGGGAGATGTCCTTAAGCTGAATCAGTCGGCTGAATTGGAACACGCGGAGTCTACGCTGCCAACGGAACTGATTCCAACCTATACCAACCATTGGGAAATTGGTGTCCTCTACGGTCCTCACGGTGCGCCCGATTTCTTTACCCAAGAAGATATCGCTCTGTTCTTCTCGACCGATTGGAAAATTCACTACAACTCAACGCGCACCGGCATTCGGTTGATTGGGCCAAAACCGAAATGGGCCCGTTCTGACGGCGGCGAAGCTGGACTCCACCCATCTAATATTCACGATAATGCCTACGCGATCGGCACCATTGATTTCACGGGCGATATGCCGATCATCTTAGGGCTAGATGGTCCGAGTCTCGGCGGGTTTGTTTGCCCTGCCACGATCGTTCAGGCAGAACTGTGGAAAATTGGACAACTTAAACCAGGCGATACGGTTCGCTTCTACCGTCTAACGTTTGCAGAAGCCTTGCAGCGTGAACTGGCGCAAGACCAGCAAATTGCAACGCTACAAGTCACGCCGCCAGTGCAATCTGGCGTTTCCCAAACTGTTCATTCTCCCATTCTCCATTGCATTCCTGATTCTCCTGATCACATTGGGGTCACTTATCGACAGGCAGGAGACAAGTACGTGCTGATCGAATACGGATCTCAAATCCTCGATCTCAAACTGCGCTTTTGCGCTCATATCCTAATGGACTGGTTAATCGCCCATCACATACCGGGGATTTTGGATCTCACGCCCGGAATGCGATCGCTGCAAGTCCACTACGACAGTCGTGTGTTGTCACAACAAGCGTTGCTCGATGCTCTGATTGCTGCCGAAAACGAACTGCCCTCCGTGATGGAAGCAGAAGTACCAACACGAATCGTACATCTACCCCTGTCCTGGGATGATGAAGCAACACAATTAGCCATTCAGAAGTACATCCAATCTGTGCGTTCTGATGCGCCTTGGTGTCCGAGCAATATTGAATTTATTCGTCGGATTAATGGGCTGGAAAGCGTCGAACAGGTGAAAGAGATTGTCTTCAGCGCCAGCTATCTGGTGATGGGGTTGGGAGATGTGTATCTCGGCGCGCCCGTTGCCACTCCACTTGATCCGCGTCAACGCTTGGTAACGACCAAATATAACCCCGCGAGAACCTGGACACCGGAAAATGCGGTCGGCATTGGTGGCGCTTATCTCTGTGTGTACGGGATGGAAGGCCCGGGCGGCTATCAATTTGTAGGACGCACGCTGCAAATGTGGAATCGCTTCAAACAAACCGCTGATTTCAGTCAACCGTGGTTGCTGCGCTTTTTTGACCAAATCCGGTTCTATCCCGTTTCGCATGAGGAATTGCAGCGCGATCGCGCTGCTTTCCTAGAAGGAAAAGTGCAACTCAAAATTGAAGAAACCACCTTCAGCCTCAAGCAATACTACGAGTCTTTAGACGCGATCGCGCCTCAAATCACTCAGTTTAAAGCGACTCAGCAAGCTGCCTTTAATGCAGAGCGCGATCGCTGGTCAGCCGCCGGAGAATTTGAGGCCGAAGCCAAGGCAGAAGAAGCGTTAGACGCAGCAGATGAAGTGGCAATTACCTTGCCGCCCGGAACAGAAGCGATCGTTGCTCACGTTTCGGCGAATGTCTGGCAAGTGCTGGTCAAGCCTGGAGATGCGGTTGCAGAAGGCGATCAACTGATGATTTTAGAAGCGATGAAAATGGAAATAGCGGTCATCGCGGATGAACCAGGCACGATCGCGGAAGTGTTCTGTCAACCAGGGCAGACAGTGACAGCAGGACAAGTTCTTGCGGCGATTCAGCTTGGGGATTGAGCAAGAGCGAGCGATGAGGAATGAAGCAAGATTGAATTCATCCCTTGCTGAACAAAAACCAATCGTCCTAACGGCACTACTTGAAAGGATAACAACGGTATGGATTGGACAGAGAGTTTAGACCTGCGATCGCTGGCTCACCAATATGCAACAGGACAAACCACTCCGGAAGCTGTCATCAAGCTCGTCTACGATCGCATTGAGCAGTACGCTGATCCGGCGGTGTGGATTTACCTCGCCCCGATCGCTCAGTCGTTAGCTCGTGCCAAAGCCCTTGCCGATCGAGATCCTCGCCGCCTTCCTCTGTACGGAATTCCATTTGCGATCAAAGACAATTTAGATTGGGCAGGCATTCCCACAACCGCAGGCTGTCCAGCTTATGCCTACACTCCAGAACGCAGCGCCACTGTTCTTGAGCGACTGTGCGCAGCGGGTGCAATTCCAATTGGCAAAACAAACCTAGATCAGTTTGCTACTGGATTAGTAGGAACTCGCACCCCCTACGGTGTCTGTCGGAACCCATTTAATTCAGACTACATTCCGGGTGGCTCTAGCGCAGGGTCAGGAGCCGCTGTATCTGCCGGACTTGTTAGCTTTGCCCTAGGAACGGATACGGCTGGTTCAGGGCGGGTTCCAGCGGCGTTCACAAATATCATTGGACTCAAGCCAACAAAGGGCTTGATCAGCACCCGTGGTCTCGTTCCAGCAGTGCGAACGTTAGATTGTGTGTCGATCTTTGCTCTGACGTGCGAGGATGCGGCGGCGGTGCTGCAAGTGGCGGGCGACTACGATGCAGAAGATGGATTCTCGCGTCAACCAACCGTAAACGCATTGCCAGAGATTGCTAAATTGCGTGTCGGCATTCCCGGCGATCAGGATTTGACGTTCTTCGGAAATCACTCCGCAGAACAGCAGTATCGAGATGCGATCGCTCATCTCCAAACCTTAGGATGCACAATAGTGCCAATCGACTTCCAGCCCTTTGCAGAGGCGGCTCAACTGCTGTACGGCGGGGCATGGGTAGCAGAACGGCTCGCCGCGATCGCAGACTTTCTTAACCCCGCCCTGATGAATCCGACCGTGTATGAGATTATTAACGGGGGCAAACGCTACGATGCCGTGGATGCTTTTCGCGGGATCTACCGCTTAGCCGATCTGCGTCAGTTAGCCGATACCCAGTGGCAAGCGATGGATGTGTTAGCTGTTCCCACCACGGGCACGATCTACACCGTGGCAGAAGTCGAAGCAGAACCGATCGCCCTCAACAGCAATCTAGGACGCTACACAAACTTTGTGAATCTGCTGGATCTCTGTGCTGTGGCAGTACCAAGCGGGTTTCAATCGAACGGACTACCAACTGGCTTAACGCTGATCGCGCTTGCATGGCATGATGCCTCCCTTTGCCATCTAGGAGCCGCCTATCATGACCTTCTTGGTGGCACTCTCGGCGCGACCAAGGTTCCTCTAAGAAGGCATGAGGGATGAAGTTAAGTACAATCATTCTTTCATTAGTCAATTCATAGATTAACCAGTTCAATCAACAGATTAACCAAAGGTTTTTCCGTTCCTTCTCCCTTTCCAACTCCATTAAGTTTATTAAGTGACGACGCTATGACCTCTCAATCTTCTCCACTCGAACGGGTAAAAGTGGCGGTCGTGGGAGCACATCTCACCGGACAGCCGCTCAACTATCAACTGACGGACGAAGGGGCAACCCTAGTGCGTGCCTGCAACACTAGCCCGATCTATCGCCTCTATGCCCTGACCGGAGGAACGATCCCTAAACCTGGCTTGATTCGTCAGCGCGAGGGGGGTAGCGCAATCGCACTCGAAGTATGGGAACTTGCGATCGCGGGCTATGGGCGCTTTGTCGCTCAAATCCCGTCTCCGCTTGGCATTGGCACTCTGGTTCTAGAAGATGGCGAAACGGTTCAGGGCTTTATCTGCGAGTCTTACGCCGTGGCAGACGCCCGCGATATTTCTCACTTAGGAGGCTGGCGAGCGTACCTCGACCAAATGCGCCAAACCGAATCTTAAGGTTTAGCCGCAAGATTTGCCACAACGACGACTAGCTCTTCTGGTGAAACTGGCTTGGGAATATGGGTCTGGAACCCAGACAACAACGCTTGTCTCCGGTCTTCTTCTTTGGCATAGGCCGTCAGCGCGATCGCGGGAATTCTGCCACCCCGCTCGGCGGGCAATGCCCTAATTTGGCGAATCAGCGAAAAGCCGTCCTGATCGGGCATTCCCAGATCGGACACCAACAGATCAGGCTTAACCTGACGTAGCGCGTTGAGGGCTTCGACGGCTGATGTGACGGCGGTAACCTCAGCGCCCGCCTGCTCAAGAATGAAGGTGATAAGGGCGAGACTGTCAGCATCGTCATCGACGGTAATCACTCGCAGCCCGCTTAGGGAACCAATCGGCTGAGTTGAGATCGACGGCTGCTGGTTAGGAGAGGAGGGTTGAACCTGTAACCCTGGCAACCGCACGCTGAACGTCGCGCCCTGTCCCGTTCCCTCGCTGTCTACTCGTACCGTTCCTCCATGCAGTTCGACCAAATGACGCACAATCGTGAGTCCTAGCCCCAGTCCGCCCTGCGATCGCGTCGTACTGCTGTCGGCTTGACGGAACCGCTCAAACACGTGAGGCAGAAAATCGGCGCGAATACCAATTCCCGTATCCTTAACTTGGATCTGAACCCACTCACCTACCAGCTCTAACCAAACTTCAATCCGTCCAGAGGGCGGCGTGAACTTAATTGCATTGGAGAGCAAATTCCAGACCACCTGCTGTAAACGATTTGCATCTCCAGAGACAAGACTTGCATCCGGATCGAGTAGGGTTTGGATCTGAATGGATTTTGCGTCGGCACTGGGGCGCACCGCATCGATCGCAGCCGTAATGATGGAGGGGAGCGAGACGGGCTGAAGATCCAGGCGTAGCTGCCCGCGAATGATGCGAGAAACATCCAGCAGATCATCGACAAGCTGCGCCTGCGTTTTGGCACTGCGCTCGATCGCATCTAACGCCCGAAGGCTCGTCGAAGCGTCTAATTTCCCTTGTTTCAACATCTGCGCCCAGCCCAACATCCCGTTCAGGGGCGTGCGAATTTCGTGAGAAAGAACTTGCAGAAACTCGTCCTTCATGCGGTTAGCCGTCTCTGCTTCTACCCGCGCCGCCTGCTCTCGAATGCGCTCGGCCCGCTCTAGTTCCGCTTGTTTGCGGAGTCGAGACATCTCTAAACTTGCCCGCACTCGCGCTAAGAGTTCGCGAGCGGAGAAGGGCTTGATCAAATAGTCATCTGCCCCTGTTTCTAACCCTTCTAGCCGCGATTCTTCGCCGGCTCGCGCCGATAGCAAGATAATGGGCACTTCTCTCGTTGCAGGATCAGCTCGCAACGCTTGGAGTAGCTGGAGTCCATCCAGCTTTGGCATCATCACATCGCTGAGAACGAGATCGGGCAGTCGGGATGTGGCGTTATTTGACGATGCGATCAGCGCGATCGCGGCTTCCCCATCTGCGGCAATATCTACATCATAGTGGGGCTGAAGCAGCCGCTTGAGGTAATCGCGCATGTCGGCATTATCGTCCACGATTAGAATGCGCGATTGGCTCCGTTCCGTCCCGTTGTCTGTTCTGTCCAGACTTGTTGGCTGTTCATGCGTCCGAGGCGCGAGTTTCGTGTTTTCATTAGTGTTTTCAACCGGGTTCTGGGGTAACCAGCGCAACGCTTCTTCGAGATAGGGCAAAGCCCTAGTCAATGGGGCCGAACCATCAGCTCGTATAGAATCAGTGCCCGTTTGAAGTGCTGCGCTTGGCAAATGAGCACAACCTGTTGGAATGGATACCGTAAAGCTCGTTCCTTGATTCACCACGCTGCGCACCGCGGTTCCTTCGGAGTTGCGCTTTGCGCTAATCGCGCCGCCATGCAGATGCACCAGTTCTTGCACCAGTGATAGCCCAATGCCCGATCCTTCAAACGTGCGTCCTCTCGCTCCCTGGACACGATGGAACCGCTCAAATAGGCAGGGCAACTCCTCAGCCGGAATGCCTGTTCCTGTATCCCGCACTTCTAACTCAACCCGATTGGGGCCTTGTCCGTCTCCATCAGAACTACCAACCCAACGCAGTGCAACAGCAATCTCTCCTTCAAAGGTGAACTTAAAAGCATTGGAGAGCAAATTCAAGACAATTTTTTCCCACAGGTCGCGATCGACATACACAGCTTCTGGTAGAGGGGGACAGTCTACGGTCAAGCGCAGACCCGCTTGCTCGATCGCCGATCGAAAGACGCTAGCGAGTTCTACAGTAAGGGTTGGTAGATCCGTTGGCTCAAACGTTGCTTGCGTCCGTCCTGCCTCAATCCGCGAGAAATCGAGGAGGGTGTTGACCAGTTTCAGCAGACGTAAACTGTTGCGATGCAGCACTTCAATTCGGCGGCGTTGCGGTGGGGAAAGGGGATGCTCAACATCTGCCAGCGCATCTTCAGCCGGGGCAAGCATCAAGGTTAGAGGTGTGCGGAACTCGTGAGAGACATTGTTAAAGAACATGGTTTTGGCGCGGTCTAGCTCAGCGAGTGCCTCGCCCCGCCGTCGTTCTTCTTCGTAGACCTGAGCGTTGCGAATCGAGACTGAAACTTGACTAACGAGCAACTCATAGAATGAGCGATAGCCTTCATCGAGGGCACGATTGGGGCTAACGCCTGCAACTAAAACGCCGAGCGAGGCCGTTTGAGTAGACGCCGCGATCGGCATGACCAAAGCAGAATGAACAGCCTCATCCCCCGGACCGCCCAGAACGGTTATGAAGCGATCGAGGGTCTCAACGACAACAGTTTCACCTGCCGCCGCCCGCGCCAATGACCAAATTTCATCGGAGGAGGCTAAGGTAATCGATCGTGGAATGACATCATTCACGTCTAGTCCCACCGAGGCGCGTAAAGTCAGCGTACCATCTGGTTCTCGTAAGTAAAGTAGAGCAAAAGGGACATCGAGCGGATGCAGCCCAATCGCCGCGACCACATCGTGACAGGTTGCCTCAACACTGCGAGTCTCGCCTGCTTTCGAGGATAAATCGCGCAATAGCCGCAGCCTCCGCTCTCCCAAAACCTGCTGCGTCACTTCGCTACACACGGCCAGCATGCCGACGATTTGCCCTGCATCATCCTCAGCGGGGGCATGAGAGACGCTGAAATAGGATTCTTCTCGGTAGCCCGATCGCTCTAGCAAGAGCAGCAAAGCAGGCGTCCAGTTGGCGCTTCCCGTTGCCATTACCGTTTGAATCATGGGGCCTAACGTGTCCCACGCCTCGGCAAGCGTGATGCGGATGTCGAGTCCGAGGGCAGCGGGATGCTTATCGCCAATCAACTGTGAGTAGGCATCGTTGTAGAACTGCGTAAATTCGCGTCCCCAGGTCAGCACCATCGGGTAGCGTGAGGCAAGCATCGTTTTGATCAGCGATTTAAAGCTTGGCGACCAGGTTGCGATCGCGCCAACGGGAGTTTGCGACCAATCGAAGGAGCTGATTCGGCTCGCCATCTCGCTTCCAGTTCCGAGTAACTCACAGTGCGGATATGTTAAACCCTCGGTTTCAGTTGTTGTTTCACTTGAAGCAGATAACGGCTCCGGCTTTTGCTCAATCGGGTGCTGCATGGGTGGAAAGAAATTCTACTCGATGGGGCAGATTGTTGGGCGGCTTGTCACAGTATCTTCGCTGCTACGATGTGCCCCTAGCCACCGGGAGGATACTGCTACCCAATTATAAAGCTTGATAAATGAGACGATTGATCTTCCTTATTGGTTTGAAGATGGGTTGGGTCAAAGAAGATAATACGCTGCGAAACTCTGTCATTTATCATTGTTCTCATTTACCTCATCTTCATTTTAAGTAGCATGACTTCCAATATAGACCTCATTATCTCATTTTACTGAATATGTGTTCATAATACTATTACGCTTAAATAGTTATATTACTAGTCCTATTAATATAAACTCGTTTTACTCGCATTTTAGCAAGTGATCCTTCTAAAAATATATTTGTAAATCTCACGGCATTTGTATTGACACCTTAAGTAACTTTTTCAAATTTTCTTTCCGAATCATATTCATTAAAATCGCTATCATATTCATTAAAATCGCTATCATATTCATTAAAATCGCTATTTAAGATGTGCAGGGAATGAGGCTTGCGTTCCCTAGTTGATCGTCATTTCGGTTTTTACAATCTAACTGCGACGAGTACCCCAATGGGCACTGCCAAAGCGCTCTTGAGTTTTTAGGATGAAATCAACGACGGCTACTTGCGTTGATTCACTGCCAAAACTCAAAACGTTTGTGGATTAATGCGGTTCCTTGAGTTGAGCCTTGCGCTAATCGCTTTAATCTAAATTAAGGAAACTGATATGCCTACATCGATCACTCGCCTCGATCGCCTCCCCCTCGATCGCCTCCCGATTGAACTTCTAAGACCCACCGCCACAGATACCTCTGGAGCTCCCGAACCAGACAATAGCGAGATTCGGAAGATTGCCAACGACGTGCTTCAAGCTGTGCAGTATTCCTTTGCTTCGGTTGCTGCTAATCCTAATCAAGCGGTTCGTGCCGATACGTTAGAAGAAACATTTCAGCAAACGTTCAAGCGAATGGATGCGGCAAAGCTAGAGCGAGTGCAAACAAAAGCGACACAACTCGTGAGCGCTGCACCAGAACTGCGAACTACTCTATTTGGACGGTATGGACAACTTGAGAGTAAAGAGTTTGTGAGCATTGGGTTCGACCGTGCCCATGAAGGACTCGCTCCTCTAGCCATCGATCAGAAGCTACTCGGCATCAGAACGTCCCACCTCTCGATTCCTCAAGGCGTTGGACGAATGACACCCGAAGGACTTTTGATTCCGGCGGCAAACCTGCCTCAGGGGTTTGAAGATTTTGAAGATGCGATCGACATGTCTACTCAGAGAGCGGCAGAATCTCATGTTTATAACGCAGAAAAGCTTCAAGAAATTTGGGGCCCCGTCTACTCGACCGATCCGTTTGCGGGTGCGGGCGCGGACGAGTTTGAGGAGCAAGCCGTTACCGACAAATTAGGGTTCTACGTCACCCGCGTTAAGTGTGTGGATGAAACCAACCCTGAGTTCTGGGGCAGCGATGAAATTGCGATCGCAGGCGTGTCGGTCGATGAAGACGGCGACAGCAAAAAAATCTCCGAACATTATGTAGGAGGCGGATTTGATGATGGGGATGAAAAGAACTATTCCCCCAATTGGAACTATCACTGGTTCAGTATGCAAGAAGGCAACTATTGGCCCAAGGCTTACAAAGTCGCGCTGATGCTCGCCGAGAAAGACAATGGTGGACTCTCGACTGCCCTCAACACCATTTGGGAAAAAATTGGTGAAAAGGTGAAAGAAGCGATCGCGAAGGCCGTGACGGGTGCGCTTTCTGGATATGTTGGCCCTGCCATTGCTGCAGCCATTGGTCAAGCGGTTGCTTGGATCGTTGACAAACTTGTTGGTTGGATTATCACTGCATTCCAAGATGACATTTTCCCAGTCTTCACCGCAAGTTGTACCGTACCTAGCTTTAATGCGCGGTGGAACTATCCTAACGGCACATGGGGCAGCCCAACATCTGATGTGCGTACCGCTCACTTCTATGGGCATGGTGGGCACTACATCGTCAACTACTACTGGAAGCTATACGCCTAGTCTGCCAACTTTAAATCGCTCAGATTGATTAGAGCTAGGGAGAATGGGCGATCGCTGGTGCCATCTCTCCCTATTTCTTCCCAATTCTTCGATCTGAATCTTGGCGAAGTTTAAGGAACAGAGATTCATAACACGCCTCCCTCTATGAGCATTACTCTTCCTCTGGCTGTCATGCAGCAATGGTCAAAGAACGTGATCGATCTTCGCCACTTGCTGCATGACTTTACTATTGCGACTGACCATTCCCCCTTTCTCCGCTGGGATACCGCTCTAGAGCAAGAAGATGGTGCTGGTATTCGAGTTGCCTTACTTGACTCCGGCATTCAGTTGCAACATCCATTGCTAAAAGGCGCTCAGATACAGGCGCGAGACTTTACAGGTAGTGGCGGTGTCTTTGATCGAAGCGGACACGGAACTAAAGGTGCAGCATTACTAGTGGGACAAACGGATTTGAGAGGGCTTGTGCCTGCCTGCACATTGCTAGTCGGCAAGGTTTTGGGCGGAGATCGCGAGACTAGCGCGGTTGCGATCGCTCAAGGCATTCGTTGGGCACTGGCTCAAGGCGCTCAGGTGATCGCGCTCCCTCTGGGTCGGCGTCAGAGTTCACCGCTCGTGCAGCAAGCCGTGCGTCAAGCCCTAGCAAAAGGCTGCAAGATCTTTGCGGCGGCTGGAAATTATGGCGTTGATGTCTGCCTATTTCCAGCTCGATTACCGGGTGTAGTTGCTGTCTCAGCCACAACTTTAGCGGGTGTGCCCCTGTCTTGGTGCTGTCAATCTCAAGTCGATTGTTATGCTCCTGGACAAGATGTTTTTCCTAGCGATCTGGCAGGGGGTAGTAGCATTAATGGTTCGTCAGCCGCAACGGTTTTGGCAGCAGGAGTCGCGGCGCTACGAATGGCAAGGTCAGCAAAGACGAGGGATGAAGTAGATTGGCGTTCATCGTTCGATCAGACACAGCTTACTAGCGCTTCGTCATCAGATTCGTCATCAAAGTAGGGATGCGGAATGATGCTTACCTCATCCCTTTCCAAACCCACCAATCTTCAAACTGAACTTTAGTATGAATAGCACTCCACCATTTCAGCGCGTGTCGCTGCAAGAAACCCTATGCTTTGTTCTTAGCCTGAGTGCAGCAGAAGCCCAAGCCGTCCTTGAAAGACGGCTGGTTATCCCAGCAAAAACGATTTGCGATCGCACGCATCTAGATCGCGTCACGGTCGATCGCGTGTTGCAAAATCCCGCCGCCGTTCGACAACTCCGCTTAAACCCCAACCGCATTACCTCCACTCAAATTGCTCGGATTCCTCATCTCAGATCTGAACGGGCAAAAATCGTGGCTCAAGGGCGACCGTATTATGCGATCGCAGAACTAGAAGCGGCTACTGCGCTCCCTCGTGCTCTATTAGACCAGCTATTTCTGATTGCTCCGCTGAGCTATCAGGATAAGCAAGCGCACAAGGAAATCACGTTTACACCTGTTTTGGGACGCTACTTAATTCCGGCAAAAACCGATTTAGAAACCACTGATCCTCTGGAAGCGACAGGCTATGTCGAAGTGTTGCCTTCCCTACCAGAGTTTGACTTTCGGATTGTGCAACCCAGCGAATTTGAAGCCGATCCCGCTCCCCATGATCTTAAAGCTGCTTTTGCAGGCAATGTTCATCCCGTATTGCGAGACGCCGAAGGATTTGAGCGGTATCTTGTGCCAGGATCGCTCGACTTGTGGGTTCGCCCCGATGTTGCTGAGGCCCAGTGTTGGTCAATGATTCAAGCCTTGGGACTTCAAGTGACAAATGCCATACCGGGAGTGGGGTATTACCGCACCAAGTTGGGCGTTATGCCAGAGGATCGGGATGTAGTTCGGGCGGTACTTGCAGCGATCGATCGCGCCCAACAGCAAGACGACGTTCTCTTTGCTGAAATCGATCAGGTCGGATTTGAAGATTTTGGTTTGGATCAATCAGTTGTGGCGAACGATGAGGAGTTTGAGGAGTCCGATCGCTATTGGAACTACGATGCCATTCATCTCTCAGAAGCTCATCTGATCACAAAAGGATCATCAAATGTCACGATCATCATTATCGATAGCGGCGCTCGTACTGATCATGAAGCGTTGAAACCCGCATTTCGTTCCGATTGGCAGACATTAGATCTCAATTTTGATTTAGGTGTTCTCGATAGCGAGCGATCGCCCAATGAAGCGGTGATTGCCCATGGTACAAAAGTTGCGGGGGTGATCAGTCGGCAAGATGCTGCTGCGTATGCCGTTGCGCCTAATTGTCGTATTCTGCCGATCAAAATTCCGGGTCAGTTTGCGTCTCCAGCTTATGGCTTAAGAGCCGCTGCGATTCGCCAGGCACTCACGTATCTCCAGCCCGGAGAGCGGGCAGTGATCAATCTAAGCTGGCGTACCAATGGCGAACACATCGGGATTCGCGAGGCGTTGGTTGAGGCACAAAATCGAGGGGTTGCCGTGGTTGCTTCTGCGGGTAACTATGCCCCTGGTGCTGCTCAACGACCCGATGAACTCCACTATCCGTCTGCTCATACTTACCGCGATCCGCAGTTGACCAATCTTTGTACCGTCGCCGCTGTTGGGGTAGGCGATCGCAAAGCTAGCTATTCTTACTATGGGCAGCAGAGCATTACTGTTGCCGCACCAGGTGGTGAAAAAGGCAGCGCAGGAGCCGGAATTTACACGACATCGACTCCAGAAAAATATGTGTACACCTGCGGGACATCCTTTGCAGCGCCTCATGTTGCAGGGCTGATTGCGCTGTTATTCTCGGTCAAACCCGATCTAAGTCCGGCAGATGCGATCGCAATCATTAAAGACACTGCCGATCCGATCGATGCGGTGAATGCGCCGTATGCCGGGATGCTGGGCGCAGGTCGGATCAATGCACGAGCAGCACTAGAGCGGCTGGTTCCCTCGCAGAATAGAACCTATACAATCACTGCAACTGCCGGATCACACGGTCAAATTACTCCAAAAGGTTCCATTGTGGTTCAGCACGGAGCAGACCAGACCTTTGCGATCGCGCCAGATGCCGATTACCAGATTGCAGAACTGTTGATAGACGGCAATTCCATCGATATTGCCCCGTCTTATACCTTCAAAAACATCACGACGGCTCATGCGATCGCTGTGCAATTTGCTCCCCAAGGGGCAGAACCCAGCCATTATGATTCAGCAGGTCGATTGAACATTAATTTGGCAACGCTGGCAGAACTGATGACCTTACCTTCTATTGGTAGTTGGTTAGCCGATCGCATTGTGAAATATCGCGCTACTCACGGCTTCTTTAGCAGCATTTGGGGACTCTCTTTAGCAGGTGTGAGTGCCTGGACGATCGGACAAATCAAAACAAAGATTACGGTTTGACGATTGGGATGCACAAGGCATTTAGAATCGGCTGAACTTGAGGAATCAGTTGACGTTGTTTTGCAATCGGCAGTATGCCGAGGATGCCGTGGTCTTGTTGAAAGAGTGTGTTGCCGTTGGCACAGCGAAGCTGACCGCGAGTTCTTGGCGTAAGTCTGCTTCTGTAAGAGATAAGTTATCGGGCAGGTTAATTGTAATTTGCATCGGTTAGGCTCCTGGAAGTTGTCTTCGATTGCGATCGTAGATCTCGTAGAGGCGTTTGAGAACTTCAATCGGAATGCCTGCAACTGGAACAAGAATTTTAGTGGCTTCAATGCCTCCCGCAAATAGAACGCTGAAGGTATCTTGCCAGCGTTGCCAATTCTGAAGATTGGTTTGAGGCATTTGCTGGAAGCCGTTGATCAGTCTATCGAAGAGTTGTTCGTCTGTGGCGGTGGGATATTTCTGACGGAGTTGGGTGAGTAAGTCAGTGAGCTTTTGTGAGGCTGCTGCGACTTGTGGGGCGGGTGCATGAACAATCATGTCACCTTCGACATTGCCTGCGACTCCTGAGACAGGTGCATTGAAATTTTGTTGAACTTTGGCGATATCGCTCATCAGTCGTATGCCTCGCTGCGATGTTTGATGGTGAGGATGGAAACGATCTTGGTTTCGTCGTCAATCGCGTATAAAACGCGGTAGTCGCCTGTGCGAAAACGGTAGATGCCTGAGAAGTCGCCTTTGAGCGGTTTGATGTTGGGGTGGATGCGGGGGTTCTGCTCAAGATGAATGAAGCATCGAGAGACTTTCTTGGCGGTAGCGAGATCGAGTTTGATGTAAAGCGCTTCGGCGTTGGCAGATAGGACGACTTCATACATCGGAGCGAAGGTTTCTCCAATTTTTGAACTGATTGATTGGTGTTGCTTGGGCTTGCTTGAGTTCGTTGAGGAGATTGGGATGTCTGCTGAGTTCTTCGGTTGCTTCGGTAGATTCTTTGTCGAGTAGGAAGGTGGCGAAGTCGGTGAGGGTTTGGAGATGTTCGATCGAGAGTTGGGGTGCAATCTCAGTGAGTTGGGCTTGGAGTGTTTGAGATTGGGCGATCGCGGTATCAGTTGTGTCGCTAGAGTTAGCTAGGTTCATGAGATGGCTTTGGGAATGGGTGTCTAAGTTTAGTTTACTGAATCGGATGGAGGGGCAATGAGGTTACCTTCGACGTTGCCCACGACGGTATCGACTGGAGCGTAAAAGTTTTGAGTGATGAGAGAGCGATCGCTGGTTTGGCTTTTTTGTCGATCGGCTTTCTGTGCTTCTAAATAGGCTTGAAAGATTTCGTAGTTATAGTATTTACAGTTCTCTTGGATGGCGAGGATGGTGCGATGAGCATCTTGACCTGAATCGGATGGGATTAAGGTTAGGAGATGGGGGAGATGTTGAGCAATCGAGTTTGTGTATTTCTTCGCGATTCCGCCTAACGCCTCTGCCGCCCTCCAACGCACATCGGAATCGGAATCTTCCACGAGTTGCAGTAATGCAGAAATTGCCTGTTCGCTGCCTACCTTGCCTAACGCCTCTGCCGCCCTCCAACGCACATCGGAATCGGAATCTTCCACGAGTTGCAGTAATGCAGGAATTGCCTGTTCGCTGCCTACCTTGCCTAACGCCTCTACCGCACTCCAACGCACACCGGAATCGGAATCTTCCACGAGTTGCAGTAATGCAGGAATTGCCTGTTCGCTGCCTACCTTGCCTAACGCCTCTGCCGCCCTCCAACGCACATCGGAATCAGAATCTTCCACGAGTTGCAGTAATGCAGGAATTGCCTGTTCGCTGCCTACCTTGCCTAACGCCTCTGCCGCCCTCCAACGCACATCGGAATCGGAATCTTCCACGAGTTGCAGTAATGCAGGAATTGCCTGTTCGCTGCCTACCTTGCCTAACGCCTCTGCCGCCCTCCAACGCACACCGGAATCGGAATCTTCCACGAGTTGCAGTAATGCAGAAATTGCCTGTTCGCTGCCTACCTTGCCTAACGCCTCTGCCGCACTCCAACGCACATCGGAATCGGAATCTTCCACGAGTTGCAGTAATGCAGGAATTGCCTGTTCGCTGCCTACCTTGCCTAACGCCTCTACCGCACTCCAACGCACATAGAAATCGGAATCTTCCACGAGTTGCAGTAATGCAGGAATTGCCTGTTCGCTGCCTACCTTGCCTAACGCCTCTGCCGCCCTCCTACGCACATAGAAATCGGAATGTTCCACGAGTTGCAGTAATGCAGAAATTGCCTGTTCGCTGCCTACCTTGCCTAACGCCTCTGCCGCCCTCCTACGCACATAGAAATCGAAATCTTCCACGAGTTGCAGTAATGCAGGAATTGCCTGTTCGCTGCCTATCATGCCTAACGCCTCTGCCGCACTCCTACGCTTATTGGAATCGGAATCTTCCACGAGTTGCAGCAAGCTCTCAATGCTACAGTCCGATCGCGTCTCTCCCAGAAGCTTAACCTTTAACCAAGTCGTCACGTTCAAAGCATTGATTAGTCCGACAGTCTGCCCCTGAAACTCCCGCTTCACTTCTCCCGCTAGTCTTGCTCCCAATCTCCAATCTACCTCCACCGCCAGCTTCACAACTCGAACCGTCTGCGTCTCATCCTCTACTAATGCCAACATCAACGCCACAGGCTCTGTCCACTTCAGATAATTTAAAAAATCCTGCTTTAGTAACTCATCCTCTAGCCCAGCAACTCCATTCAGCAAAGACTCCGCCGCGTAATATTCCTGAATCAATTGATGCCGAAACTCTAGCTCCTCAGGATTCGTTCCTGCCTGAACCAAATGATGCTTCTGCAAATCCCGCAGGCACTTCCGCGCAAAATCTTCTGCATACGCCACTTTCCCATTCAGGAATTGAGCGATCGCTCTCACCGCCTCTTCCTTTGCGATCGCAACCCGAATCTCCGTCGGCTTTTCCCCCTGCATCATCACCCACGCCAACTGTTGCAGCACAGGCTTCCACCAATCGCGATCGCCCTCAATCCGCACATCTTCTTTCAAATACCGCTCATAGCCCTGGGTAAACTCCCGAAACACCAATCCCAAATTCTCTGGAATCGTGCCCGTCTGCTGAAACAATTCACACAGCATCCACAACAACAACGGTGTTTGTCCAAACTCTCGCAATCGCTCTTTCAATTGCCGCAGCATCTGTTCTGCTTGCTCTGGCGACAAATACGCTCGAACAAACGCTTGCATCTGCGCTTCCGTAAGCGGCTGCATTTCTAACTTCTTTTCAATGCCGAGATCTCCCCCAAGACTCAAATCTCGCGTGGTGAAGATCATCGGCAGTTTGGGACGATTGCGGCGAAACGCTGAAAGCTGCGATCGCGCTTCCTCCGACGGCAATTCATTCACCCCATCGAAGAGAATTAGAGATCGAGACAATACCGCTTCAAATTGGTCAGCCGATAGCCCGTGACGAGCCAACGAATTGAGAATTAATTGTTCGATCGAGCTTTGCCAGTAGCGCAATTCCACCAGTACTGGAATTCGCCAGTCTTCCTCCCCTCTCCCAAGCTTGGGAGAGGGGCTGGGGGTGAGGGCTGCCTCCGCCTCTTCCAGCATCAACCGTGCCAACGCCGTAGACTTTCCCGAACCCGGTCGCCCAACGAGCAAAACGTGCTGGTCTGCATACTGACGAATCCCTTCGAGAACTGGGAATCGTTCAACCTTTTCTTCGTTCCGCTGTTCTCGCTCCTCCCGCTTCACCGTCTGCACTATCAAGCCAAAATCAAACGGCGCAGACTGTTTTGCTCTAATCTTCTCTCTGCCCTGCGCGTCGGTCAGCGTGTAGAGTTCCGACCACTTTTCATAAGTCGCCGCGATCGACTGAAGATAGGGCTGAAACTGAGAAGACATCGATCGGGCAATGGTAGAACGTGCTTGTTCCCCATACTATGCGATCGTAGGGTGTCTGACCCCCTCGACGATGCACCAGCAACAAGGCTATCTAAGTAAAGAACACCATTCTATGTAATATATATGACATTAAATCGAGTCAGTGCCACTTTAAGCCCAGAAGATCGCCAAGCCGTCATGGGCGCGATCGACACGATCAAACAAGCCATGCCATTCCTGGTACATTTGAGCGCAGAAGAACGCAAAGCCTCGCCGAAAGTTGGCGATCGTAGCCGAGGCTTTATGCTCAATTGCTTAACTGCCGCACAGCAACATTCGGATTGTCTACCGCGATCGTTTGATGTGCAAGAAATGTACAAAGATGTGAAGTTGATAGAGGAACTCTATCCAGTACTAATTGCACTCACTGAACTCCAAAGCTTGGTCGATGACACTTTTTTTGCTGCCCAAGGTGAGGCGTATACAGCCGCTCTGAAGGTTTACGACGCCGTTAAAGCTCATGACGATCTGCCAGGGATGAAGATTGTTGTAGAGCAACTCAAGCAGCAGTTTGCCCGTCGTAATAAGAAAGATACGGCGGAATCCAATTCAGAATCTATCCCTGTTGAGGCTTCTTGATCACTCGCGATCGGAAAACCTTCCTCTAAACTGGTTCAATCTATTGGGTGACACAACGTTTCTATCTCAAGATAGGAACGTTTCTTTTTAGCGAAGCAACGGTTCATCGACGCAATAGAATGTACCCATCAGCAACAAGCATGATTTCATCGACAAAACAGAACGATGCATCAGTGTGAAGCAACTGTCCATCGACACAAAGCAACTGTCCATTGATATCAAGCAACTGTCCATCGACACGAAGCAACTGTCCATCGACGCCAAGCAACTGTCCATCGACGCCAAGCAACCGTTCATCGTGACCAAGGAGCAATGCTTTAGGAAGAAAGAAACTTTCTATTCGTATAACAATTTTCAGTTCAAAATCTTCTCAAACCACTGGGTTAACTGGGGCAGATAGCGAGCCGTAAGAACACCACTCATAAACCCAAACAAGTGCCCCTGCCAAGATATTCCACGTCGCGTGGGCAAAAGGCCCCAAATTAGCGGGCCATAGAGCAGAACAACAATCAGTGAAATTGCCGCCGACAACAGATCTTGTTCAAAATAGCTCCGCGACAGCAGAAACCCAAAGTAGCCAAAAACAACTCCACTCGCGCCTACATGTAGCGTATTGCGTCCGGCAAACAGCCAAACTCCTAACCCACTCAACACCCAAGGAACAGCAGTCGCGATCGCAAACTCCTCAATGCCTCTAACGATCACAAACCAACCCAAGACCACAAACGGAACCGTATTCGCTGTTAAATGGTTCCAAGTGCCATGCAGTAACGGTGCAAACAAAATTCCGCGCAGCCCAGTTTGGCTCCGGGGACGAATCCCTAGAAGATTTAAGCGATTTTGCAGCAGCAGTTGATCAAAAATCTCTAGTCCCCACATCAGAGCGATGAGGCTGCCGAGAATTTTGGCTTGGGTTTGAAAGTCGTTGGTAAGAATAGGCTGCATTCAGAGGATCTCGTTATCTCAAGCGTTGTTAGACTAATTCTCGCTCTGTAGTGAGTCAATTTCACTTGGAAATGGAGCGTCGCCACGCTAAAAAGCTTGCCACACTGTCTTGTAGAAACGTATTGCGTTGAGATCGATGCTCTTTCCAATCGGTGGCTAATTGACCAATCATCTCGGATAGAGTAGGCGA
The DNA here is from genome assembly GCA_019359315.1 of Myxacorys californica WJT36-NPBG1. Lineage (GTDB taxonomy): Bacteria > Cyanobacteriota > Cyanobacteriia > Leptolyngbyales > Leptolyngbyaceae > Myxacorys > Myxacorys californica. The sequence continues at coordinate 77,413 of JAHHHO010000003.1, forward strand.
GGGAAATGCCGTTTGAAGCTGTTGGAGTTTGATCTTGTGTTGAATTGCGATCGCAAGAGCACTCAAACTTTCGCCCGCGTCTAACCCAACAATATGCGCGCCTAAAATTTGCCCATTGCGACGCACAATCAGTTTACATAACCCTGTTGTTTTCCCTCTAAGCTGCGGCTTCAGTAGCGTTGTAAAAGATCGGCGTAAGACGACAACATCTTTACCATAATTCTGAATCGCCTGTGATTCCGTCAATCCTATCCAAGCGATTTCTGGATCAGTTGACGCGATTTTAGCGGCTTCACTATATCTAGCGTTGTGTCTCGGAAAGAATAAAGCATTTTTGACCGCGATCGCAGCTTCATACTTCGCGACGGCTGCCTCGAAACTGCCGCAATAGTAAACGCGAGGATTATTGGTTTGCAACCTTGCATTGGTTTTCATGGGCAATCGCACATCCATCGCTTCTAAGTTCAGCGTTGCTAGTTCTGATTCCCAACCCATTGCCAGCAGAATTTCATCTGTTTCTATTGTTTGATTGCCAATTTGAATTATCTTTTTACCATCCGCTGTTCTAATCTGCATAATTTTGCCGCTCAGAATCCGTACCCCTTCTGTTTCTAACGTAGCTTGTAGAAGGAACGCGACCTCCGGCTCGGCATTCGGAATAATCTGAGGCTGATTCACAACCAGCGTAACTTCAGTTCCCAATCGAGCATAGGTTTGAGCGAGTTCAGCACCCGTCGAAGAATGACTGACGATCGCTAACGATTTTGGCAAGTGGGTGATCGGAGACTCGGACGTGAGGTAATCGAGCGTTTGTAAACCGTCAATCTCAGGAATTCTGGGGCGATGACGAGTCGCGATCAAGAAAGCGCGCGATCGCAGCACTCGACCATTCACCACAAATCCAGACTGCGGCTTGCGGCAAAATTCACCCGACTGTTCAATAAACTCGACCCCGATACTGGCAAGAATCGTTGGCGAATAGAGTTCTTGTTGATCCTGCGCGATCGCATCGATCCACCCATTGACCTCAGCCCACGAGAGCGAACTCGTCTTGATCGGATCAGCATAGACCCGCAAGGCATTCATTCGCTCAATAGAATCAAAGGTATTTCCCAGCGTTGAAAGGGCAGAATGACGGCTGAATTGAGGTTGGCAACCTTGCTGCACTAAAGCAACTCGTGCCCGTGACTGTGCAGCTTGCAATGCAGCATGAAACCCTGCGATCGTATTTCCAATAATCACCAAATCATAATCAACAGACATAGTATTATTCGTAACTTATCGCTTTGCCAGCTTAGTACATCGCTTAGTGCATCAGTGTAATACACTCGCTAAAGCATCCAAGAGAAGATTATTCTCTTCAGGTAACCGGACGGCCACCCGAAAATAGCGATCGCCGAGTTCAGGAAAACTTAAACAATCGCGAATTAAAATTTGATGGCGCTTCAGTAATTCTTGCTGAAGCGTCGAGACTGAGCAGTTCGATTTCACTAGAAAATAGTTAACGGCACTGGGAAGAGGCGACAGTTCTGAAATTCGCGAAAGCCCATCAAATAATTGCTTCTGAGCGCTCTTCAACCAATCAAACGTCTGTTTCTGAAACGCTGTATCTTGTACGCAAGCTTCGGCTGCCGCTGCCGCAAACGTATTGACCGACCACGGATCGCGGCGTTGTTGCCACGCTTTGAGCCGCTCCGGATGGGCGATCGCATAGCCAAACCGCAATCCTGGCAAACTGTAGAACTTCGTGAGCGATCGCAAAATAACTAAATTGGGATAGTTCTGCACCTCATTGACCAAGCTATCTAGCTCGTTGGGCAGAAAATCCATAAACGCTTCATCGATAACAACTAACTCAAACCGCTCTAGCAGGGGCAGGACTGCCGCTCTCCTGAACAGTTGACCCGTTGGGTTATGAGGATTGTTTAGAAGCAGCCCAGAGCGATGAAATACGGGGTCAAGGTGTGACAGTCCTTGTTCCCCTAGCTCAACAGCAAGCGGGCATCGCACAACCTTTGCATCAAAGGCATTCAATGCCCGAAAGTAATCTCCAAAAGCAGGCGTTACCAGAGTTGTGGCCTCTAGCGCTGCCAAATCCCAAGCTGCCCATGTGAGCAACTCTGCGGACCCATTTCCTGGCAGAATCCAGTCTGGCGACACCTGATGAAGTTGCGCTAAGCGCGATCGTACCTGCCGATACTCTGGGTCTGGATAGTCCCGAATCGTTGAGAGATGGTCTTGAATCGCCGAAACCGCCGATTGCGGTGGACCCAAGGGATTGATACTGGCAGAAAAATCAAGAATTGCCGAAGGAGAGCAGTCAGCGATCGATGCTGCCCACTGTAAGTTTCCTCCATGCACGGGTTGAGCCAAGTGATTTTCTGCCAATACGCGAACTTGAACAATAGATTAGGCTTCAGGAGCAACCTTTTCCTTAAACAGCTTTCCTGCCGAAAATGCGGGAACGCGAGTCGCCGGAATTTCCATTTTGTCGCCAGTTTTGGGGTTGCGTCCTTCCCGTGCTTTGCGCTCACGGGACTCAAACGAGCCGAAGCCTACCAGCGTTACTTTATCACCCGTCGAAACCGCTTCAACAATCGTCTCGATCGCGGCGGTTAAAACGGCATCAGCTTGCTTCTTAGTCACACTTGCTTTGTCTGCAACTGCATCAACGAGTTCACCTTTGTTCATACTAATTTCCTCAGAATGACGGATGGTTTAGTTATTTGTCTCAGGTTGAGACAGAAGTAAGAAAAATCAAGGTAAGTCAAGAGGATCGGCTGGGATCGGCTTGAATGCTCATTTTCTCGATTTTTCAATGACCTATTCTATAGGTTGTTGCAGGAATGTGAACCCCTGAAACCGTTAATTTATATGGATCTCGGAATTTTTTCTCAATTCTTTCAAAAAATACTGAGTATTAATGCTTAAAAAATCAGTTTTCCTGATCAGATCTCACGGTTTCTTAAGCTTCTAGCAATGATCCCTCGCGATCGCAATCTGATTATTTTGAGCGGTGCGATCGCTATTGCTTCGTCTCATCTAAGACCAAATCACACAACGCAAGACTCGAACCGCTCACGCAGCATACACGGATATAGATGCAAAAGTTAATATTTAGCTAACACATCGCGTATCTGAAAGCGCACGTCACAGCACTGCTCAAAACGATGAATTGAGATATCTTGCTGGTGTAAACTAGGCAAACAGCCCGCCCGTTCCTTCAGAACTTGCAGCGTTGGTGCAATTCGCAATTACTTGACCGTCCTAGCCCATCGCGAGCCATCATCTCAGCCCATCCACCGCAAGCTTCCGTTCCAAAGTTCCGAGTCCCAACTCGTCTGAAGAGATTGCCTCAACCTCAAACAGTGCCATCATATCTTTAAGGTTTGGATTGCCTCGACTGGCGCCCGTCAATCCCTTCGCAATGACCAAACCGCAATAGCCTTTCGTTTTCTTGCAGCGCTGCTCCCACTTCTTGCGGGCCTGAACGTGGGTTGGATCGTCTTCTCCAAACTCACCAAACAGATGAAGTTCTCCGTTTTGGGTTTGAAACAGTCCCAAATCGTAGTGATCGCCCATAAACGGATCGGCACCCGGATTAAAACAAATCCCTCGAATACCGCCTGCCGCCGCAATGGTTTCAATCATCGATTTTGCTTTTGGGCGCGACGTTTGAATCAAAATTACGGGCAAGCCTTCTCCCGCTTCCGCTGGTTCACCCGGCTGGTAATGATCAAGCTGCGATCGCATCCGTTCCACCATCTCCCAGGGAATCACACCCAGACTGAGAAACGCATTCTCCGGCACTAAGTCGTCGCGAATCACAGGCATGTCGATCTCATCGTCCGCCTCATCCACCAGGCTAAACAGTTCGTCTGCCACATCTGGCAGGGTCGATACTTTGATAGAAACAGACGCTCCCTCAGCAGAAATCTTGTAGCGGCTAGAAATTGCAGGAAAGTTGTCGCCTTCGAGTTTGCGGCGATGCTGTTTAAGGAAGCGATGCATCGCTTCTAAAATCGTGGAAAATGCGATCGCTTCTTCGTCGTAGAGAAACGAGCGAATGCCTTCTAGCGGATGCAAGTTGCCAAACACAGGCTTTAGCTCTGGCTCAGCAAACTCAGCTAACTCAAAGTCTTGATCAAATTCCTCGTCATCTCCTTCCGTTTCATAGGTCAAAAACAAACAGTCCTGTCCTAAAAACGCTTCCTCCATATGTTCAATGGAGTCTTGCGACAACACCCGCTCCCGAAACTGCCGCAGCGAATCGAGCGATCGATACAGCAACACGCCGTATTCCATGCCCAACATGCCCATCACAGAGGCATACACCGATTTCAAATCCCACCGATTGACTTCAAGCTCTAAAATTTGATGGTCGGCTAACAATTCCCAAGGCGCATCATTCCAAAGTTGCTCAGCCCGTTCTAGCAGTTCCTCTGCATGTTCGGGCGGCAGCGACGGTGGACGGCTATTCGAGGTTTCTTGAAAGCCTCGAAAGATTTCGTCAATCAGCGGCAAATCGGGAACGTAATCTAACGTAATGTCTAGATCTTGAAGAACGCCGCGCAAATAAAATAGGGTTTCGCGATCGCGCACCACAATCTTTTGCGGTCTAGCAGGCTTTGCCGGATTGTGAGGATGCTCCATTGCCCGGAGCAGAGTCCGGACGATCGCTTCGTGCCCCGTTTCCAGCGGTACAACATCCATCGATCGCACCATGCCCTGCGACCCATCTACCCAGAGAATGCACTCTCCATCTGCTGGGGGCTTTGCCAAAGTTGGATCGCTCCAAGGAGTATCTGTCGCTGAGTCTTGCGAGAACGATCGCCGATCACCCTCCCACACGCTTTGAATTTGAGGTAGCTCCAGCAATCGCCGACGAGTAGAAGGATTAAGACCATTCATAACCAAGTGAGTGAACCGAGAACGCAACTTTCACACGAATCGTAGCTTTCATCTTAGTCGGATAACGTCATTCCGACACTGGATGTCTAATTTATTTGCATCGAAGTGCTGCTACCAGCATAGACATTTGAGAGCGGGTGCGCTTAGCAAAGATTTGGAGACGCAAGCAGGGGTTCATTTTTGCGAAAGAATCGATAGAATAGTAATTTAGATAGCAAGCATCAATTTTGATCGGCTTATTATAAGGAGCGATCGCGCAAGATGACACAAGCAACACAGTCTCAACCAAATCAATCTCAACGCGGCATTCTGATGAGCGAAACTGCCGTTCAGCAAGTCAAGATGCTGCGCGACCAGCAGGGCAAGGATCTCTGTTTGCGTGTTGGTGTGCGAGGCGGCGGCTGCTCTGGCATGTCCTACACGATGGATTTTGAAGAGCCGAGCAATATCCGTCCTGATGATGAAGTTTATGATTACGATGGCTTCAAGGTGATCTGCGATCCAAAGAGCCTACTTTATTTGTACGGCTTGATGCTGGATTACAGCAATGCCTTGATTGGCGGTGGCTTTCAGTTTACCAATCCCAACGCAAATCAAACCTGCGGTTGCGGCAAGTCCTTTTCTGCGTAACTGAAAACCTGTCATCATACAGTGTGAGTCATTCGTCCTTAGTGGCGAATGATTTTTTGTTTAACGTGTTGTTTAACCGCTTAGCCTGATCATGACTCAAACTGTTGAAGCCTTATTCGATGAGGGACTAGAACGCTACAAAGCTGGAGAAGACCCGGAAGTACTGATTCCTATGTTTAAGGAAATTTGCGATCGCTCCCGCAAAACGAGTGCCGCTTGGACGTGCCTCGCGTGGCTCTACCTTTTAACTGATAAACCGACGCCTGCATTGACGGCGGCACAGAAAGCCGTCAAGATCAATCCTCAAGATCCTCAAGCCCGCGTGAACTTGGTGCTGGCGATGTTAGAGCTATCAAAATCCGGCGTTCGACCTCACATTGAAATCACGCAACAACTGACAATGGCAGTGCCCGAGCTGAAAGAAGAAGTCATGCAGAATATTGAGGATGGACTCGCCCGCAAGCCAAACTGGAAAAGCTTAGAGCGGGTAAAAGCATGGGTGGCAGAATTCTGATCTTTGCTTCAAATTTATTCACACTGTCTAGGGTCAGCACTTTTCGGCTGGCTCTTTTTTAGTGAACCCAATAGCGATCCCCAAACTTACTATTACATCTGATTTATAGCAATTTTCTTAACTACCGTGAAGTTAAATTTGGGGAGTTTTCGCCTTATTTAAGAACCAGAATGATTTATACATTGTAACACGATCAAACATAAGTTAATGGAATTCTTAGAAACAGGATGATAGTATCTAGAAATCAAAGGAATTCATTCCATTGATCACAGTCTTTCAGTTAGCAACAGATCGGATTTAGAAGGGCTTTCTGCTTTAAGAAAGGCACTTCCGAGTAATGCTAACAAACCCAAGCTGAGCTTTTCAGATCCTTCTGGAGCGGGTTTAACTAATAGTTATGATGCTAAATCATAACAGTCGCTCCACCCGACTACTTGAATTTTAACCTAGCTTAAGGAGCATTTGGCAATGGAAACTCAATATGTAGGTGTTAGAGCAGGTACACGGAATCACAAGGGCTACTTTGTGCAACATGCGTCGGGCTACAAGTTGGTCGAAATTGCTGAGTCAGGCTGGGCGGTGATTTGTCTTAGCGATGCGGTTTGCCACTATGTTGATCCTGCAAATTTGCAAATGTCTCATAAGAAAGATTCTGCTCCATTTGAATTTGAAGAACTTTAAGCTTCTGCTGTTCTCAATATCGGCATTTAATCACCATTTAATAATCATACGGCTGCCCTGACACGTCAGAGGTAGCCCTCTTTTTTGGTAACGTGAACAGAGGTACTGTTACGCTGTCATCTATGAAAGAACAATTCTTTAAGTGGTTAAATCTAGCGCTGATGCTGGATCTATTCTTTGTGTTATTTAGCTTTGTTTGGCTTGCGATCGCGGTTATTGGTCACACTGCAAACGTCTCTCTCGGCTTAAATCTCTGGTACAAACTCTGGGAACCCGTCATGCAACCCGCCCTCGGCATTTTGATGGCAGGCGCACTCATAAGCGGCATCAGCAGTTGGGTTGCAAAGCGGTTCAGTCCAGATAGCTAAACTTGAAGTTACACGCGATCGTGTTTCCAGAGTCTGCTCAACTGAAGCGATTTAGCTCAGAATATTCTCTAGCGCTTGCCGAATCGTTGGATATTGATACTCGAATCCACTCGCTAACGTTCGTTTTGGCAAAACTTCTTGACCTTCTAGCACAACTTTTGCACCATCACCTAATAGCGCCTCTAACGCAATACTTGGAACTGGCAACCACGATGGACGATTCATTACTTCACCTAACACCGTCGTCATCTCTGCCATGCGAACCGGCTTCGGAGCCGTCGCATTGTAAACTCCTTCCATGTCTGAGTGCGTTAGCGCTCTTAGAATTAAATTCACCACATCCTCCCGGTGAATCCAAGCAAACCACTGCCTTCCACTCCCAATTGGGCCGCCTGCAAACAATTTAAACGGCGTCAACAACTTACCCAACGCGCCGCCCATCCCTAAGATAATTCCAAACCGCAAAATCACGAGTCGCGTGCCGCTTTCCTTGACCTTACTGGCTTCTGCTTCCCACGCCTGACACACTTCTGCCAAAAAATCATTGCCCGATGGACTCGTTTCATCAAAGGTGGCCGTTTCGCTCGTGCCGTAGAAGCCGATCGCCGATGCATTGACCAAAACAGACGGCTTCGAGTTCACTTTAGCAATCGCTTCTACAACTTTCTGAGTTGTGATCTTTCGACTATCCATCAAGGATTGTTTTCGCTCTGGCGTCCAGCGTTGCTCGGCGATCGCTTCTCCTGCCAAATTCACAACCCCGTCACAGCCTGCGATCTCATCTTGCCAACTCCCCGACTCCATTGGGTTGTACGCCACAATCTCAACATTGGAATAGGTCGATTTGGGAAACACTTTTTCTGCACTCGATGCACTGCGCGTCAAAACAACAGTGGAATGTCCCTCTGACTGCAATCGTTCCACCAATCGTGTGCCAACAAAACCCGTTGCCCCTGTCACTGCGACTTTCATGAATTGAGCCTGAAAACGCTAGATCTCACTTTAAACCAGATTTGGAGCAGACCGATAAGAGATTTTGAGTCTACATCCGTTATCACATCTGGGCAGTGGTGTAGACCTGTTAATCAGCTTCGATGCCCGTGAGAAGCCTTTGCCTCAGTCCTGTTTAGTGTTCGCCTATAGTTTCGTCTGGGTACTCTTCGACCAGATGAAATGGAGTACGGTTATGCAATGGATCGACTTTCAGCAAACGGTGAAGCAACGGTTGATCCACACACACCCAAACGATGAGCAAACCAAAGCAAAGAACTTCAACATGAAAGGACACTCTCTTATTCGGGGTGTCGCCGGGTCAGGGAAGTCGCTCGTTCTAAAAGATCGCGTTGAAAAGATTGTTGAAGACAATTATGAATCGGTCTTAGTGCTGTCCTACAACCGCTTCATGAAAGGATGGATCGAAGCTCAATTGACTCACAAGGGCGTCAAAGCTGAATGCTGCACCTTCCATCAGTGGGCGCATCGACTGAGGTACAGCTATAACTTTGACCAGAATGAAACATCAAGGCAGAAGATCATCAAGCTGGCTGAACAGTCTAAGCTGAAATATCAAGCCATTCTGATTGATGAAGCACAAGACTTTTACGATGAGTGGTTTGGGGCGGTACTGAAGGTTTTGGATTCGCAAACCAATTCTCTATTTTTCGTTTACGACAATACGCAATCGGTTTACGGGCAAGCGCATCGTAGAAAAAGCGGCTGGAGTTGGGCAAAGTTAGGAATTGAAGTCGTTGGGCGATCGCAGGTCTTTGACCTTAACTACAGAAATTCACCGGAAATTCTAGAACTGGCATGGTGGTTTATTCAACCTGCGCTAGATGAAGCGGGAATGAAGACAGCGCAGCGCGAAAATAGTCCAACGATCGACAAAATTATTGAACCGAAGAAAAAACTTTCCAGAAGTTCAGGCGTTTTTCCACTGCTGTTGCACATCAATCGCGAACACATCGCAACGGAAATTGCAGCACAAGTACAAATGGCGTTAACAACGCATTCTGAATCGTCGATCGCAATCCTGGTTCCTCCCACTCATACCTCTGCAAAATCGCTGAAATCTGCTATCAGCAAAGCGCTACAGAACCTTGGAATCAACCATCATGCGCCCCTAAAATCGGGAGAACGGATGACCCACATCGTTCATCGTCCCTTTGTGATTGTTGATTCTTGGAATGCGGTTAAAGGAGTAGAGTTTGATGCGGTAATTTTAGTTAGAATTGATAGAACAATTGATAGAACAGAAGAACTTGACGATCGCGACTTTGAAGAAAAAGCGGGACTTTACACCGCAATGACTCGTGCTAGAGACCATCTAGTTCTGTTGTATGAGGAGAAGACTGCGATCGTAGAGCAGGTCGAAGCCGCCCTCAGCGCACCGCCCCAACTAAAAGAAGCTTAACGCAATAGAAGGACGCCCGATTGGAGAATACCAATCACAAACCCTAAAATACCGCCCAACGTCACGATCGCTTGCAGTTCACTCCTCACAATGCCGTTGATCGCGGTTTCTAAATCAGCCGCAGAAGTCGCTTTGACGCGATCGGTAATCACCTGGTCAATATTGAGAATTGGGATTGCCTCCGCCACAATTTTTTCTAGATCTTTCTCTAAGTAACGCTCTAAGATTAACGCCAACTCTTGACTCACGACTCCTAGCGACTCGTTAACCGCTTCAGACGTTTGTAGACGACTCAAAACAACTGAAGCAACGTTCTGCCAATCCACAGAGCCGCTTAAGCCCTGAAGCACATCAGAGCCTTTATCTTGCAAATAGGTGCGGACACTATCTCGCATCGTCTTGCGCAGTTGTCGAACCGTTGAAACCGGAAGATTTTGCAACGACAGGTTTTGCATCCATTCCTTTAAACGCTGTTTCACGCCGAGCGAAAAAATCAATTCTGCCAGAACCGAATTGCACGCTTCTTTTTCATCTAGACAAAACGCCCGCAACCGAACCAGTGAATTACGAATGCCGAACAGGTTGGCAACCACCCAATAGGTGCCACTTGTTTTTTCCCGGAAGCCTTCGTCAATCACCTGGATATTGCGATCGGTGAGGAAATCAATCAAGGTTTGCCGCAGCACATCGGGCGGAACCACCGTCTGGAGCATCCATTCTGCCAACTTTCCAGCTTGGTCATCGGTCAGTTGAAATTCCAGAATGATTTGATCAAAAATGTGGTTTAGCTGATCTTCCAGAAAGTCTTCTCGCCGCGCCAACACCTTTAACAGCCGAGGCAGAGATTGACCAAACAAATCTCGCAGAATATTCGCCAAAATTTTTGCCGTTTTCTGCTCTTTATCTGCTTCAAGTTGATCGAGCGACAGCCGCAGCAACCACAGCAACGCGGCTTGAACTCGATCGGTTTGCAGTAACCGCCTTGCTAAATTCTGCAATTCTTCTGGCGTCAGCAGCGACCCCATGATCGTGTCAGAGATACGCTTCGCCAATCGCTCTTGATTGCGCGGAATTAGGCCCGGTGTAAACGGAAGCCGCTGCTTGCCAATGTAAAGTGCCCGATAAGGGCGAAACAGCATTTTGATGGCAATATCGTTGGTGAAATAGCCAATAATGCCACCCACAATAGGAGGAGCCGCAAGGAGCCAAACTGTCGAGAGATCCACAGGCGTAGAGAGGGATGAGGGATGAAGGATGAGGGATGAAAGGGCGTTAAGCGGGATATCAAATTCAATTCCTACTGAATTCTTGATTCATCCCTCATCCCTCATTCCTTCTGAATAACTAACACTCCCATCGTACCGCCCGCGATCGCATAGTGTGTTGCCCTTGAAAAACCTGCTTGATACGCGAGTTCAATCTGCTCAGAGCCAATCGGAAACTTATCGAGACTAGGCGCAATGTAGGCGTACTCTTCCGTAAAGTCAAAGCGTTGCGCCATTGGAACGACAACTTCGTCAAGATACCACTCCTGAAAAACCCGAACCCAAGCGTTTTCAGGACGATGCATATCGAGAATGGCCGCTTTTCCACCCGATTTGAGGACGCGATGAATTTCCTTGAGGCTGCGGGGAATATCGGTGACGTTGCGTAGCCCGTAGCCCATCGTGGCACAGTCAAATAGACCATCCGCAAAGGGGAGATCTAAAACATCGGCTTCGACCCAGTGAATCGGAGGTTTGAGGCAACGACGTTCGCTGCGATCGCGGGCCACTTGAAGTTGCGCCGCCGAAAAATCAGCTCCATACACCTGCCCCGTTCTGCCGACCTTCTCTGTCAGCAGTTGGGCAATATCACCACTTCCACAGCACAAATCTAAACACGTATCTCTCAGCTTCGCCCCACTCCATTTGACCGTCATCCGTTTCCAAATGCGGTGCTGACCAAAGCTCAGCGAGTTGTTCAGTTGATCATAAACGGGTGCAATGCGATTAAAAAGAGCTTGAACTTTATCAGCCGTCATTAGTTAAAATCTCGGTTTGAGAGGCAATACATTGGACGAGATCCCTCTAAAATTCTAGGTTTTGAAGGGTTCGTTTGGGACATGCCGAACCAAGATTTAGAAGACAGGCATCACGGTAGCAACATTTGTAACGGATGTAGCGGATGTAGCGGATGGAATTATGGTCAAATTCCATCCGCTACATCCGCTATCACGGCTGATCAGTTTTTTATAGAAGTCCTACTTTAGACTTGAGCCATAACCCGCTTAGACTGAGTGCAAATGAGTGCTAGCGCCACTTGTTGCGCCGCTAAATGCAGCAGAAATAGCTCATCTTCCCGGAAAACACATGGCTGTTGCCATTGCAGAGATAAAATTGCAAGAACTTTGCCGCAATAGGTAATGGGAACGATGAGATGTGCCTGAGTACCAGAATTGCTGTAGTGCGACACTTCAGACAACGCCGTATCGGCCGGGACATTGACGGAAACCTGCATTTTCTTAGAGGCGATCGCGTCTTTCACCATCGGATCACGTTCTAGCCAATTTTCAAGTTCTCCCTCCTGGCTGTAGCTGCCGTAGGTCGATACCAGTCCACCGTTTTCAACTAATTGCAGAAGACTACCATCTGCCGAGAAGCTTTTGCCAAAGGCTGTTGCCATCAATTCAAGGCTGTTGTCTACAGTGGTCACTTCTTGAGCAATCTGAATGAGTGTAGAAAGTAAAGCCGTTTGCGACTGCGATCGCCGCAACTCTTCGGTGCGCTGCTTCAGCAAATCGTAGGTTTCGGCAGCGCGTTGAACCACCGCTTTCAACTCGTTCGGGTCCCACGGTTTGGTAATGTATTTATACACCTGTCCAGAATTAATCGCTTCAACGAGATCCTCAACGTCGGTAAATCCGGTCAAAATAATCCGCATCGTGTCAGGAAACTGTGGAACCGTCCGACTGAGAAATTCGGTTCCTTTCATTTCAGGCATTCGCTGATCGGAGATAATCACGGCAACTTCGCCTTCGGTTGCCAGTAGTTCCAATGCCCGAACGCCGCTTTCTGCTTTGAGGACGTGAAAATCACGTCGAAACGTCCGGTAAAGTAGGTCTAAGTTATCCGGCTCGTCGTCTACGACAAGCATTTTGGTTTTTTTAGGACGTTCTAGGCTCATTAGCTGACGGGTAACACTGTCAAGTTCTGGAATGCTGTATTCCATATTATTTGCTCCTTGGCAAAGCGGGAGAACGGTTAACGCGATCCTGTGGAGCGTCGCCAGGGCGAGTCGTACATCCAGCAGAACCTTTGTGCAGCGGATCACTATTCTCTAGTCTTGCCACTTCACCAGAATTTGTAACAGTTCGGGTGTTTTGGAATGTGCGATCGCAAATGCCTCACCTCCCATCTGCGATCTCGCCCAAACATGAGCTTATCTTTTGTTTTGAGTCATTTAATAATATGAAATCCTTACAGTATAATTAATAAGAAAATATTTAACTTACACAGTGATGAATTTCAAAAGTCCTAGACCCCAATCTAACATTGGAAAAGTTATAGCTGTTATGAAGCAAGATCCAGAAAGGCACTACAGTGACTCAGAGGTTTCGCAGATAGCAGGAGTACCTAAAGTAACCGTTTCTAATGCGTTCCGTGCGAAATACATTTGTCGAGACTCCCATGGAAAGTATTACTTAAGTGATGCAGTCGCATCAAGACGCGATTATATAGAAACGGTTGAACCGGTTGATGTAGTGTCTGAAGATGAGTTAATTAGGAAAGCTATACAGAGAAAAATCGACTATCATCTACAGCAAATAGAGCGATTAAAGGAGTTACTTAATTAAATGATTTAATGATATAATAAGCAGATGGGCGCAATTACTTTGCACATAAGCCGCGACTGATAAAACTTTCAGTCATTCTTATGTTTGATTCAGCCTATTTACTTAAAAGAATTATATTAAAAATTTAATATGAGTGGAATTATTAATCGTGAAATTTTTCTTGACCTTAGACATTCTGCGAAACACTTACCCGATACTGCTCCAGTGCGGCGGCTATTGAGACGAGGCAGATCTGCTCATGTATTCAATGACGAAGCAACTCAATTCATCGTTACTCAAGCGATTATCGATAGGGGAGAATGGACAGGTGTCGTTCGGAGATATGAGCGTTATGGTCTGCTCTTTACCGAGTCGATTGGTAATCGAATTGATCCGGACGGTTCAACGGTTTCTCTATTCTACGGTGAGGTCAAAATAGATGCAAAAAACCGATATCACGTCATTCCCCGTACCCGACCCAGCCAAGAATGAGTGGCAGTTTGCTGAGGTTTGGATTGAGCCGATGCTGTCCCCGCCCTACATTCTCCTACTACTAGGGGATGAGTCGGGTCGTTGCCGCGTTTTTGATCCTGCTCAAAATTATGCGATGATCTTTGATAGTTCTAGCTACGACGAAGCGCAACATTGGCTGTTAGAAGATGAATATGAACCGATTGAAGGACGGCTTTCCGCCTCTCAGTTGTAATCAGTTGTCATCGCAGAAGTAGTGTTTAATCTATTTGCTCATATGATCACGCCTACATCGCATTTCAGATAGAAAGGCCAACTTCTTTTTTATCTGAAATGCGATGTAGGGAACAGAAGTATTGCACTGTGAGAGTATTTGATGCTTGAATTTTACGATGCTTCAGACAGGCAAGGGGAGGAAAATGATTTTCCTCCCCTTGTTTTAATATTAAGCTACGATCGCACAAAATTTTGTAAAGCGATCATCACAGCCTATTAAGTCCGCTGATTAATAACGGTAGCCGCTACCACTGTTCTTAGCACCGGGCTTATGAACAATAAAGCTCATCACTTGACATTGCTTGATGTTGTCAAATGCCACAACGCGAATGTAAGAGCCACCGTACTCAGAACGGCACTGTTGCACTTCATTCAACACTTCTTGAGGAGAAGTCGCGTTAAACAACGGCAGCTTCCACATCGTCCAGTAATACTCTTGAGGAGTCGGAGCTTCTGAAAACTCAATACAGGGGAAGTAGCCCTGATCAAGCGTGTACTGAATCTGCCGCGCAATTTGAGCATCAGTCAGAGCAGGCAAATAAGAAAACGTTTCGTAACGCTGCTCAATCGGTAAAGTTCTCATGGATTCCCTCAGGCGTGAAGTAAATAAAGTCTTAGTAACAGATCAAGGTCAGGTCGCCTCAGGCTCCTCCGAGGCTGTCTCGGATGGTTCCGCAGGCGCATCACCACTCAAGTCAACTTGCGTCATCCGCTCCAACTGCTGTTTGCGCTGCTCCATGTTTGCCTGCTGCATACCGCTCTGCAACAGTTCTGGCAAATAATCCGCAATCTCGCTCGCTAAATGTTCTCTCACCGTCAAGATTCTAAACGCCAGATCTGGCTTTTCCAAAAAAAGGCGTCTCAAGAACTGCTCTCCATCTTGAATGCTTTCCCGCGCGGAAAACTGATGAAGCCAGTACGCTCGTTTTGGTTCAGTTTCATCTAGCTGCTCTAGAACAACTCGCACAGCCCGATAGGTCAGATAGCTGATCAGCGTCTTGGTCGTATCTTTCGCAATTTGCTTGAGATCCATAGGGGAGGGATGAATTAGGAGAGATGAGGGATGAAGTTCAAGAATATCAGTTCCGCCTTCGTTGCACAGCGTTGCCGCAGGCGTCCCTCATCTCGGTTCATCAGATCGTATCTTGTGCCTCGAACTCGAACTTGATTTCCTTCCACAGTTCGCAAGCAGCAGCAAGTTCAGGAGACCAACGGCACGCTTCACGGATGATGTCTCCGCCTTCACGCATCAGGTCGCGACCTTCATTACGTCCTTGAACGCACGCTTCGAGCGCTACACGGTTTGCCGTTGCACCAGGCGCGTTACCCCAGGGGTGACCCAGCGTACCACCACCAAACTGAAGCACCGACTCATCGCCAAAGATTTCTACAAGAGCAGGCATGTGCCACACGTGAATACCACCAGACGCAACCGCCATCACACCCGGCATCGATGCCCAGTCTTGGGTGAAATAGACACCGCGTGAACGATCTTGCTCAATGTAGTTTTCCCGCAGCAAGTCGATGAAACCGAGGGTAACCGCTTTGTCTCCTTCAAGCTTACCGACAACGGTTCCGGTGTGGATGTGGTCTCCACCAGACATCCGCAGGCACTTCGCCAACACGCGGAAGTGAATACCGTGATTCTTCTGACGGTCAATCACGGCGTGCATAGCGCGGTGAATGTGCAGCAACACTCCGTTGTCGCGGCACCAGTGTGCCAGCGAGGTGTTGGCGGTGAAACCACCCGTCAAGAAGTCGTGCATGATGATCGGCATTTCGAGTTCTTTCGCGAACTCAGCCCGCTTCATCATCTCTTCGCAGGTTCCAGCCGTTACGTTGAGGTAGTGACCTTTAACTTCGCCGGTTTGGGCTTGGGCTTTGTGAATTGCGTCAGCTACAAACAAGAAGCGATCGCGCCACCGTTGGAAGGGCTGAGAGTTGATGTTCTCGTCGTCTTTGGTGAAGTCCAAACCACCGCGCAGACACTCATACACGGCGCGACCATAGTTCTTTGCAGACAAACCAAGCTTCGGCTTAATCGTACAGCCCAACATCGGACGGCCGTACTTGTTCAATTTGTCGCGCTCAACCTGGATACCATGAGGAGGCCCTTGGAAGGTCTTCAAGTAAGCAACCGGAATGCGCAGATCTTCTAGACGCAACGCTTTCAGCGCTTTGAAACCGAATACGTTACCCACCAAGGAGGTCAGCAAGTTGGTGACCGACCCTTCCTCAAATAGATCGAGGGGATAAGCGATGTAGGCGATGAACTGATTGTCTTCGCCGGGAACAGGCTCGATATCGTAGCAACGTCCCTTGTAGCGATCGAGGTCGGTCAGCAAGTCTGTCCAAACCGTTGTCCAAGTTCCGGTAGACGATTCAGCCGCCACAGCTGCACCTGCTTCTTCAGGGGGAACGCCAGGCTGAGGAGTAACGCGGAACGCCGCCAAAACGTCCGTATCTTTGGGCGTGTAGTCCGGTGTGTAGTAGGTCAGCTTATAATCCTGTACCCCGGCTTTATACCCAGTTTTCGACTGAGTGCTAGTTTGAGCGTAAGACATTATGTCCCTTCCTGTAAAAATTAGTTCAAGACCTTACCAAGCAAACATCACCAGAGTGACCAGGCATTAACCTGCTCTTTACCCTTTGGCGACAAGACGTTGCGTATAGTCACTAGGAATCAGTTTGCCATCGTAGCGATCCCTAGGCGGGAATCGATTTCTTCAATTGCGTCCTGATTCGGTGTTTAGGCGCGGACTTTTCAGAATCATATCAGGATCTCGTTTCGGTTCAATTCAAACATTCTGTAGCGATTGATAACGGGAGCTAATCGATCCCCAAGTTTTGAAAAGTTTTATTGCGGTCGCTTTCGTTTAATTAAATCTGTAGAACATTGAAATGTTTTAAAGCTACGCAAAGTTCGATTGCCAAGTCCTGTTAGCACCATTCTTCAGAACCTGGAGCTTCAGCCAATCGCAAATTTTATTTCTGCTCAAAATTTTAGATACTCAAATGTATGCGTCTCGTCTGCATACTCCAGCGATCGCGCCTCTAGAGAACCGCACCCACATCACGGCTGCTCAGTTGCAATTCCCAGCCTGATATTAGGGATGGTTCGTAGCTGATCCATCACTGTAATTACCCGCCCATGGTTCACCCGCTCATCGGCATTGATAATTACAACAGCTTGACGGTTTCTACTTAGTAATGCGCGGACTCGATCGCTTAGAGTATCGAGTTTAACGGCCTGCTTATCTAACGCTAAATTGCCCTTTTGATCGAGACTAACTACAATTTGCGCTGTATTCTGAGATTGAGCAGTCGCCGCTTTGGGTAACGAAACAGGAAGACCCTGCGATCGCGTCAAATATAACGTAGACAGAATGAAAAACGTCAGCAATGCGAAGACCACATCAATCATCGGCGCGAGATAGATTTGAGGGGGCAGATCGGGTTCTTCAGGAAGACGCATAAGGCACTCCATCTCCGCGGCGACGGTACAGCAATTCTAACTGTCCACCGTATTCCTGAATTCGAGCAATTTGTCGGATGTACAACCCTCGAAAGGTATTTGCAAACATTAAAGTAAAAATTGCTACGACCAATCCTGCTGCTGTTGAAGTCAGAGCTTCGCTAATGCCACCCGTCACGCCCTGAGCATTGGTTCCGCTCACATCACCGAGTTGCAGAGACGCGAACGAAGTGATTAATCCTAGAATCGTTCCCAGCAGTCCTAGTAAGGGTGCAAGGCTGATAATCGTGTCAAAGACCGTATTAAATCGTTTAAGTAGAGGAATTTCGGCTTGAGCTGCACTTTCTAGAGCTAGACGAAATTCTTCGGGAGTCGCGTACTCTAGCTCCAGAGCCGCTATAAAAATTCGCGCAATTGGCAAATCTGTATTCTGCTCCAACAGGGCAAATGCTCCCTTTGGACTACGTTTGTATAGGGCAAGAACTTCTCGGACAAAGCGATCGCCGCGCTTTCCGATTCTCACCCAAAACGCAATTCGTTCAATAATCAGCGCTACCGCTAGAATCGAAAACCCAAGCAAGGGCAGCAACCAAATGCTAGTAATGATCCAATTCATAGAGGGCTATAGAGTAGGTCATTGACAACCAACAATTATCAATGACGATCGCATCGTTTAACAAAATAGAACTGTAAGTAGCAACTCTTTAGTCCCTACAGAAACCTGCGAGTAATAATCACTCCAAGCCTTTTAACTCCCCACTCAAGTTTTACTTGGAAATTTCTCAATCTCGGCGTAACCACTAAAGATGAGCTTATCGCCCTCGGTTTCTAAACGGTTGAGGCGCAACATCACACCATCGAGATCAAAGCGATCGAGATCCACCATGTTGTTTAAAATTTCTGCAAAAGCGTTCGTCAAAACCTCTGAAATCCCTCGTTGCTCTTCGGGAACAACATCAGGCTCAAACTGCGAGTTTTGAAATAGAATGCGACGTCGACGAGAAATTTCTAACGTAGACGTTAGGCTAATTGGAACCGATCCATTAGGCAAAGCCGCTTTGGCAAAAATCCGGATCTGATTGTCCGGCAACAGCTTCAGTTCAATATCAGTGAAAGAAATTGGCTCTCCACCCGACAAGTCCATCAGAGTCGGCTCAGTCACATTAACCAACCGCTTCGCTACTAATTCAGATTTGAAGGCACGATTGATCCCTGCTTCCGTAAGCGTTACCTGAGCTACTGCTTGGGTAGGCTGCTTAAGCCGGATCTTGCCTGACATGATGGAGCCAAAATCGATCGAGACAGCATCCGTCTCGAACCACATGTCTTCAACCCAAAACTCTTTGCGAATTAAAAGCTTCTGTCCGCTCATTTTAAAGCTGTCGATACTACCCTGAAGCAGTTTGCTCGACGGAAAACAGCGCACAGAAATATCGACAGATTCGCTCTCAGAGAAAAGGTGACGAATCGATTGGCTAGCAACTTTGTTGAGCATTTGCTCGCCAAAGTCTGTACTAGAAGGTGTTTTGAGACCAGTGAAGCCACCGAACATGGAGTTCCTCGCTCACAATAGTTCTCTGACATTGTAACAACTAGTTAAGAAATATAACTCTGAATTTACAGTAGAAGTAAAAATTCTCGATAGGATTATCTTGTAGCAGTCATCAGAATTGTAGACGTATTTGAGAAAAGTTGGAGAGGAGCTGGAGAGGCAATCACTACACCAACGCTTCAATCTGTAACAAATAAGGAATGCTGTGACGAATGAGGAATGAATTTTCCTAAATCAAGACAAAGAATGGCAGTTCTAAAAACAGTGAACAAATTCCTAACTAGCCCGGAGCTAGATGACAAAGGGCTTCTAGATAAGGTTCTGTTGAAACAGTCAACCAACGTCAGCACAATGTATGATGCACCGATGGTTAGTAATCCTTCGGAGATTGGCAGCGCCAATTGCTGGAGTGGCTATCTTTCTTCTAATCGCAGTACACGCTTGGTCGCCTGTCCACGCCCAAGTTAGCCTCGATTCTCGCCTTTCGCGCCTTGAAACAGATCTGGCGGGATTAAGAAATCAGGTGAACCAGTTAGCCGCCGCCCGATCGCTCTCAAGTGGAACTGCACCATCCACTGCGCCGCCTGTTTATAGACAACCTACCTCCGCCGATTCACGCTTTGATCGGCTGGCTACGCTGGTGATTGAACTTAAAGAACGAGTCACAAAACTAGAAGAACAAAGACGGCGTTAGAGCGTCAGTAGAGTTTGATCCGTTTGAATGAAACTTGAATGAAACAGTTTCTCTGTCATCTCTAGGTGGCGTGAGTTATTTAGAACACATGTTTTCAGTTGAGGCCTCTCTTTGCTTAACTTTAGAAGACCCTTATTTTGAGCTAGGGAAGACCGAATCAAACGTTTTGCTACTGCTCTCTACATCTAGTTAGCCAAGTTCACTATGAAAAAAATTCTGCGGGCGCTTGCGATCGTCACTCTCGGTTTAGCAGTTCTGCTCGTCACTATTCGCGCTGGAGACGCAGAATGGATAGAAGGTAAACGAATTCAACTTTCTACTAGCTTAACCGTTGCCCTCCAACCCACATCAGCAGACACTAGAGGATTATTATCCAGTGCTTGTGCTGTCAGACCTTCTACCTCATCCAGCAAATATAGACGACTTCCGGCTGTTACAGGGCAACTTCCGCTCAGCCGCTTTAGGCAAGGCTTAGATGCAGCAGCGAGTAAAGACTTATCTACAGACTCACCGAGCTACAGCCCTAGAGAAGAAGTTATCTTGGCACATCCAACAAACTTTGGTAGACGATTCCTTCAGGACTTGTACGGTAAGCCAGTTCAAAATGATGCGATCGTCGTTTTACATGAAACTGTTGGCTCTGCAAAGTCAACCATCAACTATTTCCGAACCTCGCATCCTAAAGATGCGGATCAGGTGAGCTACCACACTTTGATTAAAGAAGATGGTACGGTCGTTTACATGGTTCCGCCCGATCGGCGCGCCTTTGGGGCAGGCAACTCAGCATTTGGGGGTTCTACAGAAGAAGCGGTTAAAACGAATCCAAACTTTCCAGCTTCAGTTAATAACTTTGCTTACCACATCTCTTTGGTTTCACCGCCAGATGGGCGAGGGAACAGAAGCAGTCATAGCGGCTATACCAGAGCACAATATCAGTCTCTTGCTTGGCTAGTTGCCAAAACAGGTGTGCCCGACGCACGGATCACTACTCATCGACTGGTCGATCGCTCTCGCCAACGTAGCGATCCTAGAAGCTTCGATTCTCAGTACTTTTTCAGGTTGCTCTATCTCTACCCCAGAAATCGGGAGATCTCAATGCAGTGTTCTACTCCTGCGATCGCTCAGGAAGAATAGCAGCATTGATCCAGATCGCCTTTATCCGTAAATACTCACTGTTCACGCTCTGGATCATCCACGTTTGCTGACTCAGAAAGGGTAGGACAGCAAAAAAGGGATACAACCGTTTGTTGTATCCCTTTTGATTTGAGCTGTGATTGACTCAACGAATGTCTAGTTCTCGTCCAATCTAAAGATTTTTGACATAGACATTGACATTAATTATTGTCGAGATTAATAAAGGTTTGGAAGATGTCAAACCGTGAATTATCTGGACGAGCGACTCCTTGATTAACGTTATTACTGGGGTCAACATCGCTAATGTCAATGACGTCAGCGTTAACGTACATGCCAATATAAATTGGTATGTTTCCAGACTTGCCTTGTAGCTCGCTCCATGAGCTGTCTGGAAGCATAACCCCTATAGAGCGGGTTCCACTGACGCTCTGTTTGAGGATGCTTTCAGTTACGACATCAGCCCCAATTTCTCTATCTTGCTCCGGGTTAATGTCCGGGTCAAGCGAAGCATAGAACTTGACTTTAAAGTCACTTGAAGTGGGTCTGCTACCTAGGTTTGCAACAGCGTATTGCAAATTGATCGTCGCGCCGGGTTGGAAGCTACTGCCAGAAGTTGTGTTTATCAGGCTCTGTCCGCTGAGGTCGATGGTCGGAACGTCCGTAACTTTAAGCTCCAATTTATCCTTGCCCAGCGCGACGTTGAAGTTATCCGTAGCGTTCGTCTCATTCTGGTAACCGATCAGATTGATTGCCATACCAATGTAGTAGGGCTTGTCAATTGTCCAGAAACCGTCTTGTGTGCCTGGAAGCGTTAGCGTGACGTTGCCGTCAAAGGTGCCATTCTTACCCAATCCTTTCTTCACCAACAAGTCTTTGCCAGAGATAATGGCTTCTTGATTACCATTGAGTGCGATCGCCAGTTTTTGGTCTCCTCTGGTTGGAACAGAGTCGAACGGATCAATCACTGAATCACGCGAAATATAGAACGACACTGTGAAATCGCTCGCGACAAAGGTTTCCAAATTTTTAATCTGGAAGGTGGCGTTAACCTTGTTAGCAGCAGGATCAGTGCTGTCAACCAAGGCAAACGAAGGAGTCTCACTAGCAAATGCTGTACCCGACAAATCAATTCGGCGCGGTACACCCAGAATGTCTAGCGTATAAGTCGTTGCCTGTGTTGCTCCGCCAATTTGGACATAATAGTCGCCTCTCTCGATCTTTTCCATAGTGCCTGCCTGATAGGCTTGCTTCGTCCAGGCCCCATTCACATTTTTATAGAGTTCTACTAAGGCCTCTCCACTCACCGAAGCGGTTAGATCAGTCTCAATGCCAACCGAGAACTTATAGAAGTCATTCTCACCCAGACCGATTTTGTCCTGATACTTACCAGCGTCGTCTAGCATCCCGATGTTAAACGCGGTTTCGAGCGTAGCACCACTAATGCTGAACGGTTGAGAGGTCAATTTACGCTCAAGCGTCCCCTGAATTTTCCACCCCGCGTCGATGCCGTTGTACGCTTTGCTGAGATCTGCTCCATTGCTATCCTTGAGGAGACTTACTGTGGTTGCAGTTCCATCAATCAGCCAAATTGCGGCCGATTGCAAAGATTCAGAGCGCCATAGGAGATCGGCTTTGCCATCTCCATTGAAATCGGCCACTTGTTCTACTTTCCACTCTTGCCCAACAGACGGCAAACTGACAAATTGGCTAGTTGTGAGACCATCCATTAGAGCGACTGCAACATCGTTGTTGACGCTGCGACAGAACAGGTCTGCCTTGCCATCTTTATTGAAATCAGCCACTTGTTCTATTCGCCAACCTAACCCCGACTCGATTGCTCTAGTGTCGCTAAATTGCAGTCCGTCCATCAGCCAAAGCCCAAACGTTCCAGTCTGTTCGTTTCGCCAGATGAGATCGTCATTGCCATCAGCATTTAGATCGGAAACGAACTGAAGCTTCCACTCCAACGGAATGCTAGGTCCAAGTGCTCCCTCTAGCTTGGTTATGCCACTCAGCAAGAAGACCGCAGTGCCTCCATCTGTAGAGCGCCAATACAAATCGTCTTGGTTGTCCCCGTCAAAGTCGCCGATCTTCTCAATTGACCATCCTTTTGCAGATTCAAGCAGTCCAGAATTGGCTATCGTAGCGCCTTGCATCTGCCACAAAGCAACTGTTCCGGTAGAAACTCCGCCCTCATACCGTTGCCAAACTAAGTCAGCAAATTTGTTGCCATCAAGGTTCACCGTATCAACAACCTTCCAATCGAGGGGAACTGTGTTACCGAGAACAGCACTAACGACTTGCTTGTCTTTGACAAACCAGAATGCGAGTTGCCCTGAGTTTAGATTGCGCCAAACGATGTCATCCTCTCCATCGCCATCAAAGTCGTCGAATCCTTGAGTTTGCCACTCTGGCCCAACCCCATTGATGGTGCTAAAACCTGTCAGGGTGCTACCTGACATTTGCCAAATTGCAGCTTGCTGAGCGGCAGCATTGTGCCAAACGATGTTGTTGAAATCTCCTGTTGTATTGAACTCAACGTTGAGCTTGTAATTAGCAGATGTGACTGCTGCAGGATCTAACGCAACTTCAATGTAATAGGTTCCTGAAGGAATGCTGTCGAGCAGGATGGACTCAGACAAGCGAGATGGCTGATTTGATTCAACGGTGCGATCGCTACCGTAAACTTTGAGCAGGGCGTTGCCTGTTAAGTCGGTCAAAGCAAGTCTTGCATTTAGGCTGCTGCTGCTGCTAGCAGAAACTTTGTATAGTTGGCTAGTATTGCTGCTGCTGAGCGTTCCCTCTTCGATCTGTAAGCTGAAGGGACTATCGAGCGATTTTGCCGCAGCAAATTGTTCATCGGTAGGCATGGCAGTTATTCTCTATGAGCAAAGGACGTGAAAGGACAGCAAACTTTTC
Source organism: Myxacorys californica WJT36-NPBG1 (assembly GCA_019359315.1). GTDB lineage: Bacteria > Cyanobacteriota > Cyanobacteriia > Leptolyngbyales > Leptolyngbyaceae > Myxacorys > Myxacorys californica. Next base: position 101,265 of record JAHHHO010000003.1, read on the forward strand.
TGGCTTCAGGCTCTAGAATTCCCCGATTCTTAAGGTCAACCAACCGTCTTGTATTTTTTTGATGAAGGTTAGCAACGCTGACCTGCTTAGCAAAGATACGAATAAGGCGTTTGTACAAGTACAGATTTATACAAATAATGGAAACAGGCCTCAGAGTTAATACTGAAAAAATGTTCAGTGCTTTGCAGTCTCTTCAAACTTTTGATGATTTACGGAAGCAATACTTCAGTTCAGAGGCTTTTATTTCTGGTAAATAGAGAAAACAGAAAAAATGCCCACGATCCTAAAGGGTGGATCATGGGCATCTGATTTGAATGGACTTGTTGATACAAGATTTAGTTAAAACTCAGTTAAAACTCGATTCCGGGTTGGGCCTTTACCCCCTGTTCGCGGAAAGGGTGCTTAACTAGGGTCATCTCTGTTACTAGGTCAGCCTTTTCGATTAAATCCGGTGGCGCTCCTCGCCCTGTAAGGATGACGTGGGATTCTTCTGGCTTTTGGTCTAACCCTGCCAGCACTGTTTCAACATTCAGGTAGCCCAGCTTAAGCGCAATATTCACTTCATCAAGCAGAACTAATCTAAAGTCAGGATGGTGAATGTAAGATAGCGCTTGCTCCCACGCTTCTGTTGCTTTTTGAATGTCGCGATCGCGATCTTGAGTTTCCCAAGTAAAGCCTTCTCCAAGAGCGTGAAACTCAAGCTGATCGCCCCATTTCTCAAACGCAGCTTTCTCGGCGGGTTCCCACGCCCCTTTAATGAACTGCACGATCGCCACTTTATAGCCATGACCGAGCGATCGCAACACCATTCCCAACGCTGCCGTAGTTTTGCCCTTGCCATTTCCGGTATGGACAATGATCAATCCTTTCTCGCGATCGCGCTCTGCCAATCGTTTGTCTTGAACTTCTTTACGACGCTGCATTTTGAGGCGATGCTGAGCAGCGTTTAAAGACGATTGATCTGACGATTCTGAAGAGATAGTCATAAGCGTAGGAAGCTAGAGGCAGATTTGCAACACTTTGGTTCTAGATACTTCTAGCCTACCAGCCTGACTGAGCCTTTAACTAATCTGAAAAGTCTATACCTATTTAACTAGATTGCCTTTGAGCATTGATGTTACTATGGACTAGTCCGTGCTTAGTAACAGGTTACAAAAACATTGAAACCGTTCTCGTTTGCTGGATACCCTTGGCGTCCGCTGTGGTATCTGGAAATGAAGTTAAAGCGCAAGCGACAATGTGACCCTGCGCTCTCTTGGGCAGATCGTTGCGAAGCGCCCAGTATGAACTGACCGATCTGTAACTCTAGGTTTGCAACTAGCTCTTGAAACGCTTTTTAATGGTTGGATTTGCGAACTGGATCGGTCATCTTCTCTGTAGGAAGAATTTCAAAAAATAAACAATTCATGGAGTCGGTTATCTGATGATGGGCCACGAGGTTTAGATGCCTAATCATCAGAGCGTCGACTCAATTCGTTGAGAAGCTTCCAAGCTTTTGCAGGTAGGTGTGTTGCTACTAAATGTCGCACTGGCTGTTTGGCAGTCCCTTGTGCAAAATTTGGTTGACTTCGCCAAGTTCTAAACATGACTTCCCTTGTCGTGCTGAACCGCTTTTTTGCCCATCCTCAAGGTGGTGCGGAAGTTTTCTCTGCGTCAGTTAATTAAACTGACTTCTACTGTTCTAAACCTCACTTTATGCGTCTTAACTTTTTTGGAGTGCAACAATGTCCAAACTTCTCAGTCACAAAATTACGCCCTCCCCCATGCCTGCCGAAATTAGTGTTGTAGACCTAATTGATGGCTATTTCACTGCGTATAACTCAGCAAGGCTGCGGGAAGCCTGTCACTTGCTAAGCCGCGAAGTGATGCAAGATGGCGTAACGGTGGCACTCAGCTTGTCGGGTGCGATGACCCCAGCGGGTTTTGGAACGTCGGTGCTGGCTCCCCTGATCCGTCACGGATTTGTGGATTGGATGATTAGCACCGGAGCTAATTTGTATCACGACATGCACTATGGGTTGGGCTTGGACTTGTATGCCAGCAACCCCTTTGTCGATGATGTCAAACTGCGCCAAGAGGGCCGAATTCGGATTTATGACATCGTGTTTGACTACGATGTGCTGCTGGGTACAGATGCCTTCATTCGAGAAATTATTAAGGCAGAACCGTTTCAGAAGCGCATGGGAACGGCAGAATTTCACTATCTGCTCGGAAAGTATGTGCATGAAGTGGAGCGTCGGATCGGAGTGAAAAATCCCTCACTCTTGGCTACGGCATATGAATGCGGCGTTCCGATTTACACCTCGTCTCCGGGAGATAGCTCGATTGGCATGAACCTAGCTGCGATGGCGCTAGAAGGATCAGCGTTGCAAATTGATCCGCTTGTGGATGTGAACGAAACCGCCGCGATCGCTTATGCGGCTCGTGAGTCCGGGATTCCAGGTGTAGATGGAAAGAGTGCTGCGTTAATCATTGGCGGCGGCAGTCCTAAAAACTTCTTGCTGCAAACCCAACCTCAACTGCACGAGGTGTTGGGTTTAGAAGAAAGAGGACACGACTACTTTGTGCAAGTCACGGATGCCCGTCCCGATACCGGTGGTTTATCGGGTGCAACGCCAAATGAAGCGGTGAGTTGGGGGAAGGTTGACCCCGATGAGTTGCCAAATACCATCGTTTGCTACACCGACAGTACGATCGCGCTGCCGATTCTCACCGCTTATGTGATTAATCAATGTCAGCCGCGATCGCTCAAGCGTCTCTATGATCGGCGTCCTGAGATGATGGCCAAACTGAAGGCGGACTATGAAGCTGCAAAGTTGCGCCCTGCTGACTCCGTTACGGAAGCCAGTTCTTTCATTGCAAAGGTTGAACGCGAACCGATTGCAACCTATCCATGCGGCACTCCGATTCGTAATAGTCGTCATTAAGTTCAGTCGCTAGTTTCTAATCGGGCAGGCAGAAATGCTTGCCTTTTTTTTGTTCTACTGGCCCGATTGATTGGGCACCGGAGGAACGCCAGAATCAGACGACGGCTGTGGTGACAGTTGACCTGCGGGATTTTGATCGAGAGGTGCTGATTGACCAGGAAGCGGTTGGGTTTGGCTCGGAGCAGTGGGTAGCTGTTGCAGTCCGTTTGGATTTGCAGGATTGGTTGGACTGAGAGGCGATCCGGGTAAACCAGGAGCAGGTGTTGGAGATTGAAGTCCTGGGGCGACTGGAGTTTGTGATTGTCCGGGCACTTGAGTTGTCGGCTCAGTCGCGAGGGCAACGCGATCGCCGCCGACTGATCTTAGGATGTCCAGCACCTGAATCACGTCGTTGTAAAATGCCGTTTGAGAGGCTCTAAGTACCAGTAACCCGTCTGGTCGCTGAGCCTGATAGTTCTTCAGCACTTGAAAAAGCTGAGCACGATTGACAACTTGCGTGTCTACATAGGTTTGTCCTGTGGAATCAATGGTGACGACTAGCGTTTCTCGCATTTGCACGTTGCTGGTCGCGGCCCTCGGTAAATCCAAGTTGATGCCTTGCTGACGAGTTAATTGCAAGGCTGCCAGGATGAAGAAGGTCAGAATACAGAAAATCACGTCGATGAGCGGAAGAATCTGAATCTGAGCCTCCTCGCCGGGGGAGTCAAAATTAATTTTCATAGGAGACGAAGAATAGGAGGATGCGATCGTTTGGCTTGAAGCAGGGTTAGTTGAGGCGTTCAGGCAGCGCTTTCCCGTGTTGAAGTTGCCATTGCTGCCGGTAACGCACTTCTAATTCGTTGCCTGTCCGTCGAAACATTTTAGCTTGATTGAAAACTAAGCTTTGGAAGATGCGGTAGAAGGCGGCTGCAACGATTGCGACAACTAAGCCCGCTGCTGTGCTGATTAACGCCTCCCCGATTCCGGAGGTGACACCCGTTGTAGAGGCAGTTCCAATATCTCCAATCCGAATGGATTGCAGCGAAATGATCAGACCAATCACGGTTCCGAGCAGTCCAAGTAAGGGTGCGAGCGTAATTACGGCTTCTAAAATTTTGTCGCCGCGACGCATGGATGCAATTTCTTCGTCGGCGGTCGATTCTAACGCGAGCCGAAAGAGTTCGGGATCGGGATCTTGCAGTCGCATGGGTGAATAAAGGAACCGTCCAATTGGCTGATCGTATGATTGCCGCGCAATTTCGGTGGCGGCGATCCAATCCCGCTTTGAGGTATCCAGAATGCGATTTGCGACTTCTTTTTCCTTGTTTAAAATGTTGAACCAGAACCACGATCGCTCGATTACGGCGGTGAGCGTCAAAATTGAAAGCAGCAGGAGCGGGATCATGGTCACGCCGCCTTTCTGAAATAGTTCTACGATATTCATTCATCTCCTCCCATGCGTGCCTGACCTTAAAAATGTTAATTTTGCAACTTCAAATCAGAAGCATACCAAATTTGCAGATCCCCTAAGCTTTCTACGGAAAGCTCGAGAGAATCTCAGAATAAGGCAGAACCAAAATGACGGTCAGGAATAGTCTTAAGGCGAGAGCCGGGCTTTCTTCAACCGATTGGTTTCGTACCACTCTGCAATTTCTGGAACCCAAGCTTTAAAGTGATCCCAACTGGATTCACACAGTTTTTGGGCTTCTAGTTGAGCGTCTGCCTTCCAACGCAGGTCTAACAGGTGCATTAGCGATCGCACGTTGGCTGACATCACCCAATGCTGCCGCACATCAAACGGAATTAAGCCTCTCGCATGTTCTTCTGAAAACCCTTGCTGAATGCGGGTTTGATACCGCTTGCACGCTTCGAGACACCACTCAACATCTTGCTGACGCTGTTCGAGCGTGTATTCGTATTTTTTGCCTTGGCGATCGCTATAAAATCCTAGCGGGCGCAGATAGAAGACTTCCTCGACTTCGCGCTTGCCTTCGACCACATCAATAACGCGCTGCCCCGTATAACGAAAAGATTGGACATCGAATGAAATTCCTACCCGATGCGTCCGAATCTGCTGCATTGTGCTGTGGGGAAACCAGCCACAATTGAGCACAATCTGAGGATGCTCTAGCGGCCCGTAGTGCCCTCTATTGCCTGCAAGCAAGTGTTTGATAATCATCTCTCCAGCTTTGCGCTCATCGGGAAAGCGATCGCGATCGTCCCAGACAAAACCTTCTGCATAATCCTGGTGCATCGCCGCATAAATCGTTTGCTGGGGGTTGGGCGTTTGGGAGATAACTTCGACTTTAAAGCGATCCATAGGTTGAGTTGGAGAAGCTGTGAGTTTTCTATGTAGAGGGGTTTGAAACAGATAGAGTACCGTGATCGGAAACGGCAGGGCTAGTCCTTTAAGTTTTTGTCACGATCGCCAGCAAGATCGATTAAGCTAACTGACAGCACCCTGTCGTTTTTCAAGTCTCATTGTGGCAAGACGATTTTCTCTGATTTCCGCCTGCTTAGCGTTGGGATTGGTCGCTGTGATGCAACCTGCATCCGCACAGCTTATCCCTCATACTCCTCAAGTTGATCTGACTAAATTAGAGCAACAAGGACTGGGACTGCTTCAAGAGGCAACGCAGCTTGCTCAATTTCAGCAGTTTCCGCTGGCAGTGTCCCGGGCACGACTTGCCACTCAGCTTGCGCCAAAAGCCCCCGAGTCTTGGGCGGTTTTGGGCAGTTTGTACTTACAAACCAATCAATTGGATAAGGGAATTTCCTCCCTCAAGCGCGCTCAAAGCCTTGATCCGAGAAATGCTGCCATTCCATTTGCACTTGGCAGTGCCTATTTTCAGAAGACGGACTACAACCAATCAATCAGCTACATTCAAACGGGTCTCAAGCTGAAACCAAATACGCCAGGAGCGCTATTTGACTTGGGCAATGCCTACATGATGCTGAAAAAGCCGAAAGAGGCGATCGAGAGTTACCAAAAAGCGTTTTCTCAAGATAAAGAATTTTGGCCCGCCATCAACAATATCGGGTTGTTGAGATATGAAGCGGGAGATCCCAGCGAAGCGATTAAACTGTGGAAGCAGGCGGTTTTACTAGATGCGAAAGCTGTTGAACCCAAACTGGCAGTGGCGATCGCACTCTATTCAAAAGGCGATCGCGCTCAGGGATTAGCGCTGGGTGAATCTGCAATTAAGATGGACAGCCGCTACAGCGATCTTAAGTTTTTGAAAGACAATCTTTGGGGCACTCGCCTGTTAGCCGATGCCCAAAAGTTCTTCGCGCTTCCCAAAATTCAAGCTACGATTGCCCAAGCTCAATCCGAGAGAACTACGCCTCCTGACAGCCTTAGTCAGTAACATGCGCTAAATCCGGTGAGCATCGAGGGTCTTCTGAAGTTAATCTGAATGGTTTGCGACTCTTGACATCGCTCGGGTGTCCGGGATCGTCGCGATCAAGAGTGAAGTGTGAGAGTGGTTAGTTTTGGGTGGCATCATGCGATCGCGAAGCGAGTTTTCTCCAGAATCAAAGTCTATCTCTAGACAGCGTTCCACCAAACGGGGACGGTCTCGCCGTTCGTCTCTCTGGCTTTGGGTGGCGCTGCCCCTCGTGATCTGGTTTGGGGTTCGTGCGGTTCAGATTCACTTTGAGCAGCCAGACGCCATTCTTATGTTAGGCGGGTCTAAAGATCGAGAACAGTTCACCGCCAAATTTGCTCGACAGCATCCTGATTTACCGATCTGGATTTCATCAGGAACACCCAGAGAATATACAGAATGGGTATTTTCTGAAGCTGGAGTAGATTTAGAGCGGTTGAATCTCGATTATCAAGCGGTTGATACGGTTACGAATTTCACTACACTGGTCGATCAGCTTCAGCAACGAGGCGTTCGCAGCGTTTACCTGGTTACGTCGGACTACCACATGCAGCGTGCCCGTGTCATTGGCGAAATCGTGTTGGGAAGTCGAGGAATTCACCTCAAGACAGTTTCTGTCCCGTCTGCTACGGAGTCCGAACCTGCTAGGGAGCCCGAACCCTTTATAAAAGTGCTTCGGGATGGCGGACGAGCGATTCTTTGGGTCACTACAGGACACACGGGTTCGACGTTAGCGCATTGGAAGGACGAATAATTACGGAAGGATGAATAATTGGAGACGGCTGTTGTAGTTTTTTGGCCTGAGAATCAGGACACTGCCGCATCCTAAGAACTTCACAACGACAAAATTTTAGGACTGTGTTTTCTCTTGCACCAGAACATAAGGCTGAACAATGAGCGCGTTAAAGCGTTTTTCCTGGTTCTGGTTCCAAACGGCTTTCTGCTCGTCTGATGGCTTATAGAGCAAGCATTCACCAATCCAATGTTGAACTGAGGTCACATTATCGTTCGCGATCGCGACTCCAACCTCAACTAAGTCCAATCCTTCTGCTACAACAATGACCGCGCCTCGTTCTTCATGTGGCATTAGCCAATCCCACTCGGCTTCATCTACCGTTTCTTTTAGTTCGTCTCTTAAATCCGACATCTCGCTGTATTCTCAAGGCTAGAGTTTCAATAGAAGGACGTCTAGATGCAATTAGCCTTGCACATAACCTTGAAGGAAACGCTGCAAACTCTACTCGCCATCGCGATCGCCCTATGTTTCACATTAGCTAACCCTAGCGCAACGTTGGCTGCATCTGCTACCGAAAATAGTTCTATCGTGACCTCCCAAACGGCTCCTAGTGCTCCTAGTGTGGGGATCGATGCGAGTACCATTTCTTCAGAGAAACTCAGTCAGTTCGTTTCCGCCTGTCTTCAGGTTGTAAGCCTAATCGAGCGTCGAGAAGGAGAACTGCAAGCAGCAGAGACTGACTCTGAATCTCTCCGCCTTCAGCGCGACATTGAGATAGGCGCGATCGCCATCATTGAACAAGCAGGATTAACTCGGCAAGAATATCTCCAGCTTTTGAGCTTGGCAAACGTTGATCCCGAGTTTGGCGAGCGAGTCGCAACTCTTTTACAGGAAGCTTCAAATTCCTAAAGAGTTTTAGGGGAATGAGAGGTTAGTGGTGTAAGCCTATGGTTGAACGGTGGTTGAACGATCGCATCGCCCTTGTGAAAGACGCGATTAATTGTGTCTCTACAACATTGCGTCAAAGCTAATCAACAGGTCTACACCGCTACCCAATCTAAGCTTGATAGACTACTAGCCTCTCAAATGGTCTCTCAAAAAAGTTGTTTGATTGCAAAGCAGATCGATTAGAGTAGGGCTGACAACGCCTGAGCGCTCCCATTCTTTAAAGTTCACGACCATTCGTTAAATTAAGTTGAGATTTGTGAGGCTTGGCAGAATGGCTAAGTCTGACCCACTTTCCCCCTTTGCCCCCATGTGAGAACAGGATGACTAGCATCGCCCCCGTATCGCCCACTGACTTAAACCACCGGCGACGCACCCTGCGTCGCCAACGGCGAGTTCGATTTTTTCAGAGCGGCTGGCGGAGGATCGCCGTTTTAGGACTTGCGGCTGGCTCCGTTTGGGCAGCAACTTTACCGGCTTGGGTGATTCGTGAGCCTGAGCAGGTTGAGATCGAAGGCAACCGGCTGATCTCACCGCAAGCCCTTCGATCGCGCTTGCCGCTCACGTATCCACAGTCGCTCTTCAAGATTCAGCCGCAAGCGATCGCAGAAGCGCTCAAGTCAGAAGCCCCGATCGCTCAAGCCACTGTCGATCGCCAACTCTTTCCACCGAGTTTGACGGTCAGAATTCAGGAGCGGGTTCCGGTTGCCGTCTCGACGTCGAGCGGCGCTCAGTCTACTGCTGCTCAATCTACGCTTTTAGATGAGAGCGGTCTATTGATTCCCCTCAAAAGCTATACGGCGTTCAATCAAAACTTTAAACTGCCAACATTAAAAGTTACAGGTAAGCCAGAATCTTATCGCCCCTATTGGTCAGCGTTTTACCAAACCCTTCTTCAAAGCCAAGTTAAGGTTCTTGAAGTGAGGTGGGATGATCCCTCAAACTTAATGTTGAAAACAGAATTTGGGATCGTTCATTTCGGCGCTTACAGCGCTAATTTTCCCAATCAACTCCGACGGCTCGATCAAATGCGCCGTCTGAACAGCCGCATTAACCCCAATCAAATTTCGTATATTGATTTGAGCGACCCCGAATCCCCCAAGGTTCAGATGAATGCGTCCAAAACTCCTGTAAAATTAGGTACTCCATAACGCATAAGGTGTGGGACAATTTCCCAATTAGCTAATTTCTTCGACTACGCCTAAAGCTGTCCGAACCCAAATTACTGTCTGTCCTCCCATCGCTTGAGATTCCAATGACGCTTAATAATGAGTCAAATACCGTTCCAATGACACTTCATGAGAGGCAAGAGCAAGGCTACGAAAGCTCTCATGCGGAGGGGTCATCGAATAATTTCTCAACGTCAGCAGAACCTTCTAACCCCTTTAATTCTGGTTTGTATATGGGGCAATCTGCTGGACTCAAAGCTGTACCTGGCGAAGATGTAAGGAGCGGTGATATTGTGCCTGGGAGCATGGCGAAAATCAAGGTTATCGGTGTGGGTGGCGGCGGTGGAAACGCGGTCAATCGCATGATTGCAAGTGATGTGTCGGGCGTTGAGTTTTGGTCAATCAACACCGATGCTCAAGCGCTTGCTCAATCTTCTGCACCCAAACGGTTGCAGGTGGGGCAGAAATTGACGCGAGGACTGGGGGCTGGTAGCAATCCCGCGATCGGGCAAAAAGCCGCCGAAGAATCTCGCGATGAAATTGCTTCAGCGCTGGAACATTCAGATTTAGTATTTATTACGGCTGGCATGGGAGGCGGTACAGGCACCGGCGCGGCTCCGATCGTGGCAGAAGTGGCAAAAGAATTAGGCGCATTAACCGTCGGGGTGGTGACTCGTCCGTTTACGTTTGAAGGACGTCGTCGCACGGGTCAAGCGGAAGAAGGAATTGCCGCGCTGCAAAGTCGCGTCGATACGCTGATTATTATTCCGAATGACAAATTATTGTCGGTGATTTCGGAGCAGACTCCGGTACAAGAAGCGTTTCGCACGGCAGATGATGTGTTGCGCCAGGGCATTCAGGGCATTTCTGATATCATCACGATTCCGGGATTAGTCAACGTTGACTTTGCCGATGTGCGGGCGATCATGGCGGACGCGGGATCGGCATTGATGGGAATTGGTATCGGTTCTGGCAAGTCGAGAGCGCGAGAAGCGGCGATCGCAGCAATTTCTTCTCCTTTACTAGAAGCTTCAATCAATGGAGCGCGGGGTGTGGTGTTCAACATTACGGGGGGGCAGGATTTGACGCTGCACGAGGTTAATGCTGCCGCCGAAATTATTTATGAAGCGGTTGATCCCAACGCCAATATCATTTTTGGTGCGGTGATTGACGATCGGCTTCAAGGAGAAATTCGGATTACGGTGATTGCAACTGGATTTTCCCCAGACGTCCAGCCGACGGTTATGGGCAAAACGGAGGCTCCAGTTCCAAAGCGGCTTTCGGTTAACCCTGCAGCAACACCTACAGCTGATCCTGAGCAAAAGCAGCAACAACAGAAACCCGGTGGACTGGATATTCCCGAATTTCTGCAAAGACGCAGACCGCAGAAGTAGCTGACAGAACAATAATTAGTCATAAAAGCAAAAATGGATGCAAGCCCGAGATCTTTGACTCGGCTGCATCCATTTTTGCTTTCTGCTAACTAAATTTCGGCTTACTTCCCGTAAGTGAGCAGCATTTGGATTGTGTCTCCTGCCTGAACGTGAGTTTGCGCGGAAGCTTCGCTGTTGCTGGAAGCAATCGCAACGACTCCTAAAGCATTTGTGCCTGCCAAATTAATCAAATTACCGGAACTGCTGCTGCCGCCTGCTGGAGTGAATCGGTAAGCGCCGTCGAAGATTTCAACGTTGCCCCACAAATACGATTCGCGTTTTCCATCCGATCGCAGATCTTGCGTCGTTATCGCTTTAATAAATCTCGGTTTCCAGTCTCGCGCTAATCCTGACCGTTTAAGGATGGCAGGCTGCACAAATCGCCAGAATGTCACTAGCGCAGAAACCGGATTGCCTGGAAGACCAAAATATAGAGTGTTGGGAAATGTCGCAAAGGTGAGCGGCTTTCCGGGTTTGATGGCGACAGAGCGAATGTGAATTTCGGCTCCTAGTTCTGCCAAAATGCGATCGACATAATCGTAATCGCCGACCGAAACGCCGCCTGAAGAAAGAATGATGTCGGCGGATTGGATGGCAGACGCGATTGCGCCGTTCAAACGGTCTGGATCGTCTTGCACAATGCCCATTGTGAGCGGTTCGGCTCCGAGTTCAGCGACAAGGGCCGCTAAAGCGTATTGATTAGAATCTACAATTTGTCCTGGCTGCAATGGTTGCTCTGGGGAAACTAATTCATCTCCAGTCGATAGAATTGCCACTCGCACACGCCGAAATACAGGCACTTGAACACATTGCGCGGCAGCTAAAACTGCAATTTCTGGGGCTTTGAGAACAATTCCAGCCGATAAAAGGGGTTCACCTGACTTATGAAACGCTCCTTGATGCCGAACAAACGCTTGCGGTTCAGACGGCGGCTCTAAAACTAACACCGTTTCCGCTTGCCGTTGGGTATGTTCTTGAATGACGATCGTATCTGCTCCGGTCGGCATCACTGACCCCGTTAGAATTCGGGCAGCTTGACCAGGTTGAACACTTTTTTGAGGTTGATAGCCTGCCGGAATCTCTTCAATAACTTCTAGAACGGCAGGTTGATCAGCACTACAGCTTTTCACATCCTCAAATCGAACTGCGTAGCCGTCCATCGCGGAGTTGTCCCAGTGGGGAAAATCGAGGCGACTCGTGACTGGAGATGCGAGAATGCGATCGTGGCACGCTTCTAACTCAACGAGTTCCACATCTTGCTGAACGTCTAATGCTTGAACGGCTTCGAGAATTAACGCTTCAGCTTCTTGAGCAGGCAGCATATGCTAGACATTTACTACAACAGGTATTCCTAGTATCCCATCTCAGCCCCAAGCCGTCTGTCGTGCTCTAGATACAATGCCTCTAGCTTTCTCCTCTGCTGTAAACAGAAGATTGAGGATGAAGGGCAACATCTTTGCATTTAGCCGTAGAGACAGTTATTGGAATTGCAGAAGTAGCAATTGGGATCGCAAAAGTAACAACTGAGCTTCACAAGTAGCAATTGAGTTTGTGAAGGCAGCAATTGAGTTTGCAGAAGTAGCAATTGAGTTTGCAGAAGTAGCAATTGAGTTTGTGGAGACAGCGATTAGGATCTCACAAGTAGCAATTGAGTTTATGGAAGTCGCTTTTGCGATCGCCTAAACAGCAATTGAGTTTAGAGAAACAGGAATTGAGGTCAGGGATACAGGAATTGAGTTTATGGGAATCGCTTTTGCGATCGCGGATTCAGCATCTGTAGTTGCAGAAATAGCACCGAAAAACCTTGAAAAGATTCGGTAGATTCGCAAGAAGTATGAAATGATCGAGTCATCCTTCATGCCTCCAGCTTTATTTGTTTTATGGATACTCCCTGTCACTTTATTGTTGAGGGAAACCCAGCGCTCGTTTATGCCAGTCGCGATGGCTCCCCTGGAAAAGTATTACCCACCCTAGAACGATTTCTAGATAAGTTTTGGCAGGAACGCGATGTTTCAGGTGAATCTCACGACACGCCAGAATGTTTAATCGCTCAAATCGTGGTGCGATTTGGCTTCGAGATCTGCGAAGATGACTACTCCAACCTCAAAGTCGGTCTGAAGTATGATCCTACGGCTCGCTATCTTTACTTTGTTGGCGACGATCGCACGGTCAGCGTTTGGGTCACAGATGAAGCGTATAAGCAGAATCCAGAATTAGGGATCAACGCCTGTCAGCCATGGATTCAATCGGCAACGGTGGGCGGAGATCATTAACTGAGATCCTTCCAGGCCGCTTCAAAAATTTGATAATCTGCTTCCACCTGGGAGGCATACGATCGTGCGTAATCCAACACGAGTGGATGCCACGAAGCAGCGTCTTGAGCGAAAGCAATTAAATCATCTGCGATCGCAGATCCCTGTCGTCCGCTGCTTCGCAACTGTCCCCAAGCCACTACTCCTGCCATGGTTTGCACCACTTTCACGAGCCGTTTTAGCTTGCCATTCCATTGGTTCAAGTCAACCCGATCGGCAGTGGGCTGAAGTTCTCGCAGCACAAACGATTTACCATCAAGCCTGAGCGGATTGAGCAATGCGGGAGCCGATTCTTGAAATCGGAACTGAATCGCTGTGATCCGTTCGGCTTGGCTGTTCCAAGATGGCTGCGGCAGTGGGGCATAAGGCAGAAGCGATGACGATCGCGCTGCTTTAAGATCCAGCAGATAATTTTCGTGAGGGGAGCCGTCGCCTTCGACCAAAATAACGTAGCGTTCTAACCCTAAACTGCCCGTTCCAGCAATGCGATGGGCAACGTCTAACACGTTAAAAAATTTAGGATTGGGTTGATGCGATGCCCACGTGTTGATCAAGGTTGTGACGGCTTCTCGCTCAGCATCGCTCACGGCAAACGTTTTCTCTGGGATTAATTTCAGCGATCGTGTTTTCTTTTTGAGATCAGTTCGTTCATCTAAAAACTGCTGACGATTTCGCGTTGTTAGATGCTCCAGCAAATCTTGAACCAGCCCTGTTGCCGTTGCACAATGCACAGCGCTGGATTTTCCCGTTTCCAATGCTGCCGTGTACGTGTTCAAAAAGTATTCACACAAATCTTGCGCGTCTTCGTCGTTCACCCCCAGCGTATGCGCTCCGACTAGAACGCTCGTTAGGAATCTAGCAATATCCCACGTACAAGGCGCAAGTACCGCCTCATCAAAATCATTCACATCAAAGTAAACTAAGCGATCGTCACCTCTGAAGCTACCAAAATTCTGAAAATGCAGATCACCGCAAATCCACACAGGAGGCGCTTTTGCAAATATATCAACAGGCAAATCTTGGTAGAACAAATGACACGTTCCGCGCAGAAATCCAAAGGCGTTTTTTGTCATCGCCTTATATTTCAGCTTCAACGTTTTAGGCCTGCGCCCCGCGTTAAAGGCTTGAATTCGGTCAACTAGATCTTGCTTAGTCATGCGGCTATGATTTTCCTTTCAAGTTAATCTTTATTCTCTCTTAGAAACCTTCCATCCTAATCGGGTTGGTTGCTCATACACCCGCTTCAACGTGTTTACATCCCGCTCGGAGATAGGCAAGGGATCGCGCACCTGCGAGAAATACATCGCATCCGTTTCAAGCCGGCTATGCCCCCAAATTCCTAAAGCATGACCCAACTCGTGGCGTGCCGCCGCTAATAAATATACGTCTGCCTGGCTCGGTTGAATAAAAATCGAACACCGATGATATGAAATTCCGGGTGATCCCTTCGTGTAAAGTTCAAATCGCGTTTCTGCCGATCGCACTCGCGCAACAGGTGGAAATCGAATCGGGGGAGCCGAACGCACAATTGTAATATCGGCGTCTTGCGCCTGCGCCACGGTTGTTAAAGGCAAATAAACGCTCCACTGCGCGATCGCGTTCTTCACCGCTTCCACCCAGACTTGAGATCTTCCTCCACCTTGCCTAGCATCGATATAAACCTTGATCGGAAACTCCGACCATACGAGATACTCAGGCGGCGTCCGCTCTACCCGCTCAAAATAATTTCCGCGCTCAGACAGACTGCGCCACTGAGCTAGAGTTGGCGGTAGGGGGTGGCGTTGAGCCGCTGGTAGGGCGGTGATTCCTGTAGAAGCTTGTAGAGCGTTTCCTACAGAGTTGCGCTCTGCGCTAATCGCAGGAATCATAGACAGCAAAAAAACGCATCCAATGCCACAAAAGATAGCGCTTAGATGCGTTCTAATCAATCGATTAATCCGTCGCCCAATCCAATTCATGGGCAATTCTCCACAACGTCGTCTGTTCAGGCTTACCGGCCGAGCCAACCCGCACTCAAAATCACAGTCAGTCCCATAAACAGAACGGTCAAAATCCACGTTGTCCGGTTCAACGTCGTTTCAGCACTTTTAGCACTGGTAAACAGTTGGGCTTGTCCACCCAAACCGCCCAAACCATCCCCCTTTGGGCTATGCAGCAGGACAAGAATGATAATTCCCACAGCAGAGAACATCCAAATCGCCCTTAAAGCAGTAATAAGCGTCATCGTACAAATCCCTAAAGTGAAAGCTGAAAATCGAGTTCTAGGCAAAAGATCGACGGTGAAAGACCGGTTTGCAATGAATGCAAAGCCCAAAAGGGCGCGAACAACTCAAATTCTCTTTCTAATTATCGCGCAATTTTCACAGGCGTCCGGTTTGCCCTGACATCAAACTCGGCTTTCTGAATCATCGATCGCCCAGTCATTTCTATGGGCTGCTCTAGATTCAGAATGTCCAAAATCGTTGGCGCGACATCTGCCAATCGTCCATCGTCTCTCAGGGTGACCTCAGTTCCATGTCCTGGAATCTTGATTCCTTCCCCTTCGACTAAGATAAACGGCACTGGATTCGTGGTGTGTGCTGTCCAAGGATTGCCCTCTTCATCCCACATCACTTCAGCATTGCCGTGATCCGCAAGAATAATGGCAGTTCCTCCCGCTCCAATGACTCCTTCTAAGAGCTTGCCTAAACAGCGATCGACGGTCTCAAGGGCGCTGATCGTCGCGTCCATCTGTCCTGTGTGTCCAACCATGTCAGGATTGGCGTAGTTGATCACAACGAGCGAATAAATCCGCTTTTCAATCGCCGCGATCGCCACATCGGTCAGCGGTCCCGCGGACATTTCAGGCTGGTGATCATAGGTCATCACCATTGGACTAGGGACTAACTCTCGATCTTCCCCGGGAAACGGATCTTCTAGCCCGCCGTTGAAGAAGTACGTCACATGAGCGTATTTCTCCGTTTCGGAAGTGCGGAATTGCCTCAAACCCTGACGAGAAATGACTTCGCCCAAAATGTTATCTAAGTTTTGAGGTTGAAATGCGACCGCGACCGGCATCGACGGATCGTATTGCGTAAACGTGGCAAACGAAAGCGGCTCGATTCTAGAGCGCTCAAATCCTGAAAAGTGAGGATCAACGAATGCTTGCGTTAGCTGTCTCGCGCGATCGGGGCGGAAATTAAAGAAAATCACGCCATCATTCGCTTCAACGGCTCCCGGAGCAATTCGAGTGGGAACTACAAATTCGTCGGTAATGCCTTGCTCATAGGAGGTTTTCAGTACGTCTAACGCCGATTGTCCTGTGCCTTCGCTGGGCTGGGTCATCACGTCGTAGGCTTTCTGAACGCGATCCCACCTGCGATCGCGATCCATGCTGTAGTAGCGCCCACCCACAGTCACAATGCGACCGATGCCAATCCGATCGATCTGTGTTTGTATTTTTCGGATGTCTTCTAACGCGGAGGTGGGAGGAGTATCGCGTCCATCCGTTGAAACGTGGATGCAAACATCCTGAATGCCTTGCGCTTTTGCCAAGTTGAGCAATCCAAACAGATGGCTCAGATGAGAATGAACGCCCCCGTTGGAACATAGCCCCACCAAATGAAGCTTGCTTCCCTTAATGCGAACCGTTTGGCAGATCTCGACCAATGTTGGATTTTTGAGCAAACTGCCGTCTTCAACCGCATCTGAAATCCGAACTAGCTCCTGAGGGACGACCCTACCCGCGCCGATATTCAAGTGCCCCACTTCCGAGTTGCCCATTTGACCCTCGGGCAGACCGACATCTTTCCCCGATGTCCGAATCAGAGTGTGAGGATAGGCAGCCCATAGGCTGTTGATGACGGGAGTTTTCGCAGCTGCGATCGCGTTGCCGTCTGGGTCTTCGCGATAACCCCATCCATCTAGAATAATCAGGACTACGGGAGAAACAGGCATTTGCCCCATATGTTCATGCCCTTTCACTTAATATTTCTCCGCAAATCATACCACTGCAATTGAGAGTCCTACCTTATCTACCACCGAGAAAAAACATTTTTTTGTAGTGGAGCTAAGACGAGATTTAAGCCAGGTTTTGAGAACTTACGCTCTAATAGTCAATCGAAATTCTCCATTCGTAAATGAGTAGAAACTCTCATTGCAACGGTTGAATGAGTGATCCCCAGTCCTCTTTTCTCTGCTTTCCATTTTTTAGCAAACTGAGAATTACTTTTGCCCCTTTCTCGCCTTTTCTTTTTCTTTTTGCTTCGCGCGTTTTTCTGCTATTTTCTCTGATTTTTCAGCTTCAATTTCCAAAAGCTTTGCCTTGTCTTTCTCTTCGGCAATCTTGTCAAGGTAGTAGTGATAGTCGCCTCGATATAGCCGCAATTCGCCGTCTCGAATTTCAACAATTTTGTTAACGGTTTGCGAAATGAAGTAACGATCGTGAGACACGATAATGACGCTGCCATCATAGTTGCGGATGGCGTCCTCTAACATCTCTTTAGCCGGAATGTCTAGGTGATTGGTCGGCTCATCGAGAATCAGCAAGTTGGCTGGACGCAGCAACATTTTTGCGAGTGCAAGTCGCGCTTTCTCGCCCCCGCTCAAGGCTTCCACATTCTTGAAAACGGTATCACTACTGAACAAAAATCGACCCAACAATGTCCGGACTTCCTCATTTTTCCAGTCAGGTACTTCGTCATGAATCGTGTCCAACACCGTTTTTTTGAGATCCAACGCTTCTGCTTGATTCTGCTCGAAATAACTTGCAATAACGTTATGATCCCCTAACGTTACTGTTCCCTCGGTCGGGGCTTCAGATCCAATTAGTAATCGAAGTAAGGTCGATTTTCCGGCTCCATTGGGGCCAAGAATTGCAATGCGATCGCCGCGTTCAATCAGTAATTCTGCTCCGAGAAATAAAATTTTGTCATCGTAAGTGTGCGTCAGATCTTTAATGATCACGACATCGCGACCGCTTCGGGGAGCGGGTGGAAACCGGAAGTGCAGCGATCGCCCGCTTGCCTCAGGCGCTTCAATCCGTTCAATCTTGTCTAACTGTTTCTCGCGGCTTTTAGCTTGGGTACTGCGAGTGGCACTCGCACGAAAGCGATCAACAAAGGCTTGTTGCTTCTCAAGTTCTTTCTGCTGCCGCTCAAAAGCGCTTAACTGAGCGTCTCGCATCTCTTGTTTCTGCTGCAAATAAGCAGAATAGTTGCCGAGATAAGTAGTAGATACTCCTCGCTCTGTTTCGACAATTTGGTTACAGAGCCGATCTAAAAATTCTCTATCGTGAGAGACAATTACCATCGGGGTAGTCAACCCTCGGAGATAAATTTCAAGCCATTCAATGGTTTCCAAATCCAGATGGTTAGTCGGCTCGTCTAACAGCAGTAAATCTGGGGTTTGCAGCAGAATTTTGCCCAAACTCATCCGCATCTGCCAACCGCCACTAAAGGCGCTGACTAAGCGATCGCCGTCGTCGCCATCAAACCCCAATTCCGGCAAAATCTTTTCAATCTTGGCATCCAACCCGTAGCCATCCATTCCTTCAAACCGCCGTTGGAGCTTGTCCATCTTAGTCAGCAGTTTGTCTAGCTCATCAGGCGTTGCCGTCTCCATTGCCACATGCACCTGCGAGAGCGCTTCGTGCACACTATTTGCTTCTTGAAAGGCTCGCCAGAATTCTTCCCGCACTGTCCGCGTTGGATCAACTTCGAATTCTTGAGTCAGGTAAGCAATTCGCAGACTAGACGGACGAATGATTTCTCCAGAGGTTGGCTCGACTTCGCCCGCGACAATTTTCAGTTGAGTTGATTTTCCTGCCCCGTTCACGCCAACTAAACCGATGCGATCGCCAGGTTTAACTTCCCAATTCACATCCTTGAGTACTTCGCCAGTCGGGTAAATCTTACTGATATGTTCCAATCGCAGCATGAAAGCTCTCCAGGGCAGGTAGCGGGTTATCGGTTTTAAAATCTTAACAAATGCTACACAATTCGAGAGACAATATTGATTTTGTTATGGATTTCTGAGCGGCTTCAAGCGGTGGCTAATTGATCAGGCAAGGTGAAGTATCCATCAGCATTAGGTTCAAAAGGCAGGACAAAGGCGATCGCGTCTACGTTTAGCGCTCCGTACACATGCGGAAATTTTTCGCCTCCATTCACTCCTTCGTATTTGATCTCAGCCTGAACTTTCTCGGACTCAATACACAACAGCACGAGAGAAGATTGCCCTTGGTAAAAAGAATTAGCAACCCATACGACCTGCTCTGGTTTAGAGCAATGAATAAATCCTTCGGAATCTAACGTGTCGCCCCGGTAGATACCAGTCTGTTCAGCGTATTGCCACTGGTCGCTTTGGGTAATGTGTAGAATTAATGACATTTTGGTTGCAGCACAACGGCTTCCTAGCGAAGACTTAATTCAAAAGGAGATGCGATCGCCTGAAAAGCGGTGCCAGAAATTGTGGAGTTTGTCGGAGTTCTTGCACCCGCCCAAACACTGAGTAGCAGAGTTATGATTGCGGCTTGAAACAATTTTGCCAACATTTTTAGACCTCACCCAAACGTTTGTAAACCGATGAAGAATCTTCGCCAAGCAAGAGCGGATTACTTCTATAGCAAGATACTACTTTAGAGTGATGCGCTTGCTTCACCTTTCTCAGAGAGAATCATGCTATTGGCTTAAGTTCTTATACGTCTGAGCGTTCTCTGTGATGCATCTTCTTGAATTAAAGATTTACTCTTCACAGAAATTGTTGTGGATTGTTCACAAACTTGAGGAGTATTGCCCTCTCTAGGCTTGATTACAGCGAATTTCAAGCATGAAACCATCAGGGTCGTAGAAATAGATTCCGCGTCCTGTGGGGCGACTGACGGGACCGTGATCAATCAAAACGCGATGTTCGTGCAACACTGCGATCGCGCGATCGAACAACTCCGGTGCAATATCAAACGCCAAATGATTCGCTCGTGTGAATGCTGCTTTTGGGTCAGGATTGGGGGGCCGCAAGTCGGGTTCCCAAAACAAATCCAGAATGATGCCATCGGGAGTTCTGAAGTTTGTCACCTTTCCAGAGGCAACCTCTGCTTTTAACGTTGCGGGCACTTCTTCGCCTTGCAGTTGATGCAGTCCTAAAACCGTGCCGTAGAAGTGACGCGACGCCTGCATGTCCCGCACATTTAACGCAATATGATGAACGCCTCGTAAGCATCCGGTAAGGACAGTATTGGGATGAGACATAAGTTACAGCAACAAATAGGAGTTTCCCTCATTATTACTGCACCTTTGCCGAACGGGGAGCGCAGCTAACTTCCCCTTTAGGAGAGAATTCAGGAACGAGCGGAGCATCCATCGACGGCTTCTGAGTTTGACAAATGACTGGAACTGTAGTGCCTGTCTCAGTCGCAAATACTCCGCCGATATAGCTCTTGAGTCCAGCTTCTCGTGGTGAGGCCGTGATGAGGGAGCGATTAGTGCAGGGCGCAACTTCGCAAGCAGCATCACTCACTTTTAGTCGGTAAGCATAGTCGTAGCTTTGAGCCATTAAATTTGCCGATCGCTCCAATTCTTCTAAGCTATTGGCAAAGCGATTATTCTGTTGATAAAACTTTTCTTGCGCCGTGTTCATCGCTTTGAGATACGCTTCTGCCCGTTGTTGCTTTTCGTCGGGCGGTTGCTCGTCAGGAGTTGGCATCACCTCTTCTACCCGATTTTGCGCTGCTTTTGAGGTAGAGAGAAAGGCGGCAACGCCTCCGATGAGAAATGCTCCAACCACAACCAGCATAATGGGCAACGAGTAAGCCAGCCAGTAAGTCTTCAGCGATGAGAAGAAACCGCTGGGCGGCTCCTCAGGCTCCTCCCCCGCTTCGGATTCTTCCTCTGCCTCTTCTTCGGCTGGCTCAGGGGGTAACTCTACTTCAAAATCTTCTAACCAAAGATGGCTATCTTCTTTTAGCTCAATCGGCGCTTCTGGTTCCTCTGGTTCAGCATCAGGATCGTCAAGCCAGAGTAAATCATCTGGCAGAATCGGGTATAGCTCAAGCTCTTGAGTCCAAGAAAGGGAGTCAGTTCCAAGCTTTTTGCCTTGCGCTCTGACAGTTCTAATGGAATCCGTTCCAAGCTCCAGTAAGCCCTTTTGAATAAATGCAGTGAGCGTTTCCCGGTTGAGGGTTTTTGGAGACTCTAACAGAATATTTAAACAGTCGTGTTCTCGTTCGGCATGGGCTGTAATGCCTTTAGGTTCTAAGACTGCATTCATTAATGCTGCGATCGCATCTGGCTCACCCTGTTTAGCGAGATCCAAAAGATTCGACTGTTCCATCTGAAGAAGTTCTCGACGTGGAGTAATTCGCTAATCAACCAACTTACAACCAATTGACACCGCACAATCGCTTCGACGGCGGCAGTTTGCTCTTAATCTACATCATCTTTAGAAAAAAGCTGAATTGGACGCTGCACTTCTGCTCCTTTCTGAATCATTTAAGTAATGCACTCATGCGAATGCCCTTTCAGGAAACCCTTTGACGAGATTCTTTTGTTGAGATTTTGGGGTAGGCAGCTAAGTCCCGGTTCGCCGTGAATGAACGGGGTTTTTGGGAACACTTGTATTTAACAGAACAATACCGTCTATCGTTACTGATTACTCCAGGAGCAGGGCAGTGCAATCAGTTAAGCAGCAGCAAATTCTTGGCTATTTCATTGAAGAAGCGAAAGAACATCTCGATACGATCGAGCAAGGATTAGTCGATCTCAAATCGACAATGGCAGATGCAGAGCGAGTGAATGAGCTATTTCGGGCAGCGCACTCGATCAAAGGCGGAGCGGCAATGCTCGGCTTTGACAGCATTCAGAAAACGGCTCACCACTTTGAGGACTGTTTCAAAATTCTCAAAGAGCACTCGATTAAGGTCGATCAGCGCGTTGAAGACCTGTTTTTAACTGGCTTTGATACGTTGAAGGCACTGATCGTAGAGCTTCAAAGCCCGTTCGGATTGCGAGAAGAGGCGGCTCAGCAAGCGGTGTTAGCCGCAGAACCAACCTTCAATGAATTGCAGAAGTATTTTCAAGTTTTACTCTCTGGTGGAACATCTGGTAGTGGAACGATGCCTACCGCCGCTAAGGGCAAATCTGCTTCTACTCTTCCTGCAAATGCGGCGGCTCAGATCAACGCCATTCTGAAGGCGATGCTGCAACTGTTTAAGCAGGGCGATTCTCCAAAAAGTCGTCAGCAGCTAATTGCCTTGTGCAATCGCTTAATTCAGGTTAGTCCAACGGCGAAACCTTGGGTTGTTGTGGTTCAGATGGCTCAACGGGCGATTAGCGCAGAGCGCAACTCTGAAGGAATTGCAGTTCACAACACGTACGCCACGATCGCGCCCGTGCTAATTCGAGACTTGAAGCAGGCCAGTGACTTGCTTTTAGCAGGACGCACCGCCGAAATTACAGCCAGCGCTAATTTGCAGAAACTCGTTGCGCCTGCAACAACGTTGCGCTCTGCCCCTGCTCCCCAACCTGCACGCGCTTCCACTCCCAAACAGGTGTCTATCCCGCTTGAACCGAGAGCGGCAGCTAGAACCTTGCTAGAAGTGTTCAACAAATCCCAATTGATTGAAATTGCTGAGTTTTTGATGAAAGCTATTCAGTAACAGTTAGGATTAAATCTAGAGGTCTGAGCGCTGAATGAGTAATGCTTTCAGCGCTTTTGAGTTTTAGGAGAAGATCAACCGTGAAGATTGGATTTATCGGAATTGGGCTGATGGGACTACCGATGGCGCAACGGCTGATCGATGCTCAACATTCTCTCACGGCGTACAATCGCACATCCGCTAAGTTGGAGCCGCTAAAGACGGCGGGAGCCAAAATTGTGGATGCTCCAGACCACGCGATCGCGGCTTCTGAAGCGATCGTTCTCATGCTCACTGATGCCACCGCGATTCGCAGCGTATTGCTGAGCGAGGCATCACGACAACATCTCTTTGGGCGCATAGTGATTCAGATGAGTACGATCGCGCCAGATGAAAGTCGAGAGATTCGAGATGAGGTTGTGGCAGCAGGTGGAGAATATATCGAAGCACCCGTGCTTGGCAGTATTCCAGAAGCTCAATCTGGCAACCTGATTGTGATGGTCGGTTCAGAACCAGCGCAGTTTGAGCGAGTGTTGCCTCTTCTAAATGTTTTTGGTTCAGAACCAATCCTTCTAGGTGCAGTCGGATCTGCTTCTACGGTGAAATTAGCGCTAAATCAACTGATTGGCTCAATGACGAGCGCTTTTTCTGCCAGTTTAGGGCTTGTCGTCCGTCAGAATGTGGATGTAGAAGCGTTCATGAGTATTTTGCGTAAAAGTGCGTTGTACGCGCCAACCTTTGATAAGAAGTTGCAGCGAATGCTGGATAGAAACTATTCAAATCCTAATTTTCCAACCAAACATCTCAAAAAAGATATCGATCTCTTTATTAAAACCGCTCACGCTAATGAGTTGAGCGTTGAGAATGTGAAAGGAGTCCGCAACGTCCTTGAACAGGCACTTCACCAGGAACTTGCAGAAGGGGACTATGCCGCTTTGTTCTCCATAATTTGTCCTAGCGTTCCCTCGACGTTTGCTGAGCGATCGTGACGGGCCTTAGTAGCTATCCAGTCTTCTTAGCTGTAATGGATACAACAGCTATGTTTAAATTTGCTCACTTCCCTCTGTCGCCGTATATACTGCTGGTGAATCTGTTTACGGAGACCTTGAATTAGATTTGGCTGAATCAGCTTGAGCTGTTGTATTGGTTTGAGTTTGACCGAAGCTTTCACGAAATGATTAGCGCTTGATTGGCTATGGTTGTTTTTTGCTTACTGAAGGTGAGCATCTATTCGAGTAAATTTGGTTTGCTAAAAGAGCTTTGGCCTGGAGGTACAAAATAAAACTCAGTACTTTCCGGAAAGCTTTCTCTTGAAATGAAAGATACATCAGATACCGTTCTAGGCAAACTCTGACTTCTACAGGCACACCAATGCCATCATTTAGTGTTTTTTGTACAGGCAATAGTCTAAGTCACCCTATTAATGTGAATTAATAGAACTTGGTTTAGAAATAAATGTAAAAAAGAATACTTAGAAGGGCATTTTAAGCTCAGTGCAAGTAAGTAAATATTCTTCAAGAAAGCTTTAGAGACTCTTGAAGAGGCAAAAAGATTTCCTGAAGACCACCTGAAAAGGTTTTAGAGAACACTTCAAGGTCGTTAATGTTACAACAGCCCCACTAGTAACATTAATCGACACTTTAGCCCCAGCTAAATCCCCACGGTGTCCTCTGAGTTACCCAACTCGATTGTACCTCTCGCATCGCCCCCGCAGAATGACCCGTTGAACGCGACAGTCACCGTTTGAGTCCAACACAAGCTATGCGTGTCTTAATCTATTCTTACAATTACTATCCAGAGCCAATCGGGATTGCACCACTCATGACCGAACTCGCTGAAGGCTTAGCCAAGCGAGGGCATGATGTTCGAGTCATCACAGCGATGCCAAATTACCCGCAGCGACAAATTTACGAAGCGTATCGGGGGAAGCTTTACACAACGGAAGAACGCAACGGAGTGACGATCCAGCGTAGCTATGTGTGGATTAAGCCAAAGCCAAGTCTAGTCGATCGCATCCTGCTAGACAGTAGCTTTGTCTTCACTAGCTTTTTCCAAGCGCTTCGAGGTTGGCGACCAGATTTGATTCTGTTGACTGTGCCGCCTTTGCCTGTGAGCGTGCCTGCCGCCCTCTTAGGTTGGCTGCACAACTGCCCGATCGTTCTCAACGTTCAAGACATTCTGCCTGAGGCGGCGGTGCATGTCGGGCTAATCAAGAACAAGCTGATGATCCGTGTTCTTGAGTCTCTAGAGAAGTTTGCCTATCGCACAGCCCACACAGTAAGCGTGATTGCAGATGGCTTTGTCGATAATCTAGAGCGTAAAGGTGTTCCATCAAGCAAAATCACCTGCATTCCGAACTGGGTCGATGTCAATTTCATCAAGCCTTTGCCGAAAGACAACGCCTTCCGAAAAGCACATAATCTGGAAGGTAAGTTTGTTGTGCAATATTCCGGTAATATCGCCCTGACGCAAGGGTTAGAAACCGTTGTAGAGGCGGCGGCTCGATTGCGAGATTTTCCAGAAATTGCGTTTGTGATTGTGGGTGAATCAAAAGCGATCGCGAAACTAAAAGATTATTGCGCGGCTTGTGGTGCAGAGAATGTTATGTTGCTGCCCTTCCAACCCAGAGAGCGGCTTCCAGAAATGTTGGCGGCGGCTGATGTTGGCCTGATTGTGCAGAAGCAAAACGTGGTGTCGTTCAATATGCCGTCTAAAACGCAAGTGCTGCTGGCAAGTGGGCGTCCGGTGATTGCTTCAGTGCCGAGTACCGGAAGTGCAGCGAAAGCGATCGAGAAGAGTCATGGTGGCGTGGTTGTAGAGCCAGAGCATCCAGAAGCATTGGCGCAGCAGATTTTGGAACTTTACAAAAACCCTGAGTATGCCGCATTGCTTGGCAAGCAAGGTCGTCAATATGCGATCGAGCGGTATTCGTTTGAGCAAGCGTTGAATCAGTACGAAGCGCTGTTCCAGAAGGTGAAAGAAGGCTCTGAGGCAGTTAAACCTGCTTATGCATTGAGTGTGAATAAGTCAAGCAGTTAGTTAGCTGTTTTTGATTCTCAGTAAAGTTAAGGGTTTATGTTTCATGCATAAGCCCTTTTTTTGACCGCTTGAGTGTTTCTAGAGAACTTCTCATCACGCCGTTTCAGAGTTGCTCAGGACTGCCGCAAAGATTCTTGTGGCAATGGTATTGAGATACCTTCTGGAAGGTGCCTGAGGATGTAACAGACATCAGACGGCTTCATGCTTCCTTGCGTAGCGTTGCGGCAGGCGTCTGCTATTAAACCCGCTGCCAAGATGTGAGTCGTGTTGCTGTCAACTTTTGGAGCAATTTTTGGAGCAATACAAAGCGATTTGCAGAATATAAAATTTTTAGTAATTTGATCAAATCGCGTGGGCATTATAAAGACGAAATCAAGCTAATCTGTCTATCAATCCTGCATCTTAAGGCAATTGTAAAGTGATGGTTTCTGGTTGGTCTGAGATTTTGACGACATTTCCTCTGTTGGCTTAACAATGATGACTTCTAATCTAGCTAAAGTCCCGGTTTCCGTTCTAATTCCAGCAAAAAATGAAGAAGCGAATTTGCCCGCCTGTTTGGAGAGCGTTGCCAGAGCCGATGAGGTGTTTGTTGTTGACTCCCAGAGTAGCGATCGTTCGGCTGACATTTCCCAAAAGTATGGCGCGACGCTAGTTCAATTCCAGTTCAATGGTCGCTGGCCTAAGAAGAAAAACTGGTCGCTGGAAAATCTGCCGTTTCGCAATGAGTGGGTGCTGATTGTCGATTGCGATGAGCGCATCACGCCTGAACTTTGGGAAGAGATTGAAGCAGCAATTGCTCAGTCTGACCATGATGGATACTATCTCAATCGTCGAGTCTTTTTCTTAGGGCAATGGATCCGTTATGGTGGCAAGTATCCAGACTGGAATCTTCGCTTATTTAGACATACGAAAGGACGCTACGAAAACTTAAATACTGAAGACATTCGCAATACTGGCGATAACGAAGTTCATGAACATGTTGTTCTGCCAGGTAAGGTTGGCTATCTAAAGAACGATATGCTGCACATTGACTTCAAAGATCTGTATCACTGGCTAGAGCGTCACAACCGCTATTCCAACTGGGAAGCGCAGGTGTATTTGAATGTGCTGAATGGAAAAGGCGATAGTGGCACGATCGGAGCTAATTTGTTTGGGAATGCCGTGCAGCGCAAGCGATTTCTCAAAAAGATTTGGGTTAGGTTGCCGTTCAAGCCCTTCTTGAGATTTGTACTGTTCTATTTTATTCGGCTCGGATTTTTAGATGGTAAAGCTGGCTATACTTACGGGCGTCTGCTCAGCCAATATGAATATCAGATTGGGGTAAAACTCTACGAACTACAGCAGTGTGGTGGTACGTTGAATACGCAACCTGTACCAACTCTTCAACCCATTCCTCAACCTGAGTCTTAATGCTGGAGAAGATAGAGAGAGAGGGTGACCGGAGATCTCTTCCTGCACCGATTTTGACTGCTAAACCCCTTGTGAATTTACAAAACTATGACCAATCCTGGTTCGATCGCGGTCGTCCGGGGTGGGTTGTGTTGTTGTGGTGGCTGGTGCAAGCGATCACATTCCCGCTCACGCCTCAACCGTTTAACAACATTAGACGCGGCATCCTACGACTATTTGGCGCGAAGGTTGGAAAAGGCGTTCTGGTTCGCCCGACCGCTAGGTTTACCTATCCTTGGAACGTGGAGATTGGTGATTATAGCTGGATTGGGGATGATGTAGTGTTTTATAGCCTCGATCGCATTCAGATTGGTGAACATTGTGTCATTTCGCAGAAAACCTATCTCTGTACGGGAAGTCATGACCTGCACGATCCGAGTTTTGGATTGGTGACGGGAGCGATCGCGATCGGAAATGGCGCTTGGATCGCCACGGACTGCTTTATTGCTCCCGGTGTGCAGATTGGAGCTAACGCAGTCGTAGGTACACGCAGCAGTGTTTTCACGTCGCTTCCCGAGCAGCAAGTTTGCTGGGGCACGCCTTGTCGTCCTCAGTATGAGAGAGAGTTCCGAGCCTAGCTATGTCGATCGCTCCAACCGCATTGGACCTAAATATTTTTCTAAGTAAGGCGAAAAAACTTCATAAATTAAGGTTAGGGGCTGTCCGTGATGCCAGAAGAGATAATGGCGTCCCCAGAAAGGTCCTGGATGTCCAAACGCTTCTTCTAAGGCTTTGGAGTGACCGTAGTACAACCCTTGAATATCACGGTATAGTTCGGCCCTAAGCCGAGAAAGATTTAGCCAAATGGGTTGCGATCGATTCTGCAAATAGTCATCAATGTGGCTCAACTCCCACCACGAGGTGGCATATCCTAACCGTTGACCAGAAGCTGTTCTAAGCCAAATCTGGCGACGTAGACGAGGTCCAGGAACTTTCTCAATCGAGCTTGGGGCATGATCGGTCGCAAATCCGATCGGCGACATATCTAGCACATCTACTTCTGTGCGTTCGCCTGTGAGGAGCTGCAAACAGTGAGTTGGAGAGCCATCTCCAAGCATCATCATCTGCCAAGTTGGGGCAAGTTGAGTGTGGGGTAATCCTTGCTGAATGTCCTGTTCGCCGCCCTGCCAAAGAGGACTGAGAGCGTGCCAAGTGGTGGGCAAGATTGCGCTATCTTTGGGTCTAAAGGTGGCAGTCACGTTGCTTTACAGAAGTTAACTTATCTTTAATGATAACGCTCTCAGTTCAGTTACTGCGGTTGCTTCATAAATTTGGAGTCTGAAGCCATCTTCTAGGGCTGCAAATTATGTCGGTGCTGCGCTATGAGAAATGCTGGTAATCTTCTAAACGGGTTGTCCATTCAGCATCTTTTCTCGCAAACGTTCATATGTCTACTGTCACCGTTAAAGTTCCTGCCACGACTGCAAATATTGGTCCCGGATTTGATTGCTTGGGAGCGGCACTCACTCTCTACAATCAGTTCGCCTTTTCACCGCTATCTGATGGAGAAGCTTTAAGGATTACCGTGAGCGGTGCAGAGGCGAATCGGGTTTCTACAACTGCTACTAATTTGGTGTATCAAGCCTTTTGTAAGCTATGCGATCGCATTAACAAACCTATCCCTGCGATTCACCTTGATATTCAAATGGATGTCCCCTTAGCGCGGGGATTGGGAAGCTCAGCGACGGCGATCGTTGGCGGGATTGTCGGTGCGAATGTTTTGGCAGGTTCGCCGCTCAGCCCCGATCAGTTAGCAGATTTAGCGACGGAAATCGAAGGTCATCCCGATAATGTAGTTCCGGCGCTGATGGGTGGTTGTCGATTGGCAGCATCAGGCTATGCCGAGACTGAAACTTGTCGCCCTTGGGAAATCTGCGAATTGAGTTGGAATGCTAACGTTGTTCCCATTGTTGCCATTCCCGATTTTGAGCTTTCAACGGCAGACGCAAGAAAAGTGTTGCCTGCTGACTATAGCCGTGCTGATGCTATCTTTAACGCGGCTCACTTAGGATTGCTCCTGCGGGGGTTAGAAACTGGAAACGCGGATTGGTTAAGAGCGGCGTTGCAAGATCGAATTCATCAACCTTACCGTCAGGCGTTGATTAGGGGATATGACGCTGTGCAGAAGGGCGCGATCGCGGCAGGTGCGTATGGCATGGTGATCAGTGGCGCAGGTCCGACTCTGTTGGCGCTGTCTGATCCGAATCAAGCCGAATCAGTGCGATCTGCAATGGAAAACGCTTGGATAGCTCGAGGGATTGGCGTACAGGTGAAAGTATTGACCCTTGATACTCAAGGAGCGCGCATATCGTGAGGCGTCGGCTCTTTGGTTAGTCAGTTCCTTGTGCTCTAAACTGAGGATTAAGTTTTGTTAGGACGCCTTCTCTCATGCTCAGACGCCTAGTTCTCATCCTGTTCGTTGCGATTTATTGGCTTACCTCTACTCAATCCGCAGGTGCAACTCCTCTTCAGTCCGTTCCGGTTGCCGCCATCTTTTCATTCCCGAACTCTCGACCCGCTAACTTGGGAATCGGTAGCACTGGCTTTGCTGCCTGCCCTAAAACACCCAACTGCGTCAGTAGCTTCAGCACCGATCCAGTCCACCAAATCGAGCCACTGCGCTATACATCCTCACCCGAACAGGCATTTACTAGTTTAAAGCAAACCATTGCAGCACTGCCCAGAACCAAGGTCATTAGCGAAACAGATACCTACTTGTACACAGAATTTACAAGCAGATTTATGGGGTTTGTGGACGATGTAGAGTTTTCCTTAGACAAACCTGCGGGCATAATTCAAGTGCGATCTGCTTCTCGTTTAGGTGAATCGGATTTAGGCGTCAATCGCAAACGAATCGAACTCATTCGCATAAAGCTAAAAGACGCTGAAAACGTTGGTTAATTGGCTAGAAAACTACAAAAAAGGAGCTTCCACACTGGAAGCTCCTTTTTTATTTAGAAAAATTAATCACACGGCTTTCTTGACAAATAAGTGCAGCATCATAAACATTTTGTACCCAAACTCATGCGTTAGAATGGGTTAACAAGCCTTCTATTTTCCGAACTTCGTTGTGATTCCTTCGGAAGCTTGAGGGCATCTGCTCTCATCTCCTAAAGGAGTGTTCCATTTGAATGCGTGAGTCGCCGAAACTCTTCCGTCCTAACTATCCTAAAGCTGATTCTGCCAACGCTCCTATCCTGAGTGCGCCTCAGTTTTCGGATGAGTTTCAACCGTTGCGGGAACGAGCGATCGCGTGGTTAAAGTTAAATGTGCCCGAAACCCGACTGCGGCACATCATTCGAGTCGAGAAGATGTCAGTTGAATTGGCTCAACGCCATCGGCTTGATCCTGAGAAAGCGGCGATCGCAGGATTAATGCACGATTTAGCCAAATTTTTCAAGCCCGATCGATTACTGCAAATGGCAAAGGATGAAGGATTAGAACTCGACGCGATCGATGAACTCAATCCCCATTTACTTCATGCAGATGTTGGTGCGATCGTGGCCCGTGATGAATTCGGAATTCACGACCCTGATATTCTCAATGCAATTCGCAACCACACGCTGGGCAGACCGCAAATGAGCTTACTGAGTTGCGTCGTCTATCTGGCGGACGGCTTGGAACCGGGGCGAGGGAGCACCCCGGAGTTAGAAGAATTGCGTCGATTAAGTCGTCAAGATTTGGTCGAGGCAACGTGGAAGTCAGCTGATTGTTCTATCAAACATTTGATTCAGGCACGACATCTGATTCACCCTCGAACCGTTGATACTCGTAATTGGTTTTTACAAACCGCAACGCAACGCTCTCGAAAATCCTAATATCCTAGAGTTATGCCACCTAATTTTAGATATCGATTGTCTCGCTGTTCGCATTTCCTAATGTCCAATTCAACTCTTTACGTAAAAGGAATTTAGACCTGAATGGCAAATCTTTCTAACCAACAAACCCTCTCCACCATCGCGAATCCTGCACTGCAAGCATCAGATCGAAACTATGCTCTGGCCTTGGCGATCGCAGAAGCGGCTGATGAGCGCAAAGGGGGCGATATTGTCCTTCTCAAAGTTGGCGATGTCTCGGTGTTAGCAGATTACTTTGTGTTGATTACAGGTTTCTCGAAGGTGCAAGTGCGCGCGATCGCGGGCATGGTTCAAGACAAAGTAGAAGAACAGTTCGATCGCAAGCCGATTCGCTCAGCCGGGCTTATGGAGGGCACGTGGGCTTTGTTGGATTACGGCGATGTGATTGTGCATATCATGATGCCCACGGAGCGCGACTATTATGGGTTAGAAGCGTTTTGGGGACATGCAGAAAGCACGCCGTATAGTGCGCTGGCGCTACAGGCTTCTGACGGACTCACGAATCAGTAATCTCCATTCGGCGAGTAACAATGAACTAAAACTGGTATCGATAGTTGCTCGCTGAAGGATATTTGCAATCAATGCCGTTTCGTTGGTAGCCAATTTAAGTCAATTGGCTACTGTTTTTGTGCAATTAATTATTGATCTAAGTCAGCTAGTTTATAATTTGTTGTCATTAACTAAATCGGCTATGACTCAAGGACAAAGGAACTTACCAGATTTATCAAGAAATCCCATAGTCGTAACCCTAACTCTGCTAATAGGAGTCTCAGGATTAGTTTTTGCCGCAGACCAGAAATGGCATTTTTTGCCTGAATGGAAACGCCCAAGTTTTAGTATTGTGAGTCCCTCTAATCAGTCTTATGTCAAAGTTAAAGAAACTGTCAAAGGAACTTGTCAACGTTTACCCGAAGACGCCTATCATGGCTATACGTCCAGTCTTCTCCACCTAATAACAAGTTTTATTTGAAAGATATTTCAAATCAATGTCGTGGTAAGAACATTGTTTAGAAGCTAGAAGAGCTAAATATCGGTGGTGCTACGAGTCGGGGCAGAGCTTACTTGCTAGGAATTGCTTTAGTAGATGAAGGAGGGCATCAACAACTCCAGTTAAATTCAAAAGAACTCGATAATCTTCCAGACGGCGCAAAGAAGAGCAGTG
The DNA here is from genome assembly GCA_019359315.1 of Myxacorys californica WJT36-NPBG1. GTDB lineage: Bacteria > Cyanobacteriota > Cyanobacteriia > Leptolyngbyales > Leptolyngbyaceae > Myxacorys > Myxacorys californica. The sequence goes on from JAHHHO010000003.1 coordinate 133,269, forward strand.
AAGTTCTGGTCAACCGAAAGTAACTGTTGATCTATGTACGAAGAAAAGTGGAAAGGATGATGCAAAGTCTCAACCTTGATCAAACCGTAACCGCTTGGTCACCTACTGCCGAAACTGTCTTTGTTTCTCACAGTGAAGAGAAATATGCTCGCTTCGTTAAGATGCTCGATCACCTCATTGACCAAGTAGGTGAAGATGAAACTCATCCCCTTGCATCTCTTATGGAAGTGATCGGTGTTCTGATCGAAACCTACGAAGCTGAATGTATTCCTGAGCTAGAGGAAATTCTTCGCTCGCCCTGAGCGCCCCTCGAAACTTTGCAAGCAAATTGCTACTCTCCTTAACTGCATCACTATATCGCTAAGCGCGATCGCAACTTCCCCTGACTCCATCCTCCAAGGAACTTCAGTGCGCTGCAACCGCTAAAACTCTTCTATACTAACGAATAGTATTCCACTCACCTCTTTGGCTTGGCTATGAGTTCTGCCACCTGCCCCGTTCCTGTAGAACAGCGGCCCATCAACGAGTATCAAGACCTGAAAGAATCCTGGTTCTTCCGGTGGGCGACGTTGGATGGGTGGGGCTACATCCAGCCGATCGTGGTGCTTTGGGCGCTAAATTGGATTGTGGCAGGCCCGATCGCATCAGTGAGTTTTGCGCCCACAAAGCACCTCCCTCAGTTCCTGCTGCTTGGATCGATCGGTGCAAGCTTAATTCCGATTTTGGCACTAGTTCGGCTCTACCTAGGTTGGGTCTATGTGAGAACTCGATTGCTTAACACCGATGTATTTTACGAAGAATCAGGTTGGTATGATGGGCAGATTTGGGAGAAGCCGCCCGAAGTGATTGATCAAGATCAGTTAATTGTGTCGTATCAGATTCAGCCGATTTTGCGGCGGTTGCAAAAGACCTTTGCCGCGATCGCAGGTGCTTTTCTAGCGCTCATCGCCTTGTGGTGGCTTTTGTAAGGCACAATCCTAACAACTCATAACGTTTTTTCAAGCTCGTCTCCACCTAGTGTTAGAGTCTTTTCCATGACAAGGGGCAAACGCATTCAAAGCACCGCAGAGCTAGAAGTTAAGCTACTGCGGGAAGGCATTACAGAATCGGTTCATTCGGCTCAGGCGATGATTTGTGACGATCGCGGTCGCATTCTCCTCTGTGCTGGAAACGCTGAGGCAGCTACATTTGCACGATCCGTGCTGAAACCGTTTCAAGCGCTAGCCGTGACCACGACCGGAACGCTTGAAAGCTTCGGCTTGACCGATCGTGATTTGGCGATTATCTGTAGCTCTCACAAAGGCACGATCGAGCAAGTCCGGCAAGTGTTCAATATTCTATGGCGCGCAGATCTAGAACCGACTGCCTTGCAGTGCCCAACTCCAGAGGGCAAGAAAAGTCCACTTCAGTACAACTGCTCTGGTAAACATGCGGGCATGTTAGCGGTTTGCAAACAGCGCGGGTTTCCGCTCAACAGTTACCTCCAGTACAACCATCCGCTTCAGCAGTTGATTCTGGGAAAGATTGCTGAACTGCTGCAAATTCCAGCGGAAGAATTTATTCCAGCGCGGGATGATTGCGGCGCACCGACTTACTACATGCAGCTCAGGCAGTTGGGGTGGCTCTACGCTCAGCTTGCCTCTGGTAATAGCTTGGATATGGAGCGGGTTTCGCGATCGATGACTCATCATCCAACGATGGTGGCAGGGGATGGAGAGTTTGATACAGAACTGATGCGCCTCACTGAAGGAGAGATTATCAGCAAATCAGGGGCGGAAGGCGTGCAGTGTATGGGTCGTGTCGGAGAAGGCGTTGGATTGGCGATCAAAGTGAAAGACGGCGCGAAGCGAGCCAAGTATGCGATCGCAATTCACATTCTGCAACAAATGGGCTGGATTACGCCGACGGTGGCTGAGAGTTTGTCCGAAACTTACATTACCCTCGGACGCTACAAGCGCTTAGATGTCATTGGCGACTTATCCATGCTGTGAGCAACTAATGATGAGCAACGAAGTCGTTCCCTTGATCGTCTGATTGGGGACATTCGTCGCCTAAATTCGTTGTTAAAATTCACAGAACTGCGTTCACACTATTAGTATTTAGCTCTACTGTTCCGCCTCCTATGAGTGACACTATCCTCGACGTTCGGAATCTCGAAGTCCAATTTAAGACCGATACCAGAGTCGTCAAAGCCGTAGATGGCATTTCGTTTCAGGTCAAGCGCGGACGAACGTTAGGCATTGTGGGAGAATCCGGATCAGGAAAGTCGGTCACTTCATTAGCCGTCATGGGGCTGATTCCCAATCCGCCCGGACGAATTGCGGGCGGCGAGATTTGGTTTAACGATGATCAGAGTGCCGGAAAACCGGTCGATTTGCGGACGGTTTCAACCGAAAAGCTGCGAGATTATCGCGGCGATCGCATTGCGATGATTTTTCAAGAACCGATGAGTTCACTCAACCCGGTCTATACATGCGGCTACCAGTTGGTTGAAGCCATTCGCCAGCACACCAAGCTTTCGGAGTCAGAAGCCCGGCGGCGAGCGGTTTCGCTGATGCAAGAAGTGCGAGTGCTGCCGCCCGATGCCGAACTGAAGCGGCGGCATGTCGAAGATCTTCATCAAAATTCAGGCATTCTGCCAAGCGAAGCCGATCTCGATCGAGAAATTAACCGTCAGAAGTTAGCGATACTCGATCGCTATCCTCATGAACTATCGGGCGGTCAGCTTCAGCGCATTATGATTGCGATGGCCATTTCCTGCAATCCGACCCTGTTGATTGCCGACGAACCCACAACGGCGTTGGATGTCACCGTTCAGGCGACGATTTTGGATTTGCTGCGAGAACTGCGCGATCGCAGAGGCATGTCGATGATGTTCATCACTCACGATTTGGGCTTAATCGCCGAAATTGCCGACGAAGTAGCGGTGATGTACGAAGGCAAGATTGTAGAGTACGGCTCTGTCCTCAATATCTTCTCTAATCCGCAGCATCCTTACACCAAGGGGCTCCTCACCTGCCGCCCTCAGCCGACTCGTCGCTTACGACTCTTACCTACGGTTTCAGACTTCATGGAAGTGGTGCTGCTTCCGAATGGAGAGAAGCGGCTCCAAGAGAAGAAGCTGGATGTGAATGTGGCCCTAGCAGAAAATCAAGAAGTGAGTGAAGCCGAGTTTGATCGGCGCATGAAAGCGTTGCAGCAGCAAGAACCGCTGGTTTCGGTGCGTGATCTGCAAGTGGCGTTTCCGATACGCGGTGTATTTGGGCAAACAAAACGCTACATGACGGCGGTCAATCACGTCTCGTTTGATGTCTATCCTGGCGAAACATTAGGATTGGTAGGTGAGTCGGGGTGCGGAAAATCGACCTTGGCGAGAACCTTGATGCGCCTAATCGAGCCAAAGGCAGGACAAATTCTGTTTGAAGGGCGCGATATTCTAGCGCTCTCTAGCAAGGAGGTTCGGCAACTGCGGCGAGAAATCCAAATTATTTTCCAAAATCCCTACAGTTCGCTTGATCCGCGCATGAACATCGGTGAGGCGGTGATGGAACCGTTGCAAATCTATGGGCGCGGCGGCAAGCGACAACACCGCGATCGCGTTGCCTATTTGCTAGAGCGAGTTGGTCTGAATCCAACCTGGATGAATCGCTATCCCCACGAATTTTCTGGCGGTCAGCGTCAGCGCGTCAGCATTGCGCGATCGCTGGCACTCAATCCTAAATTCATTATTTGCGATGAGTCTGTTTCAGCGCTCGATGTCTCGGTGCAAGCTCAAGTGCTCAACCTGTTGAAAGAACTGCAATCTGAGTTTGGATTGACGTACATCTTCATTTCGCACGATCTAAGCGTTGTGAAATTTATGAGCGATCGCATCATTGTGATGAATCACGGCAAAATTGAGGAAGTCGGCACGTCGGACAGCATTTACCTGCATCCGCAGCAGCCCTACACGCGCCAACTGATTTCAGCGATTCCCCTCGGAACCCTTGATCGCATTCGCGAACGCCAGCTCCAGCGTGGGCTGTCTGCCTAATTAGGATGGGGATTGTCCGCTGAATTTTTGCTTCATTACCAGCCAGAAGAACGGCAGATCATCCACAAAATAGCGCTTCCAGAGGCGCTTGGGTTCGCAGTACAGCCGATATAGCCACTCAATGCCAGCGCTGCTCATCCACTGCGGCGCTCTGGGTTTGTTGCCTGCCTCAAAGTCGATCGACGCGCCGACAGCCATGAAGATATCGATGTTGGGTAGCTGGTCTTTGTATTTGGAGATCCAAATTTCTTGTTTGGGTGCACCCACGCCAATGACCAAAACCGTTGCCGCCGAGCGATTGATGAGATCCACAATCAGACGGCATTCAGCTTCATTCTTCTCAAAGCCAAAGGACGGCGAATGCGCCTCTACAATAATGTCTCGGCCAATCCGGTGATTAATGCGTGCTTGCGCCCGCTCAGCTACCCCTGCTGCACCACCCAGCAAAAAGATTTTGATGTTCTCATTGTGTCGGTGATGCTCACAAAACACGGGAAACAAATCAGAACCAGAGATTTTAGCTTGGAGTGGAGATCCTAAAAACCTAGAGGCATAGAGCACAATTTGACTATCGCAGATTTTGTAGTCTGCCACTTCATAGGCCTGTCGAAAGGTGGCGTCTTGCTGAAGCTTCATTAAGTGATCGACATTGGGAGTGAACACAACGCCCTTCGTTAAGCGATTCAGCAGTTCAGTCCTAGATAGATTGTCAATCTCAACGTTCAGAATTTCTACTTTTTCGTGCCCAATGCGATCGCTGAGCGAACGGCGATTCTCTTGGGTAATCGCATTAGCAGTTGAGGCTAAGACAGCTTTCCGAAAGTCTCGGTAGAGCCGTTGGACCTCTTCTCGTCTTACAACTTTTGAAGTGTTTTGGGACATGATGGCAAATCTGAGTCGAAACAAGTTCCGGGGCAAGGAAGCACACACTACAAAAATGTGTAGCAATCGCTACGACGCCTTACTGTAGCGTTCCCATTTTGTTTCGAGTTTCAGACTGAAATCACGTTAGACGGCCAAGTTCATCAACATTGCACAATTGCAACGCTATGGTTCACAGAACTTTTGCGCGCAGCCAAGCAATCGGCAACGACATCATTTTTTTGCGACCAGACACAAATGCTCGCTTTTGGAAGTTGTCGTAGCCGTTGCGCTCAATCATGTCAAGAATCTGGCTGTACATCATCAAGGCAGACCAGACAGGTAGCCGAGCATCCTCGCTGAGGGCGCTAATGCCGCGCTCTGCTAGAGCATAGAATTTGCGAGCACGCTCAATTTGAAAACTCATGAGCGCTTTCCAACGCTCATCGATCACCCCTTTAATCAAGTCCTCTTCGGTGTAGTCAAACCGCGCTAAGTCCTCCATTGGAAGATAAATTCGACCGCGACGGGCATCTTCACCCACATCCCGCAGAATGTTGGTGAGCTGGTTGGCAATACCGAGCGCGATCGCTTCTTCAATTGGAGGCGTTGCGGATGGGTCATCCCAAGGTGCCGATCGCAGTCGTGATTCGGTTCCCATCACGGTGGTAGACATTAGCCCTACCGTTCCGGCAACGCGATAGCAGTACAACTCCAGTTCCTCAAAGGTTTCGTAGCGACTGCGGTAAAGATCCATGCGCTGCCCATCGATCATGTCGCGGAATGGCTGAATATCGAGGTCAAATCGCTCTAAAGTGTCAACCAGCGCTACATCTAGATCATCGTGGGGATGCCCCACAAAAATCTTCTCTAGCTGCTCTTCCCACTGGTCGAGCGTCTCGTTGGTTGTAAGATGCGCCGCTGGGCCATCGACTAACTCATCGGTGCGGCGACACCAAACATAGATTGCCCAAATTGCCCGACGCTTCGGGGGAGACATTAACATGGTTCCCAGGTAGAAGGTCTTCGAGTATTCGGCAGTGATCTCGCGACACCGTTCGTAAGCCTCCTCCACGGAAGCCAGGGTTCTCTCACAGGAAGAAGATTCGGGCAATTGTAGCATTCTCATGCAGATGGGAAGGTTGACAAGTCCTAGTTGCTACTGGTGACTAAGCTACGCTGGTCGCTTTCGGACACCGTGGGCGGTTGGATGTTTGTAATCGCCTGCGCTGTCAGCTTACCAGAAAGTACAGCCCCTTCCATACTGCCTAAGTAGCGCTGCATCGTATAACTGCCTGATAAAAAGAAATTAGAGATGGGTGTGACCTGAGACGGACGATGCGCCTGCCGCCCAGGAGAAGCGGTGTAGACGGATCTCGGCGTTTTGACCACTTTGTATTTTCTGAGCTTGGCAGGATTTTCACCCGTTAAATGCTGTGGGAAGAGTCGCTCTAGCTCTTTCATGGTGGCGGTAATGATCGCTTCGTCGGATTTGTCAATCCAATCTTTGGCGGGAGCTAAAACGAGTTCGAGCATGGAGCGGTTCGGATCGGCATATTCCTTGCAAGTGATGCTCATGTCGGCATAGACGCTTAGCAGATCGGAACGCGAGAACAGCAGGTGGTCGATATCGGTGATTTTACGATCGAACCACAAGTGTAAATTGATCACCGGAACGCCTTCGAGCCCATCTAACTTCTGGAAAAACTCCATCGCTTTCCACGGCTGTGGCATCAAGACTTTCATCACATCAACCGACATCGCAGAAACGTACAAATCTGCCGTAATGACCTCATCTTCCGCGCCATTGATGCCCCGAATCAGGAAGCCCTTCACGGTGCCGTCGTCGTCCAGCAAAATTTGCTTGAGGGGTTTGTTGAGGTGAACCTCTCCGCCGCGATCGCTGAAGTAATCGACAATGGGCTGGCACAATCGCTCTGTTGGTGAACCATCTAGGAAGGCAATTTTAGATCCGTAGCGCTCTTGCAAAAATTTGTTCACGGCCGTCAAGATAATCGTTGCCGAGACATCTTCAGGATCGATGAATGTGAGCGCCTTGGCGGCCGCGATAAATACATCAGAACTGACGCGCTCATCAATTCCTTGACGCCGCAGCCACTGGATAAGGCTGTACTTATCCATGTCTTCGACATATTTCTGACCCCGCAGCACTCCGGGCCACAGCCCCACCGCAAAGCGAATTTTCTGTTCCCACGTCAACATGTCGTTGTTGCGGAGAATCGACATGATCACGTTGAACGGCGCAGGGATGTCTGGAACGCTGAAGTACGAGTAGGTTCCCGGCTTTTCAGGTTGATTAAAAATCAGGGCGTGCTCTTTCCACTGGAGCCGATCTTCGATGCCCAATTCTTTCATCAGTTGCAGCATGTTGGGATACGCGCCAAAAAAGGCGTGCAGCCCCGTTTCGTACCAATCGCCCTCGTCGTCTTTCCAAGCCGCCACCAAGCCGCCCAGCACATCGCGGCTCTCTAGAACGATGGGAGTATGCCCTGCATCAACCAGGTATTTCGCGCAGGATAGTCCTGCTAAGCCGCCTCCGGCGATCACTACTCGCATGTGATTCTTCAACACCTTTTGAGGATGAATTCGATTTCATTATACGTTGCAATCCGTTACATTCCTCGATGAATTTTGAAGTGGGGTAACGTCTTCGACAGTGTAAGAGCCGACAGTGCAAGAGCATAGAGGAAAGAGGTACTGCTAAGGTAAAAGGTAATTCCTCTCAGTAAGCTGTAGCGACAGAATGAAACCCGCTAAACGTAGAGCACTTTCTAAACGTAGAGCACTCTCTACAACGTTGCGCTTTGCCTTAGTCGCCGGAGTGCTTGGCACAGCAGTTCATTTGGCTCAGCACTATTCTGATAGTGAGGCCAACTTAGACCGTGGGACGGTGGCAGTCGCGCAAACGGCGGAGAAAGCGAGGAGTGCAAACTCGTTTATTGACTCCCTCGGGGTCGCTACGCATCTACGCTACATCGACACGAGCTACGGGCGTTACACGGATGTCGTTGAGCCTCGACTGCGAGAGTTAGGCGTTCGGCATATTCGCGATGGCGGCAACGATCCAGGTTTATTTGCCAAATTGAATCGGCTGTCTCGTTTTGGCATTCGTTCAACGTTGGTATTTGATCTGCGAGATCAGATTACGCCGAACAATGCAGTATCGGTGTTAAAAAAAGTGCTGCCGTCAGTAGTTGCGATCGAAGGCCCAAACGAGTGGGATATCAACAATGTGACCTACCGAGGCAGAGGGTTTCCAGCAGGTCTAAGAGACTACCAAACGGAGCTGTATCGGGCAGTTAAGCGCGATCCGGCAACCGCAAACATTGCGGTGCTAACGCCTTCGATCGCCTATCCCGAGAATGCCGCTAAGCTCGGTTCTCTCAGGTCAGTCAGTGATTATGGCAATCTTCATATCTACGCCGGTGGTGGCATTCCAGCGCTCGACTTTGAATCGAAGTGGCTACCGCTCACGCGCAAGATGACGGGCGATCGCACCATCATCGTGACAGAAACAGGCTGGCACAATGCGGTGAACGACCGAAATGCCGGACAGAGAGGGGTTTCTGAGCAAGTTTCTGCAAAATACATTCCCAGAGTGTTCTTAGAGTATTTCAACCGGGGCATCAAGCGAACGTTTTTGTACGAATTTTTGGATGAGCGATCGCGGGGAGACCAAGAAAGTAACTTTGGCATTATCAGAGCAAATGGCATTCCCAAACCCGCGTTTGTCGCCTTGAGAAATCTGATTCGAGTGCTAAACGATGCGCCTAATCCAGCGGCTACCGGAGCGCTGAACTATTCATTGAGTGGAAATGTCAGGAATATTAATCGGACGCTCCTGCAAAAGCGCAACGGCGATTTCTATTTGGTTTTGTGGTTGAATACACCCAGTAACGATGTTCTCAAGACGCAGCGAGTGACGCTGAATTTAGGCACACCGACAGAGCTAGCGGAGATCTATTTTCCCAATCAATCTCCCAATGTTGTCATGAGATACAAGTCGCCGCGCCGGATTATGCTAGATGTGCCCGATGCGCCATTGATTGTCAAAATTGCGCTGCGCTAGGTGGGGCGATCGCGTCATTCGCCGTTTTAACCTCAAAGCGATCGCGAAGCTAATGGTCTGTTCCGAACCCCTTAGACCATGTTCAATCGCCCTGTCAGACTGGCAACCACAGTTGCTAACTCGATAGCATCTACTGGTTTGGTCAGATGCATCTGAAAGCCTGCTAATAAAGCCTGCCTGCGATCGTCACTCCGGGCATATGCCGTCAGCGCGATCGCCGGGAGGTAAGCTTGCTTGGCAATCGCAGGGAGCCAACCGCCCTGCTGCGCTTCAAGTTGCCGCAATTTTCGCATCAGGAAGTAGCCATCCTCATCGGGCATCCCAATATCACTTACTAAAACGTCGAAGCTGCGATCGGTTGAGGTTTCGATGATGGACAGTGCCTCCTGTGCTGAGGTAGCCGAGATCACGTCAGCACCATACCCTTGCAGAATCGTATTGAGCAATTCCAGCGCGTCAGGCTCATCGTCCACCGCCAAGATTTTTAAGCCTTCTAAGGTTAGCGGCGCATCTTCTATCTCATTCGCCTGAACGCCTGAGTCTAATTGCTCTGGGTCGATCGCGGGTGGTTGAATTGTCGTTACGGGCAGTTCAACGGCAAAGGTAGCTCCCTGTTCTAATCCTGGACTAACCACCGCTACAGTGCCGCCATGTAATTCAACGAGTTGACGCACAATGGCTAACCCTAAACCCAACCCTCCGTAGCTGCGAGTAGTTGTGCTGTCATGTTGGCGAAAGCGATCGAAGACATAGGGCAGAAAGTCTGGGCTAATTCCTCGTCCAGTGTCGCTGACCGTAAGTTCAATATGAGAATTGACCTGCTTTAAGTGAATCTCAACTTGCCCGTCTTTAGGCGTGAATTTGACGGCGTTAGACAGTAAATTCCAAACGACTTGCTGCAATCGATTGGCATCACCCATGATGGGGGCCACTTCAGAATCTAGAGCGCTTTGAATCCGAATAGACTTTGCTTCAGCCGCCAAGCGTACAGACTCAATTGCAGATTCAATCACAGGTACAAGATGAACGGGACGGACTTGGAGGCGTAGTTTGCCTGTAATGATGCGAGAGATATCGAGAATATCTTCAATCAGTTGGAGTTGGGATCTGGCGTTCCGCTCGATCGTTTCTAGCGCACGTACCATTTTCTCGCGGCTCAGACTTTGCTTGCGTAGAACCTGAGCCCATCCCAGAATCGCATTGAGCGGTGTTCTCAATTCATGAGAAAGAACCGAGAGAAACTCGTCCTTAGCACGATTAGCAGTTTCTGCCTCTGCTCGAATCACCTGTTCGCGAATTAATAGGTCGTCTTTAGCGCGATTCGACTCTTCCAGTTGGATTGTGCGTTCCTGTACACGTTGCTCTAGAGCCGCATTAATTGCTTGGATATGGCGACGACTATCCTCTAGTTCCTGATTGGTGAGGGCGAGTTGCTCTGGACTGGGGGCATCGATCGCCACCGGAATTAACGGAATCAGTAAAAAGGTGAACGCATAGAAAGACCAAACGGCATTAATCGATTTAATCAATCCTGAAACCCAGTAGACAGGATGCCAGAGCGTGACCACTCCCATTAGGTGAGTTGTGCCACACAAGGCAAAGACGAAGAAGTAACCTATAAGCAGCGTCACCGTCTTAGCGGGCAAATCCTTACGCTCGTTTGTGAAGTAAACAATTGCAACCGCCACTGAGTAATACGCGAGGGCAGTCAAGGCATCTGATGATAGGTGTAGCCAGACGAGACTTGGTTTCCAAAGGTAACAATGCCCGTGAGGAATAAAATTAGTTGAAAAAAAGGCGCTGAAAAAGTCAAACATATCAAGTCTTTGATTGATTCTGCAGAAGAATTTTGTACATCTGTTCTGACGGTTGCGGCATCCATGATCGATAGGCTGCTTTAGTAATGATGCACCATGCTAGTGCGATCGCTGCCCCATCAATCGCCCGCTCGCGTCTTTTGAAAACGACGCTAATCGGTTCGTTAAGGGCATTGAGCTTGGATTCAATATCAAGTGAGATGTCTGCTGCGATTCTATTGTTTAGTCTATGTTTAGATAGTCTTGTCGAGATGATTTTAATTACCACTGCTTAACACTGAGTTCGTCCACGCAACAAACTCTGAGTCAGTCATTGTGGGCGTTCAATCGGCATAAATGGCATTGCTCAGCTCAAGGAGGGTAACAATGCCATTCCTAATCCAAAGCTCATCCCATTCATGAGGATACTGACTAAACTGGCTTGCAAAAGCGATAAATCACGCTGACTGAGGCGAAACAGCAGCCACGCTTCGGTAACAATTGCAAATCCTCCAGACGCGGGCAGCGTGATCCAACTCGGAACCCCCCCACTAGACGGGAACGATTCACCATAGCTGACAAAAAAGGCAATCACCCCTGCGATCGCTAACACAATCGGGACTGAAATCGTCCAAATCGTAAAGATTCTGATCAGCGTTCTGGGGTTAATCGTCTTTAACCGGATCAGGGCAACGCCAAATACGATCGCAACGATCAAACTCGTCGCTCCAAAGACGCGAGTGGCTAAATATTGAAACGGTTGGAGGGATGGAAAGAAAAACCACACCACCGGAAAGGTGAAGAGATTGATCAGCGCCACGGCGGTCAGCATCCGAGTGGTGAATTCTCTGGTACATTTCCTCCAGCCAAAGAAGATAGCAGCAATCACTAATTCGCTGATTTCTGTGATTGCTAACGCTCGGCCAAACACTTCCCATCGGCTCGGCTTCATCGCCTGTCGGTCAGGAAGCACAAGTAACTCTGCGTTGAGGGTTTTAACCAGGAGATGGCGGTCAGCGTAGGCTGCGATCGCGCTGCGAAAATCGGTGATGAAGGCTTGGCTCGATCGCACCTGATTTTGAAACTGGCCTACCAGCTTAAAATAGGGCGCTAAGGGTGGGTCACTGAGCGATGCTCCTTTGTACAAACAGGTATGCTCTGCACATTCAAATCGATGCGGGGCTTTGAGAACGGGTTGAGTTGTGAGACAACTCGATCGAGAACAGGTTCCGTGTTGCATCAAGAGCGTTGGTTTTTCGCATAGAGCTGTTTGACACCCCACAAATTGCATTCCTTCCACCTCAGCACGATCTAAAAAGGTGAACCAAATGTAGGGCGGGGGAGCAGGCGCATTCGCCAAGGCCGTGCAGGGAAGCAGAAAGACAACTGAAAGAATTAAAATGAACTTAAAGAAATACCTGCACTTCATCGATCAGTCCGCGAAGAATAAAATGGCATAGAAACCGTTGCGGTTCTTTTGGAGTTGCGCAAGAGCGCTCATCGCAAGATAAATATCTAGCCAAATACCGGTCAGTTTTAGCATGAGCCGTCTAGAATTTACATAGCGTTACACGTTAGCGGGTTGAGCTATGTCAGTTCCTTCGGAGTTGTGCCCTGCGCCAATTGCATATCTGTTAGTGACTCATGGTAGCCGCGACGTGCGCCCTCAGCTAGCGATCGCTCGGCTCGCTCACCGAATTGGTCAGAAGTCTCGCGCTCTGATTGGCACAGCCGTTTTAGAATGCGCTCCCTTACCGCTTCACAAACAAATTCAAAACTTTAGTCAACAGGCATCCGAGCAGGGCATCTCAGAAATTCAAATTGTGCCGCTCTTCTTGCTTCCAGGCGTGCATGTGATGGAAGACATTCCTCAAGAAGTCGAGAAAGCTCGACCCTTGGCAACGGCTAAACTGACGCTGACCTCTCATTTGGGCAGTCACTCCCAGTTAAAATCCTTGTTTTCGCGTCGATCGTCAGGGGCAGAGGCTCAAATTTTGCTTTCTCATGGAAGTCGTCGTGCGGATGGCAACCTTCCGGTCGAAGCGTTAGCGCATCAATTGGGAATGCTGCCTGCGTATTGGTCTGTTGCGCCAAGTTTAGCCCTGCGGGTGCAAGAATTGACAAGACGAGGATTTCAGACGATTGAAATTGTGCCGTATTTTCTGTTTTCGGGCGGTATTACTGATGCGATCGCGCGATCGGTCAACCAACTGTCTCAGCAGTTGCCAACGGTCGAGCTTCGCCTCGCAAATCCCTTAGATGAAAGCGACGAATTAGCCGATGTCGTAATGAATTTGATGATGTGCGTTCCTCTTTGATTTGAGTCCTGGTGATTTGAGTCCTGGTGATTTGAATTCTGATGAACGCTAAACCGGACAAGAACGCACTTTTCACTTTGATAATCGGTATTTGAGACTGCATTTTTTAATCAATTGATTGTTTAGGCTAAGCACAAGGCTACATTCTCACATTTGCCTGCATGAACACCGCTGACGCTAGATTGATGACCTTAGATTCTTGTATTGGAAAGGTTTACCTCGTGGGGGCGGGGCCGGGCGATCCGGGCTTATTTACCCTCAAAGGAAAAGCTTTGTTAGAGTGCGCGGACGTTGTGGTGTACGACGCGCTAGTGAGTGCGCCAATTTTGGCAATGATCAATCCAACTGCTGAGCGGATTGATGCTGGAAAACGACGCGGACGCCACTCGATGGCGCAAGACGAAATTAACCAAGTTCTGATTGATAAGGCGCAAACTGCCGCGATCGTGGTTCGGCTCAAAGGCGGTGATCCGTTTATCTTTGGGCGGGGCGGCGAGGAGATGCAGGATCTCATCAGCGCTGGGATTCCAGTCGAAGTTGTTCCGGGAATTACGTCTGGAATTGCCGCTCCTGCTTATGCCGGAATTCCGCTGACGCATCGGGCGTATAGTTCGTCGGTGACATTTGTGACGGGTCACGAAGAAGCCGGAAAATATCGTCCGGCGGTAAATTGGAGTGCGATCGCGCGTGGATCTGAAACGATTGTGATCTACATGGGCATTCACAACTTGCCTTACATCATCGAACAACTGGAGAGCGCAGGATTGGGGTTAGACACACCGATCGCGCTCGTGCGCTGGGGCACTCGTCCTGAACAGGAACAGTTGATTGGCACGCTAGCGACCATTGTTGAGCAAATGGAAGCGGCAGAGTTCGCCGCTCCTGCGATCGCGGTAATCGGTAATGTGGTCAGTCTCCATGAAATCTTGTCAAATAGTCGACCAAAATTTTTAGCAGTGAATGTCTCAAACTGTTGACATCTCGCGTTGTCGTATTTTCGGGATGCTAGATCTTTGGGCTTTCTTCCCACCTCAACATCTAAGAGAAGCCCAAATGAAGCTTTGAGCCAAAGGCGTTTGCGCTTCGGCATCACTTCAAATGCAGCGAGGCGATGCATCTGATTGGCTTGATTTCGAGATTCTGGAATATTGATGCAGAAACTTGTAGTGATACATAAGATCGTCTCTCTGCAATGGCTGCGATATAACTACTGCGATCTTAAAAAACTTGACCGATAGGGCTGCACTACCCATTTTCTGCATATTGAGAATCCTGAAATATATATAGGAGGGGACAAATTATGGCAGTCCTCACAACTTGGTTGCGCCCTGCTCGGGCGTTTGGAACTTGGCGGAACCAATCGCTCTTAATGAGTTTAGTGCTGAGTTTTACGATTTCAGAACCTACGATCGCTCCAAGCTTTGCCCTGTCCGCGAATTCGATTACAAGTAATATTGCGGCGTTAAAACGATCAAATCAGCGTTGGATTGAAATTCGGCTCTCTACTCAACGGCTCATAGCCTGGGAAGGGAAGACGATGGTTCATGCAGTCATTGTCTCCACGGGAAAAGCGACGACTTCAACGCCTGTAGGTAGTTTCGAGATTCAATCGAAATATCGAATTGCTCGAATGCAAGGCGATGACTATGACATTCCAGATGTACCTTACACCATGTATTACTCAGGAGGCTACGCGATTCACGGGGCTTACTGGCATCGCAGTTTTGGTACTCCTGTCAGTCATGGTTGTGTGAATGTTGCTCCAGATCATGCACAGTGGTTATTTAATTGGGCAAAGATTGGAACCCCAGTTGTTGTACGTCAGTGACGGCTCTAAGTCATCTGATGTCGAACGCAGTTCCGATGCCCTCGATACGACTCATCGCGCACCGCGTGAAAGAACCCGTATATTAGCGATCGCACCTCGCGACGGCGTGACCGAAATGATTCATATGTTGTATTAGCTCGAATTTGCAGAGGTTAGGGCGTGGAGTCCGTTTTTGTCTGCGCTAAACTCAGATGATTTGATCAGCATTCTAACGAGGATTTGTTATCCATAAGGGCGGTTGCTTTCGACTTTAAAGAAATCGCCCTGTCGTTATGATGAAAACAGTCTGACGTGCTAAACGCTCGGAGAAACCTTATGACTCCTCAATCAAATCTCATCACTGATGCCGAGTCTGAGCAAGACGTTGAAGACATTCCGCTTCTGCCGCCGTGCGATCTCTACAGTGATGAACTTGAAATGGAATCTGACTTGCATCTTCGGCAAATGGTCTTGCTGATTAGCTGCCTAGAGTGGTTATGGCGCGATCGCACTGATTACTTTGTCGGCGGTAATCTCACCGTTTATTACAGCCAAAAGCGAATTAAAACTCGCGAGTTTCGAGGGCCTGATTTCTTCGTCGTACAAGGCGTTGAGCCGAGATCGCGTAAAAGTTGGACGGTTTGGGAAGAAGACGGCAGATACCCAGATGTGATTGTCGAGATTCTGTCAGAATCAACCGCAGAAGTTGATCGAACAACCAAAAAGGAGTTGTATCAAAACACCTTCCGAACGCTTGAGTATTTCTGGTTTGATCCAGAAAGTTTAGAATTTACAGGATTTTCTCTTAATCGAAGTGGCTATCAGCCGATTCAACCCAATCCTCAAGGTCAGCTATGGAGTGAGCAACTGCAACTCTTTTTAGGCGTTCATCAAGATAAACTTCGGTTCTTCGCGCCGACGGGTGAATTAGTTCCAACTCCCGAAGAAGCCGCTTTATTTGAACAGCAACAGCGCTTAGCCGCAGAGCAACGGGCGGAGCGACTCGCCGCGAAACTTCGAGAGTTGAATATTGATCCAGATAGTCTTTAAACCACTAAGCTGTTTCAACAATCGGTTTACAACAATCGGTTTACAACAATCGGTTTAAATGTCTCAGTCAACCGAACACATGACTTCAAAATCAGTCTTCATTCGCTACATCTGCTATCAAAATCCGCTGCCACCCTTGCAGAAACTCACTTCAAAATTTGCTTGATCGACTGCAAAGCAGCGTCCTTCGTTTCTACCAAAAGCTTCGGCGTCACTGTCTTATCGTTGGGGCTATGGTAGTTCGGCTCATAGCCTCGATTGAAAAACAGTACCGGAACATTCTGCGACTTAAAGGAAGCATGATCGCTGCTGCCAAGACGGAGTGCAGGATTCTTCATCATCGTCTCATCGACTCTTGTAAACGATTTCAACGACAGCGATCCCTCCATTTGCAGGGTTGAATTCACGGCGACCATATCAAAGTTGAGCATTCCTTTCAGGTTTGAGAGAAACTGAGGCGTCGCTCGATTGACAAAGGCCTGCGATCCTTGCAGTCCGTCTTCTTCCCCATCAAAGGCGATAAACCAGATTTGACGTGAAAGCGGCGATTGGCTCTGTCCAAAGGATCGCGAAAGCTGGCGTGCGATCGCCAATACAACTGCCGTTCCTGAAGCGTTATCATTTGCTCCTGGGGAGCCGGGAACCGAGTCATAGTGTGCGCCTAAAATCAATTTGGGTTGCGTGACGCCAGGTAAATGAGCGATCACATTTCGCGCCACGGCATCTTTCTGAGTATTGACCTTCAAGGTTGCGGTCAGCACTGCGGTTCGAGCGCGTTCCAGTAATGGATCTCCATCTGCTCCAGACAGTCCTAACACCGGAATGGCAGGTTGGGTCGTCAGTGTGCCGCGAACGTTCTTGGGTTCATTATTGACGATCACAATTGCGATCGCGCCTGCATCCGACGCATGTTTGACTTTTTCAGAGAAGGTCATACCGCCGCGACGCGCAATTGCGATCGCGCCTTTAACCGGAACACTGGCAAAATCATTCGGCTGTCCATTGTTCGGAATGGCGACCAATCGCCCACTAATTTGACCTGCGATCGAGCCGTTGTATGCCCATCCTTCTAGAGCCTGACTGCCAATCTCTAAACTTGAGCCTAGATCCCTAAATTTAGGATACGTGAACGTCTGAATCTCCGTTTCATACCCTGCTTTCTGATACTGATCTATCAGATATTGACTCGCCTTTTCGGTTGCCGCTGTGCCTGCAACTCGCGCACCTAGACTCACTAGGGCTTGCATATCCGTCAATGGATCAATCGGATTGGGAGGGGTTGCCTGAGCGTTGGATGCGGTTCCTTTGGAGTTGTGCCCTGCGCTAATCGCAATTGCCCCTGCAATTAAAATCGATAATCCTAAAGCGAAGTGACGTTTCAAGAGCTTCCTAAGGCTTGACGCTCGACTCATATCCTGCCCGACTCCCAGTTTGTTTCATCTCACTGTAGCGGGATCAGCAGCAGATCTCTAGTCAAACAACCGCTAAGGCTTCTTTTCAATTATTCTCTTTCAGTATTTTAAAATGCTGTGATCTCACCTCCTCCATTTGAGTTTCCAGATACAACACTTGAGTTCCCAATCACAGCAATGGAGTGCATAGATTTGTTGATCTGCTCTTGGAGTCCCTGCTCAGTGAACTCTTCTCATAAGCTTAAGTTTGAGCTTAAGTTTGGAATGGGTAATTGCGATCGGCGAGAGTCGTAATGAGCGATCGACACTCCTGCAAGATCGACGAAACATCTTCTCAAGTCGTCCTACAATGAGTCTTGGGAATACACGCGCAGTACAGTTTAAGATGACGAATACTTACACCGTTGAAATTTTACATAACGGGCAAACCCACACGATTGAAGTTCCAGACGATCGCACAATTTTAGAGGTTGCCAACGAAGATTACGGCTTGAACTTGCCGAGTTCTTGTACAGCGGGCGTCTGCACAACTTGTGCCGCACTGCTTTCAGAAGGAACCGTTGATCAATCCGATGGGATGGGCGTCAGCGCGGAATTGCAGGAGAAAGGATATGCGTTGCTTTGTGTAGCGTATCCGCGATCGCCGATCAAACTCGAAACGAATCAAGAAGACACGGTGTATCAACTCCAGTTTGGACAGGGTTAACCGGGAGAATTGCACTGTCCATGACAACCCACTTGATCACCACAGAAATTGATCTTAAAACCGTTGCGACTGACTTAAACAGAGCGATCGAATCAGAGTTGCGAACATACGGAGAGCCGTTACGATGGGCAATCACAGATGTTGATGCAAATCAAATTGCCAAAGTTGAAGCGGTTGTAACTCGTGACTAATCCCTATACTGTTGCTCTGATCGTTCCGACTGGAATTGGCGCGTCCATTGGTGGATATGCGGGCGATGCTTTACCGCTTGCAAAAGCGATCGCGGCAACGTGCGATCGCCTGATTACTCATCCAAACGTCCTCAACGGCGCACAGCTTTACTGGAACCTACCCAACGCCCTCTATGTAGAAGGGTTTGGACTCGATCAAGTTGCGGCGGGACGCTGGGGCTTACGTCCAGTTCGTCAAAATCGAATTGGCATCGTGTTCGATCAAGGCATTGAGCCTGACTTGAGAGTGCGCCATCTGCAAGTTGCAGACGCGGCGAGAGCAACGTTAGGGTTAACACTGACCGACTATGTAGTGAGCGATCAGCCGCTCAATGTTGAGCTTAGAACTGCGACATCTGGGGCAACCTGGGGAACGATTGAGCATCCCGATAGCTTGCTGCGAGCGGCAAATCAGTTAATTCATCAGGCAGGAGCAGACGCGATCGCAGTCGTGGCGAGGTTTCCAGACGATACGAGCAGCGATGCCTTGCAAGATTATCGTCATGGTCAAGGCGTCGATCCGTTAGCCGGAGCCGAAGCCGTGATCAGCCATCTCGTTGTGCGAACCTTCCACGTTCCCTGCGCTCATGCGCCTGCACTCTCACCGTTGCCGCTCGACCCCCATCTGTCACCCAAGTCAGCCGCCGAAGAATTAGGCTATACCTTCTTGCCGTGTGTTTTAGTTGGTCTGAGTCGTGCGCCTCAGTTTGTGACGGGCAATCCTGATCGTCACGATATTTGGGCAAATCAAATTGATGCGATCGTGGTTCCAGAATCAGCCTGCGGCGGCAGTGCCGTGATCAGCCTCAATGGATCTCACACTCGAATCATTGCTGTGCGAGAGAATCTGACAAAAATGCAGGTTCCGCCCAAGGCGCTTGGTATCAATGCCACAATTGTGAATTCTTATTTAGAAGCGATCGGCGTGATGATATGCGATCGCGCGGGCGTTAATTTAGGCGCGCTCGCCTCTACAATCTCGCCTTTGGCTGCTCTCACCACAGAAGGGGCTAACTCCGAAAATGATTCGCATGCTTTATGGAATTTGGCAAAGCGCGATCCAGAAAATCGCATTACAATTCGAGAATAAAGAAGTCTTGAAAAGATTTGTACAGAGATAAGGGGATCAAATCGAAACCTGTATTCCTGCCCTATAGCCTTTCTGACTCTTAAGCTATACTGTGAGGCTCGTTCCCCCTTATATTAAATTCCCGTGGCTGAACAAAACTCTGACACGCCCGAAGCAGAACCTCTGACCCGACTGCAAGTTCTCATTGCAATGGGCGTCACGGCAGTTGTTTTATTATTCATTGCCAAAGCATGGATTTACTTTGGCTCTGTTACATTAATTCCCGTTAAATTTTCTTTTGAAGCGGTTCTTCAAGGTGTTGCCCTTGGTTTAGCCATTACTGTTGCAAGTTCCATTACCTATCGCATTTGGGGTGCTTATCGTCGCAGTGCAGATTACTATCTAGAGTTAATTCTCAAGCCGCTCCTATTTCCCGATTTGATTTGGCTTGGCTTACTGCCCGGACTCAGCGAAGAACTGATCTTTCGAGGCGTCATGCTGCCCGAGTTTGGGTTGAACCTCGAAGGCATTCTAATTTCAAGCTTGTGCTTTGGCGTGCTGCACATGAATGGTTTGAAACAATGGGCATACATCGTTTGGGCAACCATCATCGGCATCGCGCTAGGCTATAGCGCCGTTTGGACTGGAAACTTGCTAGTGCCGATCGTAGCGCACGTCTGCACTAACTTTGTTGCAGGATGCGTTTGGAAACTCAGTGATTAGCGCAAAGTGCAATACAAGCCAGAACAGACGTCAGGCTCGGAGTTAGACTCCTTTCCTTACAATGCCTTCATAGCACAATGGGCAATGCAGAGATGGCAGATGCAATCCAGACCCACAGCACAAACCGCTCAAGATCAAATTCGTCGAGAGCATTTCTGATCTCAAACATGACGCTGATCATAGCGACCAGAACGCAGGGCAGGATGAGTGTATAGCTGAGGGTGGGCATAGATGTATCCTCGATTGCATTGTTGCCATGATGCGATACACCCTGCTCATGACAACTCTCTCGCAAGTCGAGTGTTTTTTGTCGTCTCTAGTCAATTTTTCCATCCTCATTTTGAAACAGTAAAGACGCTGCGATCGCGATTTGGCTAAAGGGCGTGTTTCCTCTAATGTGATGCATTCCGCTGATCGCTCTTGGCAGCATAGGCAGACTGATGATGGTCTGTTGAGGAAAAAGCTGAGGATCGAACGCGTGTTCTGGCTCGAATCGATTATTCACAAGGTAGCGCTGAGAAACACCCATCTCTTTCAATGATTCGGTTAACCGCTGTGTTTCTGCCAAAATCGCCGATCGCGCCTGACAAACGCCGATAAATTCTGTATATTGCGGGTCTTGTAATTTCTTCTGAGCCTGCATCACGCGCTGTCGCAATGTTCTTAAGCGCCCCATCAGTGCGGTTCGTCCTAAAACATTTTGGTATTTGATCCAAAGCTTGAAAATCCAAGCCAGCCAATCACCCAAGGCAGTGGGCATCTCCAGAAAGCGCAGCAGATGACCTGTTGGCGCAGTATCTAAAATCACCAAGTCTTGCGATCCCGATTCAAGTAGTTCCATCACTGCGATCAGCGACAGCATTTCATCAATTCCGGGTAAGGATTGAGAGACAATTCTGCGCCATGCTTCCGGACTATAAGCGACTCGTAGCGTTGTGTCGGCCGTATTTGATTCGCCGCTCATCATCTCGGCAAGTTCCCACAGATAGTCTTCTCGGAACTGATCGAGGACTTGCTTCGCGTCGATTTCTTGACCACTGAGATTGGCGGTGATGTCGGTGGCGTGATGTTCAAGATGCGTTCCTAAAGCATCGCTCAAGGAGTGAGCCGGATCGATCGAGATGACGCGAATCTTTTTATCAGGGTATCGTTGTGCCATACCTAGCGCGATCGCAGCCGCTACGGTCGTTTTACCCACGCCTCCCTTTCCACCCGTCAAAATCAGCTTCCGTCCTTCTAAGATAAAATCGCTGAATCCCGGCGGAATCGCTTCTGGTAGGCGAGTTTGAACGTCGATAGAAACCCTTTGAGCGTGAGCCACTTGAACTTGGCTCATCACTCGATCGAGCGCTTCCTTGCCAACTGGTTCTTGAGCCTGTTGAGGAACAAGCAAAGTGGCAGGAACAGTGAATTCTAGAAATTTCTCAATCAGCTTCTGTTGGTCGCTGTAGATATCTGTATCGCTTTTATCTGAAACTTGGTTGATTAAAAGCCCGCCAACTGGAATGTTGAGGGCGTTGAGCGCGCTGAGAAAGCGTTGGGTTTCGAGCAAACTCATCCACTCTGCGATCGCCACCACGAGACACGCTGTTTTTGTCTCGTCTTGCAATAATTGCCGACCGTTGCCTAAATCAGACTTCATCTCCAGCAAAAAGTGATCAACCTCATCCGGGGTGTAGCGACCTCTAAAAGACTGGCTAATCACTTGATGCTTCTGTTGAAACAGTTCCAGCGCAGACAGAAATTCGTCCAAAAAATCCATCAGACCAAAAAGCGCCAGCGTATGACCACTGGGAGCCATATCAACCACAATGCGATCGACGACATTTTCTCTCAGCAAACGCTGAATCTCTAGCACGCCCATCAGTTCATCGAGCCCGGGCCAACTCAAATCCCAAACCGGCGATAAATCTCCTTTTTCAACAAAGCTGCCCCGCTCAACCAGCAACTCTAGAATCGAGCCATACTTCGCTTTAAAGTCCTGCAAAAGGTCTGCTGCTGCGATCGCTCTAATCGACAAATTCGGCAAATCCTCCAGCGTGCGAGCCGTATTGCTCACCTCGACTTGCAAAACATCACCAATCGAATGAGCCGGATCGGTTGAAAGCAGCAGAATGCGCTCGGTGGGAAATTGCTGTGCCCAATGCCGCGCGAACCCACATGCGAGCGTCGTTTTACCCACTCCACCTTTACCACTAAACATGGCCAATTGCAGCGCATCCAACGGCTTCACAGCGCAATCAACCGTCTCAAATCTCTGTTCATTCCTCATGTCTCATCCCTCCTTGCGTTAGCGTTGCCGTCAGGCGCATTCTGCCTGCAAAGCCATTACCCCAGGTATCCCTGTTTCAGAAACCCGCCTTTGGGCACACTGCTGGATGTAGTCTTCCCCATCTTGCGAAGAGGCTACACTAACGCACCGTCTGTGGTAAGGCAATGAGTGAATTATTTAAAGGCTTTGAGCAACTGATAGAACTGGCGAAAGCTTTAGAAGAAAAGGCTGAGAAGGGCGACCTGAAGGCGAATATTCAAATCAATAGCCGCAGTCTCAGTAGTATTCCACGTCAAGGCAATATTCCTAGCGGAGTCGGGGTCAGCCGAGAACCTCCCCATTCTGGCAGTTCTGAACCCGATCCAATCGTCACGCCTCCGCCTGAGGACAATGCACCTGCTTCTTTGAAGGATCTGGGCGGGCTAGGCGATGTGTTGAGGGAATTGCGAGAACTGGTCGAACTTCCGTTAAAGCGTCCTGATTTATTGGCAAAACTCGGATTAGAACCCATCCGGGGCGTGCTGTTGGTGGGTCCTCCCGGAACCGGAAAAACCTTGACCGCGCGATCGCTCTCTCAGGAATTAGGCGTGAATTACATTGCGATCGCAGGTCCCGAAATCATGGGCAAGTACTACGGAGAAGCCGAAACCCGTCTGCGTAACGTGTTTGAGAAGGCGGCAAAAGCGACTCCCTGTATTATCTTTATTGACGAAATTGATAGCCTCGCTCCCGATCGCTCCAAAGTCGAGGGCGAAGTCGAAAAACGGGTCGTCGCTCAACTGCTGACCTTGATGGATGGGTTCGCCCAATCGACGGGCGTGATTGTGCTCGCGGCGACGAATCGCCCGGATCATCTCGATCCAGCGTTGCGCCGTCCCGGACGGTTTGATCGCGAAGTGCAATATCGCGTTCCCGATCGCACCGGACGATTAGAGATTCTCACGATTCTGACTCGGGCGATGCCGTTAGCTCAGAGTGTGCAGTTGGATGCGATCGCAGATCTTAGCGTCGGTATGGTCGGCGCAGATCTCAAAGCGGTTTGTCAAAAAGCTGCCTATGCGGCTCTGCGTCGCCAAGTTCCTTCTCTAACTGAGCCACTACCAGACGCGATGACCCTAGAGCAATCTGACTTTCTACAGGCGCTCAAAGAAGTGAAGCCGTCGGTCTTGCGCTCTGTCGAAGTGGAATCTCCAAATGTCGATTGGGATCAAATTGGTGGCTTAGAAGAGATCAAGCGCACCTTACAAGAAGCGGTAGAAGGCGCACTGTTGTATCCCGAACTCTACAAGCAAACGGGAGCAAAAGCGCCCCGTGGCATCCTCCTCTGGGGAGCGCCCGGAACCGGAAAAACGCTTTTAGCAAAAGCGGTTGCCTCCCAAGCTCGAGCTAATTTCATTGCGGTCAATGGTTCTGAATTAATGAGCCGTTGGGTGGGCGCAGCAGAACAGGAAGTTCGTGAGTTGTTTGCAAAAGCCCGTCAAGCCTCTCCCTGTGTTGTCTTCATCGATGAGATCGATACCCTAGCGCCAGTGCGCGGGAAATTTAACGGGGATTCGGGTGTGAGCGATCGCGTGGTCGGTCAATTGCTCACCGAACTCGACGGACTAGAAGACTGCACCAACGTCCTTCTAATTGCCGCGACTAATCGCCCCGATGCGATCGATCCGGCGTTACTAAGAGCAGGACGGTTAGACCTGAAACTGGAAGTAGACCTCCCCAACGAGCAGAGCCGCCTCGATATTTTGCGAGTGCATAACCGCGATCGCCCTTTGCATGACGTTGATCTCTCCTTCTGGGCATCCCAAACCGAAGGCTGGAATGGTGCAGATCTAGCTCTTCTCAGCAACCAAGCAGCACTGCAAGCCGTCCGTCGCTACCGCGCCCAAGGACACGATCTCTCCACAATCTACATCACTGTGGATGACTTTACCCTCGCCTATCAAGCGCTGCTAAGCCAGCGCTCATCCAGCTAATCCCTAACCCTCATTCCCCAAGTCCTATGTTCTCTCAAGCCAATACCGATCTCGTTCGTCAACAAGCTCTCGCTGCATTGACGGCTGCGTTTCTCGCTCAAGGTCATCCCGTTGAATATGCTAAACACATGGCAACCGCCGCAATTTTTCAGACGGATTTAGAACTGAGAAATGCTCAACTGTCGCGGCTGATCGCTTGGCTCAAGCAAGACTATCCTGCTGTTCATCAGGAGGCAATTTTGCTGATCGAAACTACTCGTGAAGAATTTGAGCGTCGGGTTCAAGGGTAGTACTTTCTCAAGTGAAGAATTGAGAGGGATTTCTGACCCGCTGCACGGCGAGAGATGCCTGCGGCGGCTTATCTTCATCTCTCAATTGAAAACCGACAGCATCACTTATGTGAATTTCAGGCTATCTAAGGGTCAGATCCGTAAATCTGCGACCTTCTCTCAAAATCCATCGTGTAGATTCCGTGTTTACGCTAGAAGGTCTCTGTTCCAATCTGTCCACTTTATTAAGTACGGAAGCCGAATCTGAAGCAAGTCTAACGTCCTTATTCGGTAACCCATTAACCAAACTGTTCAAGGAATAACATCATGGCTGTTGAAAAAGTAAACTCTTCTTCTAGCTTGGCAGAAGTTGTTGATCGCATTCTCGACAAAGGCATCGTGATCGATGCGTGGGTTCGTGTTTCGTTGGTTGGTATCGAACTGCTAGCAATCGAAGCTCGTGTCGTGATTGCCTCGGTTGAGACTTACTTGAAGTATGCGGAAGCGGTCGGTTTAACCTCTCAAGCGGCTGTTCCTTCTGCCTAAAAACCCTGTAACTGGGGAAGGCAATTCCCCAGTTTTTTCCTTCGATTTTCTCAAAACGTAGATAGAAAGTCTGCTAGTTATGATGACTTTAAAAACGTCCTGGCGACAACAGCAACAACAGCGACAACAACATGTTATCCAACGCCGTCAACACGTCGCTTCAACCTTAGAGAACATTCAAACCCATCGTCAAGAAACTGCCTCTGAGCTTCGCTGCGATCTCAGTTTGTTTCGAGACAGTTTAATGAGAAATGGCGCGATTTCTCGTCAGGAGCGTCAACGCGATCGCACCGAGTTGCATCATCAGACTCAAACATTTTTACGTCAAGCCCGCGATCGCAGACATGTTCAAGCCCAAGAAAGCGCTCAGCAACTCGCTGCCTTCGTCACTCAACTCCGAGCAGAAACGTCAGAATTTTTAGCGCTCACTCAGGCCAACCGCGAACTAACGGCACAGCAGTTAGCGTATGATTTAGCGGCATTTCGGGCGGCTTTAGATCAAGCATCAATCCTCCTTCGCCAAAAGATTCGAGCCGATATTCAAACGTGCCAAACTGAAACTTCTTTACTGTTAGAAGCAGCACATCAACAGCGAATTGCAACTCGAATTCAGCTTGATCAAGAGTTAGCCGCCGTTGCCGACCCAGTGCAACCTGCGCCCCCAAGCATCGAACCTCCAGAAAGAGCAGATGTACGTGTGGGGAATGCAAAACAAAGTGCTGAGCAAATTCAACCGAGTGCTGCTAAACCCGCATCTCCCATCCAGCCTGCCCCTGCTGTTCTTTCAGAAGAGCGGCTTCAAGAAGAGCGAATTTTTCAATACATCGATCTCATGCAAAGCGTGCGGCTGACCGAGCTTGAGACATCGCTCAGTATGAGCCGCTTTCAGGTCGTTGAGGCACTGCGATCGCTGATCCAAAAGGGCATGATTACCCAGCGCGATCGCATGTATTGCGTCTCAGAAGAAGTTTGTTAAGGTCGTTTGTTTTAGGAATTACTCACTGTGACTACTGTTCTCCGTGCAAGCCCCCGTCGGTTCGTCAGTACTCCCTCTGTAGAGCGGATCGCCCTTCGAGCGTTGCGCTATCTTCAATCTGGTTTTTCGGTGCATCTGCGCGGCCCTGCTGGAACAGGTAAAACAACGCTGGCATTGCATTTAGCCGATTTATTGACTCGTCCAATCATGCTGATCTACGGAGATGACGAGTCGAGATCGTCGGATTTGATTGGCTCACAAGCAGGCTACACGCGCAAAAAAGTAGTGGATAACTTTATCCATAGCGTTGTTAAGGTCGAGGATGAACTGAAGCATAACTGGGTTGATTCGCGGTTGACGATGGCGTGCCGGGAAGGATTTACGCTGGTTTACGACGAGTTCAACCGATCGCGTCCCGAAGTGAATAACGTTCTGCTTTCAGCGCTCGAAGAAAAGCTGCTTGTGCTGCCGCCGACCAGTAATCAGACGGAATATGTCCGCGTCAATTCGGACTTTCGGGCGATTCTCACCTCTAATCCTGACGAATATTGCGGCGTGCATGGTACGCAAGATGCGCTGATGGATCGGCTAGTCACCATTAATATCCCAGAGCCAGACGAACTGACTCAGCAAGAAATTTTGAGGCAGAAGACCTCCCTCGATCGTGCCAGTGCCACTCTCATCGTGCAACTCGTTCGAGCCTTTCGTGCCGAATCGGGAGTTATGGCTTCCGGGTTGCGCTCTGGTGTCGTGATTGCCAAGGTGTGCCATGAACATAATATTCCGGTGTCTCCCAACAATTTGGACTTCCAGGAAATTTGCTCAGATGTATTGCTGTCGCGCTCAGGATTGCCATTGGCGGAATCAACAGAATTGCTATTGCAATTAATCGGTCAGCTTAAAACGAGTGAATCGATTGAGCAAGATGAAATTAACGCTGAAAGCAATTTCATTTCGGAAGAAGCAGAAACTTCTATCAAAAAAGATGAAATTTACTCTGAACAGATTTTTCCAACATTAGAGATAGAAGATGATACGCCAATTGTTAGTTCTGAACCATCGATAGAGCTAACGCTAAACGAACAGCTTGTTGAATTACTAAAAGAAATTCCTGTAATTCAAGAAGAAGTAGACACTGAGTTAGAAGGAATTGCTTTTGAAGCATTTTATGAATCCCGGATCTATCAGTATCTGATTGAGATGGATGGAGCAGGGCTGTCAGATTTAGAAAGCGAGTTTGGTCTGTCTCGTACTCAAGTTTTAGATGTTCTACGGACTATGACGCGGAACCGTCAAGTGATCCACCGCGATCGTAGGTTTTTTGCCATCGTTCGTTCTGAGGTTGAAGTATGAGTTCAGCAATGCCCGCAAGAGCTTCAGCATCTGGAGGGCGCGAGGCTGGAACGACGATCGCAACGTCTACTCAAGGATCATCGTTAGCCGATGTTCTAGAACGAGTCCTAGACAAAGGCATTGTGATCGCAGGGGATATTTCTGTGTCTGTTGCTTCGACAGAACTACTAAATATTCGCATCCGATTACTGATTTCTTCTGTCGATAAGGCCAAAGAAATCGGTATTAACTGGTGGGAAAACAATCCGCACTTTAGCGCTCAATCCAAAGAACTGAATGAAACGAATCAACGTCTCCTAGACCGAGTTGAAGCGTTAGAGGCAGAACTAAAATCGCTTCGTCAAGCCTCCGTTCAGAAATTGCCTCAATCTACGTCCGGATCCTTAGAATCGCTTCTAAAGGACTTATAAACCTTCTAAACAATGTTCTCTTGTCTGCTTCGCCGAGATTGGTCGAAGGGATTAAAGACAGAAAACCCGCTTCTAGTCGAAATCTGCTGTTTGGCGTAATCTTCAACCCCCTAATTAGCCCCTTAATTGTGTCTTCTGAACTTTCTCCCTCTCCCGCAAAAGCTCGTCCTGACGCTGGCTTAGCCCCCTTGCTGCTGACCGTGGTTGAACTCGTTCGGCAACTGATGGAAGCTCAAGTAATTCGTCGCATGGATGAAGGGTGCTTAAACGACAATGATCTCGATCGCGCTGCCGAAAGCCTACAAAAGCTCGAAGAACAAGTCGTTCATCTCTGCAATTTTTTTGAAATTGACCCAGCCGAGTTGAACGTCAATCTTGGTGAAGTGGGCACTCTATTGCCTAAAGCTGGAAGCTACTACCCTGGCAAAGCCTCATCTAGCCCCTCCATTTTGGAACTGCTCGATCGCTTGCTCAACACAGGTGTAGTGCTTCAAGGCAACGTCGATTTAGGACTCGCTCAGCTAGATCTCGTTCACGCAAAACTCCAGCTAGTTCTTACGGCAAAGCCAATTTAAAAGTCAAATCACACTCTGTTTCATTTGCCCCAACCTAACCCATGACCTACGGACTCTATCTCTACGGCATTTTCCCCGCCCCTGGCCCTGCTCTTGATCTTGAAGGGCTGGATCACCAGCCTGTGCAAACGCAGGTGATCGATCGCTTTGCCTTTCTCTACTCAGCCGCCCAACAAGAACGCTATTTGGCCAGTCGGCGTAATTTGCTCGGACATGAAAAAGTCTTAGAGCAGGCAATGCACGCGGGATATCGAACGCTCTTGCCGCTTCAGTTTGGCTTGACTATTGAAACCTGGGACACCGTGACAGAGCAGCTCATTACACCGCATCGTGAGAGCCTTGAGCATCTGTTTGAGACACTGTCAGGATACCGTGAGGTGAGCATCAAACTTTTCTGGGATAGCAACGCTGAGCTTCAGGCACTGATGGCAGAAGACGCTAACCTCAGGGAAAAGCGCGATTTCTTAGAAAGTGTGCGGAGCAGTCGCTCAGACGGCAAATCGCTCAGCATGGATGAGATTGTCCTGATTGGACAAGCGATTGAGAAAGCGATGAGCGATCGCAAGCAAACCATCATTCAAGCGTTCCAAGATAGCCTTAATCCCCTTGCGATCGCGCGGGTCGAAAATGAGGTACTGACCGAGATGATGATTTACAACACGGCCTATCTCATTCCTTGGGAGGCCGAAGCCGAATTTAGTCAACAAGTCGAAGCCTTAGATCATCAATTCGACTCGCGGCTAAAAATTCGCTACAACGACTTCACCGCGCCCTACAACTTCGCTCACCTCGACCAACTCACCTAATTACACCCGTATTATGGTTCTGCGTGCCCTTTTCGCTCCGATTACTGGCCTCGCTTGGATTGCTGAACAAATTCAAGAACGCGCCGCTGCTGAATTAGATGATCAGGAAAATTTGAGCAAGCGCTTGCTAACGTTGCAGTTGGCGTTTGATATGGGAGAAATCGCTGAAGCCGATTTTGAAGTGCAAGAAGAAGAATTGTTGCTAGCAATCCAGGCTCTTGAAGATGAGGCACGTCAAGCCGCAGTACAGTAGGATCAAGCTGTAGAGTTGAGAGCGTAATCTATGGTGTCTCAAACGGCTGAACCTATTGTTTATCAAGGACAATTTGGAGAATTTACGGTAGATGACCACGATCGCAGAGGTGTCGTGGTCTACCGAGGTGGCTTGATGGTGGCGGCGGTAAGTTTTGCAATTGCCACTCTTCTTGTCTTTCTCCATGCGTCCCCAACTACAATCACTGCTTTATACTGGCTCTTCTGGGCGGCGCTGGGCGTTAGCTTATTCACCATTCACATCTATCTTGCTCCACTACATCGAGCATTGCAGGCATTTTGGGCAACGGGTGGCATAGCCTCTTTGGCAATTGCGGTGCAGAGTGCAGAACCGCTTGCGCTATATGTGTTCCATCATGCGATCGCTATTCTAGGAGTCGGATTCACCTTCGCCGCCCTAACCGGGATTTTCTTCAAAGAGGCAGTTTGCTTCAATCGTCTAGAAACCAAGTTTCTCACACTGCTCGTTCCAGTTCTGCTTTTAGGACATCTGAGCGGATTGCTTTCTGTGCAGTGGGAGCAAGGGTTACTAGGCGCATGGGCTGTCCTATTTTTGGTCTTTGCGATCCGCAAAGTCATTCAGCCAATTCCCCCAGATATCGGTGATAAAAGCGTGTTTGAATATTTAGCAAAAGAACGAACCCGCTAATTTTTGTCCTACACAGGAGCGCGATCGAGTCTATGACCAACGCTGCACCGCGATCGAAGGTAATGACCTTTGAAGAGTACCTCGCTTATGACGACGGCACAGACACTCAGTATGAATTGGTGGATGGAGAACTAGTCGAAATGCCGCCAGAATCCGAAGAGAACGCCAATTTAGCCCGATTCCTCTACAGTGTGCTGTTGCAGCATTTCCCGTTTTATCTCATTGGGCACAAAGACCTCGAAATCGAAGTGAGCGGACGCAGAGCTAGATGCCGCTTACCTGATTTGATCGTGCATACCGAAGAATCGCAAGCAGCGCTGCTGGGCACAAAACGCGCCACGATTACTCGCGACATGCCGCCGCCTGCATTGGTGATCGAAGTCGTTTCGCCCGGTTCAACAAATCGTACTCGTGACTATCGACACAAGCATACGGAATACGCGGCTAGGGGAATTGCAGAATATTGGATTGTTGACCCGGAAGAACGTCAAATTACCGTATGTAAGTGGGTAGACGGTGCTTATGAGGATACGATCGTAAGGGGACGCGATCGCCTCGAATCTGAAATTGTTTCGTCGTTTGCCTTGAGCGCTGATCAGGTGTTCGCAATGAAAGTCTAAAGAACCCCATTAACCCGTAAACTCGCGTTGGCCTAGGTTAACGTCCTGCCCGGACGTACTTTTGAAACCAGTTTGGGGTCAAGCTTGAGCGCTCCATCTCTGTCGCTTGAACAAACTCGCTAAACCTCACAAATAGCTCAGGATTGCGCCATCCGCGCTGTACTTCGTCGGCAATTATTTCCAGTGCGTCTTGAGGTGAAAATGCTTTTTTATACGGGCGCTCATTCGTCAACGCATCATAAATATCGGTAAATTGAAAGACCTGCGCCAAAAAGGGAATAGTATGCCCTACCAGTCCATCCGGGTAGCCCGAGCCATTCCAACGCTCATGATGGTGGCGAATGATTGGCACAACTCCACGCATTGTTCGTAACGGTAAACAGATTCGCTCTCCAATCAGAACGTGCTGTTTCATAGTCTGCCATTCTTCGGGCGTCAGCCGTCCTTGCTTCAGCAACACCGCATCAGGAATGCCGACCTTGCCAATATCGTGGAGGTAGCCGCCCCACATCAGATCTCGGACCTCCGATCGCGCTAAACCCAAAAACTCTCCAAACGCTTTGCCCTGAAGAACCAGCCGTTCACAATGATCGCCCGTATTTGGATCTCGGCTCTCGACAGTACGAGCGATCGAAAATAAAACTTGTTCAGCATGATCAAGGTCTTCATTCAAACGCTTTTGCTGAACCAGAGATTTGACTCGCGCTGAAAGCTCTAATCGATCAAACGGTTTTGTCAAAAAATCATCGCCGCCCGCTTCAATTCCGCGCAAGCGATCGCGGCGATCATCAAGAGCGGTGATGAACACGATCGGTGTGAGTCTCGTATGCTCATCTCCCTTTAAGCGACGGCACACTTCATACCCGTCCATCCCTGGCATCATCACATCTAGCAGGATCAGATCGGGCTGAATTTCGGAGACTCGCGCTAAAGCTGCCTCGCCGCTTTCTGCTTCAATTACGTCATATCCCTCAACAGAGAGAAGCGCCACAGCCGCCAAGCGATTGGAAGGATGATCATCAACAACAAGTATTTTGGGGCGCTCCAAGTCCAGGTCATTCACGGCGCGAAGAAAACCTAAATTACTGAACGAAAAATGATTGAATAATTAAGCGATTAACTAAAGTAGAACTTGCCTAAACTTTGGGTTACACGGCTAAGGCGCACAAAGCTGAAGCAGCATTCTTGCCCCAGTATGGGCAATTAGAGGAGAGGATCAATCAGGGTTTCTACAGAGAATCTAAAGGGAATCTAAAACGCTTCTTAAGGGTAGTGACGGTCAGAAGGGAATAGCCTGACTCTAGAGAACCAATATCAGCCGGAGTCTTTAGCGAACAAGGGCATTGGGGAAAGGCCGATTCGCTTACTCGATGACTTCATTAACTGGGAAGCGATCGAGGAGTTGAATCGCACGGATTGCATTTGTTCTTAGGGCCTCTGGAATATGAGGAACGTGGGGAATTTGCGATAGAAAATCCAAGGTTCGGCGTAAGATCCGGACGATATCCCCTTCATCTAAGCTGGTATTGCTGCACAACTCCAGCCAATCAATGCCGAGCGCCCACTGTTCGATTAATCCAATCAATTCGTCTTCAAGCCAGACTGGTAGGGCGACCTGATGCCGTCTTTGAAGTTGGAATAGCTGTCGCCGAATGCCCCGTAGTTCACTAAGAGCGGTAAGGACTTCTTCTGAAATGTCGTATCGAGTCCAGCTATCGGGGCGCGATACTTCGGTGACGAGGGCAGCGCAGGCAGTGGCGAGATGATGCGGATCGAGGTGGTCAAGTTCACCTGACATGAGCGACAAGCCAAGCCAGAGTTCGTTGTCTCCCCGAATGGCAGCGGTAGCTTGACCAAGGGCCGTTGGTTTTAGGTCATCAAGGCAACCAAAGCTCTGCAGAATGTCAAGCAAGGCTAGGAATTCTTCCCAGTGACGTTGGGTTTGGCGTCCAAATTTGGCTTGTCGATCGTCAATTTCCGCTTGCAAGGTTTGAATCCGCTTTTGACGTTTGAGAATCTGAGCGCGATCGCCCCACCGATTGACAGGATGCGCTTCGATTTGGGCTTGAACGGCCTTCATGCGCTGCTCTTGGGCATAGACTTCTGGCGCATCATTATAACCAGGCACGTCGGCAATCTGAACCGCAATCTCTTCGGTTTGCTCGCTTCCTCGGCAAGAATGACCTGATTTAAGAACCAGTTGAGATGGCGGTTCGATGGCATCAACCACAGCAAGGCGAGGTATGTCGCCATGGAGTTGCGCGACATCTCCCACGGTAACGACATACCACCGATTGTTCTGTCCTAAACAGATCAAATAGGGAAACTGCCCTGCGCCCTGGACCTTCGAGACCAGCACCGCAGGCAGACGCTGAGGCAGACGAACGGCATCACCTCTGAGCGTGAGAAAGGTTCCCGCCACTGCAAACGACAGCGCGATCGCAAGTTCTGACGCCTGCATCTCGTCCGCCTGACTCTGCAACGTTTTGAGCAGCCGCTTTTCTTCTTTGAGCCGCTCTTGCAGTTTTTCGTATTGGTTCAGCAGTTTCCAATCGACGGCCGCGATCGCGGCTTGCTGTTGGGTCAGCTCGCTTTTACAGCGATCGATTTCTTCTTGTTGGGGACGCAAATAGAGCGTCGATAAGTACTGTCCGAAACTGCGCTCAATCAGTTCTTTTGCTTCCTCAATCGTGTGAGTTTGCAGCAGATTGAGCACCATGCCATAGCTGGGTGTGAACTGGCTGACGAGGGGATCGGCTCCAGACGTGGCGAGGTAAGCCGCTTCTTTTGAGCCTTCAAACGGGGTTTGTACGGTCACAACATAGCCCTGTTTATCCATGCCGCGTCGTCCCGCGCGTCCTGCCATTTGCAGAAACTCAGAAGGGTTGAGTAAACGATGGCCCGCGTCGGTTCGTTTAGATAGGCTGGAAATCACGGTTGTTCGAGCAGGCATGTTGATCCCAGCTGCCAACGTCTCAGTGGCAAACACAACTTTGATTAGTCCGTCCTGAAATAGCTCTTCGACTAAGCCTTTCCACGCCGGGAGAATGCCGGCATGGTGCGCCGCGATCCCCCGGTAAAGAGGTTCGATTTGTCCCGCTCGCCCGGCTTCGGGGTTGCGATCGAGAAACTCATCAATTCTTGATTTGAGCCGGGCTGCTTCCCCATCGTTCACTAGCGACAGGTCGCCCAGCGCTTCTACAGCTTTGTCACAGCCTCGACGGCTAAAAATAAAGTAAATAGCAGGCAGCATATCTTTTGCCCGCAGCTGACTCAGAGTAAAGGCAAGACTCGGCGCTTCTGGTCGGGGTGCGCCGCGTGGGTTCGCTCCTTTCGGACGATACTGGCTCCGTTTGGGTTTGAGTCTCGGGTTGATTCGTTTTCCACTGTCATCTAAAAGTGGAAATAGCCCTTTTGGATTGCAAAACGAGAACCCAAGCGGCACAGGACGAAAATCTGAGTAAATTAGCTCAGTCGGTCCATGAACGTGATTGATCCAGTCCGTCAGTTGGTCGCTGTTAGCAACAGTGGCAGACAACGCGACAAGCTGAATTTCTGACGGGCAGTAAATAA
The DNA here is from genome assembly GCA_019359315.1 of Myxacorys californica WJT36-NPBG1. GTDB lineage: Bacteria > Cyanobacteriota > Cyanobacteriia > Leptolyngbyales > Leptolyngbyaceae > Myxacorys > Myxacorys californica. Next base: position 167,659 of record JAHHHO010000003.1, read on the forward strand.
TCGATTCTTCCCACACCGTCCCGCGCTGGCGATCGTTCATGTAGTGGCATTCATCCAGCACCACCGCTTCGACGCCCGTGAGCGACGTTCCTACCTCACCAATAGGCGTGCCATACAGCATGTTACGAAAAATTTCAGTCGTCATTACCAGAATCGGAGCCTCTCGATTGATCGAGGTGTCTCCGGTCAGGAGACCCACGTTCTCGGCTCCAAACTCGTCGCGAAAATCCCGGAGCTTCTGGTTCGACAGCGCTTTCAGTGGAGTTGTGTAGAAGACACGCTTTCCCCCCGCCAAGGCTCGGTGAATGGCGTACTCTCCAATCAACGTTTTTCCTGATCCTGTCGGCGCACAGACCACAACTGACTTTCCGGCTTCTAATGCCGCGATTGCTTGGAGTTGAAACTCGTCTAGCTCAAAGGGAAAAATCGTATGGAGGTCAAGCCGGAAGGAGGGGGCAGTGTTCACAGGGCTGAAGGATGAGGGTAGGAGATGAAAAACGTAACGAATGTTGATTAAAGGAATTCTAAATTCTGATCCTAGCTTGATTCCTTAAGTTCTAGCCTCAAAAGATGAAACTCCTCGTGCAAAGCATTGCCGCCGTTCTGCTTCCTGACTCATCCCTTCTCGCGAAAGCGGGACACTGCATTCCTTCTTAGCGTTACCGCAGGCGTCCCTTGTTTCGGTTTTACAAATCGCATTTTCCCTAAGCGAAATACAGTAAATTAGTCTATGCTTTAGTCCTTCTGTGAAAACTGGTGAGACGAGGTTTGCCGTGGAAATTGCGATCGATACATTCTGGTCTCAGGTTCTCGACCGTCTCCAACTCAAGCTCAGTCGTCCCACGTTTGAGGCCTGGATTAAAACGTCCACCCCGGAAGAACTGACCGAAACGTGCTTGGTGCTAAGAACGGCGAATCCGTTTGCCAAGAACTGGCTGCAAAAATATTACATGCCAACCATTATCGAGGTGGTTCACGATATTTTGGGGCGTCCGGTGGAGATTCAGATCAAATTTGTTCCGGGTGCAGATGGCACGATCGGTGATGAGGCGGAGTTGTTTTATCCATTCACCCTTGATTCTGCGCCCCTAGAACCGTTAGCACCGCAGGCGACAAATTCTGACCTCAATTCTAAGTATGTCTTTTCTCGCTTGGTTGTGGGTCCGAATAATCGGATGGCTCATGCGGCGTCGCTGGCAGTGGCAGAATCTCCGGGTAGAGAATTTAATCCACTGTTTCTCTGTGGCGGAGTAGGACTCGGCAAAACTCATTTGATGCAAGCGATCGGGCACTACCGACTCGAAATTTGCTCAACGGCAAATATTTTTTATGTTTCAACAGAAAAGTTTACAAATGATCTGATCACGGCAATCCGCAAAGACAATTTGCAAAGCTTCCGGGATCACTACCGGGCAGCAGACGTCCTGCTGGTCGATGACATTCAGTTTATTGAGGGCAAAGAATATACTCAGGAAGAGTTTTTTCACACGTTTAACACGTTGCACGAAGCAGGACGGCAGGTTGTTCTCGCTTCAGACCGACCGCCTAACCAGATCCCACGCTTGCAAGAACGGCTATGTTCGCGCTTCTCGATGGGCTTAATTGCCGACATTCAGCCACCCGATCTAGAAACCCGGATGGCCATCTTGCAAAAGAAAGCTGAATACGAAAACATGCGCTTGCCCCGTGAGGTGATTGAATACATCGCGTCAAGCTATACCTCTAACATTCGGGAACTAGAGGGGGCGTTAATTCGAGCCGTCGCCTATATCTCGATCGCAGGGTTGCCGATGACGGTTGAAAATATTGCGCCTGTGCTAAATCCGCCCGTTGAAAAAGTGGAAGCGTCTCCTGAAGCAATCATTGCTTCGGTGGTTGAGGCGTTCGGAGTGTCGGTTGAGGATTTAAAGGGAAATTCTCGCCGTCGAGAAATTAGTGTGGCAAGGCAAATTGGCATGTATCTCATGCGCCAACACACTGATCTAAGCTTGCCAAAAATCGGTGAGGTCTTTGGCGGCAAAGATCACACCACGGTTTTGTATAGCTGCGAGAAGATGAAAGATCTTAAAGAAAGCGATCCCAATATGGCGCAGACCTTGAGACAACTAAGCGATCGCATTAATCTCGCTAGTCAAGGACGCAAATAATCAGCGACCTCAAATCTATAAATTTTGTGGCTGTAGGACGCAAGGGTCATGTTCTAGACCTGTGGAATCAGGAATAATGGAGGAGTCAGTTTCAAACTAGGATTTCTCTCATGGTTCTCGAACCGGTTCTTTGCCCGAGTTGTGGGAGTGAAGATGTGGTCAAGCACGGT
>JAHHHO010000111.1 GCA_019359315.1 Myxacorys californica WJT36-NPBG1
CGCCAACGCTTCGAGGATTGGCGGGAAATCACGTGTTTGGAAGTTGCTGCCTAAAATCGAGCAAGGCTGAATGTTCAAGGATTATCGTACTTAATTTCGAATATTCCCGGTTAAGTTGACGATACCCACAGAAGGCCCTCTGGGTTAAATACCTGACAAACTGGACGTTCTGGAACCATGTGCGGGCGATCGCAGCACTGGCAGCAGCAGCATTGTTTACGCTAGCGACCAATCAATAATTCAATTCAGCAAAATTGTAAGTGTTTTTTGTCAGTTGTCATTGGTCATTTGCAAATACACCAATGACAGAGGCATTTCCCAACTACCCCTTGACATCCTTGAGTAGTATGTTTAACCTAATAGTTAATTAACTGCGCGGTTAAATACTCTTTCCCACCCTAAATGTCTACTGATCAATTAAGCGTTACCTTTGCTGCCCTAGCTGATCCGACCCGACGTGCTATCTTGGCTCATCTGGCTCAAGGTGAAGCCTCCGTAACTGAGTTGGCTCAACCCTTTGCAATGAGTTTGCCTGCGATTTCTAAGCATCTCAAGGTGCTCGAGCGTGCAGGATTAGTTACCCGGAGTCGAGAGGCGCAATGGCGGCCCTGCCGATTAGAGGCAGAACCACTTAAGGATGTGGATCATTGGCTTACCCAATACCGCCAATTCTGGGAACAGAGTTTCGATCGCCTGGATGACTATCTCCAGGAATTACAAGCAGAGGAAAAGAAAAAAGGTCGCAAGCACAAGACATAGATTAGATGCGCGCAATCGCACAGAACAACACCACCGCCCTACTCTAAGGAGAAACACAATGGTGAAACAAACTGGCTCTACTGGTACAGAAAGCGATCGCACAATTACTATCACTCGTGTCTTCAACGCACCGCGAGAGCTAGTGTTCAAAGCATGGACAGACCCAAAACACATTGAGCAGTGGTGGGGACCCAAAGGGTTTACAACTCGCGTGCTTGAACTAGATCTGCGTCCAGGTGGGCGATCGCGTTATGTTATGGTCGGCCCTGACGGCACAGAGTATCCGGGTAAAGGCGTTTTTCGCGAGATTGTTCCTCCTGAACGCATCGTTACCACTGATGAATTTGATGAAGGCTTCGATAAAGTGATGGACGCAGATCTGCCGCAGGGCATGGTGCTGACAGCATTGTTTGAGGAGTTAGACGGCAAGACGAAACTGACGCTCCAAATTGTGCATGAGTCTGCTGATGATCGGCGCAAGCACGAAGAAATGGGTGTTGTTGCTGGATGGAACTCCAGTTTCGATTGCTTGGACGAATACTTGGCAACGCTCTAGAAGGCGATAGCGTCAATGTTTCAGGATGGACTTAGGTTCGATTTATTCAACCTAAATCCAGTTCATCTTGTCATGCGATCGCTTAAAACTATTAAGGAGAAATACCATGCAAGTTGTTCAAAAAATCACTCCGTGTTTGTGGTTTGATGATCAAGCCGAAGAGGCCGTTGAGTTCTACACCACTATCTTCAAAAACTCAAAAGTTGTGAACATCTCTCGGTACGGAGAAGCTGGTCATGAAGTCCACGGAAAACCAGCAGGGACAGTCATGACAGTAGCATTTGAACTGGCTGGGCAAGCATTTACTGCACTCAACGGCGGTCCAACCTTCAAATTCAACGAAGCCATCTCGTTTCAGATTATGTGCGAGACCCAGGAAGAAGTGGACTATTACTGGGAAAAGCTATCTGAAGGTGGGGATGAAAAGGCACAGCAGTGTGGCTGGCTGAAGGACAAATACGGTGTTTCATGGCAAGTTGTTCCCACCATCTTGCTAGAGATGCTGAACGATTCTAATTTTGAAAAATCTCAACGAGCTACGGAAGCAATGCTTCAAATGAAGAAGATTGACATTAATCGGTTGAAGCAAGCGTAAGTTGCAATTGGGCGACTTTACACATCGTGATGACTTCAAAATTTACAGATGCAAGTTCCCCCTTCCGCCCAGAGTTTCTCATGCCATAGTTGAACGGAGGCAAATGACCCAGAACTCTATAGAACTTAGAAGGAAGAGATACTTCAAGCTCAGTTCACAAATTGCTCAGTTGGATAATGTCCAATTGCGTTCTCTGTGGGACAACCGTGAGTTGAATGAATCGAGTACAGGCTGGGGAACGAATCACACTATCTTTCTTGGACAATCCAAGGTCTTTGTGAAACACATTCCAGTTACAAACCTTGAATATGACAACCTGTTCTCCACCAGAAATCTCTATAATCTGCCAACTGCTTATAATTACGGCTTCGGTTCCACAGGTTTAGGAGTCTTCCGTGAACTCGTGGCTCATATCAAGACCACCTACTGGGTATTAGACGGAGCGATCTCCACTTTTCCCCTGATGTATCATTACCGGATTATGCCGTTCTCTGGACAACGAACGGATGTGGAAATGGAACGCTGGGGCAATCATGCAAATGTGCGAAAGTATGTGTCCGACAGAGCGATCGCCAACTATGAATTAGTGCTGTTCCTAGAGTACATTCCGCATGTTTTGGAGACCTGGCTGCGGGAAAATCCTAACACACTTCAGAACCATTTAGATGCCTTATGTACGACGATCGCCTTTTTGAGGACGAAAGGAATCATTCACTTCGACGCGCATTTTCGCAATATCCTGACCGATGGCGAACAGACCTATCTAAGTGATTTTGGTTTGGTACTGGACAAGAGTTTTGCGTTGACGAAAGATGAGGAAACTTTCTTTGAGCAAAACACATTTTACGACTATGGAGAAGTCCTGCGGAATCTGGGGCACTTGATTCGATCGCCCTATGATGCCTGTTCGGAAGCTAAACAACGCAAGATGATGGAGAAATATGGCATCAAAGCAGGTTTAAAACCTTATGAAGTGGGGGCGATATTACTCGACAACATCGAGCAGATACATACTGATGGAGATCTGAAATTAGATGAGTTTTATGTCGCCAGCATCGTCAAGTACGGCAGCATTATTGCATTGATGCAAGGCTTCTCTGCAGAGATGTGGGGAAATGACCAGAAAGATACGAAGCTGCCTCACATGGCACTACAGCAGTTGCTCAAAGAGACGGGGTTGATCGCTTGGTATGGACACTAAACCTAACAACACATCTGCTCTACAAGATAGGGAACTCACGATTACTCGCATGTTTGATGCGCCGTGCCACCTTGTGTTCAAAGTTTGGACCCATCCGAAGCATCTTGCCTGCTGGTTAGGTCCAAAAGATTTTACAACCATCGCCTGTCAGATGATATGTGCAATTGGGCGGCATTTACCGAGCCTGTATTCGATCGCCCGAAGGCAAAGACCATTGGATGCAGGGTATCTACCACGAAATCATTGAGCCAGAACGATTGATCTTCTCCACTCTCTTCCTTCGTTCTCCTAAACTCTTCTATTCCAGTTCTCCTAAAATCGTGAACCGAATGTGATTGATCGCTAGGTCTCCGACAGAAACATCGACCAAATCGCCCACCGGAATTCCTTGACTCCTCAGCGATTCAAACGTAATACCTTTGCCAATCTCGGCGTGATACCACGGTAAGCCCATGAAAAAACGGGTTGGGTAAGGTCCGCCTTCAATAATGTCATCAGGATTTGATTCCATTGGCAACCAGCCAAAGCCAGGAACATAAAACTCTAGCCATACATGATTGAAGTCTGGTTCTAGCGGAATATTTTGTCGATCGCCGAACGGCGGACATTTGTAGCGCCCGACGGTTCGGCAAGCAATTCCATTTAAACGAGCTAACGCAAGCAGTAAACCCACATACTCCCCGCAAGAACCAATTCCGCGTTCTAAAACCACATCGGGTGGATCGATGTGTGGCTTAATTCCGTAGGACAAGCGATCGTAGACAAAGTTACGAATCTTCAAAATCTTCCGCAACACATTTGTCTCAGTGCCGATCGCCTCTTTTGCCGCTTGTTGAATGACGGGTTTATCCATCGCCAATTCATCATCATCGACCAGATAACGGGCTTGAAATTCTGGCGGCAGCTCGGGCGCTCGGTACGTATCATCAAAATTAATTTGATATTTAATCCCTCGAACTTCGAGTAAGGCTTTCCAGCCAAAGATGTGCCGCTCATTGGCTTTCAGCGCGGCAAACTTAAACACAGCGACTCGTTGCCCATCTTTAATTTCTTCGGTAAACGGCAGCCCGATCGCTTCAACATGGCGCACTTTCTGACGATGAGTTTCAGCCGGCAACGCAATTCGCCACTCCAAATCTTCTAAATCCACAGCATCGAGCGGCAGCAATTCTTCGATGTAGGACATTTCTAGCAAATATCCATTCGAGAGGGCATAGCGCTCTTGTTTGTTGTAATGAACGTAGAGCGGATGAATAAAGGTGCGATCGCGGAATGTCAATTCGTGGCTCGGATCTTCGTTCGGATTGTCGCGAATATAAGCCTCTTCTCCAGCATAGGCAACATAGAGCGTTGCTTGATGCGAGATCGGATTGGGCGCGAACGCAAGCCCAGTGGGGCTCTCAAACGGCGTCAACACATTGAACTGCAATTCTCCGGTGGCTCGATCCAGACAGTAAACCGTTTGTTCGGTGCGATCGCACAGCCACAGTTCTTCATCTCGCAGCGTGAGATTGGTGCTCCCGACGCCTGGCAGCGCAAATTGAGTAATCTTTCGACCCGTATTGCGTTCGTAAACCAGGATATAGCCTAGTTTCTGAGAGGTGACATACACCGTTGATTCCCAAACGCCAACCCCATCAGCAGGGTAGGGCAACGTCGCAAAAAGTTGAGGTGAGAACGTTTCAAAATCGCAGTAGTAAACGCTGTCCTCTTTTGTAAACCAAACCGTCTCCTGCCAAACCGCTAACCCTGTTGCATCCTCAAACAGTTCAACGTGATGAGGATTAAGAACGATCGTATTATCGGTTAGCGGATCGATTTGTAGAAGATATCCTCTAACGTGATCGAGCGCGATCAGCTTGTCTTGCCGCGCCGCTAAGCCATGCAGAGCATATACCCCAAAGGGTCGAAGCGTCCGAGGACTTCGTGCTGTGCGATCCATCGAGCTAGTCATGTCGTTCTGCCTTGTTGAGATCCCATTGAGCATCAGAGCCCAAACCAAATTTCCATCTTCACCTATGATAGTGAAGACTATCTCACGAAGAATGTATTGAAAAGAGCGTTAAGGCAGAATGTGAGATAGAAGCCGAGCAGTAGATGCTTAAACAAGGTCATTTTCTGCCTCATTCTAAATCCTTTTCCTGCGGGAGAAGGACTGCCGAAAAGCGCTTATCTGTCGTCCTTCCCCGGTCTGTTCTATGGCACGTGCATTACTTCTCGTCAATCGTCATGCTCGCAAAGGTAAAGAGGCGTTGGATGCTGCGATCGCGCAGCTTCAAGCCCTCGATTTTGAGTTATTCGAGGAATCGACTGACAATCCAAAACAATTGCCTAATGTGATCCGAAAGTATCGCGATCGCGCGGATCTGGTGATCATTGGCGGCGGGGACGGAACGCTAAATGCAGCGATCGATGGGCTAGTAGACACAAAGCTCCCGCTTGGCATTCTTCCACTGGGCACCGCCAACGATCTTGCCCGAACCTTAGGCATCCCGGACACTCTACCCGAAGCCTGTCAAATCATTGCGGACGGAAAGCACCATGCGATCGATGTGGGCTGGGTAAATGAGCAATACTTTTTTAATGTGGCGAGTATGGGGCTGAGTGTTGATATTACCCGTAAATTAACGAAGCGAGCCAAGAAACAGTGGGGCGTTTTTGCCTATGCCGCTACAGCATTACAGGTGTTAATCAATAGCCGCCGTTTTACCGCTGAAATTCGGACGGAAGACCGCTCAGAAAAGGTCAAAACGGTTCAGATTGCCGTGGGAAATGGTCGATACTATGGCGGTGGAATGGCAGTCGCAGAAGATGCGACGATCGACGATCAGCGGCTCGATTTGTACAGTCTAGAAATTGAGCATTGGTGGCAAATGTTGCTTGTGTTGCCAACGATGCGTCGAGGCACGCAGCGTAAATCGAAATGGGTAAAAACGTGGCAAGGCAAAGAATTTTTTGTTTACACGCGCAAACCTCGTGCCATTAATACTGATGGAGAAATTACAACCTATACGCCTGCTCATTTTCAATTGATTCCGGAGGCGCTAACGGTGTTTGTGCCTTAGCGTTCCACGGCATGAAGCAGGAGTGCTGATTAACCGCTACCAATCTGCGGTCACTCACCCCAACCGATACTTCAACCAAAACGCCAACATCGGCAACGCGATTCGATATCCCTGCTCTGCCCCGTACACCAAGCCTTTCTGCTCTAAACTTGCCAACGCGCCTTGCAATCCGCCGCCGCGAGACAAGTTGTGTTTTTGAATGTATTCCCGTGCATGAGGGCTATCGGTCGGATCAAGCGCTAAACTTTCTAGCACCCGCACTTGGCTACTGGGTAACAGCAGAATCAGCGACTCAAACGTAACGGAGAGATCTTCAACCAGCGCGATCGCACTCCGGTAAACATGATGCGGTTGAATTTGAGGCGATGGGTTGTGGAGGATCTCGAGCCAGAGACGGCGAGCCAGCGCGATCGCATCGCCAAAATGTCCTTGAACACAGCCCAGAAATAGCTCTAGCGCCTGAGTTTCGAGATCAAACGTGAGATCTTTCGTGGCCATTGCTTCAATAACCCAGGCCCGTAATTCCTCATCCGGCAAGGGGGCTAACGGAATCACTTTAACATCCACATCCTTCGTCCACCGTTCTGCAACCGTGGCAACTAGAGCGTAACTAACGCGAGACTGACGCTGAATCTCTTGGCGCAAATACTGCTCCCATCTACCGCCTCGATCCCATGATCGAATGTGCGGAAAGTTTTGAAACACCAGCACAACTCGACAATCTAGCCATTCTGCCAACACTTGCGGCAATGTCAGCAACGCTTCAAATAATAACCACTCTTTGCTAGGAGCAACCTGCCAAACCAGCACCAAACGTCCACTGGTCGCTGGCTTTAACGTAAACGGCTGATCTTGACTCCAGTGTTGAATAAAGGCAACTTCTTCGTCTGCTTCAAACGTGGTCAAAATTGCCTCAGCCAACAGCTGCAAAAATCGCCTGTAGTCTGTTGCACGAAGGCAATCAATTTCGATCACCCTTGCCTTTGCCTCAGTTGCCGCCGCTCGAATTAGCGTACGCCGACCAATGCCGGGAACGCCTGCCAATAACAAATCGCCATCTTCAGCCAAAATTTGACTGACCTGACGCAACTCCAATCGACGACCCACCAACGCTTTAAAACCAAACGGGCTTCCAACCATCACGGGAAATAGCGTGTAGACAATTCAGACCTTAGATAGCTGAAACCAAAGGGCTTGATGTCTCAATTTTATAATCTAAATTGAAAAATTGCACTAAGTTTTAGTGCTGTATTTTTTAGTTAAGCACTATCATGAGGAACTGTAAGCATTCATTCTCTACCTACTCGTTCTATGTCTGCACACGCTCAACCAAAGCTAGATACTGCTTGGCACACACTAGAAGCACCGCGATCGCTAGAGCTACTTCAAAGTGATCAGCATACCGGACTATCGCAATCGCAAGTCAGCGATCGTCAAGGAAAATACGGTCTGAACGAATTGGAAGAAACGGGCGGACGTAGCACGTTTGAGATTATTCTCGACCAGTTCAAAAACATCATGCTGATCATGCTGATCGCGGTTGCCTTGATCTCTGGTGTTTTGGATTTGCTGGACTGGAGAAATGGAGCGCTGAAACCGGGGGAAATCCCCTTTAAAGATACGATCGCCATTCTTGCAATCGTCATTCTCAACGGCATTTTGGGCTATCTCCAAGAAAGTCGAGCCGAAAAAGCGCTTGCGGCGCTTAAGCAGTTGGCATCGCCTAGAGTGCGCGTGTTGCGCGACGGTAAAACGCTCGAAGTTGATTCTAAAGATCTCGTGCCGGGCGACGTGATGCTGCTCGAAGCGGGGGTTCAGGTGTCGGCAGACGGTCGTTTAGTCGAAGCGATCAACTTACAGATTCGAGAATCGGCGCTGACCGGAGAAGCGCAAGCGGTGAATAAGAATGCGAAGGTGCATCTGCCAGAAGACACGTCACTTGGCGATCGCATTAATCTCGTGTTTCAAGGCACAGAAGTGGTGCAGGGTCGGGGAACGGTTTTGGTCACTGGAACCGGAATGCGAACTGAAATCGGCAAAATTGCCGCGATGTTGCAATCGGTCGAGTCAGAACCAACGCCGCTTCAGCAACGTATGAGCCAACTCAGCAACGTTCTGGTCGCCGGGGCATTGATATTAGTTGCGATCGTGGTGCTTGGCGGACTGATCGTGACTCGCGATTTAGGCAGATTTAAAGATCTGCTCGAAACCTCGCTCAGTATGGCAGTTGCGGTTGTACCAGAAGGATTGCCTGCCGTAATCACGGTAACGTTAGCCTTGGGAACGCAGCGGATGGTGCGTCGTCAAGCCCTAATTCGTAAGCTGCCTGCGGTTGAAACGTTGGGGTCAGTCACCACCATTTGTTCAGATAAAACCGGAACATTAACGCAAAATAAAATGGTTGTGCAATCGCTGCACACGATTAGCTTAAATCCTAAAGTAAGTGGGCACGGATACAGCCCTGAAGGGGAATTTCTAACGGCAGACAATGCTAAGTTGATTGCAACCGATCACCCAGAGCTAAGAGCGTTACTCCTAGCCTGTACTGTATGTAATGATTCGATTTTGCAACAGCAAGACGGACAGTGGGCAATTCTAGGTGATCCGACCGAAGGCGCACTGCTAACGGTTGCCGCGAAAGCTGGATTTGAGCGCGATCAGTGGAATAGCAAGCTTCCCCGGGTTGGAGAATTTCCGTTCTCTTCAGAGCGCAAACGCATGAGCGTGATTGTGAAAGATGCCGCCGGATTATTGCAATCTGAAACCGATTTTCTATCTACGCCCTATTTGCTGTTTACGAAAGGGTCTCCTGAACTGGTGTTGGAGCGATGCACCCAAATTCAAATTGGCGATCGCGTCGAGCCAATCACGCCTGACCACCGTCAGCAAGTTCTAGATCGCAATAACAGCTTGGCGAGAAATGGTCTGCGCGTGTTGGGGTTTGCCTACAAACCGTTGCAAACGCTTCCCGGTGAAGGCACCGATGAAGCGACGGAAAAAGAATTAGTTTGGCTGGGCTTAGTCGATATGCTGGATGCGCCTCGCCCAGAGGTTCGCGATGCGGTGGTGCGTTGTCGTCAGGCAGGCATTCGTCCGGTGATGATTACGGGCGACCATCAATTAACGGCCCAAGCGATCGCACAAGATTTAGGGATTGCTAAACCGGGAGATGAAGTGTTGACCGGACGCGAGTTGGAGCAAATGAGCTTTCAAGAACTTGGACAACATGTTGATCGCGTCAGCGTTTACGCTCGTGTTGCCCCAGAACATAAGCTTCGCATTGTGCAAGCGCTTCAAGAGAAAGGCAAAATTGTCGCGATGACGGGCGACGGGGTGAATGATGCTCCGGCCCTGAAGCAGGCGGACATCGGCATCGCCATGGGCATCACCGGAACGGATGTCAGCAAAGAAGCCAGCGATATGGTGTTGCTCGATGACAACTTCAGCACGATCGTGGCCGCGACCGAAGAAGGACGAGTCGTTTACACCAACATTCGTCGATTCATTAAGTACATCTTGGGATCGAACATTGGCGAAGTCTTGACGATCGCCGCGTCTCCTTTGATTGTTGCGGGCGGTGGCGTTCCGTTGACGCCCTTGCAGATTTTATGGATGAACTTAGTCACAGATGGTCTACCTGCATTAGCATTAGCCGTCGAACCCGCAGAACCGGATGTGATGAATCGTCCGCCTAACCATCCGGGGGAAAGCATTTTTGCCCGTGGATTAGGCGCTTACATGATCCGAATTGGCATTGTCTTAGCGATTCTATCGATCGGGCTGATGGGATGGTCGTACCAGTACACTCAGCAGAGCGGTGATCCGGAACGCTGGAAAACGATGGTGTTTACGACCTTATGTTTAGCGCAAATGGGACATGCGATCGCAATCCGTTCTAACACGCGCCTAACGATCGAACTCAACCCGTTCACCAATCCCTATGTGTGGGGGGCAGTCATTCTGACCAGCCTCCTACAACTCGCGCTTATTTATGTTGCACCGTTGCGTGACTTCTTTGGAACGCACCTTCTAAGCTCTACCGAACTCCTGATTTGCGTTGGAGTCAGCCTACTGATGTTTGTTTGGATCGAGGCAGAGAAACTCTTCTTCCGGCTCTTTTTCCGCAACCGCAAGCTGAAGTGAGTCTGCTCCGATAGACCTTTATAAAAATCGCGGCTGCGAGGAATCACTCCTTGCAGCCGCGATTTTTAGGAACAACCGTACACAATTCACATCGGAAGTTAGTAGCGCATAGATACTGAGTTCTGGCTTACTGCTTTGGAGTTCCTATTTGCCGCTAAAGAGTTCCTATTGGTAACCAGAGAGTTCCTATTGGTCACCAGGAAGTTCCTATTGGTGACCAAGGAGTTCTGATTTGCAGTTGGGGGGTTCTCATTTACGGCCGAAGAGTTCTCATTCATTGAGCCGGGCTTCTCGCTCACCGATTCGGAATTTGTAGAACGAGCGATTGCTTTGCAAGCTCCGAAGGATCGCTGCTTCTGCAGAAAGCATAGCTTTTAGAAAGCAGATCGGTCTTCGCCGTTTTGCCTACTGCTATTACCCTCATCCTCCTATCCTCTGACTAGGCCAGCAACACCCCTCCAAAGATAAATTTTCAAAGATAACAAATGTTCAACGATAAAATATGAGGACAGCAAAGCGTTTCTAAGATTGATCATGAAGCTCATATTCTATAGCAAGCCAGGGTGTCACCTCTGCGAAGGACTGCAAGAAAAGCTAGGGCAAGTCCAGCACCCGACGTTTGAATTAGAAATGCGCGATATTACGACTCGTGAGGAGTGGTTTCAAGCCTATCAATACGAGATTCCAGTTCTATTTCTAGAAAACCCGTCAAATTCCCAACTTGTCCCCTTGCCTCGGCTCTCCCCTCGCGCTACTGTTCAACAATTGGAAAGCCTGTTACAGAAATATTGCTCAGCAGGTTGATAATCAGTAGACCGACAATCCTCAGGCAAGGAGTGAATGTATGCAGCTTAGAGAGTTACTGGCAACGCTCCCCAATTTGGGCGAGCTTCCAACTCATCCAGCCTTTAGTGCAGAGGTAAAAGGATTAACGACCAATTCGCTTGCTTGTCAGCCCGGAGATGTGTTTATCGGAATGCCAGGAACCCGCGTGGATGGGGGAGATTTTTGGCAAGGCGCGATCGCGGCAGGTGCGATCGCGGCAATTGTTTCTCCCGAAGCTGCCGGTCGAGCCATGGGCGATCCGGTGTTTGCATCAGACCAACCGCCGTTGGTGATTCCTGCGATCGACATGACCCAAACCTGCGCTCACCTTGCGACTGCGTTTTACAATCATCCCGCCGCGAAACTGAAGCTGGTTGGCGTCACGGGAACAAACGGCAAAACTACCACTACTCATCTGATCGAATATTTGTTGAATCAAGCCGGTAAAGATACGGCGATGCTCGGAACCCTTTACACCAGATGGAAAGGGTTCCAGCAAACGGCAGTTCACACGACTCCATTTGCGGTAGAACTTCAGCAGCAATTTGCGGCGGCGATCGCAGCAGGCTGTGAGTATGGAGTGATGGAAGTCAGTTCTCATGCGCTTGATCAAGGGCGAGTGCTGGGCTGTCCATTCGAGGTGGCGGTGTTTACCAATTTGACGCAAGATCACCTCGACTATCACAAAGATATGGAAGACTATTTTGCGGCAAAAGCGCTGTTGTTTAGTCCGTCTTATCTGAAAGGGCGAGCCATCGTGAACCTCGATGATCCCTATGGGCAGCGTTTAATCGAACAAATCGAGCAACCCGTTTGGAGCTATAGCACACAGCAACCTGCCGATTTGTGGACAAGCGATTTGAGCTACAGTCCAGCCGGGGTAAGCGGAACTTTACATACCCCGATGGGAGACGTGCCGTTTCAGTCGCCGTTAGTCGGTCAGTTCAATCTGGCAAATCTGTTGGCAGCCGTGGGTGCTGGATTGGAGTTGAGATTGGAATTGGATGCGATCGCGCAAGCTCTTCCTCAGTTTTCTGGCGTGCCAGGCCGCATGGAGCAAGTCCAAGTCAGCCCCGCTCAAGACATTAGCGTAATTGTCGATTATGCTCACACGCCTGACAGTTTAGAAAATATGCTGAAAGCGGCGCGACCGTTTATTTCCGGTCAAATGATTTGTGTGTTTGGCTGCGGGGGAGATCGCGATCGCACAAAGCGCCCCTTGATGGGCAACATTGCGGCTACGCTATCTGATCAAATCATCGTCACCTCAGATAATCCCCGCACCGAAGAGCCAGCCCGAATTTTAAACGATGTGGTAGAAGGCATTCCAGCCTCCATCACGCCAACCGTGATTGCAGATCGGGCCACGGCCATTCACACCGCAATCCTGCAAGCGAAACCAGGAGATGGCGTTTTAATTGCAGGCAAGGGACACGAAGACTATCAAATTCTGGGAACCGAGAAGATTCACTTTGACGATCGCGAACACGCAAGAGACGCTTTGATGCAGCGGCTGACGGAGAAGTAAATCCGCTCAGTACACTGCATCACCACTATGCTGTTTGAACATAGGAGTGCGGGGTGGGGGAATCGAACCCCCAGCGTCGCTCTTGGTAAGGAACCTCTTTCAGAATTCGCAGTTGCTCCCAGCACATTTGGGTAGCCACCAGGCCCCGCAGCAACGCTACCCCGCACGAACCGACCGTCGTATAGACAACAGGTGCAATCATAAGACCCTCCTTAATGTTCACGAAGAACGGAGACCAGTGATGTCCTGCTGAGCAACTCTTGAGTACTTCTAGAAGAACCCGTGTGACCAAGACTTTAGGAAGGCTTAAAAACCTACCTTTGATAGGATTATAGCTCTGGAGTAACCGCGACTCTTGTTTAATTTTTCGCGGGAACAGAACTGCTTTCAGGCTTCGCCGGAGCCGCAAAATTACCAGTAGCAGGATTACTGGAATTTGATCCATCGGTTGGCGCGGAAGAACTAGGCGCTGACGACGGAGGAGCCGCTGCAAATTTATTGATCTGATCTTTAAATTGAGCCGGAGCTAAAGACGCTGCTTTATCGAAGAGCGGTTTCGCCTGATCGTCTCTGCCTTGCTCCTTCAACACTTGTGCTTTGTACAACACAGGCTGAAAGTCATTTGGGTTACTCCGCATCGCCTCATTAAACACATTCAGCGCTTCGTCGTAGCGTTTCTGAGTCGCAAACACTTTTCCAAGCAACACCTGTACAGCTGTCGTATCGACACTTCCCGCTTGGTTCTTGTTAGCAGCAGGGGCTTGCTTGAGCGTATCTTGCAACAGCCCGATCGCGGCCTCAGGACGCTGTTGTTTCACCAACAAATCTGCTAATCCTTGCAGCGATAGTAGATCTCCAGGCTTCGTTTGCAGCACCTCTCGATAGGTTTGCGCGGCTCCCTCGCGATCGCCGTTATACTGCTTCACCTGAGCCAATAGCACCGCGTATTCTGTCATGCCTGGATTGAGTTTTGAAAGTTTTTCGAGCGGCTGTACCATGCCCTCTGGATCGTTCAATTGCCGCCGCGCATCCAGCAGCCCGCGCAACGCCACCTGATTGTCTGGCTCTTTTTGAAGCACAGCCTCATAGCCCTTTGCTTGCGCCTCAAGCTCCACCTTGCGACCGTCGGAAGAAGCCGACTGACTGGGATTAGGGCTAGCTTTCGATTGGGCATCGCCACTCACTGCAGACGTTAGCAGGGGAATCATCGTTACCCCCAGCAGTCCAACCGTCGCCACAATCAGTACAACGTTTATCAGCCAACGATTCCGCTTTTCTGACACAAGATCGCCTCAAAACTCTACGCAACCCATGATAGTTCGTAATTTTAAATTCGTAGTTCGTAATTTGAGATCAGCGTCAGCGCCAAGAGTTTGGCATCACTCGCAGCTTACGAACTACGAATTTGTTGACTACGAATTTGTTGACTACGAATTTGCCGTCGCGGGTCTCTGGCTCGCTGTCGGTAAGGTAGTTTGAGAAACAGGGTCTGCTTCCGCAATTTCAATGTGGTTTAACAGGGTCGTTACGAAGGCAAATAGCAGGAACGGTAGTGACAAGACCAACACTAAGCCAACTGTTGCTAATGCATAGATCGGGCGGCTTGCTCCCATGAGTGCCATTGCGGATGCCAAACTCAGGAAAATAACGATTAACCAAGCGATGATCTGACCGTAAATATCTCCGAAGGAAAGCGTGCATCTTAACTGATATCGTTGGATGTTACTCATGGTGTTTCAACGTCTCACTATCCCTCTAAAAGTAACGCTTTCCTTAGCGAAGCGAGAGTGTTCTCAATGTTATTGCAAGGATCTTAATCTACCGTTACAGAAGAAAAGAGAGGGTCATGTTCGACCTGTGGAATCAGGAATAATGGAGGAGCCAGTTTCAAACTAGGATTTCTCTCATAGTTCTCGAACCGGTTCTTTGCCCGAGTTGTGGGAGTGAAGATGTGGTCAAGCACGGTCAGTCAAACGAAG
>JAHHHO010000112.1 GCA_019359315.1 Myxacorys californica WJT36-NPBG1
GTTCACCCCGTTTCACGGCGGCAATTGCTTTGGAGCGCAGATCTTCGCTGTAGGGAGCAGCCATAGTCATCCTTGATCATGCATTATGGCTCTACTATACGTCCTAACCTGGATTAGTAGGGCTATACCAGGAGTACCCTTGGTATTTTGATTCTGCGGCAAGAAAGGTATAGGGCAACTCACTGTGGTTGAGCGCCCGCTTTAAGAGCTGCTGTTCCGGGGCTTGCAGGTCTCCAACCTCAATTAACATCGTCGTGGGATCGATCGGCTGAAGGGATTCCCAGGATTGATTAGCGAGGTGATCGGCTGTTCGGGGCGTAAAAGGTCTGAGCTGCGATCGTGCAGGAGGAAGCTCAATCCCAAAACTGTGTGCCTCGAGCCATCGCACGTATGGCAAATCATGATGCTCAAGCGTTGCGACTGCTTCGTAAAGGGTTCGGCGCAACTCAACCTTGAGTTCGTCAAAGAATTCATTCCGCACGATTTCTTTTCGAGCAGGCAACACGAGTTTCAGATCGGGAGCGGCGTCTACATCGACGCGAACATGCAGAGTGGTGTCATTGCACGCGAGCGCTGGCAGTTGCAGAGGTACCGTCAGACCGTAGAAATTGAGTAACCCTTCAACGCTCTGGTTCGCCCACCGATAGTGCGCCGACACACCCAGCCGCAGCCCGCGCCATAACTTGACCCAAACGGCGTCCTCTAAGAAATCCTGACGGAGCAGCGCTGCTCTGTTAAAGGTCACGGGGAGTGGATAATAGCGAGCGGCACTGGCGATCTGAGGGTGCAGCGATTGGCTCCGCCAAACTTCAAAGGAGCGCAATTCGGCGGCGGTGAGCGGGAATTCAATCCGGGTGCCGACTCGAGCTTCAGTAGATTGCACGATCGCGATCGCTTGACCTGAGAAGTGTTCGGGGTCAAGGTGAACGTGCCAATTGTGCGACGCGATCGTTGCTCCGCGATTGGCTAGGCTAAAAATTCCCATCCCAGCGGGGTCTTCGCTTTCCACTACCTTGGCATCCCACTCACTTTGACCTAAGCTAAGCAAGGTTTTCGGGTTCTCGATTCCACAGCCATCGTCCTCAATGAGGAGAGTCCCCAACTGGGTGAGGATGACTTCGACCTGTGTTGCTCCGGCGCGGCGAGCGTTCTGAAACAGTTCGTTGACGATATCCTCTAGTCCGCCATTGAACAGGCGCGTCACCTTAGTGAGGATCTGCGGACTAATCGATGCAGGGATCGGTAATTGGGAGAATGAACTTGTTTCTAGCTCGTCCTCCGGCATTTTATGGAACGAAGCCTCAGTCCACTCTTCAGAGAACTGATGGTTTGGAGGATTTTCTGGTGTTGGCATCGATCTCACTCCGAAAAAGCAGCCCTATCTCTTTCTGTAGCAGGAGCTTTTCCTCGAATCAAGAACTTCTAGTGATGCGATCGAATTAATCGTCATCATGATGGCCTGGCTCTTCTACAGTGCTCGGAAGCATGTTTGAGCATGGAATAGCTTCGTCCAGTGAATTAAATAAGCTACTGAAATAAACTAAATAATAAACGATTTTAGAATTACGGAATGAGAAAGATCGAAAATGTTGAGCGAACATCTCTAAAAATTCCTTGAACTTTTCCAGCTATGTACATGGAATACAAAACGACAATTGGAAGCAGCGCGATCATAGAAATGAGAAAGTTATACAATTGCACCTGCACAGAGCGAGTAGGAGATAACCATTGAGGTGGGTTTTTCCAATAGTATTCGGTTCATAGCTTTCATCATGTCAGGTGATAGTTTTTCAAGTCCCTTTGCACCCACTGTGATCTCTTTTGATTCAACATTGGCTAATCAGGCAATTCCATTCTTGATCGCGCCAAAGCCAAAGCCCAGCGTTCCCTCGTGATGGTATTCAATACACCAACCTGCTTGGGGTTCCACAATCCAAGTATCCCAATCGTGGCTGACCAGGGCAAGTGCGTTCTGCTGCACAACTGAGAGCTCCATCTGCACGATCGGATGGCGAGCATTGAACCAGACGATCGTCACCCTTGGATTATCCAACTGAAATTGCTGGCAAAGTTGTTTCAACACTGCTACGAGCTGTGGATCTTTTTGACACGGGTAACAGAGGCTACCCGGAACCTTTGCCCAATCAATCTGCGACCACTGCCAGGGCAAGGCGCATTTGAGCCACTCCACACAATCGATTGCTTTTGGGTCTTCGGGCAGAAAATAGGTACAGCGATCGCTCGACATCCCCAACTGCTCCAGCGTCTGTTGAGCGAACTGGTGCTCCTGCTGTTGCTTGAGATGCTGCAGCTTTTGCCGCAGTTGAGCTTGTCGGGTCGTTCTGTCCATCGGTGTAATCGTGACTTCAGCGTTTAAGGGAGCCAGAGGGACGGTAGAAATTGGCTCGTCCAGTGTCGCAAAGCCCGGTTGGCCGTGCGAGCGAATTCGATGTGAGGTTCATCTGGTTCTACCCCAATAATCTGAGCCGGTGTCCCTACACCCAACTGTTCAATCACTCCATTGGCGGCTTCTAGCCCAGTGACATATGCCTTTTCCTGCGACCAGGAACCATGACGAGTAATAATCCAATCTCCACTCATGAATAGATTAGCTAAACTCGTCTTGCCCGGCAGCATCGATTGGTAGCTGCCAGGAGAAAAATGTGTGACCGCTTTCGGCAATCGCACTACACTGCTATCGATCACTCTGGCTTGGCGAAATTGAGGCACACAAGTTGCTAGATCTCGATGCACCTTGGCAATGATCTGTTCGTCGTCGAGTGGCAACAGTTGATTGGCATGATAGAAATCTACTTCAATCACACTACCCGGTTCATTCCTCCATTCGTCGTGCAGGGCATTCAGGTCAAAAAATGTCCAACCGGTTGTGGGATCAAATCCGAAGCAAGCATTCGACGGTAAGGGCACCGAAACGTGGCGATCAAACCAAAGCCGCGTTGCTACTACATCGATCGCACTCAAATTCATCAAGTTACAGAATTCAGGGAATTGTCGGAGCACCGAACTGCTACTCACAATTTTTTGCATTCCAGTGACCCCGACGGCAAAAATCACCGCATCTGCCTCAAAGACCTCATCACCGCACACCACGCCAGTCACTTGAGGGGTGGTCTCTCCCCCTGCTTGAGCTTGGATGACCAAATCAGTGACCCGCCGCTGAGTCAATATTCGTCCACCTGCCTGCTCAATTTGCTCAACCCAAGGGCGAAAAATCAAGTTTCCCACAGTGCCGCGACACCAGACAACGTCAAAATCGCTTTGGTGAGCCAGGATGAAGTAATACAGCATTCCTAAGGCGGCGGCGGCTGAACAGCGTTCTCCCGGTGCAAATAATCCCACCAGCAACATGGGCTCAAACGACTCCTTGTACAGCCGGGCAGACACCCCAAATTGCTTAAAGAGTTCACGGGCCGTCACTGAGTCATACCGTTGCCACGCCGCATCCGAGTTATCAAAATCGATGAGCGCATAGAGCAAGGGTAAGGCCGAGAGTCGATCGCTCAAAGGGAGTCGCTTGAATCGGGTATACAGGAATGTTCCAAGCGGTGTAGGGAGGCGGGGTTCCTGTTGAAAGATGGGCGACTCCACTTCCAAACCGGCTGGAGAATATTGGGAAGAGCGAGTCCAATCGGTAAAGGGATTTAGGCCTAACTGATTAACCAGGGCAAAAATATTACGGTAAGGATACCAGAAGCCATGAATGCCAGCTTCAACCGCTCGACCCTGCGCGGTTTTCCAACCTGCCACTAGTCCACCCAACTGCCCCCCTGCTTCAAGCAAGGTGACAGCATACCCTTGTTGAGTGAGATGGTAAGCGGCCCCTAAGCCAGCCCACCCGGCTCCAACGACGACGACTTTCGGATGCGCTTGAGTTTGGTTCATCGGTACACTCTTAACTCTACCTGCTTCACAGCATAGGGCTCTCTGTCCAACTCTAGGATCTTCAAGCATCCGATATTGCTACTTTTTGATGCGCCGAGCGTAGAATCGAGATCCCCTTCAGGTCTGCAGTTATGGCAACTCTAATTTCTTCTAATGTATGAAGTTTGTTGCTAAGTCTGGTGTCAATTAACAAATTTTTCAACGTCGCTAACCCTATGGCATGCGCAATGGGATTAGAAGTTTAAGTGCTGAAAGCAAGATGAATATTTGGGGTGAGCGCATCTGCGTGCCGGTGTCAGCTCTTTCCTGATTTAGGGGATCGAGAGCTTTGGGCTGCTCCCCTGAAGCTTGAGCCTCTCGTTCTGTTAATCGACAATTTCGTTTCAAATTACCAAAATTAGGAAAGAATTCAAACAGCGTGAAACATGACACTCCTTCATCGCCCTCTACCCGCTCGGTTCTGCCCTGAACTCTCTCGTTTCTGAGGTCAGCGGCTTCCCATCCGGTTTGCCGAGTTGGAGGGTGGCATCGGTCATAGGCCGCTATGCCAGTTCGGTAGGGATTGAGGAAGTTAAACATCACCGTCATGATCCTGGGCTTTGCTGCATAAAACGCTAAACACAATTGTATAAATCAATAGCAGAGAACAACGATAAATCAATAGCAGAGAACATCGCCACACCACTTACCCCCTGCTCAGGAGATCAACCATGTTGCACCTTACTCCCAACCAATTCATCGCTTCCCTCCTTCAACCCATCGCCCAAAAACTCGACAAGATCGAAATCCAAAGCGCTAAGACCGCCCACTTCTTCTGTCGTCTCATTCCCTCTCAGTGTCCGTTTGAACGCAATATTTGCTACTTTGGTCGGGTTCTGCTCCACATTCCGCCGATGTGCAAACTCAATCCGTTCTACGAGCAACTCGTGGGCTTACGGTTCAAAGCGCTCTGCTATCTTGCTGACGTGTGTGGTGAAGATATTGCCGCCTACTGCTGATGGACAAACTATCAATTCAAGAGTTTTCTACATCAGCAGACGGTTTGCTAGTCGGGGGGCGTTCAATCTCTCCCTCGCTGTAGCCGAGATCGTAAAAACTAGCAGCTTGTGGATCATGCTCGGGGGGTTGCTTTGATTTTCCAGACCACGCATCTTCTTTCCCGCGATCGAACCACTCTTGATCAGGGTGTGAGGAATCGTTGCTACTCATCATAGGCGCTGCCTCTAAGCAGTTTTCCAGCCCACTTTACGTCCTTGCAAGAGGCCGATGTATCGCTCTAATGGCTCAATCTTTGAGCCATCTGGAAACTGCCAAAGAGCAATATGTTCCATGCCCTTGCGCCCATCGGCAAGCTTCCAGAATTTAAGAAGTCCATGGCTAAAACAGCACTAACTGCACCAGCGATTCTTTTGGAGTTGCGGTTTGCACGAATCGTTCTTCACTCACGAGATTAGACAGCGAAATCCCTAATAATCGGACGCTCCGCCCCTCCAACTCAACCGCCTCAAACAACTCCTGCGCCAAGAGTACAATTGTTGCTACCTCACAAATGATATTCATCACGGTCCGGCTGCGTGTAATCTGCTGGTAGTTGGCAAACTTCACTTTCAGTGTGATCGTCCGTCCTCCAGTCTGGTGACGCTCCAGCCTTTCGTAGAGCGTTTGGGCAATCGTTTCGAGTTGGTGTAGCATCAGGGCGCGATTATGCAGGTCTTGAGCATAGGACGTTTCCGCCCCCACAGATTTACGGATGCGATTCGCCTCGACCGCTCGGTCATCCTGTGCTCTAGCAATGTTGAAGTAGTGATGCCCTGCTTTCCCGAAGTGCTGCACCAATTCCCGTTGGGAGCGCTGCTTCAGGTCGGCTCCCGTGTGTATCCCTAACTCGTGCATCTTGGTCGCGCTGACCTTGCCGATGCCATGAAACTTCTCGATCGGCAGGGTCTCGACAAACGCCTCAGCCCGAGCGGGCAAAATCACCGTCTGTCCATTCGGCTTGTTAATTCCCGATGCCATCTTGGCCAAGAACTTATTGAACGAAACCCCCGCAGAAGCTGTTAAGCCCGTCTCCTCGAAGATAGCGGCTCTGATCTCGCGTGCGATCGTGGTGGCGTAGGGTAGACCTGACTTATTCTCGCTCACATCAAGATAGGCTTCATCAAGGGCGACAGGTTCGATTACGTCGGTATGACGCTCAAAAATGGTGCGAATTTGAGCTGAGATGACCCGATAGGTTTCGAACCGGGGCGGAACGAAGAGCAGTTGGGGACAGCGTTGGAGCGCGACTTTAGAGGACATGGCCGAGTGAATGCCATAGGTTCTCGCCTCATAGCTGGCTGCGCACACCACGCCGCGCTGATGTGGAGAGCCTCCGACGGCTAGCGGTTGCCCTCGATAAGTCGGGTTGTCCCGTTGCTCAACCGAGGCATAGAAGGCATCCATATCGACGTGAATGATCTTTCGCATCTCACCCCTAGGCGCTGAGTTACCCTTCCCTGCTCAAGATAATAGTACAGAACAACTGTTAAACGGCGGGTGCCAATTGAAAAACCTGACATCTTCTCCATCAGCATTTAGAAATGTCGGTCGATTGGCTTCAACCGACTACCCTTCGGGAACTGCAAAGATTTCGGGCAAGAAATGTCATCCCTTGAAGGGGGATTGAGCAGCCATTTAGCTCGAGGTCAGGAAAATTAAACCCTCTCCCCTCATCATCTTGGCAAATCGCTTTTTATCCTATCTATTCGTCAACACGTCTATTACAGCAACGTTAATTGAGCCTCGTTCGAGGGCAGCTTCGAGCGACCTGGAGATGTCAACTCAGATTTGCTGCTGCCAATCGGAGCCGTAAACCATGTCCGCAGTGCTTTTGCTTGCTCCAAGTCTAGAGCATCAAGATCAAGGGCAGCTGGAAACAGATCGGCATCAGGCAGGCTCGCCCAGCCGACGTCGCTCGCGTAGCGTTCGGCACCAAATGGGGTCAGGTTCTGAGGTAGGCGAGTCAGGTAAGGCACAATGTTTTCCTGCTCCATCAACACCTGCCGCTGCCCTTCAAGCTGCCGAACTCGCCGCGCTCTTGCCTGCTGATAGTGCACGATTGGTAGAGCATAGTCTTTGACCAGCAGCGGTAAGCCCAGATGCTCTACAGGCAGGTGCCTCAGTTCTGGCACCCATTGCTTGATGAACTGCCCCTCGGGATCGAAGCGTTCAACGGCCACTTGTCCAGGGTTGTAGATGCGCGTCCAGCTCTGGTCAATTGCTGCTGTCATCCCGGCTTGCATGGCCCATTGGTAATGGTCGATGGGGCAATCTCCATCAATCAGGTGTCGCATGAAGTGCAGGGCACCATATCGCCAGTCGATGCCCAACAGATTGCTCAAGAAGCTGGCATAGCAAGCACGGGTGCGAAAGTTGAGCGCCTGCCATCCTCCGGTTGCCAGTAGACACCGCGCCGCTGCATCAATGATGGGAAAGCCGGTTCGGCCTTGCTGCCAGGCTTGGTACAGCGTTTCATCAACCTCATCACCCGGTTGATCAAATCCCTGATAGAGCGATCGCACTTCGAGTTGGGGTAGGTAGCGGAATCGCTGCGCGAAACCGCTGTTCCAGCGTAAGCGGGAGATGAACTGTTTGCGACTGCGCTGAATGCGCTCATCCGGGCTATCCTTCAGCCGTTGTATGGTCTGATAGCATTCTCGCAGCGAGATCACCCCAAATTTGAGGTGTGGACTCAGCCCAGAGGTGGCTTCTGCACTCGGATAAGACAGCTGCCAGTAGTAGCGGGTTGTTTTTTCCTCGATGAATTGCTTCAGTAATTGCCGGGCGGACTCAGTGCTAGCAGCAGGAACGGGTTTGCCATCCGCATGGTGTCCGACCGCGGCCAGGGACGGGACGGGCTCACTCGAGACCTCGAGGGGAACGAAGATGCGGGCGGGGGCCGGAACGAGCGGCGCTTTCATGTCGGTATACCAAGCCTCTCGATACTGCTGCCCAGTGACGAGTTCAGGAACAGTGCCGGGCGGCTCAAACCAGCGGACTTTGAGCTGCTGCTGGGCTAGGGCGCGATTGAGACGGGCATCGCGCACACGACCATAGATACGTTCAAAGTCGATGTAGGCATAAATTCCCTCTGCTTGCGTTTCCCGAATTAGTCGAGGCAACACGTCGACCGGGTCACCGGTACGCAAAATTAGTCGTCCGCTTCGTTCGCGTAGGTCCGTGTCGAGTGAGCGCAAGCACTCGAGCATAAATGCGACGCGAGCGGAGGCGGTTTCAGGATGATGCAGCAAGGCGCGATCCAAGATGAACACGGGAATGACCGCCCCGCGTTGAGCCGCCCGATGGAGCGGTGCGTGATCAGCAACTCGGAGATCCCGGCGAAACCAGACGATCGTGCGATTCATTAGGGGTAGATGAGAGACTGCCCCTAGCCTAACAAGGTTGGGCGTCTGCTTTGCTTTTAGGGTCGCAACCATTTGTTGAGGATAAATCTGTGATTGATGCCCACCTGCATCTCAACCCATCTGAGCCGATCTGGTTTTCCATTCAGTTGAACGCTGCGATCGCACTCTAAAACTCCCAGCACCTTTACATCGGCATCCGGTCTTGCTCTGAGCTCAATTCAAATCAGCGACAAAGCAATACAGTATTCTAAAGCAACCTACTATCGATCCTCAATTATGACTACAGACGAGTGGTTTAAGGAAAATCTCAAGGTATCAGCTTATATTCCTCAAGACCTTAACGAGAAGCTCTTGGAGTGGATGAAAGGCAAGAACATTCAAGAGGTACCGCAAGCACTCAGGACCGTCCTAGAAGAGTATCTCGGAGGAGTCCAAACTGAACCCAATATTGGGCCAGTGAGAGACGATCGCTTAGAGGCACTTGAGCGGAAATTTGAAAGCCTTTCTCAGGTGGTCCAAGAACTAAAAGAAGCAATTCAAGCCAGTAGTTCACAAAGGGTCCAACGTGAATCGGAATCAGCAGCACTGCCATTACTAGAAGGGATCGCCGCGATCGAAATGGAGCAGCCAATTGAAGAAGAGATTCAGGACGATGAGCCTGATGAAATTCTCTACGAGTTCCTAGAACCTGAGGAGTAGAAACCTACTGAGGAAATTAACGATGAAGCAGCCTCTCCTACGGAACTAGGGCGATTAGAAGAAAGGAGTCCAAAAGTAGAAGAAAGGAGTCCGACTTCAAAACAGCCAGAAGAACAAGAATTAGAAGCAGTTCTATCAAATAAAAATGGGACAATTTGCTGACGAATCGTCTTTACGGTAGGCTTCTGCATGATGTCATTCCAATCTGCACCGAGCGATCGCATACCTCTCGGTAAAAGAAACTCGACAACAATGGCCAGCTAACGGCCCAAGCTCAGCGACCCGGACTAGCGAAGTCAAGGTTGGTTGGCAAGAGAGAAAGACGCGACCGCTAGCCTCTGTTTGCTGGAGCGCATGATTAAGCGTTTTCGATCGCATTAGATTCATTCTGTGAAGTCGAACCAATCGAAGATCGAGGATGGATCGATGTCAGGCCACTCCAGCCACGACAAGTCGATGTCGAACAGAGAAGAGAATCCGCCTGTGACTAAGTCAGCCAAAACCTCTGCCTTCATAGCGGCGTAATCGCATACCTCTCCGGCTGTGTCGTGAATCGCCTTGAAGTCCTCGGGCGTGGAAAAGATGTAATAAGCCCAGCAGTAAATATCGATGGGGAAATTAAGCGGAAAAGTTCCGTATTTCTCGCAGGACAACGCTGATATTTGGTTGCCTCAAACTCAGAAAGGAGCTTGATGGCTCATTAGCTAGTTCAGCGCGATCGCAGCAAAACAGAACTAGATAGATGAGACCACCACATGGGGATACAGGCTTGGCAAATCGCCGCAATGTGGCGGTGATCTGTGCCGCAGCAGCCGCCCAGAATATTCAAGTTTTGCAACTTGTGCTTTAGTTCTAAGTACTGGTTGCCCAACTCCTCCGGTTTGCCATCGTCCAGTTCCTCAGCTTCATCCAGTTCGGCGTGGCTTTTGGTGGACGCATTAGCTCGGAGTCCGCGAATGCGCTCTAGCCACGGTTCGTCTGTTGCCAAGATATTGGCAAAGTGAGTGGGGTGAGCACAGTTAATCATGTAGTAGGCAGGTCCATTGTGGGTAGTAGTATCGACCTGAGCGATCGCATCTTTGAGAGATTGCCCTGTCGGCAAATGACCATTTGTTTCCACAGTGAAGGAAATGACGATGGGCATGTCAACAGTCTGAGCTGCATGGGTAATTCCTAAGGCTTCTTCGGTGTAGGTCATGGTGATCGCCGTCACCAGGTCGGCATCGGCGTCCCGAAAAGCAGCAATTTGCTCCTGGTGGTAGGAAGCAGCCTCGTCAGCAGTCATAAAATTATCCGGGTTGTATCCATCTCCACGGGGACCAATGCAGCCACTAATCACCATTGGAGACTGCTCGGTTTCGTACTCGTTGCGAATCGTTTGTAGCAGTTGAATCGACTGATGGTACACACGAGCCAAGTCTTCTTTGGAGGAGCCCAATTTTGTAGCCCAGTCAGAATTGGCTCTCCAGGTAGCGCTTTCCAACACGAGTCCCACTTGATAGTCTGTCGCCAGAGCAGCGTAGGTACGAAAATATTTCTCTAGAGCTTTTTGGCCTTCAGAATATCTAAATAAATCAAAGGCTGCAAAGTGGGGCAAGTCTAGCCCTTCGTGAAAGATCAGAGTTGTTTCAATGCCGCCATCGGTGAGAAATAAATCATCTGAGAGTTGAGGTAAGTTATGCCTGTATTTAGCCATTTTTGCTCTCCTCGTATTAAAGAGAATGAATGGGAAAAGAATCGTTGTTTAAGGCAAATGAAAACTGTAACCTTGCACAACAAATGAACAAAATTTTCTGACCTCTTAGTCAGAAAACACACGACTGACTTTTCTTTGAAGCCTTGCTGCCATCACCGGGCTACTCCACCCGAAGCTCGCCACATTCCTGTCATCGAATACGTAGGGCTGATCTGAATGGAGCTTATTTTCCGAAACCCATGTCGCCCGTAAAATGAGAGGTTGCGAGGATTAGAAGACACAAGATAGGAACCCACACCTTGGGCATCGCCAGCATCAAGAGCTGACTGTAACAAATGCCCTCCTAATCCGCGTCCTCGGGCTTCAGGTACAAGGGCAATCCATAGCACTTCGCAACGAGACTCAGTCGGTTCATAGGCACCCACTTGATGAGCAAGATGCTCAAACCGCGTTCTGGCCAGGGTTGTTTTATTGTCGTTAGAAGATATCTAGAAGCCCTAATCTCTCGTTTGTGAGATTCAAAACGTTCAAGAACGCCGAACGAGAGAATCAAGCGTCCAGATTTCTGTTTCCGACAATAAAACAACCCTGCGCGTTCTGGCTTCTGTGCCACTAAAGTGGACGGCGATCGCCAAGACTTCATTCAGCACCTCCTCAAACTCATCGCTGAAGACCGACACATCAGGTGGATACCAAATGCACACTCCCTGTCCTGCTGGTGCAAGGAGAACTTCCCCCGCTTCATGCTATCGACGATAAAGGGTTGAAAGAACGCCGTTAAAGCTTGAAGCCGAGTGTCCCGACCTGGAAAGGTAAACTCAAACATCGGATCGTCGACAAATCCTCTAGCAAGGATTGTTGCAACAGTTTGAATTTTCTCCTGAGATATTCTCGAGGGTTTATTCTCAAATCTCACATCTTGCTGAGCCAAAGTCATAAGTTTTCTCCTGCTGGGCGCATTGTTTGAGAGGTATTGATCTCAAAAACTGGTATCAGAGTGGAATGCATTGAACCGTAAGCTTTAGCCCTATGGTGATCAGATGTATAGAGCGTTTGCCTACATCACCCTATACTTAGCTACTCGCTCTAAATTATGCAGTGACTAGGGCTCTAGGATTGTTGACTAGAGCTCCAGGCGGCCTGCTGGTACAGCCAGGTGCTTCTGCCCATTAGCCCTCCCGCCCTTTGCGATGGATGTGCTTTCAGATATCCTGCGGGTCATCCGATTTTCTGGAGTGATTGACCTGCGCCTAGACTTTTCTGCCTCCTGGAGCATTGAGACCCCCTCTTGCTCACATTTTGCGGATACGCTCCAGTCTCATATCACTCAATATTGCCCCCTTTCAGATTGTTGCGGAGGGGAACTGCTGGGTAAAAGCCAAAACCAATATCTGTCGGGCACTTTCCCCTGGTGATATCATCATTTTCCCCCACGGAGATGCTCACATTTTGGGCTTCGGCATGGCGACACTACCGGGGGTTAGTGTAAGGTCTTCCATCCTGTCAACCGCAGCATCAAGTTTGGCGATCGTCGTGCATGAGAATAAAGGGCGTTACATCATCATTTAGCAAGATGTTGCGATCGCTGACCTGCCGCTAATCAGTAGCGGAATGAAACGCTGCGATCGCGGTGTGTAAAGTTGGATAAATTCGTTCCTGACCCATTAGATCGACTAAACCTGCTTTCTTCAATTGCACATACAAGTCCTGTTTTACCCGCGCCATGGCAAAGGTAATCTGTTGAGCGGTTAATTCTCGATGCAATTCTTTCAACATATCGGCAGCCGTGATATCAATTTCAACAACGGCTTCAGTGTTGAGGACAAACCATTGAACACGAATTGGCTCTGCTCGAATGGCATTCATCGCCCGTTGTCTGAAGTTCTCTGCATTCGCAAAACAGAGTGGTGCACCATAGCGATAGATTACTAATCCAGGAATCGTTTTTGCGCCTTGCCAATCATCAATATCATGCAACCCTGGCAGGTTCGGAACTTCTCCCATGACGGCATCGTGGGGTCGCATCAACCGGGCAAATAAATCAATGACTGATAATCCCACAGCAAGACCGACCCCAATCAGAATATCGGTCGCCAGTACCCCAAGGAGGGTAATCAAAGCCAGCCTGAATTCACTCTGCTTAAAGCGGCGCAATCGGTTAAATTCTGGAATTTCGATCAGCCGCAGAGCGGCGTAAATGACGATCGCACCCAATGCTGCTTTTGGAAATAGGGCAAGCAAAGGCCGCAAAAACAGTAGCACCAGCATCACAACGACAAAAGCAACCAGGGAGAAGACCTGCGACCGGCTACCTAGAGAATCCCCGATTGCGGTTCGGCTGCCGCTGCTGCTAACTGGAAATCCCTGCATGATTCCAGTGCCAATGTTGACTGCACCCAGCGCCAATAATTCTTGGTTGGCATCAATGCGGTAGCGATTGCGATCGGCAAACGATCGAGCTGTCAACACATTGTCAGAATACCCGACGAGAGCAATGCCGATCGCTGTAGAAATCAAATAACTCATTTGCGGTAGTGAGAAGCCCTTTGGGAATGCCAAATGAGGTAAGCCTGCCGGAATCTCACCAATCACAGCAATGCCACGCTGCTCCAGGTGAAACAGATAGACGGCGGCTGTAGCCAATAGAACTGCCAGCAGAGGGCCGGGTGCATTAGGAAATCGACGCTGAACCACGAGTAAAAAGATCAAAACACACGTGGCGAGCATCAAAGTCGGTGGGTGAATTTGGTTGAAGTGGCTCAAAAATTCCTGGACTTGCCCAAAGAGTGATTCCGCCTCAAGCGATATGCCGCTAATTTTTCCCAACTGCCCGATGATCATAATCACGGCTACCCCGGCCATGTAACCAATCAAGATGGGTTTAGATAATAGCTCAGCCAAGAACCCTAATCGCGCAAAGGCTCCGACTAAACAGGCAATCCCCACTAATAGCGCTAGCAGGCTGCTGAGACTGGCATAGTTGCTCCCATCACTAGCGGCGATCGGCGCAATGGCTGCTGCCGTCATCACCGCTGTCGTTGACTCTGGCCCGACTGAGAGCTGAGGAGACGATCCAAGCAGGGCGTAGATTAGTATCGGTGGCAAAATTGCCCATAATCCAACGATCGGTGGCACATCTGCTAGCTCAGCATAAGCTATGCATTGAGGAACCAGATAAGCGGCGACGGTGACTCCTGCTAACACATCCCCACGTAACCAGGTGAGCTGGTAAGACCTTAAGCGTGTCACCCCTGGTAGAGAGAAACTGTGAGCAGGTGATTTTGATTGTGAAACCATCGCAATTCCTCAAGCTATGATCAAATCTTTGGTCTTTGAGTGTGTGATGCCTCTCCCAAAGCCCAAGAGTGCTCAACAAGCTTGGGTTAACTCGATAGCAGGTCAGTTGATCCAATGGTTAGAGGAACATCACGAATTATCGGTTTGCTGACTCTAAGACGAGTCTGCATCCGATACAATCCATCTTCCTCCAAAAGCTTCATGGTTTCTCTGACCTTGATACAAGCCCTAACAATTTGGAGAAATTTTGCCTTTCATGTCCCGAATGGGCGATTTACTGCAATCGCTAACACTATAGTGTGTGAGTCCTAGATCAAATGACAGGTTTACCAGTAATACCATCTCAATTAATGCCTGCTACAGATAAAGCGGATAAGATGAACCAATAACCTGTGATAGATGAGATCATTTCTCGACAAAGATGACTGAGCAGATCGCGCACATCAAGTCGTAAGTTCTC
>JAHHHO010000004.1 GCA_019359315.1 Myxacorys californica WJT36-NPBG1
CTCGTTCCCAAACTTCATCAGGCAGCAGAAATAACGGGTCAATCTCTGTGAAGGACATGACTGATCAATAGCTGTAACACTCTCCAGTCCAGTATTTCATAAATTTACAGGTTTTCGGCTAGGCTCTTATTACCCGACAAGTCTAATGTTAATCTAAACTTTCTTCTCCAAAAAACTGACGCTGCACTAAGGTAGCCGTCATAATCACAAAGGCAAGCATCAAGGTTAATGCTAGGGCATATCCCATATCCAAATTTTTAAACGCATATTGATAGATGAGAAGTGCAATCGTAAGAGTGGCGTTGTTAGGTCCACCGGAACCATTGGAGAAAATATAAGATTGATCAAATAATTGAAACGTTCCAATCACACCCATGACAATCACAAAGAATGTAACCGGGCGAAGAAACGGTAAGGTGATGTGCCAAAACTTTTCCCACGTTGTTGCACCATCAATTGCCGCCGCTTCGTATAAGCTTTCTGGAATGTCTTGCAATGCAGCAAGATAAATCACCATAAACAGAGGCGCAGTCGCCCAAATATTCATGATCATGATGCCTTTAAGTGCAACTTCGGGATCGTCAAGCCAGTTGTACGTCGGTAAGCTAAAGAAACTCAGAACGCTATTGAGTAAGCCATTGGATTTGTAGATCCACATGAAAATCAGCGTTAGTACGGCTGAAGATGTGACGGTAGGTAAAAAGAAAGCGACGCGAAACCAGCTTCTACCTCTGATTTTGGCGTTGAGAGTGAGAGCCAATCCCAGCGCGAGTAGAGTTTGAATCGGAACTACGATCACGACGTATTGAACCGTATTTTGCAAGGCGATCCAGGCTCGCTCATCGTCTTGCATCCGAACAAAGTTTTTCAATCCGGTGAAGCGGTAGCTAACTTCGCCTAAAAGATTCACTTTATGAAAGGCAAGCACGATCGCATACAACACGGGCAAGGCCAGAAAGACACCCAAGATAATGATCGTCGGGGTCATAAACAAATATCCAGAAAGGGCTTCTCGAACGTTGCGTCGATTGAAAAACTTGCTTTTCAGCATGACTAATTTGATAAATAAATTTCTCGATTGGCGGTGTCCTGGGCTTTCTGCATGGCATCTTTCAGAGGTTGTTGCCCCAACAATGCGCTGACAAACTGGTTGTCAAAATTCGTCATCACTGTTGGTAGCGTTTCGCCCGACTGCCAAAGGGTGGCGTACTTTGCTCCGGCAGCAAGGGGAGCGTAAAGAGGATTGCGATCGTACCTCAGGGCTGCCGCGACCGATTTGCGAGATGGGAGCGCGAGTCCTTCGGTTGCCCAGGACTTCATTCCCTGTTTGCTGGTCAAAAATTCGATTAGTTTCCAAGCGGCATCTTTGTGTTTCGATTGACGATTCATTCCGTATCCCACGGTGAATGCCATTGTGCCTTTTTTACCACTAATGGTTGGAACTTCTGCGGTGGCGAACTTCAGATCTGGAAAGGTGTCTTTTAAATACGGAATTGCCCACGCGCCTTCGATCGCCATGGCTATCTTGCCCTGTCCAAACGCTTCGCTGTTAGAGTTTGCGCCAACATCAGAGGGTTGGGCAACGGTGCGATTAGCGCAAGGCGCAACTCCGCAGGAACCGCGACGATATTGGTCAATTACAAGCTGCAACCCTTTCACGCTGTTTGGACTGGCAAAACTGGCGTAATTCTGCTGATCGACCAAGCTTCCACCAAAGGCTTTGATCATAAATAGCTGACGCGGTAGTTCGGGGGCGACGCCCATACCATAGCAATCGGGCTTGCCATCTCGATTGGTATCGATCGTTAATAGCTTTGCATACTGGGTTAACTCAGCCCAGGTTTTCGGAGGCTGTTTGAGGTTTGCATTCTGAAACGCAGTCGTATTGTAGAAGAGTGCTAACGTCGAAAAATCTTTCGGAATGGCGTAGAGTTTTCCGTCTCGTTTAAAGGCATTGATCAGCGACGGTTCAAAATCGTTGATGTCGTAGTCTGGTTTAATGTAAGCATCGAGCGGTTCTAAGACTCCGCTTTTCATCAAGGTTGGAGCCTCAAATGCTTCTAGATAAAATACATCTGGAGCAACTTCTCCAATTAAGCGAGTTCTGATCACGTCCATATACTGGCTGTTGATCACTTCGCGTTTAACTTTAATGTTGGGATTTCTGGTCTCAAACTCGTTGATGACCTTTGCTAAGAGTTTTGATTCGTTGGGATTACTTTGCCATCCACTTAATGTAATTTCGATCGGTGCATTTGTATTGCTAGAATTTGAGCGACATGAGGAGACCAGTAAAAGCAAACCGAGACAAGTTAACCTTGCAACCTGTTTCTTCATAACAAAATTGAACTACGCCGTCAGAAGAGTAAATTCATCTTTCATAATGACTCTTGGGACTGCAACTGTGGTGGAGTGCTGACAAATGGTTATGGTTGTTCACAAATGGATCAAGTCTTTGCGCGCGATCGCTCGGAGTCGGGTATTAATTTCGTTGAGTGATGCAACTTCGCCCTCACCCCCAACTCGTCTCCTACAGAGAGAGGGGAGCCAATTCAATTCTTGTTCCTTCTCCATGTGGGAGAGGGCTAGGGTGAGGGCAACTCCTTTCAACGGAGCGATCCACATTTGCCGTTTTCTTGCCCTCTGTCTCAGTTTTCTCCTCATCGGCTGTCAACCCCAACCCACCTCTAACGTGACCCATCTGACGCTTTGGCAAGGTGTAAACCCGCCTCCAAACCGCGATGTGTTGCAAACCTTGGTGAATAAATTCAATCAGCAGCATTCGGATATTCAAGTCGAGTCACTGTATGTGGGACAAGGCGATCAGCAAATTCCTAAGATTCTGGCGGCTGTTGTTGGCAATGCTGCCCCAAATCTGTTGTGGTATGCGCCAATGATTACTGGGCAACTGGTCGAACTTGATGCGCTGAAACCCTTAGATGAATGGTTAGCAGCATCGCCACTCAAGCCAGAAGTTGATCCAGCCTTAAAAGAATCTACTCAATATCAAGGTCAAACGTGGTCGGTTCCATTTGGGACAAATAATGTTGGAATTTATTATCGTCCAAGCTTATTCAAAGCCGCAGGAATTGAAAAATTACCGAAGGATTGGAGTGAGTTTCGGCAAGTTGCAAAACAGTTGACTCGTGACACAAACGGCGATGGACGACCTGATCAGCACGGGATGCTATTGCCGCTTGGAAAAGGAGAATGGACAGTGTTTATGTGGCTGCCGTTTATGTGGAGCGGTGGCGGTGACTTGACGCCGCAAAAAACGATTCAGGCTGCCAATCCGATCAATTCAGAATCGGCTGGGCAGACAGATATTACCATCACCAATCCAGGCGCGATCGCAGCCCTGCAACTATGGCAAGACCTCATCCAAGATGGCTCTGCAATTCTCTCTCAGCCTGAACGTGGCTATGAGTTAGACAACTTTCTGGCAGGCAAAGTCGCGATGCAGCTATCTGGGCCGTGGACGCTGGGACAACTGCAAGCAAGCAAGGCTGATTTTGGTGTGCTGCCGATTCCCAAAGGCGCACAGCTAGGCACAGCAACGGGCGGTGAGAATTTGTTCATTTTCAAATCAACACCAGAGCAAGAACGCGCCGCATTTACGTTTGCCGAGTATGTGATGAGTGAAGCCTTTCAGACGGAATGGGCGATTGGGACTGGATATCTCCCGACCAACCTAAAATCGCGCGAGAGTCAAGCCTACCGGGACTTTAAAGCAAAACAGCCTGCGGTGGATGTGTTTCTGAGCCAAGCGAAATATGGGCGATCGCGTCCGATTTTTCCGGGCTACAACCGGATTTCGGATAACTTAGGACGGGCGATCGAGGCGACGTTACTAAATCGCAAATCTCCGCAAGAAGCGCTGTCGGAGTCTCAACAACGCCTCGATTTAATCTTTAAGTAGACTACAGCCTAGAGGCACAAAGAGCAGCTCCGATCAGTCCAACTTGAGGATTCAACACCACATGAACCGGGACTCGCTCCATCAGTCCAGCCATCCGTCCTTTATGAGTAAAGGCGTAGAGAAAACTGCCTTCCTTGATTAATGGAAGATTTTTAGCCGCGATGCCACCCGCGATATAAACGCCGCCATACGGCAACAGCTTCAGCGCTAGATTACCCGCCTCTGCGCCATAGGCTTCGACAAACATCTGCATCGTTTTGACGGACAAGCGATCGCTGCCTTCTAACGCGGCTTGAGAAATTGCCGCCGCCGGATCTGCGCTTTTCTCACTGCGCCCCGCTTGTGACTCCCACTCTCGAACCACATTACCGACTTCGGGAGATTCTGTTGCGAAGTTGCGATCGCGCAAAAACTGATAGATCGCCACAATTCCTTGACCTGACACCACGCGTTCTACCGAAATCCGCTCAATATTATTTTTATCTAATAAGTAGGCCGCCAATTGAAACTCTAATTCTGTTTTGGGAGCAAAATCGGCGTGTCCCCCTTCAGAACTCAAGACCTGATAGGTTTCTCCCGTGTGAACCAGAAAACATTGACCTAATCCTGTGCCTGCGCCAATCACAGCAATTGGGGCATTTTTCTCAGGTTTGCCCACTTGCAGCGTATGCATATCTGGCTCGCTCAAGCCCAACACACCATAGCCGACTGCGGCAAAATCGTTGATTAATGCCACCTTTGAAATGGCGAGTTCTTCTGAAACTAGATCCGCGTCGATTGTCCAGGTGAGATTGGTGAGTTTAGACTTGTTGTTGAGGATGGGGCCCGCGATCGCGAAGCAGGCTTTTTCGGGTGCAAACGGCTCTCCTAACTCTTGCTCAGCGGCTTTTAGAAAGGTCTTCACCATCGGCTCTAAGCCCAGGAAATCGTGGCTTGAATAGCGCACCTCATACAACGGCTCTAGCGCCGCTTCTTGATCTGCGCCGGGGGCAGCCTTGACCAAGCGTAAAATGGTTTTTGTGCCACCGATATCACCAGCAAGTAGCAGCGTCATAACTTCAACACTCCGAGCAAATACAATAAACTACAGTGCAACTAGAACCCAAGTGCAGGCATGGATATTTCAATAGCCGATCTTAGACAAGATTACACACTCCAGGCACTTACCGAGAGTGAGATTGATCTCGATCCATTTAAGCAATTCCAAATCTGGTTTGATCAGGCAGTGCAGTCGGATCTGCCAGAACCGAATGCGATGACCGTTGCAACTGCGAGTCGAGATGGCATTCCCTCGGCGCGAATTGTGCTGCTGAAAGGGTTTGACGATCGCGGATTTGTGTTCTACACCAACTACAACAGCGACAAAGGCAAACAGCTTGTTGAGAATCCAAACGCTGCGATCGTGTTTTTCTGGAAAGAACTGGAACGCCAAGTTCGGATTGTGGGAACCGTTGAAAAAATTGCGGCAGAAGAGTCGGACGCTTACTTTCACAGTCGTCCCGTGGGTAGCCAGCTTGGGGCTTGGGCATCTGAGCAAAGTGACGTGATTCGCGATCGCGCCATTTTAGAACAGCGATTAGAACAACTTAAAACCCAATACGAACACAAAGAGATCCCCCGTCCGCCGCACTGGGGAGGCTTTCGGGTAAGACCAACTGAGATCGAATTTTGGCAAGGACGCTCGAACCGATTACACGATCGACTACGCTATCGTCGCGATAAAAATCAGTGGATCATCGAACGCTTATCGCCCTAATTTGGGCCAAAGCTCTTGTCCCCTCTCCCACAGAAGATGGTTAAGGTGAAGGCACTACTATTAAATTCTAAATTCACTTAAATTCACTGCTATTAGATTAGGGTGAGGACACTACTGTTACGAATTGCAAACCAGCTTGTCTAGCTTGTTACAATATTTTTCAACCCTTGACTTACCATTTCTATGACCACGCTCGATCTGGGTCTCTTCGCACTCAACATTGACGCAACCGAAATTGCGGGAGCCGGATTGTGGTCGCTGGCACTCTATCTAGGGTTTTCACCCGTTGGGGATTGGGTCACTCATCAGTTGAGTCGCTGGTTCAATTACGCCGAGCGGTCGCTCTACACCTCTGAGCAAGAATTTGAGCGAACTCGCCCTGCCAGAGAATCTCAAAATGCCTTCTACGCCTCAATTTTAAGCATTCTACCGTTTCTCGGTGTTGGCACACTCTGTAGCCTTGGCGTCGAGTTGAGCTTGGGCCAAAGTTGGGCCATCAGTGTTGGAATTGTTGCCTGTATGGGCTGTGGCATCTACGAGCTAGGACGCCGCGACGGGCGATCTTCAGAATGATCCCCGTCAAACGTGCTGATCTCCTCTTGAACCATCTCCGCTAATTTCCTCGCGGCTCCTGGCGCTCCTCGTAGCCGCCGTAGGTCTTCCTGCATCGCTTTTAGCTTTTCTGGATGGTCGAGATAATCGATCACTAACGCCGCTACATCTTTCGCTTGAAGCTTTCCCACGAGTTCGGGCACAATCATTTTTTTCGCCCAAATATTAGGCCAAGCCAGTAATCCTAGCCTCTTCAACGCCAGCCCATTCACAATCTTGGCGAAACTAGAGCCAACCCCTGGCAAGTTCACCAGCAGTCCGGGCAACCCGTCCCACGATCGCATGGCGTCAAGTTGCTGCGTCGGCAGAAGAACAACCATCGGCACGGCGAGGGAACCTAATTCTGCCGTGTTGGCGCCAACGGTCGTAAGGCAGAGAGAACATTGAGATAGCACCTCATAGGCTGGGACTCGCTCTACTGGATTGACCTTGACCTCGATAGAAACGCCATTTTGGGTTTCGAGATGGGCATGACCTGTTTCAGATTGAATCAGCTTTAGAGAAATGTTGCCCATCAAAGGCACGACTGGATTTTGAGCCGGATCGCCATATTGAGCCAAGGTCGGCAAATCCAACGTCGGGGCAACGGGCACGATAAACTGCGCGTCGGGGCGTTGAGCGTGAATGCATTCTGCGATCGCGGCTAAAAAAGGAACGCCTTGAGAGAGCTTGGCGGGTTTAGAACCAGGAAGCAGACCAATGAGCGGAGTAGAAGAACTGGAAGCCTCTGATCGCGCGTAGGCTCCGACTTCTGCCATTAAGTCACCGACAACGGTTAGCTTGTGGGCGTACTGTTGGGGAGCGCGATCGACAATTTCAGAGCGCATTACCGCAAAGCGATCGATCCAGCGATGCCAGCGGGCTTCCCACTCGGCGTAAATCACGGTGCGATAGCCTAAGCGCTTGCCAATCACAACCGGAAAGAACTGGTCGCCGCCAAGGAAGATGACGACCCCGCGATCGCGCCACTCCCAATCCTCCGCTGTCTTCCCAAATAACAAAAAGGGAAAGAATTTATCGGCGGCTTGAACGCGATCGACTTCAGGATAACTTCTCGCAATGTCGGCTTCTTGCCCGCTTGCATTAGGACATGGCGACAGAATAACCGAGATTCGCACCGCATCGTGATCGCTCCCCAAGACCGCACGCAACTCTCGCACCACAGGCTTGACCCAAGTTGCCAGTTCTCCAGGAGCATTGGAGAGAATTAGAATGTCGATCTCATGAGCCATAGTTAAGACGTAGAAGTGAATCAAAAGGCTGCGATCGCCCTACTAGACCATCACTAGACCATCAAGAGTATGAGACTGTCACACTGAATCTAGAGTTTCAAGCGAGTATATAGCCGATTATCTGTCCTGCTGCGATCGGGTGAAATTCTCTCAGCTAGATATCAGGTTCGACATCGCTAACTCTAGCGCCTGCAATTGGGCTTGAGCTTTGTGTAACGACTCATGCCACTCTCGTTCAGGATCGCTATCGGCAACAATGCCTGCACCGACTTGCCCCCAGACTCTTGCAGCCGTGTGACCAGGCGGTTGGGCGTAGAGCAGCGTTCTAATTAGAATGTTGAGATCAAGGTAGCCGCGCCAATCTAAGTAGCCGCACGAGCCGTAAAACAAATTGCGGCGGACGGGTTCCAGTTCCTCGATGATTTCCATACAGCGGACTTTTGGACACCCTGTAATCGTTCCGCCAGGAAACAACGCCCGAATCAGATCGACGGCATTCACATCGGAGCGGAGTTTACCTTTAACATTGCTGACTAAATGCATCACATGACTGTAGCGCTCGATCGCTAGCAGTTCATCGACAGCAACTGATCCCCATTCACACACCCGTCCTAAATCATTGCGTTCTAAATCAACCAGCATGATATGTTCGGCTAGTTCTTTGCTGTTGCTGAGCAGTTCTGCGGCAAGCTGCTGATCTTGCTCTGGTGAATGCCCCCGCGATCGCGTTCCTGCGATCGGGCGAGTTTGAGCCATGCCATCTCTAGAATGAACCAATCGCTCGGGAGAACAGCTAATCATCGCGCCCCAAGGCGTCTTCCAATAACTCGCAAAGGGAGAAGGATTGATTTGTTGTAGCGATCGATAGATTGACCAACTCTCTGCCGTGGTTTCAACTTCAAATCGCAGCGACAAATTCGCCTGAAAAATGTCACCCGCTTCGATGTATTGCTTTGCCTTGAGAACGATCGCTTCGTGCTGAACTTGAGACAGTTGAAACTGGGGTGCTTGAGATACTTGAAACTGCGGTGTCAGCGCCGAAGGAGCAGCCATAGAGACCACGATCGAATCAGTTTCTAACTGTTGCTCCATCCGATCGATTTGATCTGGAGTTGTTGCCGCTAACCAAAGGGTTTGCTGTTCGTGATCTAAAACAGCAAAACATTCTGGTTCATACCAATATGAGATCGGGAACGGCAACAGATCAGGATTCACATAAGGCAATCGCTCAATTTCCCAAGCGACATCGTAGCCGAGCCAGCCGAGCCAACCTCCAGTAAACGGGAGCGACGCCGTTGCTTCAACGTTGCGTTCAGCATTTGAAGCAGCCTGCGATATTAGACGGTTTAGAAAGGGCAACACCTCCCCGATCGCAGGTGTCCACAGTTGAGGCTGACCATCGATGCACCGGGGCGAACCTGCACAAATCGAATACCGTCCTAACTGTGGATAATCGGGCGATGGAGGATAAGGACTTTCAAGTAGGGTTGCGATTGCTCCGCAAGCTTCCGAAGGAATCGCCTGATTCAAAAACAAAGCTGCAAACACCTGCGATCCAGTCCGATGGTTGAGAGGGCGCGATCGCCAGTGCCAAGCCGAAACGGAATGAATGGGTCGTGAAGGAAGAGTATTCATGCCGATCATCCGCTTCCAATCTGCCCGAAACCGACTCTCGCTGCCCACAGCACGCCCAATACGCCCAGCGCTACCCAGTCATAGCGACCAATCTTGAGATCATGCCACGGAACCCGATGGCGATTCGGGCTTGTAAACCCGCGTACCTTCATCGCGCTCGCAATTTGTTCGGCTCGCAGGAGAAGATTTTCGAGCAACCGCTCGGCCACTAGCATCCAAATTTGCGCCGACCGCCGCAATCCCAGTTTGCGCCAGTTAATGGCACGAGTTTGAATGGAGCGCACCAGGTTTTGAAACTCTTCCAGGACAAGCGGAATGAAGCGCAAAGACAAGGTTAACGTCAGTGCAATTTCAGTGACCGGAACATTAAATCGTCGCAACGGACTCATCAAATCTTCCAATCCTGCGGTCACTTCTTCGGGCGCAGTGGTCAGCAGATACAACGTCGTACTGTAGATCAGCGTAAACAAGAGCGTACTAATGCGGATGGCGAGGTCGAGCGATCGCCGCGACACGGTCAACAGTCCCCGCTGAAATACGATGTAACTATAGCTCGTCGGCTGGGGCAGATCAGGGCGTTTGAGCTTTGCCACTGCTGCCTGCCGAGCTGGATCAGGTTTTTGCCCAAAGTTTAAGGGATTGTACCAGGCAGGACTCGGCGTTGCGGGTAGAGGAGTACTGGCTTGCTGAGTGAAAGCCAATTCGTTCGGGGGTAAACGGGGCTGGTTATCCACTCCTAAACCGTCTGGAGCGATCGCAACCAAGGCAAACACATAAACTGCTAAAAACAACAGCCAGCCCATCTGCTGACGCCAGATTCGCAGCGGAATGCGGGCCGCCAAAGTCAGCAAAATCAGCACCGCCACCAAGATCAGTCGCCAAGTTGCTGTTGCTAGCAAGGGAGCCACTAGAAAGCTCATCAGCCAAGCCAACTTGACTCGCGGATCGAGGCGGTGAAGCCAAGTCACTGGGTTTTCGAGATACAGACCGAGGGGCAGCGATCGTAGTAAATCCATTAGAGCAGGGATGAGGGATGAGAGTATGTCAGCGTTGCCGTGAGGCGTCCTTCCTCGCGGAGCGGGTCGAAGAGTCCCTCATCCCTTATTTAACCTTGGTTGCACGATTTACCGAACTGTTCCGCTCAAAATCGCGGAGTTTCTTACCTCGCCACATCAGGCGAATCGGAGTGCCCTCAAACCCTAATGCTTTACGAAACTGACGTTCCATATAGCGGCGGTAGTTGTCGCCAAATAGTTTTGGATCGTTGACAAACAGCGCGATCGCGGGCGGCCCAGAACTGACTTGCGTTCCGTAGTAAATCTTGCCTTGACGACCTTGGCGGGTGGTCGGAGGCGAGTACCATTTTGTGGCTTCCTCAATGACTTCATTAATCA
This sequence comes from Myxacorys californica WJT36-NPBG1, assembly GCA_019359315.1. Classification (GTDB taxonomy): domain Bacteria; phylum Cyanobacteriota; class Cyanobacteriia; order Leptolyngbyales; family Leptolyngbyaceae; genus Myxacorys; species Myxacorys californica. The sequence continues at coordinate 10,549 of JAHHHO010000004.1, forward strand.
CAGAGGTAGAAACGCGCCGCTTATGCTGTTCAGCAGCAGTATTGATTAAGTCAAAAATCTTTTCAACGCGCTGTCCGGTTTGGGCGCTGATGAAAATGATATTCGACCATTCCACGAAGTACAGCCGACTTCGTAACGTTTGCTCGAATTCGTAGATCGTGTGGGAATCTTTTTCGACTGCATCCCATTTGTTGACGACGACAACACAGGCGCGTCCATCATCGGCAATGCGCCCAGTGAGCTTCTGATCTTGCTCGGTAACGCCATCGAGTGCATCAATTACCAGCAGCACGACATCCGATCGCTCGATCGCTCTGAAAGCTCGGTTAATGCCAAAGAATTCGGGGCCGTATTCAACGTTCTTTTTCTTGCGGATTCCAGCCGTGTCGATCAACCGATAGGTTTTGTCCCCTCGCTCGACCAACATATCGATCGCGTCTCGCGTTGTGCCAGAAATCGGACTGACGATCGAGCGCTCTTCGCCCACAAAGGCATTGAGCAAGCTAGATTTGCCGACGTTTGGACGACCCGCGATCGCAACTCGAATTTCTGAATCTTCTTCTGACTCGTCGTACGCGGGTAAATATTCTACTAACGCATCGAGCAAATCTCCGGTTCCATTGCCATGAATGCCCGATACGGCATACGGTTCGCCGAGTCCTAGCGACCAAAATTCAGCCGCTTGAGCCATGCCTTGATCCACCGATTCGCATTTGTTGACCGCCAACAGTACGGGAACAGACTGTTCTCGCAGCCATTGAGCAATCTCTTCGTCTGCGCCGTTTAGCCCTTGCTGACCATCGACGACGAAAATAGCGGCTTTAGACTCTGACAAGGCTAACATCGCCTGTTGACGAATGAGCGGCAAAAATTCAGTATCATCGCCAAACACGAGTCCGCCCGTATCGACGACAAGAAACTCGCGATCGCGCCAAAAGGCTTTTTTGTAGAGGCGATCGCGGGTGACGCCCGGTTCGTCATACACGATCGCGTCCTGCACTTGTGACAAGCGATTCATGAGGGTTGATTTTCCCACATTGGGACGACCAATGATGGCAACGATCGGTAAGGCCATAAATTTGAGAAGGAATGAAGAAAATAAGCAATGCGCGTTTTGTCGCATCCTGCTTCTAGCAGAGTCTCATTGTAGCGAGTTTGGCTCTCTATCTGTTGAAAAATCTGATCAAGAACTATTCTTAATTGGCGATTCTGGATAGCATGGATTATGGATTATGGCACTGTAACTAATCCTCGCCTTGAAATGCAGCACTGGGGCTATTGATCGTGCGCTTCCATATAGGCTCGCAGCAATTGATTAATCTGGGTTTGATAGCCTCGCCCCTGAGACTTAAACCACTCTAGTACATCATTGTCAATGCCGAGCGTAACTTGAGTTTTGGATTTTGCAATGGGTAAACCACGTCGCACCACCGCTTTCGCAAACATTTCCGGCGTAACTTCTGGACAATCTGATAAATCAATATCTTCATCTGCCATTGCATCTAGGCGCTGCCAGTCAGTTTGAGAGTTGCTCGAAGTAGACTCGTTGTTCATATTTCGTTGCCTTTCTTGCAGAAATAATACGGGTACAATCCTCACGTTCCGTATGGACAACAGCAATCACTTGCCCTTGCAACAAACCGAATGTGACAAAACGCAGCTCCCCATAACTGTAGCGATCGTCCTCGACGGTCAAAATGTCGCCATCAAATATGGCTGGGACATCGGTAAAGTCGATCCCGTGCTTACGAAGGTTGGCAAAACGTTTTGCTTCATCCCAATCGTATTCCATGATTGAACGACAGCTACAATAACCGATTGTAGTTACAAAATGTTGTTGCAGCTATCCCTTATCTATTAGAACTTGTCGGATAAGGCGGGGATGCAGCGATCACAGAGCAACGGATGCTCAACCGACTTGCCGACATGGGTGGAATAGTTCCAGCAGCGATCGCACTTCTCGCCATCTGCATCGACGACGCCAATCCCTAGCGCTTCGGTTCGCACCGCATACTTCACGCCTTCAAGCTGATCAGCCGAATCAAGTAGCTCCACCTGCGATGTCAGGAAGAGATATCGCAACTCATCGACTCGATTACCGCTCAAACTGTCTGCCGGATTAAAGGCTTGCAGTTTTTGCCGCAGACCAGAATCTGCCACAAATAGCAGCAGTTTGGCTTCCAGCGAAGACCCGATCGTCTTCTCGGTTCGGGCTTGCTCTAGCACTCGGTTGACTTCGGCGCGGATCTGTCTCAGCTTCTCCCACTGGGCTTTGAGTTCGGGCTGTTTCCACTGTTCATCCAGCGTGACCCATCCCGCTTCAAACACGGACTTGTGAGGCGTAGAGTAGGGCAGATATTGCCAGATGTCTTCTGCCATGTGAGACAGGACGGGCGCGATCGCTTTTGCCAAATTTTCTAGCGCGATCGCTAACACCGTCTGACAACTGCGACGCCGAGCCGCATTCTCCGAACTGATGTAGAGCCGATCTTTGGCGATGTCTAAATAGAAATTAGACAGGTCAACCGCACAGAAATTCTGGATCGTTTGAAAGAATCGGAAGAATTGGAAACTTTCAAACGAGTCTTGAACTTCCTCGAATACTTCTGTGATGCGGTGCAGCATATAGCGATCGAGTTCCGGCAATTGCTCATACGTCACCGCGTGTTTTGCTGGATCGAAGTCATGCAAATTGCCGATCAAAAATCGCGCTGTGTTGCGGATTTTGCGATAGACATCCGACATCTGCTTGAGGATGTTTTTTCCGATCGGAACATCATTGGTGTAATCCACCGATGAAACCCACAACCGTAGAATGTCTGCCCCGTAGGGTGGTTCTTCTTTCTGGTTCTTGCCGCCTTCGATGACAATCATTGGATCGACAACGTTACCCAAGGATTTACTTTGCTTTCGTCCTTGCTCATCTAGGGTAAAGCCATGAGTGAGTACGGTCTTGTAGGGAGCATGACCATTGACGGCAATGCTGGTCAGTAGGCTGGATTGGAACCAACCTCTGTGTTGGTCGGAGCCTTCTAAATATAAGTCGGCCGGATAGTGCAGGTTTTCTCGTTGTTGGAGGACAGCTGACCACGACGAACCAGAGTCGAACCAAACATCCATCGTGTCGGTTCCTTTGCGGTACTTGCGTCCGTGATATTTGGCGGGCAATAGGTCTTCGATCGCAAGTTCCCACCACGCATCGGAGCCTTTTTGGGCGACGATCGCTTGGACATGCGCGATCGTTTCCTCGTTTAATAACGGCTCATTGGTTTCTTCGTCATAAAACACGGGGATTGGCACGCCCCAACTGCGCTGACGAGAGATACACCAGTCAGATCGCTCCGCAACCATTGAGGTGATGCGGTTTTCGCCCTGTTCAGGAATCCATTTGACGCCTGCGATCGCACTTAACGCTTCGTCCCGGAATCCTTCAACCGAGGCAAACCACTGTTCCGTCGCCCTGAAGATCGTCGGTTTCTTGGTGCGCCAATCGTAGGGGTATTTGTGAACATAGGGTTCTTCTTTGAGAAGGGAACCTGTGGCAGCGATCGCGTCGATCACGGCGGTATTGCCATCACCTAAGACATTTAGACCTTGGAACTGACCCGCTTCTTCGGTAAAGTTGCCGTTATCATCCACAGGCGCGAGGATCGGTAAGCCATAGCGCTGTCCGACTTGATAGTCTTCCTGTCCATGACCAGGAGCGGTGTGAACTAAGCCTGTACCCGATTCAGTCGTGACATAATCGCCGCCGATCACAATCTCACTAGTGCGATCGTAGAGGGGATGTTTGTAGCTGCAATGCTCAAGCAAGCGTCCCATCATCGTAGCTTTCACGTCCAGTGTAGTTCCGAAGGTTTCAGCTAAGCGATCGACGAGATCTTTCGCCACGATCAGGTACTTAAACCGTCCAGGCGCATTCTCTCCGACCTCAACCACGGCATACACGAGGTCAGGATTCACACTCACTGCTAGATTGGCGGGAAGTGTCCAAGGCGTTGTCGTCCAGATAGCAACGCCCAACTCGCCTAAAAAGGGATCAAGCGCGGTCATCAGGTCGTTCGACAGACTTTTGACTTCAAACGCGGCAAACAAACTGCGAGAGGTGTGACCTTCGGGATATTCCAGCTCTGCTTCTGCCAGCGCCGTCTTAGAACTCGGACTCCAATGGACAGGTTTTAAGCCACGGTAGATATATTTTTTCAGAACCATCTGTCCAAATACACCAATTTGCGCGGCTTCGTATTCGGGCTTGAGGGTGAGATAGGGCTGTTGCCAATCTCCCCAGATTCCGTAGCGTTTGAAGCTCTGTAACTGCTGTTCTACCGCCGCTAAGGCATATTCTTTTGCCTTTTGCCGCAAGCTAATCGGGGTTAACTGCCTGCGCTCTTCGGGTTTGAGGGTTTGCAGCACCTTCAGTTCGATTGGCAAGCCGTGACAGTCCCATCCGGCAACGTAGCGAACCTTGCGTCCCTGCAACAGTTGGTATTTGTTGATGATGTCTTTGAGGATTTTGTTGAGCGCGTGCCCAATGTGCAGCGCTCCGTTGGCGTAGGGAGGGCCGTCATGCAAAATAAACAGGTCGCCAGGATTGTTCTGAGACAACTTTTCGTAAATTTCTTGCTCTGCCCAAAACTGTTGTAGCTCTGGTTCGCGTTTGACAGCGTTGGCTCGCATATCAAACTTGGTTTTCGGCAGATTAACGGTGTCTTTGTACGATCCTGGTTCTGTCGGAGACATATCAATAAGGGATGAGGGAGGGTAATGCCCCGCTTGCGCGAGGAGGACGAGGGATGAAGGAGGATGGAATGGCCCCCTTATCGGTTGAGGAAGCTATTGGTTTATTTTGGCAGTAAATCAAGAACGGATGCAGCAGAATTTTTGTTTCCGCTGCATCCGTTTCTGGTCTGATTGATAGTTTACTTCAAGAAAGGCTGGGTCGTTTCGGCTAGGAATTTGCAGAGGAGCCTTCTGTCGGTGGAGGATCGGCAGGAAGGTCTTTCTCGGCGGCGTCTTCTATAGCGGCTTCCACTAAATCGGGGGAAGGAGGATGAGGGGGAACAGGTTCCTCGGCGCGAGTTGCTTCGTATTCCATTTCTTCTTGCACAATCTCGTCAGATGGAAGATCAGAGTCGGATGCGCCGGGTTGATTGACGGGTACTGTTTTAGCTTCGACGGCTTCCTCGGTCACGATCGCGTCTGTTTCGTAACCACTTACTGTCTTATCGCCTGCTGTTACTGTCTCATCGCCTGCTGTTACCGTCTCATTGTCTGTTGTGACAGTTGGAGTTGCTTCTTCCCGAAACTCTTTGCGGACATAGACTTCTGTATTTTTTTGCGGCTTCTTGAATAAACCGCCGATCGTTTGACCAATCCCTGCGATCGCTCCTCCTATATCGGGCTTCGCTGCGGTTGGCTGTGCCTCAGTTGCACTCGATTGGGTGCTTGTTTCAACAGTCGGAGTGGGGTTGCCGAAATCTTCTCGCGTCAGCGGCTTGTAAGGTTCAGCCGTTGCTGTTCCTGGAGTGGATGCTGCATCTGATTTGCTGCCGACCATTGTTTGAACTTGGTTGGCAAGACCCGAAACCTGCTGTTTCATCTGACCAAAAATGCGATTTCGGTTCTCAGGTTGGAGCGCTTCACCAACTTTAGACTTTAATTCTTCTGTGCTGGGGGTGTGTCCTAGGCGGGCATCCAATGTTTGCCAAGCGAACCAGCCAATCAACGAAGTGCTTGCTATCTGTCCAAGCAGCACGCCGCCCGTGATGCGATCGCCGCACACCAACAGCACCAGCGCATAAAACAGTCCAACCCCGCTCCAAATCAAATCATTTTTGCGGTAGACCTCTGGATAGAGAAAGCCCGACAGATACAGTGCGAAGCTGCCCAGTCCAACCAATAAAGCTAAAAGAAATGTCAGCATAGCGCTGCTCCCTAACTGTGACCGAATTGCTTTCTTAACTCTACCGCTTGGGCTGCACTTGAGAGGTATGGTTTCCTCGATTCGGTCGATTCGATTAAGTTGTGTATCACCAAATCCGTGCCAGATTGAGAGCAAAGCCCGGTAATTCAGGATCGCAGCTTACCGTTTTAGGGTCGTTCAGTAGTTCAGGGGGGCGATCCGGTCGATAAAGGTGAACGGTGCGATTTTTGCGATCAATTAACAATCCCAGTCGCGCACCGTTGTCAATATATTCCTGCATTTTGGTTTGCAATTCAGCTAGGCTGTCACTGAAGGAGCGAAGTTCGACCACAAAATCAGGACAGATGGGGGCAAAAGACGCTTTTTGCTGCTCAGATAATGCATTCCAGCGCTCTAACGTCATCCAAGCGGCATCGGGTGATCGAACCGCTTGATTAGGAAGCGTAAAGCCTGCGCTAGAGTCAAATCCTATTCCTGTCCCTGATTGATCAGTCCACTCTCCTAGCTGAACGGCAATATTACAGTTACGATTGCCCACCTCAGAAAAAGCAGGGGGCATGATAATCACATCACCATTTGCACATCGTTCAATTCGTAAGTCACGATTTGCTAAACAAAAGGCATAGAATTGCTCGTCGTTCATCTACATGACCCAAGGCAAGTGAACAGCGAGAGGAATGCTGGCAGCTTGAATCAGCAGGGTTGTCATTGTAGAGTCACCAGAGGCAGGAATAGATTCATTTTAGTGGAGAGACACAGAAGCGCTGGAATCTGAACAACGATTGATGGGCAGTTGCACTGAGCGATCGCTTGGGCTTGAATGAGGACATCTGCCCTAGCAATATGGTTTTATGTCTCACTACCAACAAATTCTCAAAATTTCTACAACGGGTAAATCGCTTCAGAAAGTGACCTCACAAGTTCAAGCGATCGTGGCTCAATCCGGCATTCAAACCGGAATCTGTCATCTATTTCTGCGGCATACGTCTGCAAGTTTGATCATTCAAGAGAATGCCGACCCGGATGTGTTGCGAGATCTCGAAAACTTTTTCTCAAAACTGGTTCCCGAATGGGAGAACTACATTCACAGCACCGAAGGCGCGGATGATATGCCCGCTCACATTCGATCGGTACTTACGCACACCTCTGAAAATATTCCGATCGCGCAAGGACGGTTAGTATTGGGCACTTGGCAAGGAATATACGTGTGGGAACATCGACAACAGCGCCATAACCGAGAACTATTTGTCCATATTGCGGGAGAAAAGTAGCCGTCAGGAATTCGATTCCTGGTGCTTAAAGCCTGATCCAACCCTCACTCTTCATATTCGCTGTCGATTTCAACCTCTAAAGTGTCTTCATCAAATCGAACGTAGAGCACATTTGGACGACAACAGACCTGACAATCTTCTGTATAGGATTGCTGAGTTCCTCCGCTCCAATCGACAAAGGTTTCGTTGGGTTCGCCGCAATAGGCACAAGTGTATTCAGCAGTGTTTTGCATAGATGAAGTGGGAGGAGTGAGAGATGAAATAGGAACAATGTCTGATCAAACAGGAATAATGGCAGATCAGATAGAAGCGATCGCAGATCAAACAGGAACAATGCCTGATCAAACAGGAATAATGGCAGATCAGATAGAAACTGCCATACATCAGCATGAATTCTTCTCATCTCTAAGCAGAAGAGAGATAGAAAATTTGTCCCCGCTCCTAGTTGAACCGCGATCGTTCGGACGTGCGTAGCGATCCTTCGGAGCTTGCAAAGCAATCGCATCACATTAATCTGCCAAGGCTCCACCCGGATTGGTCAACGCCCAGGAGAAATCAGTGATGGATGACTACTTGTTGGAGTGACGTTCTATTGCAAACTGAATCAATTGATCCACCAGTTCGGGATACGCAATTCCGCTTGCTGCCCACATTTGAGGATACATACTCGTTGCCGTAAAACCAGGCAGCGTATTGATTTCATTAATCAAAATTTCGCCCGTCGCTTCGACGTAAAAGAAATCAACTCGCGCCAGCCCTGCACAATCTAACGCCAGAAACGCTTGAAGTGCCCGCTCCTGAATCTGGGTCGTCACCGCTGGAGGAATATTTGCCGGAATAAAGAGATCCGCTTCGCCAATTGTGTATTTCGTTTCGTAGTCATAGAAATCACTCTGAAACGTAATCTCTCCCGGAACTGACGCTTTTGGCTGATCATTGCCCAGAACCGCACATTCTATTTCTCGTGCGACAACGCCTGCCTCTACAATAATCCGACGATCGTAGCTTGCCGCATTATCTAACGCTGCTTCTAGTTCCCCGCGAGTCCGAACCTTCGAGATCCCCACCGACGATCCCAAATTCGCGGGCTTCACAAAACAGGGATAGCCCAGCTGGGATTCAATCTCGTCACACAGCTTGGGAAACACACACGGGTTCGACCACACCTCAGAGCGCTTCACCGCCACATACTTCACCTGCGGCAATCCTGCCTGAGCAAACACCATTTTCATGGCAATCTTATCCATCCCCGCCGCCGATCCCAGCACCTCAGAGCCAACAAACGGAACTTGCATCAATTTGAGCAATCCTTGCACCGTGCCATCTTCGCCATTCGGGCCATGCAGAATTGGAAACCAAACATCGATCTCGGACACCTCTGCTGGAAACTGCCAACGATTCGGAGGTGCATCAGACATCGGAATAGCCGCGCCCGATGCGAGAACTTCTCTAGCAATTTCTGGCGATCGCCAAGCTCCATCTTTGTCAATGTAGAACGGCAGGAGCCTGTACTTCTCGGCGTTCGCCTCGTTACTGAGGGCTTGAGCAATCGATCGGGCGGAGGAAATCGACACCTCATGCTCCCCAGAACATCCGCCAAATAACAGTCCTACGTTCAGTTTGGTCATGACTCGTCCTATGAATACGGGCTGTGCGTTTACGGTATTCTGCCATGAAGCGACGCCAATCAGAGAGGAGGAATGGAGCAGGGAAGAACTATTAATGAAATATTAGGGGGGAGTCTCTAGAATGAAAAGAGTTGCCTCGTGACTTAAGCGTTATGTCTCAGATTTGTATTCTCGGTGGCGGTTTTGGTGGATTGTATACCGCGCTGCGGCTGAATCAGTTGCCGTGGGACAAGCTCGACAAACCTGAAATTACGCTGATCGATCAGCGCGATCGCTTCGTCTTCTCTCCTCTGCTCTACGAACTGGTGACGGGAGAAATGCAATCATGGGAAGTCGCTCCGCCTTACGAAGAGTTGCTGGCAGGAACCGGAATTCGATTTAAGCAGACCGCCGCAACCGAGATTGACGTTGAGGCAAAACAGGTTCAGCTTCAGAATGGAGAAACGCTGACCTACGATCGCTTGGTGTTAGCGGTAGGCGGAGAAACGCCAATGGATATCGTTCCGGGCGCTGAGGAGTTTGCCATTCCGTTTAGAGCGATCGCCGATGCCTACCGATTGCAAGAACGGCTAAGACTTCTAGAAGAATCGGCGGCAGATCGCATTCGGATTGCGATCGTTGGAGCGGGATATAGCGGCGTGGAACTTGCCTGTAAATTAGCCGATCGCCTAAGCGATCGTGCCCGCATTCGGATTGTTGAGCAAACCGATCAAATTCTGCGATCGTCCCCCACTCACAATCGTGAGGCAGCCACCAAGGCGCTAGAAGAACGAGGCGTCTTTCTTGATCTAGAAACTACAGTGGAGAGCCTAACCGAGGACAGCATTTCTCTCCTCTACAAAGGCTCAACGGATACAATTCCGGTGGACATCGTCCTGTGGACGATTGGAACTCGCGTTGCCGAAGTCGTCCGAAATCTTCCGCTCAAGCAAAATCAGCGGGGACAGATTGTTACGACCCCAACGTTGCAAGCGATCGATTATCCTGAGATTTTTGCGTTGGGCGATTTGGCAGACTGCAAAGATGCTGAAGGTCAGCAGGTTCCAGCCACGGCCCAAGCGGCGTTTCAACAGTCCGATTATGTCGGTTGGAATGTTTGGGCCTCGCTCACCCATCGCCCTTTACTGCCATTCCGCTATCAGTATTTAGGCGAAATGCTGACGCTCGGCATCGACGAGGCGACCTTAACCGGCTTAGGACTCCAGCTAGATGGAGCATTGGCAAATTTGGCGCGACGGCTTGCCTACCTCAACCGGATGCCCACTCTAAGCCACCAAATCCGCGTTGGCTTTAGCTGGTTAACTCGTCCGATCGTGGATGCTTTGGCAGGAAACGATGAATAATAGACGATGGCAATTGTCTATGTTCCTCTACGGGAAGTCTTATGAAACGCCCCCAAGTAATCTTTTTTGACGCGGTTGGTACATTGTTTGGGGTTCGCGGCAGTGTAGGCGAAGTATATGGACAGCTTGCCCAAAAGCATGGGGTTGAGGTTGACTCAAAGCAGTTGAATGAGGCGTTCTATCAACAGTTCAAAGCTTCGCCACCCTGCATGTTTCCAGAAGCAAAACCTACTGACATTCCTCGGCTTGAATATCGCTGGTGGGGCGCGATCGCATCTAAAACCTTTCGGCAAGTCGGTGTGTTTGATCAGTTCAAAAACTTCTCAGAGTTTTTCTCAGAGGTCTATTCTCACTTTGCCACCGCCGAGCCTTGGATAGTTTATCGGGACACCGTTCCAACATTAGAGCGGCTCAGAAAACTAGATATTCCGTTGGGCATCATTTCAAATTTTGACTCGCGCATCCATCCTGTTCTAAAAGCCCTAAATCTCTCCGATTACTTTAGCTCGATCACCATTTCTACCGAAGCTGGAGTGGCAAAGCCAGATGCCAGAATTTTTCAAATTGCGCTCAAAAAGCATGATTGTGCCGCAGAGATGGCATGGCACATTGGAGACAGCGCTAAAGAGGATTATGAAGCCGCAAAATTAGCAGGACTGCGGGGAATTCTCATCGATCGAGACCTACAAGCGAATCGAGAATCAAAATAGAGAAATCGCGACGTGCCCAAAAAGATCCGAGAACTAAAGGCGATGCTACTACGGGCAAACTTTACTTACAGATCAGGGAAAGGTAGCCATACAGTATGGTCTCACCCTCTTTTGCCTTACAGTTTGACGCTTTCCGGAAAAGATGGAGCGGACGCCGATCGCTATCAAGAACGAGACATCAAAAATGCCCTCCGAGATCTGGATAGGTTAAACCAAGAAAGTAATGGAGAACGTGAATGACGCCCCACTACAGTATGGTGATTCAGTGGTCAAACGAAGATCAAAAATTTATTGTGAGTTTGCCTGAATTTGGGCCTTATGCTCACACGCATGGAGACACTTACGAAGAGGCACTGAAAAACGGTCAAGATGTGTTAGAGCTTCTAGTTGAAGATTACCAAGCACGAAATCAAGTCCTTCCTAATCCGCTCACTTCCGATCGCTCTTTACTGATTGAAGCTGCAAGCTAAATTCACTTCGCGGCGTAATCATGCCAAACAATTCACTAGCGCAAGTCTTATTGCTGCTTCTACCTATTGAATTTCTCAGAACACCACCATGCTTTCTGCTGCAAAACAATAGATACACATTCTTTTGGACTTTTAGAAAATCTTTCTGGAACAAAGAGTACTGACAGCATCATCATAATAGCCATCAACCCAGATAGTAAAATTAACAGATACACAGCAGGCTTAATTTCACTGATGCTTCTACCAGGCTTAAGAATGAGCCTCTGAGCATTTTGCGAGCCTATAAGAATGATGGAGGCGATGCAAATGCTTAAGAGAGTTATAACGGGTAAAGGAGCAATAATGCTGAGTTCTGGATATTTAGGACCTGCCCAAATAGTGCCATACCAAACGAATAAGAAAGCAATCACAGTCCATGAGCGAATAGCCCATCCTCTGTCACTTATTCTGTCGCAATTAATTCCTGACGGAAGAAATTCGCAATTGTAGATGTCTTCTAGAGCTTGATGCGCATTTGGCAGTTTAAGTCTAATGTCAGCGGGATAGTTACGCACTGTATGAGCAATACACATGTCATGCTTTGAAATTACCTCTAGAGCCACAATTTGATTGGGCTTGAAAGAGTAGTACAGCAGTGGAGCTTTAAGAATCAGTAGATGTGAATCTACGGAAACAGTAGCCAGGGGTGACGTCACTCTCACACCAGCGGCGGACAATCCACATTGAAACTGAATGGATGAGTTCATGAACTAGCTAATGTGTCTCTTGATTCGTGGAGTTTGTAAATATGTTTGTGTCAACAATCCTCAATTAGGAAACCGTTCGCTGTAAACGATAGCAAACTGATTGAGCGCAAGCTTTCAATTTCCGATAGGCATGTAACTAGATTGTCAGCAAAACCTCATGACTTGCATGGAGGGGATAAAGGTAATGTGATATTACGATACGCAACAGGATTACGTACTGTAATATAAAAACCTGAGATATAGTACTTAGGTATCAATTTTTAAGTTCATGCCTGTCAAACCATCGCAAATTCTGAATCAGCTAAATCAGAAGCGAGAAGACTTTACGCGCTTCGATAAGACGGCGATGCAGGAGCTTCAGCTTTATGGAGCGGCGCTTGCCCAGATGTCGCAGCGATCGCATACCGACTTGCTCGATCGGCTAGACGGCATGAAAGATTGTGGCGCACGTCCGTTAGAGGCGCTTGGTACATCTCCAGACTGGATTTTGCCTTGTGGTTTGACGTGGCAGAGTCGAGAGCAGAGCATGGCATGGGTGCGCGATCGCTTGACTGGAATCTCCACATTTGCGGTGGATGGTTCTCAAATTTATCCGAGTAAAGATTTCTCGATCCCAGTAGCGCTAGTGCAGATCGGGTGGTACGAAAACTTTCATTTGCCATCGGGCGAGTATGAAAAAGACATCAAATCAGTGGTGCTGACGCCGAGTGATCTGCGCGTCGGACGAGGAGATCTTGCCGATCGCAAAGTCAATCTACGTCGCTTTGAGATGGAAACTCAGCGCTTAATCCAATACATGGAAGAGCGCGAAGGATGCGACCTTTGCTTAGCTTTTTTTGACGGTTCGCTGATTGCGAGTTTTGCAGAAGCGTTTGACGAAGAAACCAAGCATTTTTACGTCAAATGCATTCGTAACCTGATTCGAGCGAGTGAACGATATCGAGTTCCGCTCGTGGGATACATCGATACCTCTACCGCCCGCGATTTGACCGAGATGCTGAGACGGTTGTGTGATCTACCCGAGGGCAAAGCCATTCACGATGCCCAACTCCTTAGTCGCGCTAAACATGACATGCAGTGGGGCGATCGCACTCCTGTTTTTCGCTGTCAGCGCATCGGCGTCCGAGATTTCTATCAAGAACTAGCTGATCACATTGCTTTTACCTACCTCAAGACCAATCGAGATAGCTACCCTGTGCGTCTAGAAATGCCTGTTTGGGTCTATGAAGCGGGACTCTACGATCGCGTGATCGATTGGGTTCGGGCAGAAGTCATTATTGGTGGCGGTTATCCTTATGCGATCGAGACGGCGGATCAGGTCGCGGTCTTAAAAAATGAAGACCGTCAAACGTTTTATCGCCTTGTGCAAGAGTGGGCAGAAAAAGAAGACTTAACATTGCGTCTATCTCGCAAGATGGTGAGCAAGGCTCGAAGGCGCTAACTCACGAACGTTAGGGGTTCGTCAGAGAGATTTAGAGGTTCGTTGATGCTGCTTGGGAGTTCGGCTGCCAAGGTTTAATCAGATTTAGAGCAAATACATCGACTCAGAAACCAAACGATAGGAAACCGCCATCAACGGCAACGCATTGTCCCGTGATGTAGGAAGCCGTTGGCATACATAAAAATGCGACTAACCCTGCGACTTCTTCCGGTTCACCCACGCGCTTGAGGGGCGTCCGAGCTTGCACCGATGCTAGAACGTCAGGGTTGTTGAGCAAGGAATCGGTTAGAGGCGTGCGAATAAACCAGGGCGCGACGGTATTGACACGAATTCCGTCGGTTGCCCATTCCACCGCCAGCGATCGCGTGAGTTGAACCAACGCAGCTTTGGTCATACCATAGGGCGCACCCGTCCGAACGGTGGTTAATCCGGCAACAGAGCCAATATTAACAATGCTGCTTTCCGCCCCTCTGAGCAACGGATAGACCAGTCGGCACATCTCAAATACCGACGTTAGATTGGTTTCCATAATTTTGGTGTATTCATCCGCGCTGTACTCGGTTGCCGCTTTGCGAATGTTCGTCCCTACGTTATTCACCAGAATCTCTAACTCTCCCAAGGTTTGCTGGGCGTATTGAGTGATCGCGCCTCGTCCCTCAGAAGTCGATACATCGGCAGCGATTCCCTCAGCCTCCAACCCTTGTGACTTCCAAATTTCAAGCTGCTGAGCGATCGCGTCCTGATCTCGCGCCACAATGATCACCTCTGCGCCAAGAGAGAGAAATTCTTGTGCGATCGCCAGTCCAATCCCTTTGGTTGCGCCTGTAATCAAAGCTTTCTTTCCGCTCAACGTCCAGCGATTATTCATACGATAAAGTCTGTTTAAGGATTCGATGCCAGAATTTTATAATCTAACGAAACACTATCTTTTTACTTTGCAGGTTTTATGATGATCACACAATTTCTCCACGCCGCGATTCCAGTGTCAAACTTAGAAAAGTCAGACTACTTTTATGGAACGGTACTAGGGTTGCCAACTGGCGATCGCAATCTTAAATTTTCTGGCACTTGGTATGAGCTAGGCACGATGCAAATTCACCTAATCGAAGTTCCTAGCGTCATTTCTGATTTTCAGAATGCAGAAAAGTGGGGGCGAAATCGGCATCTGGCGTTTTCGGTTTCTGATATTGAAGCGGCAAAAGAGCAGTTAACCTCCCACGGCTACCCGTTTCAGATCAGTGCTTCCGGTCGTCCAGCGCTGTTTGTCAAAGATCCCGACGGACATGTGATCGAATTGGGAGTCGTGGGATAATTGCATTACATTAACCGTTAAAGTTTCTATTTACATCTACAGAATTTTTTTGATTTTCGTTGGCAATCCCATTCTGTATGAAAATCATTGCTTATCTGTACAGCGATCCACTTTTAGAAACAACCCCCGATCCGACGCTTTGGGGCTGGGATATCGATCGCGTGTATCAAGATTTAGCAACCGAGAAAAAGCCGCGCTTTCAGTTTCAACAACTGCTGAGCGACTGTCAAACTGAACCTGTAGACTATCTCCTCATTCGTCGTTTAGAAGAATTGGGCGAATCGATGGAAGATGTCAGCGATCGCTTATCTCAACTCGAATCGCTCAACATCAACGTCATTCCCATCGAAGCATCTGAACACAATCTACAATCGGAATTTCTCAAGTTCTTACAGCAACTCCAATACACTCAACGCAGCAGGCGCATTCGTCAAGGACACGCCCGCAACCGTGTGAAAGCCTTTGCTCCCCCTGGAAAAGCGCCCTACGGCTATCGTCGCAGCCGCAATCGCTACATCATCGATCGCAGTACGGCTCCGGTGGTCAAAGAATTTTTCGAGCGATTTCTATTATTTGGTTCGCTGCGGGGAGCGGTTCGCTATTTAGAAAAGCAGTATGGCAAAAAAATTTCCGTCTCAACCGGGAGCCGATGGTTAACCAATCCAGTTTATCGAGGCGACTTAGAATACCAAAACGGCGACCTTCTCTCAGATACTCACGCCGCCATTATTTCCCGTGATGAAGCGGCGCAAGTGGATCGATTATTGCGACGCAACAGACGGCTTCCCGCTCGCACCGCGAGTGCGCCGCGATCGCTGGCAGGACTGGTGATGTGCAAAACCTGTCAGTCTCCCATGACGATCGCGCGAGTCACTCAGTCACGTCGCAAGCGCAAAGGTGCAAAGGAGTATCTCTATCTGCGTCCAACCCGATGTCCCTGCAACCCGAAGTGCAAATCGATCGCCTACGATGCAGTTTTACAGCGCACAATTGAACAAATCTGTGAGGAATTACCCCGTGCCGTGTCAGGTGTCGAGTTGCCTCCCGTCGAAGGGATCAAACAGGGTATTGGCGGTGCGATCGCGCAAAAACAAGCGATTCTGAATCAACTTCCGTCGTTACTAGAAAGCGGCGTTTTAGATCAAGAAACGGCAGATTTAAGAACTTATAACTTGAGGGCTGAAATTGCCCAACTGCAGGGGAAACTCGCTCAATTGCCACCTGTCAATTTGATTGCGATCGCTAAGACCGTTTCGATTTCCCAGTTTTGGTTAGATTTATCTGAATCTGAACGACGGTTCTATTTTCGTGAATTCATCCGTCAAATTGAATTAAGTCGTACCGCTGGTGACTGGCAATTAGAACTAAATTTTATTTTTTAACGAAATGCCTAATCGTTCTGATCGGTTTTTCATTCCTCTGTGCGAAGCATGCTGTAGGCGTCCCTGGCTTAGCAAAGAACTAGGACGCTTATCAATCTGTAACGGAAATTCTGCCATAACGACTCTGACCGAATACCATGACTGACATCCCGGTATCGATCGAAGGAGCCTCCCTTGCCTCGCTCACTCCAACAGGTTCAACCTCCCCTAGAATTTATTCCGCCCGCCCTCGATCGTAAAGCGGTCTATTTTTTGCGAGCAACCGTGCCGTTGTGGTTGCGCTTTAGAACGCCAATTTGTCAGGTCGAAGCTAAGAACATAGAACAATTGGCGCATCTCTATCAGCAGTTTCAAGACGGCAAAGTTCGCTTACTGCTGGCGTTTCGACATCCCAGTACCGACGATCCAGCCACCATGATGTATTTGATGCATCACCTGCTGCCTCGATTTGCCAAGCAAAACGGAATTCGCTTACAAAAGCCAACTCATGCTCACTTCATGTACGATCGCGGCATTCCGCTTTGGGCAGGTGAGATCGTCGGGTGGATGTATTCTAAACTGGGCGGCACTCCGATTCATCGCGGCAAGCTTGATCGGGCAGGCCTGCGATCGGCGCGTGATCTGTTTGCCAACGGTCAATTTCCGCTCATGGCAGCCCCCGAAGGTGCAACGAATGGACACAACGAAATCATTAGTCCCTTAGAACCCGGAATTTCGCAGCTTGGCTTCTGGTGCGCTGAAGATTTGCAGAAAGCCGGCCGTTCGGAAGAGGTGATTGTGGTGCCTATCGGACTTCAATATCGCTATATAACGCCACCTTGGGCTGAGATCGAGGCACTACTTGGAGAATTAGAAGTGGACGCTGGACTCAATCGGGTAGAGAGCGACGAAAAAAAACTAAATGAGCGACATTTATATCACAGGCTTTATCGGTTAGCCGCACACTTGTTAGTAGAAATGGAAGAGTTTTATCGACGCTTCTACCATCAACCCTTAAAAACTGGAGAGAACGCTAAACCTCACAAGATGACCAACGAAGAATTTGCCGTCCGATTGCAAGAGTTACTCAACGCCGCCTTACAAGTGCCTGAAGAGTATTTCAATGTTCTGCCAAAAGGAACGGTGATCGATCGCTGTCGTCGCCTCGAACAAGCGGCTTGGGATTGCATTTATCGTGAGGATCTCACGCTTGATAAGCTTTCACCCTTGCAGCGCGGACTTGCTGATCTCGTTGCGGAAGAAGCTCATCTGCGAATCTGGCACATGCGAATTGTCGAAAGCTTTGTGGCTGTTACCGGGCAATATGTATTCGAGAAACCGACGGCGGAGCGGTTTGCCGAAGCGGTGCTGATCCTGGGGGACACCATGACTCGGATCAAAGGCGGCAATCCGTTTCATCGTCCGAAGCTCGGAAAACAATCGGCGTTAATCACGATTGGAGAATCGATTTCGCTCAGCGATCGCTGGAATACTTACAAAAAAGATCGGCGTTCTGCAAAACAAGCAGTCACCGATCTCACTCAAGATTTACAAGATGCAATGGAGACAATAATTCTTAATGTCTAGTAAGCTAAGGTGCATTCTCCTCTGTTTTGGGTTTTGGCTTGCCGCCTGAATTGCGGACATTGACAAATTTGCCTAGCAAGTCAAACCAGAACGGAGCGCCCATCGCGATCGCAATGCCGCTAAACGCCCAGCCCGACATCATTCGCAGCAGTCCCAAAGGTCGATGAGCAGCAATGTCCATCACTTGCAGGGGTACAGGTGTGTCGATCGTTGCTTGACCTCCATTGACACAGGATTTGTAGAGGTTTGCCCAAGCTTGTCTAGCCTGAGTGTCGTCAGTCTGATTGGGTGAGTTTGGTTGCGTCGCTTGAGACGGATCGCTCTGAAGCTCGTTGGGCTGACATCCAAGCTGTCTGCCTAAATTGACCGGACTCCAGCTAATGGGAAAAGCAATGTCTCGCAATGCAGAATCTGTCTGATTTCTCAAGTTTTTTAGCTCCTCCGACAAGCGCGGAGAATTGGTTGCTCTTAGATCGAGCTTAGCGGCCTGGTCGGTAATCAGTTGCCGCAAACTATCATCACTCGATAGCCGATTGAAAATATGAAATGTATCGGCATTTGTACCCGCTGCGAGAACAAGACCCATCAGGATCGCCACCCCTTTTGCGTTGCGTTTGTAAACGCCAGACGCACGCGACATTGATCGGTCAAACCAAAGTGCGATCTCGTCGCTAAATTGATGCAGTTCGTTATCAACTTGCTGAACTCGCGTTTGAGCACGCCTTGCCAAAATCGATAGACTTTCTTTCACAGAATCGGGCAACCGACTTAAACCACTCCGAATTTTTTTGTAGGACTGATAATCTTCGTACAGTTGGCGTTCCTCTTCTGACAAATCTTTCAGGGCAGTGGATAAAAAGATTTGCTGCTGGTCAAATGGTAGAGCATCATACGGTTTGATGTGTTCTTCGTTGATGTGTTTCTTCAAGCGTTTCGCTTCTTCAGGCTCTAATCCTGCTATGTAATCCTGAATTTGACCTTCAATTGTTGAATTGATTTGGGCATCGATCGGTCTTGCCGTGTTCGCTAAGCGCTCATAAGCGCTCACCGCTTCTTTGTAGGTGTTGCTATTCTGGTTCACCAGTTCGGCAATTTCAGACAAGCTCGGCTTCAGACCACCTGACAGGATGGCGCGATCGTTATTTTCACCAAAAATACTAGATTTGAGCGATCGCAGGCGACGAGCGTAAGTTTGTTGCGCTTGATCCGTTGAGTTGGGATCACAACTCGTCGCAATATAAATGTTAAAGGCTTCTCCCAACCGCTCAATGCTGGTGGTTAAGTTGGCTTGCTTGCTCTTATACGATCGCAAGATCTCGTCATACTCTTCCACTAATAGTTTGAAATTATGGTCT
This sequence comes from Myxacorys californica WJT36-NPBG1, assembly GCA_019359315.1. GTDB lineage: Bacteria > Cyanobacteriota > Cyanobacteriia > Leptolyngbyales > Leptolyngbyaceae > Myxacorys > Myxacorys californica. Next base: position 29,696 of record JAHHHO010000004.1, read on the forward strand.
TGGTCTAAGTTAGTAATGTTGGATTTGGCAGCAACAACTCGAATTCCGCCCCGCTCCCAATCATCTCGAAATGCATCATCGCTAGGAAGTTGAGCCTCGCCAACAGTATCAGCCGAATACTGTCCGACAATGCGATTGACAAATTTCTCAAATCGAACTTCGGTTAATTTATCGATCAGCGACGTGATGCCAAGTTGCTCGATCATTGTTGTGGCAAACGTTTCTGACGCAATGTAGGAAGGTCCGGTTGACAGCTCCCGGCCAAACGCACCTTTGCGATTTCCCCGAAATAGGAAACTCGAAATCCGTCGAAAGGCAGTAGCAATACCACCTTTCGCTTCTTGGTTAACATTCTTTAGCAGCGAATCGTTATAAAGCCGAGACACCAAATCTCGGACACGCTCTTCTTCGGGCGTACCCGTGCCTCCTGACAGCAAGACTTCAATCGAGTCTTTCAAATGTTTGGCTCGCCATTGCAAAACGGTTGCGAGTAACTCTTGAAGTTCAGCGGCTAATAAACTCAGAATTAAATACGTAAAAATTAAGCCGATCGCAACATCTAAAACAAACGGTAAACTCATATCTCATCACCCTGCTCAGTAAGCGCTTAACATGATAGTTCGTGATTCGTAATTGAAGAAAATACTTCAGATTACAAATTACGAACTACAAGGATCGCTTGAGATTGGGTTCAACAATCAGATTCACAAAAATCAGATTCAAATGATGTAAAGCAACAGAAACAGAATTACCCAGATCACATCCACGAAGTGCCAGTAGACTTCTGCTGCTTCGACGCCAAAGTGATCTTTGCTGTTGTAGTGATTGGGCTTTAGCGATCGCCACAACACGGCCATGATCAAAATTAGTCCAAAGCAGACGTGTAGCCCGTGAAATCCCGTCAGTACATAGAATGTGCTGGCAAAAATATTTTTGGTCAGCCCAAACTCTAGATGGAAGTACTCATAAAGCTGGCCTGCTAGGAAGACAGCGCCCATTGCAGCAGTGATCCCAAACCACAAGCGCAGCCCGCGAACATCATTCTTCTTAATCGCTGTATCCGCGTTGTGAATGACAAAGCTACTGCCAATCAGAATCACGGTGTTGATGCCAGGAAGCAGTAGCTCTAGTTTGGGCGTTCCTTCAGGAGGCCACGTAGGGGCAACCGTCCGAAAGGCAAGATATGCCGTGAACAGCCCCAGAAAAATCATGCCTTCTGCGATTAGAAAAACAATGATGCCCAGAATGCGATGATCGGGATGGCCTTCATGCCCAGACGCAACATGATGGTCGTCTTGGTGATGGTTGCGCTCTAATTTTGCAGGATCGAGGGTGGTCATGGTCTCGAATAGCTAAGTGAACAGTTGAAAAAAGCGAGGGATAAACCAATGAAATCTGTTTCTCCCTCTTAGATGGCATGACTAAATTGAATTACTCTCGGTTGTAGCTTTCGTCGCCGCGATCGCTCGGATTTGCTGCCGCCACCGGATCAGGTTTTGCTCGCAACGTAGAGCTTGGACCCGCTGACAAGGATGGATCGTCGGCTTCCGAGAAGGGAACATCCACTTCCGTAGCACGGTTACCCATGCCGTAGTCATACGGCCCTGTTGCTAATACCGGATCAGCTTCAAAGTTTTCCACCGGAGGCGGAGAAGTGGTCATCCACTCCAACGTCAATGCTCGCCACGGGTTATCACCCGCTGGTTTGCCGCGCAACCAACTCCAAGTGGCATTAACAATAAACGGAATGGTTGAAACGGCTAGTAAGTAGGCTCCGATCGTACAGATCAGATTCAATGTCGCAAACTTGGGATCGTACTCTGCAATCCGACGGTTCATCCCTTCCATGCCGAGTTTATGCATCGGCATAAACGCTAGGTTGAAGCCAATAAACGTCAGCCAGAAGTGAACCTTACCCCACGCTTCGCTCATCATCCGTCCCGTGATCTTGGGGAACCAATGGTAGAAGCCGCCATATAACCCAAAAACGCTGCCCCCAAACAACACGTAGTGCAGGTGAGCTACAACGAAATAAGTGTCATGGACGTGAATGTCAAAGGGAACCGAAGCCGTCATGACGCCGCTAATGCCGCCAATCACGAACAGACAAATAAATCCCATCGCAAACAGCAACGCCGAACTCATGTCAAGCTTGCCGCCCCACAACGTCGCCAGCCAACTGAAGATTTTAATTCCGGTTGGCACAGAAATGACCATTGTGGTGATCATGAAGAACATCCGCAGCCAAGGCGGAGTTCCGCTGGTAAACATGTGGTGTGCCCAGACGATCAGGCCGAGTCCGCAGATGGCAATACTGGAGTATGCGATCGCTTTGTAGCCAAAAATCGGTTTGCGCGAATGAACTGAAACAATTTCTGAGATCATGCCAAAGATCGGCAAGATCATGATGTAGACGGCAGGGTGAGAGTAAAACCAGAAGAGGTGCTGATAAACGATCGGATCGCCGCCTCCTGTTGGATTGAAGAAGGCAGTGCCAATTAAGACGTCAAACGACAGCAAGATCATTGCCCCCGCCAAAACTGGTGTGGCGATTAGCGCTAAGAATGAGGTTGCCAGCATTGACCAGCAAAACAGGGGCATCTGGTTTAAGCCCATGCCAGGGACTCGCATCTTGAAGATCGTGACGATGAAGTTCACGGCTGCCAAAATTGACGAGGTTCCCAACAGCAGAATGCTAAGAATCCAAATCATCTCCCCCGCTTTTCCGCTAACTAAGCTGAGGGGCGGGTAATTTGTCCAGCCTGCTCCGGGTGCGCCGACTAAGAAGCTGGACATTAGCATCAATCCTGTTGGGGGAATGATCCAGAAGGCGAGCGCGTTGAGGCGAGGGAACGCCATATCTCGCGCCCCAATCATGAGGGGAATGAGGTAGTTGCCAAATCCGCCAGTTGCTCCAGGCACAATCCATAGGAAGATCATTACCGTGGCGTGAACCGTGAATAGGCTGTTGTAAACCTCGCGGCTGACAAAATCGGATTCAGGCGTGGCGAGTTCTGTACGAACCAGGGTCGCCAGCACACCGCCAATGAGATAGAAAAAGAAGGTTGTGACCAGATATTGAATCCCGATCACCTTATGGTCAGTGCTAAAGGAGAAGTATTCCTTCCAGTTACCCGGCTTGTTGCCGTGGGCAAACTGGTTGGCTTCTTCTTGAATTTGAGCGGCTTGAGTCATAACGAGAGGGGTATGGGCTATGAGGGCATGGAGATACCCGATTTCCGTTCGATGAAATTAAGAATGTCCGTTGTGGGGACGTAGCTGGTCGAGAATCTCTGGGCTGAGGCCCATCTCGTGAGCATAGGGGGCGAGATACTGCTCGGCGGTCATCGTGGCGGGATTGGCTGCAATGGCCTGATCCAGTGTATGGGCACTCGCAACTTGCTGACTCTGAAGCCAAGTGTCATAGGCTTCTTGAGGCTCCACAACAACGATCGTTCTCATTGCGCCATGGTACGCCCCGCATAGTTCAGCACAAATCAGTGGATATTGACCTTCTCTAGTCGGCGTGAAACGAAGTTCCGCCTCGCGGCCAGGCACAGCGTCTTGCTTTAGACGAAACTCTGGAACCCAAAACGCATGTAGAACATCATTAGCAGAAATATTAATCAATACGTCGCGACCTAAGGGAACGTGCAGTTCTCCTGCCACCACTTCGGTTCCCGGATAGGTAAACAGCCAAGCATACTGCATTCCTGTCACGTTGATCACTACCTCAGGGGGCTTTCCTGCTTTCTCTGGGGATGAACCAACCTGTGGTTGAGTAACCGTTCCCAGCGTAGGTGCTTCTTTCCGTTTCGGAATATCTTCTCGCACAGCATTGGTCGCCGGGTCTTGTAGAACGGATTCGGCTTTCTGCTGAGTGGGCTCGGCTTGAGAAATAAGAGTTGCGGCAATAGCACTTCCCGGCTGCGCAGCCACTTGATGGTGAGCTTTTCCGTGTGCCATTGAGTGATCCATCGGGTTCATACCGCCTTCAGCTGTATAAACGTCAAAGCTGTAGACCGAAATCCCTAACACAATAATGGCTGGAATCGCTGTCCAGAGAATTTCTAGCGGAATGTTGCCGTGTACGGGCGGTCCGTCACTCGTATCGTCAGGAGCACGTCTGAACTTAATGGCGCTGTAAATCAGAATGCCAGTGACCAGTAGAAAAATACCTGTGCCAATCGTCAACATGGCGTTAAACAGATTGTCTACTGAAGCAGCATTCTTAGAGGCTTCAACGGGTAATAGATTGTGGTTCTGACCGTACCAAAAGCTAATAAGGGTCAGAAGAATACCAGCGAGCAGCGTTGTAATTTGACTTGGAATATTCACGGCTCATCACTCTCATTCATGGGGGACGTGGGATCGGATGTAAGAAGACCTACTAAACGGGAGAAGGCAACATGGATTATGGCTGGTTTGCTGTCCCTCGGTCTGTTTGCTCAGAGCATAGACATTTGAAAATAGACGTTTGAAATCTTAGTGCTTGAAATTCTAGTATTTGGGCTTTGGATGGAGAGCGCCCTCAAGAGAGATCCTAACGCGAAAACCAGTAAGGCTGAATGTCAGTTTGACTCTAAGCTGAAACGCCAAAACCTCTATATTGGTTAACTCCCCCCTCAACGGTACGACACCCCTCTTGGGATGTGTTCTGTTTCAGAAGTATCCTTAATGTTTTCTTTGGGATCACAGCAGAAGCGTTGTGGAAGGTTGACTTGAAGCCATTGAGAATCCGAAGAATTCCCTAAAGCTGTTTAGAATTAACGATTCCATCACTAAAGTAGAACTTAGAGCAGATGCTCCGATTTCCGTGAACTTTTATTTTCTCTTCAGAGACCGGAACAACAAATTTCTCAGATGTCAAATTCTATTCTTCACTCTTCTCCTGTTTCTTCGCCCTCATCTACTGCCGTTAGAGTGTGGATGACGCGGTTGGTGTTTGGTCTTGCGATCGCGACGCTCTTCCTAATGGCATTGGGCAGCGCTACCCGTGTGATGAATGCGGGGTTGTCGTGTCCCGACTGGCCTTTGTGCTATGGGGAGCTTGTGCCGCGGCAGCAGATGAACCTGCAAGTTTTTCTAGAATGGTTTCATCGTCTTGTCGCCACAACGATTGGCTTTGGCGCGATCGTGCTCTGTGGTGCCGCGTGGTGGTTCCGTCGGGACTTGCCTCGCTGGATGCCGAGCGCTGCGAGTTTCGCCCTGTTTCTCGTTGTCTTTCAAGGAATTTTGGGCGGTCTGACGGTGACTGAGTTGCTGCGATTTGATATTGTGACGGCTCACCTTGGAACCGGACTGTTGTTCTTTGGAACGCTGCTGGCGATTGGATCTTCCCTGGTGGTTTACAAAGGAATTGGAACCGTCGGCAAACTCCGCTGGGTGGGTGTAAGTGCGGCAGTTTTGGTCTACATGCAAAGCATTTTGGGAGGATTAGTTTCTTCTCAATGGGCACTGCACCAATGTTTGGGGACATCAAAGCTCTGCACAGTGATGAATAGTCACATTGCCGGAATTGTGCCACCTACGATCGCGGTGCTAATGCTGGTCGTCATGGCTTGGCGAACTCCAGCACTTTCATCTGCGTTGCGGCAATTGGCGAATGTTGCTGGGCTGCTGTTGCTGTTGCAAATTACGTTGGGTGTTGCGACGTTTCGACTCCGATTGCAGGTGGAGCCGTTGACGGTAGCGCATCAGGCAACGGGCGCTGCGCTGTTGGGAACGCTGATTGTTTTTGCAGTTTTGGCGTTGCGGGATCAAGCAGCGGTGCAATTACCACTATCAACAGATGAAACGCTTGCAACGGTGGAATGATAGGTGGCTCTGCACGATTTGTACTGAACAATCGCTGCAATTCAATCCTTGGAACAATGGCTACATAAAGACGCAATATTTGCTAGACCAATATCTTTAAACGCAATATATTGCGTCTCTACTCTCTCGTTTATGGAATACGCGAATGCAAAATGCAATGACGGGCGTTTCACGCCGCAATCAAGATTTCCTACAAATTATTCAAAGCTATGTTCAACTGACAAAACCTCGGATTATTTTGCTGCTGCTGATTACAACAGCAGGGGCAATGTGGATTGCAGCAGAAGGACAGGTTGATCCAGTATTGCTGTTGGTGACGTTGCTAAGCGGAACGTTTGCCTCTGGATCAGCGAATACGATTAATTGTTTGTACGATCGCGATATTGATTATGTGATGGAGCGGACGCGCGATCGCCCACTTCCGTCGGGTCGGGTCAGTCCCCGTGATGCGCTGATCTTTGCGATCGCGCTGGCGATCGCTTCGTTTACGCTGCTGACTGTCTTTGCAAATCTGCTCAGCGCCTGTTTAGCAATGTCGGGCATTCTGGTTTACGTGCTGGTTTACACGCATTGGCTCAAGCGGCATAGCACTCAAAATATTGTGATTGGCGGCGCGGCAGGTGCGATCCCTCCGCTTGTGGGTTGGGCAGCCGTGACGGGCGAGTTAAGCTGGGCAGCGTGGGTTCTATTTGCAATTATTTGCCTGTGGACACCACCGCATTTCTGGGCGTTAGCCATCCTGATTCGCGAAGATTACGCTAAGGTCGGCGTGCCAATGCTGCCTGTAGTAGAAGGCAACGAGTCTACGAGTCGTCAAATTTTCTACTACACGCTGTCGTTAATTCCAGCAACGCTGCTGTTGGTCTATCCGTTGCATGTGATGGGCGTGGTGTATGGCGCGATCGCGATGCTGCTAAACGGCATTTTTGTGCAAAAGGCTTGGAAATTGATGCAAACGCCATCAGATCTGCAAGTTGCACGCGCAACGTTCAAATACTCAATTTTCTACATGATGCTGCTTTGTGCGGGTATGGGGATCGATAGCCTCCCGCTCACTCATCAGCTTGTCGATGCGGCGACAACGTACATCGCTCGATTAGGGTAATCCTCCTCAGGAGATCGCTTCTCCACACCCCCTGCTCTGTTCACCAGAACCACTACAATAGGTGTAGACATGTTGAGATTTGTATAGAGGAGTACCGGCTATGGCTGCGGTCTTCATCGAAAAGCTCCAGAAGCGCTATGGGTCAGTAGAAGCGGTCAAAGATGTTTCGCTCACTGTTCAATCGGGTGAAATTTTCGGCCTGCTTGGACCCAATGGAGCTGGAAAAACGACGACACTCCGCTGCTTGTGTACGTTGACAGAACCAGATTCAGGCACGATCGAAGTCTCTGGCATTTCAGTTGTTGACAATCCTCGTCAAGCTCGGCAGCGGCTAGGATACATTGCTCAAGAAGTGGCACTCGACAAGGTTCTGACTGGGCGAGAGCTTCTAGAGTTGCAGGCTGCGCTCTATCACCTGCCGAAAGCCACTGCCAAACAACGAATCGCAGAAATGATCGATCTCTTAGGGCTAGACGAATGGGCAGACAAGCGGACGGGAACCTACTCTGGTGGTCTCAAGAAGCGACTCGATTTAGCCGCCGGACTGCTTCATCAGCCTGATGTTCTTGTTTTAGATGAACCGACCGTCGGACTCGATATCGAGAGCCGTAGTACTGTATGGAATTTCTTGCGGCGATTGCGGGAAGCTGGAACAACGGTTCTAATTACGAGCCATTATTTAGAAGAAATTGATGCACTCGCCGATCGCGTTGCCATCATCGACCGCGGCGTGGTGATTGCGTCCGGTACGCCGTCTGAATTGAAAGATCGAGTTGGCGGCGATCGCATCACGCTACGGATTCGAGAATTCTCTCCCACAGACGAAGCTCAACAAGCAAAATCTCTTCTAGAATCTTTGCCAACCGTTCAAGAGGTCATTATCAATCCGGCTCAAGGCAATTCTCTTAATCTCGTGGTGACCCCCAATAGCGAAGCGTTAATGGGCGTTCAGCAAGCGCTACAAAAAGCTGGACTCCCAACCTTTGGCATTGCTCAGTCGCGTCCTAGTTTAGATGATGTCTACCTCACGGCGACAGGTCGCACTCTGTTAGATGCGGATCTGGCGGCGGCAGGAAGCCGAGATGCAAAAGCTGAGAAGAAGCAAAACATGCGCTAGTTCTTCTGTTATCAAAAGGAATGTATTATGAGCAGCACGCTTACCCCGTCTAAAAGCGGTCTTAGTGAAAAGCCTTTAGTTACACCGTCTCAGCCAAATCTGGTTGGGGAGTTTGTTCAAGAAACCTTGGCACTGACTCGGCGGTTGTTTATTCAGCTTCAGCGGCGTCCGTCTACACTGGCGGCAGGCATTATTCAACCGCTCATGTGGCTGATTTTGTTTGGGGCACTGTTTCAGAACGCACCCCAAGGATTGTTTGGCGATCGCATCAGCTACGGTCAGTTTCTCGGCGCGGGCGTGATTGTCTTTACGGCATTTGGTGGTGCGCTTAATGCTGGGCTTCCGGTCATGTTCGATCGCGAGTTTGGTTTCCTCAACCGCTTATTGGTTGCGCCATTAGCATCAAGATTTTCGATCGTAATGGCATCTGCAATCTTCATCACGACCTTGAGCTTGATCCAAACAGCCGCGATCGTGGTGATGAGTGCGTTGCTCGGTGCAGGATTGCCGAACGCATTTGGGCTTGCCCTCGTTGCATTCATCGTTCTGTTGCTCGTGCTGGGAGTGACTGGATTGAGTCTTGGACTTGCGTTTGCTTTGCCAGGGCATATTGAACTGATTGCCGTTATCTTCGTCACTAACCTACCGCTACTGTTTGCAAGTACGGCACTTGTGCCATTATCGTTTATGCCCAAGTGGTTGCAAGTCGTTGCGACTCTCAACCCGTTGAGTTATGCGATCGAACCCATTCGCTATCTTTATCTTCACAACGATTGGAGTTTTAGCAGCATTATTATGCAAGCGCCTTTCGGCAACGTGTCTCTTGGTGGTGCGCTGCTCATCCTAGTCGGATTTTGCACCCTTGCCTTGATCAGCATTCAACCCTTGCTGCGTCGTCGCCTTGCCTAAAAAAAACTCTTTTTGGGGAGCATTTTTCAGAAAAACCCGTCTTGGGTAGAATTGCAGTATCACGTAGTGGGAGTTAATGGTTATGGCAAAGTTTGTGTTGGGTCTGTTAGCAGGAGTAGGATTGGTAATTGCATTTGCGCCTGCCTCGTTTGCTCAAATTCCTGGTAGTACTCCTAATAGCGCTGACCTTCTAAAAGATCCTCAGTCCACTGATTCCCTCACTGACTTGTTTAACAACCGCAGCAATGGCAGCACCACAGGATTGATGCAATTGATTCAGCAACTTTCTCAGAGTCCGCTTGATCCGGCAGCGTTTCGAGCGCAACAACGCGAAAATCTAGATGCGGCGGCAAAAGCGTTTAGAGATCAACAGCGTCAACGCCTCCAGCAGACTCAAACTGCTCCCTCAGCGGTGACTCCTCCCGCGCAAAAATAGTTATCTAACGGGCTGAAATTCGTACTGCTTTGCTTTGGCTTTTGTTCGCGCTGGTGTCACTTTCATCAGCGCAATTTTTGTTTCGCGATCGCCTTCTGTCGAAAAACTAAACGGATGAATTCCGCCAGGCGATACAAAATCTGGTTTCGCTAAAATACTCCGAATTCCGTTGCGAGTCGGAGATCGCCCAATTGCGGTAATCAGGGCTTGTGTGGCGTCATAGGCAAGCACAGTTCTCCAGTTGACAGCGTTATTCCAAAGCTTGATTGCTTGCTTTTGAAACGGAGAGTTATTGACCTCTAATTGGTAGTAAGGAACTGCGATCGTTAGTCCAGTACTCGCATCGCCACTCCTGAGAATTCGAGGAGAAAACATCACATCTCCTGCCAGCATTGGCAACCGTTTTTGGTTGGCCGCAATCACTAACAAAGCGCGATCGACATATTTGTTATCCGGAGCCAGCATCAGCACCTCTGCCCCTTTGCGAATTGCCATATCAACGGCTGCCGTCTGCTCAAAGTCTGGCGCATTAAAATCAATCTCGGCAGTGCTGCCTTTATTACCAAAGAACAACGCATCCTTAAACGCATTTTTCAGTGATGTGCTGTATTGGCTAGTGGAATTGTAGAAAATGGCGACTTTCCGCTTCTTAAGCTGATTCACCGTATAGTCTGCCAGTCGTTTTGCCGGACGTTTATCGCTCGGCATGGCCCGAAACACATAGCGGCTGAGCGTGGATAACTCCGTGGCAGAACTAATGGGGGCGATCGCCACGAGTTCTCCTGCCTGATACACTTCCCCCGCCGCAAACGTTGTGTCACTAATGCCATGCCCGACCACGCCGAGAACGGCTGGAGTATTCACCAAGATTTTGGCGAGGCGTTGAGCCGTATCAGGATTATTGTCATCGCTGGCGATCGCAACTTTCAATTTCGTTCCGTCAATTCCGCCAGAGGTGTTGACCCGCTCTTGCGCTTGGGCTACGCCTCGCAAAAGCTCGTTTGCAGGTTGAGGTTGGGTTTTAAGCGGCACAGCAACTGCGATCGTATAGGCTTTTTCCGTTGCAATTGCAGCATTGTTGAGATAAATCAGCGTTTCTGGGTCAGATCGATCTAGAGCGCGGGCTTTTTTTAACGCCGCGATCGCAATGTCAAAATTGCCTGCCGCTACCTGATCCGCCGCTTCCTGTTTGAGCGGAAGGTTGGCTCCCACTCCCACTCCCAAAACCCGTTCACCATAGCTAATTTTGTCTTGGTCTGAACTGAGTGGACTGGCGATTTGAGGGGGAACAGATGGAGGTGAATCAGGCTGTCGAGACAATGCCCACGCCGATGCACCTAGCACCGCGATCGCGCCCGCCCCGATCGCGGCAATCTTCAATTTTGTAGATTGGCTAGGCTTGTTTGGAGATGAGTCCTGAATGTTAGCGGAAATGTTAGACAGATTGGAAAAGCGGTGTCCATCAATGAGGGAAAGCGGGGCTTGAGTGAACAGCGACTCTTCTTTAACGTGGGCCAAAGCTTCTAAAACTTGGGTAGCCGATTGATAGCGATTGGCAAAATGAAATTTCGTCATGGTTTCGATGACGATCGCTAACTCTTCGCGCACCGAGGCTTGGTTGCGCCATAGTAATTCATACGTCTTTGAATCGTGAGGCAATTGGGCAGGGCGGACGCCTGTTAAGGCTTGAATCGCAATCATGCCCAAAGAATACAAATCGCTAGTGATATGCGGCTTTCCAAGACACTGTTCGCTAGAAGCATAGCCAGAGGTATAAACCGGGAGGCTAAGAGCCGTATCAGACTGCGATTCTGTAATCGACGTTTCGATACTCTTAACGGCTCCAAAATCGATCAGGACGAGTTTTTGATCGCGATCGCGCCGAATCAGATTGTCCGGTTTGAGATCGCGATGAATCACGCCATGACTGTGAACAAATTCTAGAGTTTTCAAAACATCTTCTAAACAGTCAATTACCCAGTCTTCTGATCGTTTCTGACCTGCGGCTAGCTCATCGCTGAGCGGATGTCCCTGCACAAATTCTTGAACAAGATAAAACTCGTTATCTTCTTCAAAATAAGCGAGCAGTTGCGGAATTTGATCATGTCTTCCCAGTTTCTCTAGCGTTTCTGCCTCCGCAAAAAACATGCGTCGCGCTTGCTTCAAAATGATGGGATCAGGAGTTGAAAAACTCAAATGCTTTAGCACACAAACAGGATTGCCGGGTCGTTTGGTGTCTTCGGCAGTGTAGGTGTGCCCAAAGCCGCCTGAACCGAGTCCTCTTACAATCTTGTAGCGCCCATCAAGCAGTCGTCCTAACATTGCACCCGTCTGAAGTGATATATCGCATTTTAGGTCGATTCGGTTGAATCGAACATAGAGATAGATTCATGATTTGTAAATCAAAACCGTTAGAGAATGAAGATACAACAGAGACACGAGTGGACATTAACCGCAGAAGCTGCTGTTGGGATTCAGCAAGACTTGCGTCAAGAGGTGGTGACGCACGATCAGTTTGGTGTGGTGAACTATGTTGCCGGAATCGATGTTGGGTTTGAGGAGGACGGCAAAATCACGAGGGCGGCGGTAGCCGTGCTGACTTACCCAGAGTTGCAGTTTTGCGATCATGCGATCGCGTGGCGTCCAACAACGTTTCCTTATATTCCGGGCTTTCTGTCGTTTCGAGAAGTGCCTGCGGTGCTAGATGCGCTTGAGACGGTGCAAACTGTACCCGATCTGTTGCTCTGCGATGGTCAAGGATTGGCGCATCCGAGGCGGTTTGGCATTGCGTGCCACTTGGGCGTGCTGACGAATATGCCCACGATCGGCGTGGCAAAATCGCTGTTAGTTGGCAAGTATGGTGAGGTTCCTGAGGAGCGAGGTGCTTGGGTGGAGTTGCAGCACAAAGGAGAGAAGATCGGGGCAGTGTTGCGAACTCGTCCTAAAACGAAACCTCTGTTTATTTCGTTAGGACATCGCATCAGCTTAGAGACTTCCTTATCGTACGTGATGGGCTGCACGACGAAGTATCGCCTGCCCGAAACGACGCGCCATGCTCACAAACTAGCCTCAGGATAAAGACATTCTTAAATCTGCTTTATCTTTTGATTTTCTCCGATAAATTAAATGCGCATAGTTACCTCCTAACTGCGTCTAGTGCCCCGTTGAGCCATTAAAGTCCAAACGGGGCTTTTTGCTGAATAAAGGCTCCGAGCTCCCGAAGAAATGGGAGCTCGCAATATGCCGTCATTTGAGGCGCGTAATGTCAATTACAATCTTGCCGCCAAAGTCAGGAATTGGCGCAGCAGGCTTAGTTAATTTCACTTGTACCTGTCTGACACGGTCGAGCGATAAAGCGGATTCCGCAATTGCGGTTGCCAATCGTTCTATTAATGCAAATCGAGAGGTTTTTACCAACTGCTGGACGCTCGAAATAATGTCGCGGTAGTCGAGGGTGTCTTCTAAGCGATCGCTCTGTCCCGCTTTTTCTAAATCGAGCCACAGCGTTAAATCCACCTCAAACCATTGCCCTAACACCTGTTCTTCCGGCAATACGCCCGTGTAGCCGTAGCATCGAATGTCGGTTAAATGAATGTAATCTGTCACGGTTTGTACCAGTATCCTTTCTGCACATAGTAGTTCTTGATCAAAATTCCAAATCGGGTGACTGGAACTGTGACTGGCTCAGAAACGCGATCGAACTTTGGCAGTAGTTTCCCCGTTGCTGGGTACCAATCATCCCAAACAATCACGGCATTTTTGCCCTCTAGCTCGCCTCGATCTGAATGCCAAAAGTCAAATTGATCGACGCGATCGCTCACTGCAAGCACATCTTTATTGTTCAATTCGTAAGCTAAAGCAGATGCCGAGCGATAATCAGTTGTCATCAATAAAGGCGCTCCCAATTCTTTTGTTTGACGGCTGACTTCACTTGCAACCTCACGCCAGCCAAACAACATGCGCGAATCGGGGTCAACGGTCTGATCCATAAACGCAGATAGGGGAAGCACGGCGTAGTGAACGACGACCAGCGTTGAGATCAGTAAGCCATACAAAAATGATAGCCGAGGTGGGCGTTTGGGAAATGCTAACGGAAGTAATGGAAATAATAGAATATAGGCAGTGATATTCCAGTAATACAATGCAGCAGAAATGAGAGAAATAATAATCAGAACAACAGAAGAAATGAGAAAAACCCAGAAGGCAAGAATCGGATAGACAGAGGTGACATCTTTAAGCTGAGTCCGATTTTGTAAAACTCGAAAGAACCCTCTCCAATAAAATGGAGATACCAGAAAATAGGATGCTCCCAAAAATCCAATACATGCACCAATCTTAAGTCCATTAGCAACTGGATTTACGCTTCGATTAAGGTAATATTGCAACGACTGAAAATCATTCGAGTGATTCCACAGCACAATTGGAATGAGGGCGCTGATCGCAATGGCTGCTGCAATGTAGAATCGTCGATCGAGTAACAAACGGCGCAAGTGGGGAACAGCTAGGATAGTGGCGAGGAATCCTAAACCCACGAACACGGCATTGTATTTCGAGAGCCCTGCGAGTGCGATCGCGGCTGCGGAAAGATACAACCGTCCTGTCTCCCCTCGACCGTTGGCAATAAATCCATCCGCAAATCGAACAAACTGATACGCAGACACTAACGAGAAGGTAATTAGGAGATGATCAGGCCACGCTAACCCTAGAAATACAAAATATAACGGTGATGCGAATACTAGCAGAACAGTAAACCAAAATCGTTGTGGGGTTTGCTTTGGATACAGATAGACTGCAATGCGATAATACGTATAAAAGAAAACAGCACTACTGAGTACATTGGGAAGCCGCAGCACAAACTCCGATCGTCCAAATAAGGCGGTAAAGGCTCCCTGCACCCACGCTTGCAATGGCGGATGATCGTAGTACGACCATTGGAGATGCTGGCCCCAAAGCCAATAGTATGCCTCATCAGAATTTGGAAATGCTTTCAACCAAAAGACAAATCGCAGCGCAACGAACGCGATTAGAAACACAAACCAACTAGGAGAGATTGGGGAACGCACGAGATCTAGAGGTTCAGGAACAACGAATAATCAGTGAATTAACAATCAGTGAATTAACAGTCGGTGAATTAAAAACCAGTTTCGGATTGCAAGGATACCACTTTAGACCCGCCCTTAAGATCTCCTATCAATTCGTAATATTTGCGGTGCCTGCAATCATCGTGCCTGCATCTGTTGCGATCTCACTAAATGCACGGATACCACTTTAGACCCGCCCTTAAGATCTCCTATCAATTCGTAATATTTGCGGTGCCTGCAATCATCGTGCCTGCATCTGTTGCGATCTCACTAAATGCACATTGCGCAGCGGGGCTGACCCGATCATTACTCTCCCTCAGTCTGGTCAGACGGCGCGGTGTCAGTTTGGTTTGACTCAAAGGCAGGACAATAGCCTTCAGGCGTTACTTTAAAGTTAAACAACGGAGACGCTGGATTCCAACACCGCTGTCCTCGATAGTGACGACAGATAGAACAGGAGTCTTTTAGCGTTCCATCGATGGATGGCGAGATGCGATCGCTATTTTGATTGAGCAACTCCCGCTCCGTCAGGCCGCGCAACACAAGCTCCTGTCCTTGCCATCGCGCTTCTACAAGCCCCGTATCGGCTAAACCCCGCCAGCGCGAGTCAGCCGTAATTGCATCGGGTAGCGTAAACGTTACCATCGTTCCAAACTCTGAAAGCTCTCCCTCATAGGTCGTCTCCGGGGGAGCAGGCTGCAAGAAGGTTTCTCCAATCGGTAGCTCCACCAAACTTCCCGCCGAAGGCGAGTGGAGGTGATAGCGATTGTGTAACTCTTCTAACCCGGTTAGATCAGATAAATAATTGGGATTTCCATGAACAAAGACCACGTGCTGCGGACGCAAATTGTGAATCAGCTGCGTTGTGCTAGGACCATCACCATGCTGCGCCAAAAGATACGTTTCCATCTCCAGACCGTCAGAATTGGGGATCAAAAACGGGTCGGCTAAATGTTGAGGTAACAGCACTAACCAAGGCTTAGTCTGAAAAAATGCATTCCAATCTAAAGCAAGATCGGTCAGGACAATACATGGAGATTTGCCAACAGCTTGGCGCTGATCAGGAGAGAGCCGTCGCACTCGTGGACGGATGCGATCGTCCCAAAAGAGGGATTGGTGACGCGCAAAATTTTGAACAGAGGCAGGAAAATGCGGCAACAAATCCAAATACGCATCGCATCCGGTTGTGATCGTGCCATCAACCCAAATATCTAAATCGCGCCCTGTAAATGAATGATGGCTCCGCAGCAGCATCAACAACTCTTGGCCCAAACCCAAAGTTGGTACAGGCAGCAGCACCGATTGTCCATCTGTCAGCGCATTACTGATGCGCTCTGCCAAATAATTTTCTTGTTGCCGACGGTGAGGATAGCGTGCCGTGCCGTAACTGCCCTCAACGATCAAAACATCTGGCTCTAGTCCGCGCAGTTCCTCTAGCCGCAACCCTTCAACCAGGCGCGAGTTGGACAGAAAGAAATCTCCGGTGTACAGCACCGTGTACGGGCGAGCATTAGTATCCCGCGGCGTATAGGTAATTAGAATTACGGCGGCTCCCGGCAAATGCCCTGCCGGAAACAGTTCTGCCGTCAATCCATCTAAAAACTCGACTGGCGATCGCCACGGCAACGCTTGGGCAAACAGAGGAACTTGCGATCGCTCTGTGATCCAATTGAGCGCTAACAGTTGCGTTGTCACCTCACTGGCATAAATGGGCAACTGAGGAAAGGTTTGATGCAGCGGTAGCAATCCCCTTGCGTGATCGGCGTGAGCATGGCTGCATAGCACTAAGTCGGCTGGCGGCACATCGGATGGCAAAAGAGCCGTATCCCATAAGCCACAGTCCAGCAAAATTCGATAAGGCCCCATCCGCACGAGGAGACATATTCCTTCGTCTGCATGACCGACACTATAGGGAAAGCATTCCAGTTGAGTCACGTAGTCATCCGTCGTCTGAGTGGAGGGTAGGAGCTATCTCTAGTTTAGGATGAAGTGCGATCTTCTGGAATGCGCTCTATGCTAATCGCGTTTAGGTAACGTAAAACTAGGCGCAGTTCGTTAGGCAATGCCATAAACAGCACCGTCGCAAGGTTCGTCACTAAATCGTGAATGCTAGGTCATGGACAACTGAAGCCCACGAGTGAAGCTAGAGCCAATGCTTTAGTGAGCCGAGCCATTACCATGGTAGTTGTCGGTATCGTAGAATCCGTTGCGCGTCCCAAAAAATAGACATGCGATCGTAAAAAGCCCGGTTAAGACGACTAAAACAAGTTTGACATCCATGATGAACCTACCTAGTAATAAAGATTGCTCGGAGTGTACAAGAGAGATTGGCGCACCCTCAAGCTAGTTTGCTAACTCTAAAGTAACGTAAACCGAACGTGTAGAAACTTTAGCAAACCCTAAGATTCTCCCTGAGTAGGCTTGCTAAAGCAGATTCTTCTTTTCACGGTTTAAGCTTCTGTCCGCGATCGGTAAACTGCACCGACTTAATCTTTAACACTTTATTGCCCGTCAACGTTTTTCTCAGACTGCCATACAGGGCTAACTGTTCACAATTTGAGAGCGACTTTAATTGCCGCTTCGCTCCTGAAGCGATTCGGAAATCGATCGTTGCGACGCCTTTTTTAACGTTGACTCGATATCCCGATAAACTAAAATCATCGCTATCTAAATCTTCTAGAACCCGACCAATTGTTTTTTCTAACGTCTTCGTTTTAGATACTCTTACTTTCTGCGGCACAAACTTATTACATTGATTATCAAGCTGATAAAGCGTCACTGGAAGGGTGTTCTTATCAGGAGGTTTCGGCTTGTTGACAACTTTTCTAGCGCTTTGAACCGTAGGGCTTGGAGCTGGAGAAGCGGCTGAAACAGAAGGACGCGGAGCTTCATTAGGGGTCGATTGACATCCTGAAAGCAAGATTAGAAAAACAAGCAGAAGGTAAATACCTTGAGACTTGAGCGATGTAAAGGTTTGCAAATCTTGCAAACCTTTACATCGCTGAGACACCTGAGAGGAGTTAGCAAGACCTCTTTGAAAGAGTGGACTCACTGTTTTTTTACTGTGTAGGAAAAACTTCATCAATGCTAGTTTTCTTTAAGTACCTTTAGAGACCTTTCCTGTTTTGGTCATCAACCCTAGGAAAGAAGAATAACGCTTAGCAAGACTGAGCGTTTTAAGGAAAATCTTTATCCAAAGAGGGACTTTCTTATAGAGTACGCTTTATGACATTGTGGAATTGCTGCATCAGGGGTAGCATATTTATAGCGATATCTGCAACAGATATTGATGTTGAATTTTGTAAAGTTCATGGACGTCGTCCATTTATCCAACACTAGATAGCTCCCTTAGCCTGGCAGCCTCAGTCTCCCAGCGCGAGGGATGATTTGAGGAGGTCATAATACATGCTCACCCAGGAAGCTCGGACGTCTCTGTCTGAAATTGATGATTTAAATCGGCTCAAAATCGAGCTTAATGAAATGCCTGCGATCGACGTGGGCGACTACATTAAAGGACTGCCTGAAGAGCGCCGCGCGATCGCGTTCCGGTTACTCAACAAAACCCAGGCAACAGACGTATTTGAGTATCTGCCTCCCGATGTCCGCGAAGAGTTGATTGGTTCGCTGCACAATGCCCAAATGTTTCACGTCATTGAGGCAATGCGTCCCGATGACCGAGCGGAACTGTTTGATGAGTTGCCCGCTGGCATCGTCAAGCGGCTTGTTCAGCAATTGAGTCCCGAAGAACGTCAAGCCACGGCAACCATCTTAGGGTATGCGGAAGGCACAGCTGGGCGGGTGATGACCACCGAGTATGTCCGCTTGCGGCAGGGCTTAACCGTAGGGGAAGCTCTCAGCAAAATTCGCTTAGCTGACCGCGATAAAGAAACGGTTTACTACGCTTACATCACCGATAACAACCGTAAATTAAAACAGGTTGTGTCGTTACGACAGTTGGTGTTCTCGATTCCAGATGCCCGGATTGAGGACATTGCTAGCGATCGGGTGATCAAAGCGCGAACCGAAATGCTGCAAGAAGAAGTGGCGCAACTGATGAAGCGCTATGACTTGTTGGCTGTCCCTGTGGTCGATCGCGAAGATCGCCTCGTCGGGATCATCACCGTAGACGATGTGGTCGATATTCTTGAACAAGAAGCCACAGAAGATATTCAACGCTTGGCAGGTGTGGTAGATGGAGGCGAATCCTCTCTGTCGTCACCTCTTTCAAAAATCAAAAGTCGGTTGCCTTGGCTGCTTGCCATTATGGGTTTGTACATTGGTGCATCCAGCGCGATCTCGCCCTTTCAAACGACGATCTCGGCTGTCCCTGTTTTAGCAGTGGTGATGCCATTGTTCTCGAACACTGGCGGAACCGTGGGCATTCAAACCTTAACCGTGACCATCCGATCGCTTAGTGTTGGGGAAGTGACGCCGCAAGATACGCTTAAAATCCTGCGAAAGGAGCTAACGGCAGGATTAGGAACTGCGATCGCGCTGGGTATGGCCATGGTGCTGATCTCTCTTATTTGGACAAAGCCAGAAGAACGCTGGGTCTCCCTCATGGCAGGGCTGGTGATGGCAACCAATAGTTTAGTCGGAGTCACGCTGGGCACGTTGTTACCCATTGGTTTTGTTCGCCTGAAAATTGATCCAGCCTTGATGAGTGGTCCACTCGTGACAACGCTGCTTGATACGATTGGCTTTATCCTATTCCTCACCATGGTCACGATTAGTCTCAACGTTCTAAACGTCACCCCCTAGAGTATGCTTTAAACCCTCAAAGCCAAAGTACGATAGCAGTGGTATGGTTCACATCGCCTGGTAATTTTCACAGCGCGTAGCAAAGTAACTCAACTGATTGAGTCGGGTGATTTTGCATCTGGAAATACGGGAGTGTCCTTTGAGCATTTGGGCAATTTGCTCAATTTCGTTGCCGAAGGGAGCAAGCTGAATGACAGCCAATTCAGGATTGGCTTAGTAGTTCGTATCAACAAACAGCATGGCGTGAGAGGTGGGTAAAATGGACAGCTAAGGAGGTCGTGGAACCCACAACAATCAATGAACCCTACCCTAATATCGAAAATAATTACTGAGGTTTTAGCTGAGAAGAAATTAGGAAGACGGCAGTGAAAGTTGATGGCTCTGCCAGTAAAGCTGCTCGATCGCACTCAGCAAAATCGAGCAATTGTCATTTCAGTGGAACGTAACGAATCTGTGATTTCAACTCATCCTCAAATTCTGTTAGTAATAGAATGTCTTCAATTACCTGAGCGATGGGCGCATCTTGCTTTGCTTCAATAACCCCAGGCATGGGTAGGCCTACCGCTAATCTTTGATAAGCGTATTTTGTGACTGTTTTAACGTCGTGAGTTAGCAGAATTCGTTGTTCTTGTGCTGCCCATTCCAAGATATCAGGATCGTCAGATCCGTCCAAGCCAACATCTTGTATGCGGACAACATCCAAACTTGGCTGCTGGCGGCGTAAACCTCGAACGATCGCACCTTTAAAGTTCTCGTCAGCAACTAATTTGGCAGCCACAGCAAACGACTCTCCACAGATGAATGGAAGTATACTAACTTTTAGATAGCAGCATCAGAGATATGAGCTTAGTGATTACAGCCGAACCCATTCCTCTTTACACAAAAGATGGAGTTGTTCTCGTGAGGGGAACACGAGTTCCATTAGACACGGTTGTGATTGAATTCAAGCAGGGTGCAACTGCTGAAGAAATCGCACAGCAGTATTCTTCGTTGGAATTAGCGGATGTATATGCAGTTATTAGCTATTACTTACGCCATGAAAGCGAAGTCGAGACGTATCTCCAGCAGCAACAGCAAGACGCTAAACAAGTTCGTGAAGAAAATGAACGTCGATTCCCATCTCATGGATTACGCGATTGCCTTCTTGCTCGCCGCCAATTACGTAACAAGCGATAAGTTCCTGAAACTATTTCTGCATCTAGTGCACTCAATTTACTTAAAAAACTGCGTCACGCTTCTGACAATTCCGAGAATTTCAACTTCGCGAACCCCAATATCTTCACAGTTTGAGTCTCTTAGTAAAATGGGTTTGTGTGTTTTACTATTCCGATTTCGAGGTTCGAGAAACTCGCCTTGGTCAGTTCTCCGAAATCGTTTCACTGTAATGTCAGCATTATCGATCAGAGCAACGACTATATTACCGCTTTCAATGCGTAGCCAAGATTTACTCCAACTTCTATCAGGCGTCTCAACGCTTAAGATAGATCCGGGATAGATGCCTTCATCAACCATAGAGTTACCAATTACTCTTAAGAAAATTGTTCGCTCTGGTGCTTTAATTAATAAATCAGTTAAATCACATTCCTCATATCCACCCGCAGTAGCATCATCTAAGGAAATCACTTCAAAACTTGCAGCTACTGCCGTTGAGTAGATTCGGTAGAGACGAGGTTTGCTCTTTGAGTAGCAATTATTGCTTGGCAAAATCAAGTCAATCTCAGAGTTTTTCAAAGCTGCAATTAGTTCTGTTAGTTCTAATCCTGATTGCTTTAGAGCGGAAGCCAGATCCGACAAATCTAATCCTGCGTGCTTCAAGATTGACCAAATCTGTGTAAGAGCTTTCTTTTGCTCAGCCTGAGCTAACTTAAACGGAACTTTAATTCTGCTTTCAGCTTCTTCTTCCCAATCTGGTTTGCGTCCTTGATTCTTTCCAGAACCACCTTTTGATTTAGCCATGAGTAGGTAGTAAATTTATACTAAAAGCATCTTACAGA
Source organism: Myxacorys californica WJT36-NPBG1 (assembly GCA_019359315.1). GTDB lineage: Bacteria > Cyanobacteriota > Cyanobacteriia > Leptolyngbyales > Leptolyngbyaceae > Myxacorys > Myxacorys californica. Next base: position 50,916 of record JAHHHO010000004.1, read on the forward strand.
GCATTTGAACTATTCAGCAAGGTGCGTTTGAAAAATGGATAGAAATTAAGTCGATATCATGTATGTAGGCTACGGCATCGAAAGCTGATGGCTTTGCCAATAAAGCTGCTCGATCTCGTGGCGGCGAAACAAATATGCACCGCTCCGAGGGGAAACATAAGGCTCAAATCCAGCAGCCATCAACCGAAAACTCGCGGCTTTCTGTGAACATCCCAAAAATTTAGACGCTTCACTAAGCGGTAATAATTGCTCACCAAATCGAGCTAAAACCGTCTCATCATCTTCGTTATGAATTTCTTTTAACAACCGTTCTGCAAGCAGCCAACACGCGATCGTGTCTGCCTCAGCCCGGTGCGATTCTCCGACCGGAAACTGAAAATGTTGAACCAAATCCGGCAACTTGCGCGAGGGCAACTCAGACAACATGATCCGAGAAAGCTTGACTGTACACAGCTGCTCAGATTCAGGACGATCATAGGGAATTCCTAATCGCTGGTATTCGCCCTGAATAAAGGGATAGTCAAACGTAATATTATGCGCTGTGATCACACCCTCACTCAGCAACGGTAAAAATTGCTCCCAAACCTCTGCTGACAGCGGAGCCATATCCACCATTTCCTGAGAGATGCCTGTAAATTTCGTAATCATTGACGGCACTTCAACTTGAGGATTGATCAAGCTCGTCTGTTGGTGCAGAATGCCATCTTCCAAACTTGCATGAAGCACCGAAACTTCGATCGCCCGCGATCGCGGCGGTTTGTGTCCGGTTGTTTCAAGATCCACCACCGTCAGCGATCGCGCTGTCAGGCTTCGATAATATGCAAGTAAATCAGTCGATAAAATAGGCATACCCTCAATTTCCACCAGAAACCACAATTCGTGACGTGAGATCAGAATAACTTCCAATTCCACGTCACGAATTAAGCCACAACTTGCGAATTACTTCGACGGTGCGGGTGTTTTTGATGGCGCTCGCTTGCCACTCGGATTCGACGGTCTGTTCCGCTTCGCGGGCTTCGGCTTCGGCACACCCGAACGAGTGTACTCGTCCTCAACCGGATCGCTGCCCATCGTCAGCCAAGCGGGACGGGTCTTATCGTAAATCATCTGCAACGCTGCCGCCGCGATCGTATGCGGTTCATATTCTTCGGCAAGCTGAGACACGATCGGTAAGAATGATGCCATCCGTTCACCAGAGAGCGCTTCTTTGACTTGGCCTTGCAGCTTCTCTAAGTAGCGACCTTCGATTTCAGCACGAGTCGGGATCGGTCTGAACTCTAAGCGCTGTCGCACGTGATGCTCAATGTCACGCAGTTTACGACGATCCATCGAGTGAACCAGCGAGATTGCGGTTCCCTCTTTGCCCGCACGTCCTGTCCGACCAATGCGGTGGACATAGTTTTCGACGCTATCCGGTAGGTCATAGTTGATCACATGGGTCAAATCGTCCACGTGAATACCGCGAGCTGCAATGTCGGTGGCAACTACCCACTTAATCTGCTGCTGACGAAACCGAAGCAACAGCCGCTCGCGCTGACTTTGGCTCAAATCACCGTGGTACTCATCCACACTGTGCCCTGCTTCTTGCAGTTGGCTAGTTAGTTCAGCTGCTGCTCGCCGGGTGCGCACAAAAATCAGCGCAGATTCGGGATCTTCAAGCTCAAGAATCGGCAAGATTGCCCGTGCTTTTGTCCATCCACGCGGAACAGAGTAGGCAACTTGATTAATCCGATTTGGAGCGGCTTTAGGTTGCTCCACGGTGACCGTGATGGGCGATCGCAGAAACTTTGACACCAGTTTGCGAACTGACGGCTCCATGGTTGCCGAGAAAAAGGCGGTTTGACGCTCTGTTGGAGCCTGATTCAAAATCTTCTCCACGTCTTGAATGAAGCCCATATTGAGCATTTCATCGGCTTCGTCAAGCACCATCCACGTTAGCTTGTCGAGTTTGAGCGCTCCGCGAGAGAGCAAATCAATGACGCGTCCCGGAGTCCCAACGACAATTTGAGCGCCGCGACGGAGAGCAGAAATTTGCTGCTCGATCGACTGTCCGCCGTAAATCGCCACTGTCTTCACTCGACGATCTTCATTGAACCCTCGAATAGCCTGGCAAACTTGCATGGCCAGTTCGCGAGTCGGGGTCAAAATCAAAGCTTGCGTGACTGGAGCTGCTGAATCAATTTGCTCCAAAATGGGAAGCGCAAATGCCGCCGTCTTGCCTGTTCCCGTTTGCGCCTGTCCAACGACATCCCGCCCTGCTAACAGGTGAGGAATGGCTTGCGCTTGAATCTCAGTCGGAGCAGTAAAACCAAGCTGCTCTAGCTGTTGAATGCGGGTTTCAGATAATCCGAGGCTTTGGAATGAAAGGGTCATTACATCTCCTATAAGGTCAAAGACATGCGCCAAACAGGGCAATCAGGGGATGTCAGACATAGACTGCGGGAAAATAACCTTTGAAGGGTAGACCCTTCATTCGGTCGTGGCAAGGCTGCCGTGAATCTATCGTCCAACCAGCAGGGTTGAATTGGGTCTGATACGAGTCAGTCCCAAGTAGTTCTGCTGAAATTGCCACTCAGGGCGCGTGAAAGGTGAACTGTGTACTGAATAAACGCTGTACGAACAGTGTGAGGAAAATCGAAATTTGAGACGATCAAATGAATCAAGAAGGGCTGGTCTCAATTCTGTTTGAAATCTTATCGAGCCGTTAGCAGCGGGGGCTGCATCAGATCGGCGGCGGTGGCAACGCGACCGTAGAGATCGTAGATGTCGGCATCTGCGATCGCAACCGGAACTAGGGAACCTAACGACGCTTCTCCTTGGACGTAAACGAGTCCATCCACATCCGGAGAAGAGCGGGCAGAGCGCCCGACTAGCTCACCTGTTGCCGGATTTTCTTGCTCAATCAACACATCCACCACCTTACCAATCTCTGCTCGATTTCGCTTAAGCGAGATCGGCTGCTGGATCTGCATCAGGGCATCCCGACGCGCATCCATGACAGACTGGGGCAGTTGATCAGAAAGATCATAGGCAGGGGTTCCCTCTTCCGCAGAAAACGTGAACACCCCAACGTGATCAAACTCGTGACGCTGCACAAACTGCCCTAAGTGGTCAAAGTGCGCGTCAGTCTCACCGGGAAATCCGACAATCAGCGTGGTTCGCAAGACTGCGTTCGGAATCGCGGTCTTAATCCGCTCAATGATCCCATCATTGACCCGCCCTTGCCAGGGGCGATTCATCATTCTAAGAATCTCAGGATGAGAATGTTGAAGCGGCAAGTCTAAATAGGGCAACACGTTTGGAGTATTTTGGATGGCCTCCATCACCTTTGGAGTGAGCCCAGTCGGATAGGCGTAATGCATCCGAATCCAAGGAACATCCACGTTGCCCAGTGCCTGTAGGAGTTCGGCTAACTTTGGCTCACCGTAAAGGTCAAGGCCGTAGTTAGTCGTAATTTGGGAGATCAGAATAATCTCCTTAACTCCTTCAGCAGCAAGCTGGTTGGCTTCTGCCACGATCGATTCGATCGAGCGCGATCGCTGATTCCCTCGCAAGTGGGGAATGATGCAAAATGCACATCGATAGTCGCAGCCTTCAGCAATTCTTAAGTAGGCGACTCCCTCAGTAGTTGTGCGATACCGGGGTGTCGTCTCATCGGCGATGTAAGTCGGCTCAAGCGAAACCTCGCTCACTCGCTCTCCGGCTTCCGCCCGCTCAAGTACGTTAACGATCTTATGGTAATCGCCTGTCCCGACCAATGCAACCGCTTCCGGAAGTTCGTCGAGCAATTGCTCCTGAAAGTGCTGCGCCATGCAGCCTGTAATCACAATCTTCTTGTCAGCTTCTGCTAGCTCGACTAAAGTGCGAACTGATTCTTCTCGCGCGGCTTGAATAAAGCTACACGTATTGACAATGACAAAATCTGCAATTTCTTCATCTGTGTCTACGGTGTAGCCTGCTTGTGCTAGCAAGCCGAGCATGTGCTCTGTGTCAATTCGGTTTTTTTCGCAACCCAAGTGAGCGATCGCAATCGTTGGCTTTTTGCCCATGTAGTTAGAACTGAGGAAGTAAAGGAAGGTCAATCGAAATCTAAAACCGCGGCGATTACAGTGCAAGCTCCTGCTAGGAATTGCTTGCTGCGACGGTTTACCCCCCGCTTTACGACCCACTTCTGCAAACTCGCGTCAATGGATACAGACAGATGCAATCGCTGTCGTGTTGATCTATATCATAGCGCAGATTTACAATTATTACGTTCTGTTAAACTGTTTTCTGCGATGGAAGTAGAACAAAGAATCATTCGGGATTGGGGCATGGCTATTCATAATAGCAATAAAGACGTTTTTTTGGTGATACTTTTTTTTGGTGATACTAATGATGTAGGCATCTCCTTCGATTCCTCAAACTGATCCGCCCCCTCCTGCTAGAGAGACGCTGCCCATGATTACAAGCTGCCCATCGAAGACCTAGAGGAAGCTGGGTTCCCCGTTGACTCAATGCTCCCCGCCTCTAGATTGAAGAACTCAGCGTAGGACTGAGAATGACACGGTGAGTTTGAGGGGATCACTCGTCCGTGCTTGCGCCGATTGCACTGAAGCGCAACCAGCACAAGTTGCTCTGAATTTATCGCAGTCGGGCATGGCGATCGCGTAGTTTTGCAGATCACAGAATTATCTGAAGATTCAGATCTGCTAAATGAGTGAGCCGTGAACTAGCGCACCGAGAAGGCTTCGCTGAAGCGACGCGTCACAGGTTCAATAATGAAAGACAGAATTGATTTCTTGCGAGTCACAATGTCAGCCGTCGCTGCCATTCCTGGCGTGAGTTCGACATCTCGCCCCCGTACGGGGATCATCTTTTTACTCAACAGGACTTTGGCGGGAAACACTGGGCCCATATCGCGCCCGTTTTCATCTTTCTCCACCACGGCGTTTGGACTAACATCCACGACTTCGCCCTCAATTACACCAAACTCTTGGTACGGAAAGGTGGCTAATTTCACTTTGGCTTTTTGTCCAGCATGAATAAAGCCAATGTCTCGGTTCAGCACTTTAACTTCTAAAACTAGATTCTGATCGCGCGGAGACACGGACAATAGTTCTTCGCCCTGCTGAATCGAACCTTGAGTTGCTTTGACGTTGTAGATTGTGCCATCGAATGGGGCTTTGATGGTTTCACGATCGCTGCGTTGTTTCTTGGCGACCTCAATTTCGCCCCGCTTTTTCGTCAATTCTTCACGACGCTGATTCAGTTTTGTCAGGATTTCACCTTGTCGCTGAGGCGCTAACCCTTTCGCTGTGCTTTTTGCACCTTCGTAGGCTTGCTGCGCCTGTTGAATGCGATCGCGCTGGGCATCGATTTCTTTGTCGAGCGACACAATCTGAGTTTCAGCATCAGTAATTTGAGTGGCTGCGGTCGTGACTTGCTGCGAGGCTTGGGCGACTTGCTGTCTCGCGTTCAGCAACTCGAGGTGAGGCACGGCTCCGCTATTTTCGAGGCTACTGAGCCGCTTTTCCCGTTCCCGTGCGATCGCTAGACTGCTCTCGGCGTCCACCTTGTTCGATTTAGCGTTCTTCAAGGTTGCATAGGCACCCGCTAAGCTCTCTTGAAACCGCTCTAGACGGGTTTGAGCCTCACTCACGGTGGCGACTTGACGATTGGCCTCTGCCACGGCCGCCGCCTGCTTATCTAGAAACTCTTGCTGACGCGCCGCCTGCAATTGATTTTGTTCGGTGTTGCCGACGTTAGCTTGCCCTCGGTTTTCTGACTCTAATCGGGCAATATCTTCCTCAATTTTCTTTGCCTCTTGGGTCAAGCTTTCAATACTTGTTTCGGCGGCTCCTGGATCAATCGTAATCAACAGGTCGCCTTTCTTGATTGTATCGCCTGCTTTGACCTTGATATCTGTGATAGCCCCGGCGCTAGTGGCTCGCAGCGGACGAACTTCGGTCGATGGAACTAGCTTTCCGTTGGCGTTGGCAACTTCATCCACTTCGCTAAAATGTGCCCAAGCGATCGTACCGACCACCAGCACACTAATGGTTCCAGCTAGAAAGCGCGTGTAAAAGGGCGGCAGTTCTTGAACAGCTTTACCTAATTCATAAGATAAAGACTCCTCTGGATTGGCAAGACGTTGTTTAACTTGCTGTGAGTGAGCGGGATTGGAGGATAAGGAAATCTTCATGTCTATCTTAGGTAGAGCAGTGAGGGACTGTTAGATAATGCTTGAGTGGGGAGAATGATTCGGACGCCGTTACTAATATTAAGACTCAGATTTCCCGAGTTGAATTACTTTTTCACGACATTCATTATGGACTACGTATTTGCTCTTCTGCGGGTGATCCTCCACACACTTCACCCATTTTTGGTTCCCATCTGCTTTGCTTTCGCTTGGGGCTTTACCCTTCTGATGGTGTGGAATGTCTATTCCTCGGTTCGGGAGACCACCCAAACCGCGAGACGATTGCATCAGATTCCCTGCGCGAACTGTCAGTTTTTCACAGGTGATTATAATCTCAAATGCACGGTGCGTCCGACAGATGCGTTATCGGAAGACGCCATCTCGTGTCCCGATTATTCTCCCAACCCAACGTCTTAATTTGCAGATCACGGTAGGATAAAACCAGTTTTCTGCTTGGTGTTATGCTTGTTCGACCGTTAAATGACTGCCCAGAATTTATTGCAGGCGACGGCACGAGGTTGCGCGAACTGCTGCATCCCGATAAGCAGGCGATCGATCTGCGCTACAGTTTGGCTCATGCGATCGTTGCGATTGGAGAAACCTCGATTCCTCACGCGCTCACTACATCCGAGGTGTACTACATTCTCAGTGGCACAGGCGTAATGCACATCGACGATGAGGCTCAGAGCGTAAAGCCTGGGGATATGATTTATATTCCGCCCAATGCGAGACAGTATATTCACAATAGTGGTGATGAGGCGCTGGTGTTTATTTGCATTGTTGATCCTGCGTGGCGTAAGGAAAATGAAACAATCTTTCAGGACGGCGAATAAGGGAGGTCTTTGACCTGCTTCGCGAGACGAAATGAAATAATGGCAGGCTGAGAGCCGGACTCATCCCAAGACGGGAACGAACTGACTTGTAATTAACTTAAACCTTGTTGTTAAGATCGCGATCGCTCCCATGCTCCGAGGGATCGTGCTCCTAACCAACTCAAACCTTCTGATCACCCGCCTAAACCTCTTGGTCAGCACTCTAAATTCTGTCGTTAGTACTCTAAACCCTGTCGTTAGGACTTTGAATCCTGTGGTAACAACACAGAAAATTGATTAGATTTACGGAACTGCTACAACAGTTACAAATAAGCTCCGATAAAGCTTGTCCCAATCCTGTGAAGTTAAGCTTTCTGATTCCGCAACATCCCTGAAGCCGCCTCAAAATCTTCTTGAAAACAACATGCTTTTTTGTGTCTTCTGCTGACCCGAAAAGCAGGGGAAATAGGTCAGACTAGCGCTATACACCTGACCTAGGAAACTCTACTTATGCCTCGCCTTAAAAAGACATCGCGTACATTAGAGCGGATTGAACTGCGCGTTGCCGGACTGCAAGCCATCGATCCGCTGATGAACTTTGGCGACGATCGCGACTTAAGAAACATCACTCAACTGATCGAGCAGTTACGCAACAAAATTAGTGCCTATAACACGGCGCTGTCCGTGATCGATTCATCTAAAGCTGAGATTCACACTTTAGAAACCACGTTGAATGATCTTGCCGAAAAAATGCTGATTGGGGTGGCGTTCAAATACGGCAAAGACAGTAGTGAATATGAGATGGCCGGGGGAGTGAAGAAGAGCGATCGCATTCGCCGCAGCACCGCTAGTCGTCTTAAAGCCAAAGCAGAGGAGGTTTCTGCGACGGCTCTCTAGAATTCTAGAACGGCTATAGAGAAGGTTTGAAACCTGTAATCCTTCTTCTTTGCGGTGATAGAAATTAGAAGCAAAGCGCACTACATCTCGAATCTGCTCTTAATTCCTGCAAAAACGAATTAAAACGCGCTACGCTTAACACCAGGCTAACACCGCTTAGCCCAAGGCTTTGTTCGGTGAACCAACCTCATTCTTCCTCCCCCAAATCTGTCTCCACCAATTGGCACGGCACTCTATCTCTGAAGTTTGCCAACCGCAATGGTGCAACGGTGCTAACTGAGAACTTGGGACAGGCTCCTCTCAAGGTACAGCGCCCCTTCTACCCCGAAGGCAATGAAGTTTGTCACGGCGTCATTATGCACACCGCAGGCGGAATCGTGGGCGGAGATCGCTTATCCCTCGATCTCCGCCTCCACCCCAACAGCCGCGCCCTCATCACCACCCCTGCTGCCGCCAAAATTTACCGCACGAACGGCAGAGAAGCCCGTCAGACTATTGAGATTAACGTAGACGAAGGCGCAGTTATAGAATGGTTGCCGCAAGAAACGATCGTATTTGACGGCGCACTCTATCGCCAAGATCTGCGCATTAATCTCGCACCCAGCGCCCACTGGATCGGCTGGGACATGACCCGATTTGGACGCAGCGCCCGAGGAGAGCGATTTACCAGTGGCGAGTGGCGATCGCACACCGAAGTTTGGCAGCAGGGTCGCCCACTGTGGATTGACAGACAATGGCTTCCTGGCAATGAAGCTGTATTTAACAGCCCGCACGGACTGGCAGGATGTCCCGTGGTGGGCAGTTTTGCTTACCTTGGTCAACTTGTGAACCCCGATCTTGTGCAAGACCTGCGATCGCTGTGGTTAGGCACTGCCGGAGAAACAGGTGTCACTCGCTTGCAATCAGGATTACTGTGCCGATATCGCGGTGCTTCTACAATAGAAATGCGTCAGTGGTTTATTGCCGTTTGGCGACTAATCCGAGAAACGATGTTCGATCGTTCGGTCTGCATTCCTAGAGTTTGGCAACTGTAGCTGAGGTAACGCCCATGCTTACTCTTCCCATCGAGCTTCCCCTCGAACAGATTACTGAGTTTTGTCAACGCAATCCCATTCGCAAACTCTCGCTGTTTGGCTCAATTTTAAGAGACGATTTCAAACCAGAAAGCGATGTTGACATGCTAGTAGAATTCATTCCAGACAGTAGAGTTGGTTATTTTGAACTCATTGGAATGGAAGTGGAGTTAACAGAAATGCTCAAGCGTAAAGTTGATCTCCGAACTCCCGCAGAAATTAGCCGCTATTTTCGTCAACGAGTCTTAGATTCTGCACAGGTCATCTATGAACATAGATGATGATGCGCGGCTGCGGCACATGCTAGATTACGCTCGCCAAGCCGTTCGATTTCTAGAGAACAAGTCTCGTGCTGAGATGGATGCAGATGAAATGTTAACCGCTGCTTTGTTTCGTTGTCTTGAAGTTGTGGGAGAAGCCGCCTCACGAATTACGAAAGAACGTCAGAGGAAGTTGCCACAGATTCCCTGGTCAACCGTTATCAGTATGAGAAACCGCATTATTCATGGTTATTTTGATATTGATTTAGATATTGTGTGGGACACAGTAACGTATAACCTGCCGCAACTGATCGCTGACCTTGAGACTATCATTGCTGCTGATATTGAGGAGTAACCATGCAACTGACGCCCCAAGAGAAAGACAAACTTCTGATTTTTACGGCTGCCCTATTGGCAGAACGGCGCAAAGCGAGGGGAGTGAAGCTGAACTATCCCGAAGCGATTGCGTTCCTGTCCGCCGCCATTCTAGAAGGTGCAAGAGACGGACAAACCGTTGCCGAACTGATGAATTACGGAACTACTCTCCTCAGCCGAGAGGATGTCATGGACGGCATTTCCGAGATGATTCACGAAGTCCAAGTCGAGGCCACCTTTCCCGACGGAACAAAGTTAGTCACCGTTCACAATCCCATTCGCTAACGTCACGCAAGGAGTAGCACCACTATGATTCCAGGAGAACTGTTTGTCGAAGACGGCGAGATCGAACTGAATGCTGGGCGGGAAACGTTGACACTATCAGTGGCAAATAGCGGCGATCGACCGATCCAGGTCGGCTCTCATTTCCACTTCTACGAAGTCAACGCCGCGTTGGAGTTTGACCGAGAGCAAGCCCGTGGACTGCGGCTCGATATTCCAGCTGGAACAGCCGTGCGATTTGAGCCAGGAGATACGCGAGAGGTGACGCTAGTTCCCCTAATGGGTACTCGTGAGGTGTATGGCTTCAATGCCAAGATTGAAGGAGCCTTAGACGCAAAACCAAAGAAGAGTAAAAAGAAGTCTAAATCCTAGTATCTATTCGTTGGAGTTTGGCAATGAACTTGAAAGATTTGCGCCGTTTGAACTCAGAATATCTCGCCACCATCAAAAGCGTCATGACGCTGCTCAAAGATCCTGAACAAACCGAGTCAGTTTACGATGTGGAAGATGCATTACGGCGATCGCATCCGCAAACGCTCGCCGCATCCGTAAAATACATGTTGGCTGATCCGCAAGTTGCACAGCTTGCTCAAGAGCGCTACCTGCCTCCGGCTCCAGACATTGCAAAGCTCCTAACGTATCCGCCTCACTCCTTGGGATTCGCCTTTGCCAATTACATCTCATCGTCAGGATTCGATCCGGGGTTCTATCGAAAACTCGATGTGGTTGATGATGCGACCTATCTTCTGTTTCGCCTTAGACAAACCCACGACATTTGGCACGTCGCGACCGGATTTAGTGTCGATGTTCCCGGAGAACTCGGTCTCAAATCCTTTGAAGTCGCTCAAACTCGTCGCACGTTGTCTGGTGTTCTGATCGCGGGAGCCTTCCTGCAAACCTTGCTTAGCAATCCAGATGGATTAGATCGATTGCTCGATCGCATTGCCGCAGGCTACCGCATGGGTGCAAAAGCAAAGCCATTACTTGCCCAAAAGTGGGAAGACCATTGGGAAAGATCGGTCGAGGATATTCGCAAAGAGTTGAATATCCAACCGATGCCAGTCTACGTTCCCTAAGTTGTCATTTTGTCTTTCAATGCGATGTACAAGCTTTATGTACTGCTGTCTATGCCTCTGCCTCTGCCTCTGTCGCGTGTGAAGGCCGATACAACATGAATCAGTATCTGAAGATCGCAAGAGTGGTGCGCTGTGATCACAAGATGCATCTAAAGGGATTATTGTGAACGCTAGAAGATTCAGTTCTCGTAAAAAAACACTTCAAACGCTCATCGCCTTTGGGATAGTCATCATTGTAATATTAGTCGCGATCGACAATTGGCTGCCCTACTCACTCCTCAGCCATTACAAACGCCCGGTTGCTTTTCAGCCTCAAATTCTAAGGCAATATGGTGCGATCGCAGAAAACATACAGTTCTCTATTGCAGATGGAACTCAAGTTTCTGGATGGTGGATTCCAGCAAAAACCAGATCTTTAGAACCTCCTATTACGTTGATCTTGCTTCACGGACTCGGTGGCACTCGGCAAGACTTGTTAGAGTTTGCGCTTCCGCTCTGGAAAAAAGGTATGAGTCTAGCCGCAATCGACTTGCGAGGACACGGAAACAGTAGTGGTGAATTTTTCACCTACGGCTTTCACGAATGGAAGGAAGTCAGTGGACTAATTGATAATTTGCAGCAGCGAGGAGTCAAACGTATGTCTGTGCTCGGTATTTCGGCAGGCGGAGTAGTTGGCATATCCGCTGCGGCTCGTGACACCCGCATTCACTCTCTTGTCACCATTGGTGCATTTGCCGATCTTGACCAAATGATTACCCGACGATCACCCTGGTTGCCAGCGCTTTGGCGCGATCGCGCCAAAGCGAACGCAGAACAAATGGGGCAGTTTCTGATCAAAGACGTATCTGCGATCGCTAACGTGCAAAAAATAACTTGTCCTATTCTCATCGCCCACGGAACCGCAGACGACTACATTCTTTTTGAAGATGGGCAGTCGCTCCACCATTCTGCACCTGAGCCTAAAATGTTCTATGCAATCCAGTCTGCCAATCACGCCAACATGCTTTGGAAAGAAAAACAGAAACTTCAAATACAGATTTTTAACTTCATTCAAACCAACACTAAATAAGATACAGAATCAAATACGCAGTAAAGTAGCGTCGTCCGGTGACCACGCGATGGTGCGCTAAGTGCCGAGCACAATTTCATACGAACCGCGTCTCATCTCAACCCAATCACATCACCATCACACAGTAGAGAACTAATCGCGCTCAGCGCGCCTCTGGAATCGTGCCTTTGGAACACGTATGGTAAATTCGGATTAAATAGTCTCCAGAGGACTCCCCATGAGTTACCGCATGAATCGCCGCGCCTACGCTGAAACGTTTGGTCCGACTGTAGGCGATCGCGTCCGATTAGCCGATACGGAACTGATCATCGAAGTCGAACAGGACTACACCACCTATGGTGAAGAAGTCAAATTTGGCGGCGGCAAGGTGATTCGCGATGGCATGGGACAATCTCCCATCACAAATGAAGATGGAGCCGTCGATGCCGTGATTACCAATGCGCTGATCCTCGATTGGTGGGGCGTGGTCAAAGCAGATATCGGCATTAAAGACGGTAAGATTGCGGCGATCGGCAAAGCCGGAAATCCTTACATTCAAGATAATGTCACCATTATCATTGGGCCTGGAACCGAGGCGATCGCAGGCGAAGGTATGATCCTCACCGCTGGCGGCATTGATACACACATTCACTTTATTTGTCCGCAGCAAATCGAAGTTGCGATCGCTTCGGGCATCACGACCATGATCGGCGGCGGAACTGGGCCTGCGGCAGGCACAAACGCTACGACTTGCACCCCTGGGCCTTGGAATATTTACCGAATGCTGCAAGCTGCCGATGCCTTCCCAATGAACATTGGATTTTTGGGCAAAGGCAACGCGAGCCAACCCGCCGCTCTCGAAGAACAAATTAAAGCAGGCGTAATGGGCTTGAAGCTCCATGAAGATTGGGGCACGACACCCGCTGCGATCGATACTTGTTTAACCGTCGCCGATGAGTACGATGTGCAAGTCGCAATTCACACCGACACCTTAAATGAAGCCGGATTTGTGGAAGATACGATCGCAGCATTTAAACATCGCGTCATTCACACGTATCACACTGAAGGCGCAGGCGGCGGACACGCGCCCGACATCATTAAAGTTTGTGGTGAATCTAATGTTCTACCCTCCTCAACGAATCCCACCCGTCCTTACACACTCAATACATTAGACGAACACCTTGACATGCTAATGGTGTGTCACCATCTCGATCCCAGCATTCCTGAAGACGTTGCCTTTGCAGAATCTCGGATCAGACGAGAAACGATCGCAGCAGAAGATATTCTGCATGATATGGGTGCGTTTAGTATGATATCGTCTGACTCCCAAGCAATGGGACGGATTGGAGAAGTAATCATCCGCACGTGGCAAACGGGACACAAAATGAAAGTTCAACGTGGCGCGTTAGCGGGAGATACATCACGCCACGACAATCACAGAGCGAAACGCTATATCGCAAAATATACGATCAATCCTGCTATCGCTCATGGCATCGCTCAGTATGTCGGGTCGGTTGAACCTGGCAAAATTGCAGATTTATGCTTGTGGCGTCCGGCGATGTTTGGCGTTAAACCAGAAATGGTGATCAAAGGGGGAATGATTGCGTGGTCACAAATGGGAGACGCAAATGCAAGTATTCCTACACCACAACCCATTCATATGAGACCGATGTTTGGCAGTTTTGGAGGCGCGATCGCATCCACGTCCTTCACCTTCATCTCTCAAACCGCTCTTAAAAAGGGCATCCCTGATAAACTCAATTTGCAAAAAACAGCCCTTGCGGTTTCTGGCATTCGCACACTGAGCAAGCGCGATATGAAACTCAATGACGCTATGCCTCAGATGGAAGTCGATCCTGAAACCTACGAAGTCCGCGCTGACGGAGAACTGCTCACCTGCGAACCTGCAACTGTCCTGCCAATGGCGCAGCGATACTTTTTGTTTTAAGTCGTTCCTTTTTTATGGCATCACCAATTTTTCTGCTACAGCGTCAACTTCTTGCGTGAAGGGCTCGCTAATCCGCTACTTTGCTAATTGTCCGAGAACGGTAATATAGCGGTCAATGTAGTGATCCTTAAACCGTTGACTGATGAAGTTGAGACTGAACCGTTTCCCAATCCGGATTTCCTTGTCCACAGCACGATATCCCTGCCACCACCGCGGCAACTCCGGTACCAGATCCATGCCATGAACCACTCGGTAACTGTTGGGAACCCGTTGGTTATAGGACTCTTGGAATCCATCATTCCCCACTTTCGGTGCGCCGTAGGTATACGCTTCGATGGTTAACTGATCGGAAAAATTGTATTGAATATCCACGGCACATAAGGTTGCTAATGCACCGCCCAAACTGTGTCCGGTTGCAACCACACTTGATACCCCACTACTTTTAATGTAATCGTGAATTTGACTTCGCACGGCAAAGTAAGCAGCGACAAACCCTCGGTGTATGAGTGCTCCCGAGCTGTTAGAGCCAGCATAGGGATACGTTTTTTCCTGGGGTTCAACAATCAAGTCACGGATGACCTTTTGGTCAAACTGGGCACGCTCCAAGGTGGTGTTAAAATCAGTTTCCCAATCCTCGGACGATTCACTGCCTCGAAAAACAATGGTCGCAGCCGTCCCTTCTGGTAAAACAGCGCACTGAGTATCCGTTTTCGGGTCACTAATCAGGAGCGGTTTGACGGTGATGCCATCAAACTGGACGATGTCAAAGTTCTCATAAACCTTTTGGCAAAAAACGGCGTATTTTACGGCTTTTGCATAATCGATGGACATAGTAACCCCCTGTAGCAATTCAGTTGTTGGTCAGTACTGATTACCATGAAGACTAAGCGATCTCCAGAAAGTCTTCTTAAATCTCTACCTTGGCTCAGACCTTGCACCACTCTCAGTAAATAATTGCTAAAGGAGCACCAATCTGGAAGAAACAGCGTAGAAATACTTTGAGTTGACATGAATTTCTCCTGATAAATTTTGATAGCACTGGACTTGTAGCATGGGCGAAAATGCACTTAAGCCAAACTTATGAATTCTCCTGCTCAGGTTCCTTAAAGTTGCTTTTAGTGCAAAAGCGACGGGAGCACCTCTTAGAATTCATGGACAACGAATTCATGGACAACGGCGTTGTTGGATAAAAAGGCGGATGGATTGACGTGGTAGGTTTTATTGACCACAACAAAATCACCGTATGAAACGCCAGGCAGGGTTGTTTCATTGTCACGGGAAATATCTGGAAGCCCCAAGTCCTCGTTTGCAAGGTTCAAAAAATTCGAGCACGCCCAACGAGAGAACCAAACGTCCAGATTTCTATTTTTGACAATGAAACAGCCCTGCCTCTATTAGCCAAGGTGGGATTGGCTAGACGAATGACTGTCATTCTCGTTCCAACGCTAAGCCCAAAGTATCTGAATAGTTGTTCAGCAACCCAAATATCTGTGCAAGTTGTCTAAGTATCATCAATTGCAAATCGCCGTCTTGCTCACCTTACCTCACCTCGTCTCACCCTCCCCAGTAGCCGAATGATTCGATTGGGCGGATCCCTACAGTTTCCGCTATGAGAGGTTACCTGCCAAGAAATCCTAATCCAAGAATTATTCTGGTGGAACAATTTGTTAAGATAGTTAAATATTTCTGAAGTTCCGCCAGCATTACCGTTTAGTGGCACGTTCTCACAGAACTCTTACTCCTCCACTAGACATTCTTTCGTTAGACACTTTAAAGTACCGGATGCTAATGGGAGTATCTAGACAGACCTGAGAAACTACTAGCAGAAGAACCACATCTGCCGACCCCCTGAACGATCCGAAACTCAATGGACTTCAATTTGCTACCGACTCACCTCCTGATCCAACTGATGCTGGGACTGGTTTCCATCATCTTTGCCGATCTCGTGCGAGATCTTTATCACCTCGCAGGGCACTACTGGCAGCCGTTACAGAAATTCCATACTCTGCATCACAAAGCCTATCGCCCTGATTTAACCATCACGAGTCTAGAAACCTATCAGAAAGCGCAATGGTACAACGATGTACCAGAAGATCTGTTCATGGTTGGGACAACGGCTGTATTGGCATACCTGAGCCAAAGTTATGGAATGTGGCTGGGTTGTCTCTATTCGATCAGTTTTTTGATTCCTGCGATCGCGCGATCGCAAGGATTTTGGCTTCAAACCGATCTCACCCACAAACCGGGCGCTCTCGTTGAAATTCCATCTCATTGGCGCGTCAATCGCACTTACCACTGGCGACACCATTTCGATCAGGGTAATGCCTACTTTTGTAGCAACGTGACGCTACTGGATAAAGTAATCGGAACCAGCTTGTCCTTGAAGGGGAAGGTCGTTGCAATTACGGGAGCTTCGGGCACGTTGGGACAAGCATTAACGGAAGAACTGTCGCTTCAAGGGGCAAAAGTGGTGGCTTTGACCACTAATACGCAAGCAGAGTTTAAGCCAGGAATTGAGGTGATGCACTGGCAGTTAGGATCTGAGACAGATTTAAAGAACCGCTTGCAGGGCGTTGACATTCTAATCCTAAATCACGGCGTCAATGTATATGGAGATCGTTCCTTCGCTGCGATACAAAAGTCTTATGAAGTGAACACGTTTTCTACTTTGAAATTAGCCGAACTATTTCTAGAAACCGTCACAAAATCTTCTCACAAAGCCCTTAAAGAACTCTGGATTAACACCTCAGAAGCAGAAGTAAGTCCCGCTTTGAGTCCGCTTTACGAGTTGTCTAAGCGAACGTTGGGAGATTTAATTACGCTCCGCCGCCTTGATGCTCCCTGTATTATTCGTAAATTAGTGTTAGGCCCCTTTAAAAGCGACCTAAATCCCTATGGTGTGATGTCGTCTAAATGGATCGCTTGGGCAATCGTAGCTCTAGCAAAACGAGATTTTCGGAATATTATTGTGACGGTTAATCCGATCACTTACGTTGCTTTTCCTGTTAAAGAGATTCTTCAGTCTCTCTATTTCCGCTTGTGTACGTCTGGGAAAGGTGAGCGTTGAGCTCGCGGCAAAAGTTAGCCTTCGAGAATTCCCTAAATGCTAAGTTGCGTTATCTCAGAACTTGCACCATTCCTGATAAGCCTTGCCGGGTAATGACTTGAAAACAATCTCCAAATGATATCGCGCAGCAATGTCGGCAGTTCTTCGCAGGTGTCGGAGGAAGCTGATTGACTGGGCACGGTAGATGTTAACGCAGGTCAGGCGGTGGTTGCCCGAACGCGCGATTGTCCTCTCAGCGGAATGGAGGAGTATTCTTGACTCTTACATCCTGAGCAAACCCAATTCTCCCCACCGTTTTGCCAATCCCCTGATAGGATCAATCAGTCCCACTCCGATGATTGATTGCCGTGACGTACATTCCGCTCCACCACAAATATCGTCCCCAAACCTTCACTCAACTCGTCGGACAAGACGCGATCGCAACCACGCTCTCAAATGCGCTGCTGCAAAACCGGATTGCGCCTGCCTATCTCTTCACAGGCGCACGCGGAACGGGTAAAACATCGAGCGCACGGATTTTTGCTAAATCGCTGAACTGCTTGGCATCCGACGCACCCACCGATCAGCCCTGCGGCGTGTGTGAAACCTGCCGCGCGATCGCCAATGGTTCAGCGTTAGATGTGATTGAAATTGACGCTGCGAGTAACACCGGGGTAGACAACATTCGCGAATTGATTGAGCGTGCTCAATTTGCCCCAGTTCAATGTCGTTACAAAGCGTATGTGATTGATGAAGTCCACATGCTTTCCAATGCCGCCTTCAATGCGTTGCTCAAAACGTTAGAAGAACCACCCGATCGCGTGGTCTTTATTCTTGCCACAACCGATCCTCAACGTGTTCTTCCAACCATCATTTCACGCTGTCAACGATTTGATTTTCGACGCATTCCATTAGGGCCCATGGTGAAACATTTAAGCGCGATCGCACAGAAAGAAAGTATTTCCATCACCAAAGAAGCCTTACAGTTAATCGCGCAAATCTCCCAAGGCGGATTGCGCGACGCCGAGAGTTTGCTCGACCAACTGAGTTTGCTCATTGGAGAGATTACCTCAGAACGGGTGTGGGACTTAGTTGGCGCAGTGCCAGAACGGGATTTGATGACCTTAGTCGAAGCGATCGCCTCCGATAATCCAGAAACCGTTCTCGACACGACCCGAAAATTAATGGATCGCGGACGAGAGCCGTTGATCGTATTGCAAAATTTAGCGAGCTTCTACCGAGATTTATTGATCGCGAAGACGGCCCGCGATCGTGGCGATTTAGTCGCGCTCACGCCGCCGACTTGGCAGCACCTCTGCGACTTCGCCAAAAATCTCAACATCAGCACCATTCTGGTCGGACAAAAGCATCTCAAAGATAGCGAGGTGCAATTAAAGAACACCACTCAACCGCGTTTATGGTTAGAAGTGACTTTATTAGGATTGTTACCCTCAGCCAGCAGCATCCAACCGACTATCAATGTGAGTCCTTCACTAAAAGCTCCACCCAAAGCTCAGGTTGAATCGACAGAACCGGCAATCTTTGGGAGCTTGGCAGAGCCAAACGCGGCATCAACGCCTACTCCAACATCAGACGCGCTTCTAAGCCCCACAACTTCCAGTCCCACAACTTCCAGTCCCACAACTTCCAGTCCCATAACGTCCAATGGCTCATCGGCGGCTCCCGACGCCGCGCCCGCTCCTGCTGAGGAGGGTGTTCAACGTCAAGATGCAACATCCGCTCAACAAGATTTAGCAGAACTTTGGCAACGAGTCCTTTCAAACTTACAGCCGCTTGGAATTCAAGCTCTGCTGAGCCAGCAGGGAAACTTGCTCTCCTTTGATGGTCAAACCGCTCAAGTTAG
This sequence comes from Myxacorys californica WJT36-NPBG1, assembly GCA_019359315.1. Classification (GTDB taxonomy): domain Bacteria; phylum Cyanobacteriota; class Cyanobacteriia; order Leptolyngbyales; family Leptolyngbyaceae; genus Myxacorys; species Myxacorys californica. The sequence goes on from JAHHHO010000004.1 coordinate 69,778, forward strand.
CATCAAAGAAAAGCTGTTTAATATCGCTCAAGGACGAGTAGCTAACATTAAAGCTGCATTTTTAAAGACGTTAGGCATCGAGATTAAATTAAGTCTTGTTGTTGCAAATGCTGCTCTGACCGAGCAAAGCAACGCCCATTCTGACATGAGTGGCAATGATGTCAAGCCGCTCAGCACAGAACGAAGTTTTGAAGACGTGTCATCCGACTCAACCCGCTTAGATTCAACAGATGCTGTTGCCACTTCTCTGGCACAGCCTGATCCAGAGCTTGCGATCGCCGACCCACCTCCAGACGCTCTTTTGCCAACCTTTGACGCGCCTCCAGCCTACTATGATGATTGGGAAGATGAAGCCGCCAGAGCTGCCCTAAATCTTGCAGATGCGTTTAATGGGGCAGTTGTAGATCTCGACAATCCTTCGCTTGAACTGCCGAGCCTATCGATTGAAGAACAAGTATCCTCTCTAGATGAGGCGGCTCTAGATGAGTTGGAAGACAATGAAGATGAAGATCAAGATGTGGACTTTTGATCCCATGATCACAGCATTTCGATCACACTAGAGTTGTCTGGAAATAAGATAAAAAACCTTGAAAGCTTTATCCAACAAGCATTTCAGCCGATTTTAAGAAAAATCGCTGTAACCTTTGCACAGTAGAACTTTCAACCACTTCTCTCGTTATTACCCGACAAGTCCATTCCCGATGCGGATCAGATTGTCAGTCAGACCTACATGACCCGAGCAGAAGGTGAAAATCCTCAGCTAGGGCATGATCTAGCGCGATTGCATCGCAAAACCTTGTGTTATTCCAAGTCCGAAGAAAGGCTGAGACACGCCATTCGCTTGCTATTCACTATCTCAAATTCTCGCATGTTCCTGTCCCTGCTTCATTCATCCCGCTATTCAGCAACGTCGGAATATCTTCCAGGGGTTGCTCGTTGGTTGCTTCACTGTTGCGATCTCGGTGAGACATTTGATTTTCTCACTTGGTTTGAATTTGCACCGGAGCACACCACGACTTTTGATGAATTACTGCTGCGGATGCGCACAAGCAAAGAGTGGGAGTATGTGGAGCACGAAGTCGAGGTTTGCCGTCAGGCAACAGGGCAATAACCTGATGCTCCCTTAACTGGAATAGGACAACAACAAGCGATCGCATGATTGAACTTAAAACCGATGATGGGATTCGGGCCGTTGAACAAGGCGAGATGAACCTTGAGCGGCATCGAAGCAATGAATATGATTCGCAAAGGGCAAGTGAATTGGATTGATAAAGGAAACGAGATTGAGTATAGATCGTTTATCGCTATAAACAATTCGCTGCACAACCACAGACTTTATGCAAAGGAAATTGTCAAACCCTTGCATAAAGCCAAGCGAAATCAGTAGTTAGACTTATCCCCTCACTCTACTAGCTTTTGCTTCCTAGCTCTAAGTTGGCACAAAGAGGTAGAAGGAAATTAGAAGGTGAAAGTGGTTCTCAGCGTACCGATCAGAACATTATCATTTCTATTATCTTGACCAGGATTGACGATATAGATCACGCCTGGTGTAACCGAAATGTTGTCGTTCAGTTGGTACTTGTAGAAGCCTTCAAAGTGGAGTGGAACGCTATTTCTGACAGCATCACCCAGGTATGGCTCAGCACCTGCGATAAAGCCAAGCAGGTTGCCCTTCTTACCAAAATCAGGAAGCGCAAGACCCGCGCCGTAAGTCCAAATGTCTTGTGAACCGCGACCGTCTCCAATGAAGTTAGCGTTGACATAAGAACCAAAGCCGTTGAGTACCAAATTTCGGCTCAGTCTAAACGAAACTTCCGCGCCGTAAGCATTGACGTTTGCTGGAGCAATGCCGCCTGCTCCGTTGATGCCTTGATTGGCAAGTAACGTTCCTAATAGACCCGTACCGCCACTTCCCGCGTCAAAAATTGCAGAGCGACGGTAAGCATTCATGTAGGTCAGACCAACGCTCAAGGCTTCACTTGGCTTGAAATTTACCTGAGCCAACGCAGAATAGCTGCCATTGAACAAACCGTTCTTGTCTGTAGGACTGTTAGCACCCGGAGAAACAACACTCGTTGCACCAGAGTTATCTGCCAAATACCCTGCGCTGATGGTGAAAGCAGGAGTCGGTTGGAAGTTCACACCAATACCAGAACCGCCACCAATGAAGTAAATCGGGTTGCGCTCAGCAAACAACGAGAGCGGGCCTGTCGCACCTGTACCCGAATCGAGAGCAGGGTTGCTGGTCGGCGCGTAGTCGGAGTGAAGTCCTCCGATGGCTGGAATGTAAAATCTCGCCTTGTCGCTGAGATTGAAGGAGTAAGACACCCGATCGATATTCACCTGGTTGTTGCCTGTACTCCGAAAGTTGAAGGTCTGAAGACCCTCAGCGTTTGTGCCACCGGGTTGGGTGGGGTTCGTCAGCGTAAACGCATCGGCATTTCCAGCCGTTAGACGAGTAACCAAAAGGTCTGAACCCGTGAAGCTGGTGTTGAGCGCCAGACGAATTCTATTTTGGAGAACGGTGTTGTTTCCGCCCGTTTCATCAACCCCAAATTCATCTGTCACGGCAAAGACTGCTTCACCCGCTAACTTGGTTGTGGTGGAAAACTGTTGCTTCTCTAGCGTCGTCGTCCGAGCTTCTAGGGAATCGACGCGACCGCGTAAGGTTGCTAGTTCAGCTGCAAATTCTTCTTGTAGTTTCTGCAGGGTTGCGAGGTCTTCCTTTTTCACCAGGTCAGCCGTTGATGCTGCAATCAGTTCATTCACGCGATCGAGACACGCATTCAACCCTGCCGCAAACTCATAACGAGTTAGGGCACGATTGCCTCGGTACGTCCGGTCAGGATAACCTGCAATACAGCCGTAGCGCTCGACAAGCGATTGCAGAGCTTGGAACGCCCAATCGGTGGGACGAACGTCAGAAAGCTGAGAAACAGAAGTGACTTGTCCGGCGGCAGTGGCGTCGATCTGATTAATCGAGGTCGTGTCAGAACTGGGTGCAGCAGCGGGCGTTTCTACAGAAACCTGCGCGACTTGAAGAGGTGTAGCAACCTTCAGTTGAGGTTGCAGTTGAGGTTGCACCATTGCAGCAGGTGCGATTTCAGCAGGAGCAGTTTTAACAGGCGCAATTTCAGCAGATAGAGCAGATGCTGAAATATTTGACTGCTTCTCAGTCACGATCGCAGAAGCTTGCTGAGCAGTTCCTGCGAAGCTGCGCTCTGCACTCATCGCAGCAGAAGCAGCCAAGGTTACACCTAGAACAACCGGACTAACTAGCAATGAGTTCAGTAACACTTTTAACATTTGGGGTTTCCTCACACTTACACACACTTGACACACTTGAAAGCTGCTGCACAACCACAGAGTGTTTATCTGTTTAACTTTTACTCAGTTTTGCTGAAACAAGAAAGCACTCTTGTGGCAGAGTAAAATCTGGCTATATCTCTGAAAATCTGCCCTAAATAAGCAGTGCCATTTAACACAGCATTAAGTTCTTAGTTCAGAACAATGCTCCATTTTTTGAAGAAAGTCGAGTTCTAGCGAGCCGCACTCACAATTTCTAGCCCGGAGCATTGCTGCAACTACATGCCTAGCTTGAGCCAGAAGAGCCTTTCAGTCTGCCACATGCTTACTTCAAAGGAGACTATGATGCAGAGAGCAGTGATTAAAAAGATTAGGCTATAGCGTTTCATAATTTTCCTCAAACAGTAATTCATTGAAATGCTGATCTTGAAAGCTCAAGTCTGGTGATTGCTATTACAAACATGTGGTATTTCATTAGAACTTAGTGTTGAAACTAGTCTCAACACGCTAATGCTCACAATGCTAATGCTCACAATGTATGAGTGAACAACGCCTTCGTTGTAATACCTAGACCAATTAGAGTAATCAACAAGGCGCTTGCGGCTGGAAACAATTTGCTGTTAGGCAACTTGAGCGGAAGTTGCTCAAACCAGTCCCTGGCGTAGACCAATATCAATCCAATCCCGGTGAGTACGCCCGCTAGACCTAGGCTGAAAGCAGACACGAGCGCGAGTCCAAAGCCAATCCGACCTAGCGCGATCGCGCTCAGCAACACTACTAATGCTGAGGGACAAGGCAATATTCCTCCTGAAATTCCTAAAGCTAGAATGCTAGACCAAGTAATGGCAGAACCATCAGCACCGGGCGGCAGGTGGGAATGCGCCTTGTGCCCATGAGTATGAATATGTTCACTATGATCATGGGTGTGATGAGCAGGATGACTGTGTTCACCATGATGGCTATGCTCACCGTGATCATGGGTGTGATGAGCGTGATGAGTGGCTACGTGTTCATGATGGTGATGGACAGGGCTAAGCTCACCGTGGGAATAGGCAAGGTTGGTGTAGCCCTGTCTCCACGTCCAGTTCCGAAAGAGTTGAGAACCACGTAAATGATTCATCAATAGGTTCAGCCCGATTCCCGTCATCAGCACGCCAGAAAGTCCGCTCAGCCAAGGGTACAGTTGCTCCGTCAAAATGAACCGAGACGTGCCAAGCATCAACAGTCCCAGTGCAAAGATGCCTGCGGTATGGGTCAGCGTTACGGTTAGCCCCAGCAAAAGGGCATGTTGAGCTTTACCACGAGACCCCACCAAATAAGCACCGACTATAGTTTTGCCATGTCCTGGCGATAGAGCGTGCAGCCCACCCCAGACAAAGGCGATCGCTAACGCTACCAGAACTGTGAAAACATTATGTTCTTCTAACGTGATCAACCGGGTGAACGCATCATTGCTTCTGCCCGCTAAAGCTTGATCGGAGCGATCAGATGGTGTCGGCATTGGTGCAATCGGTTGAGCGAAGGATAATGGATTGATCTCAAACGAAGTTTGGCGCTGATTTAGGGGACTACTGAGGAGATCGGTGGGGTAATCTGTCAAGCGATTTGTGATGCTCGAAGCTGTGACATTGCCCTGGAGAGAAACACCTTCTGCGGCTGTTACCGTAATCTCACGCCAGCCTAAGCGCTGCGGGTAGAAATTATCTTCAAACTCAACCCGTTGAGTCGTGCTGACCGCAGTTGCCGATCCAATCGCGCCCTGAAAACCGCAGGTAAGGCGCAGAGTCGCTAATCCTCCGACCCCAGGAGGAAACTCAACGATCGTACTGTTGAGCGAAAGCGCCAAAGGCTGCTGGTTGACCTGCAACGCCAAATGAGATTGAACCTCATGACATTTATCAGCCGGGTAGTTAACCGTCTCAGCAGAGTCAGCTTTGCGGTTGTGATTGGTATCGATTTGATTGATTTCTTGAAAAGCTGGAATTTCAGCCATATCTAGAACATAATCGATCGCTACTTCATCTTGCGCGACTTGTACTCCTGCATAGTGATTGATGGTGAAATTGCCGAGGGGATGGGCATCCGCGACAGGCATCCATAGAAACACCGCCGCGATCGCGGCGATCCAGGTTGAGCAAGGCAGCAGGGTTCTCATAACAGATTTCTCAGAATCAAGGGTGAGTGGGAGTTCGCTTGCTGAGCATCACCATGAGTTGTCAGGTCAGCCAAAACCTGGTGAGCCTCTGTGGCGTATTTGTGATGAAACTGAGGATTCAGACTCAAGGCTTGCTGAAGATGTTGGGTTGCTCCAACGCGATCGCCGCAATGCAGCGCAATCATACCGGCATGAAACTGCAACAGGGGGTCTTCTGTGCCATAACGGGTTGCCTGTTGCGCGGCTTGTTGAGCAATTTGCCATTGCCCATTAGCCGCTGCCGCCCATGCCAACGTATCTTCAGCATAAATGTCATCTCGCACAGATACCTCCCGCTGAGCAATGTCTAACGCCTCTGGTAAATGGATGTTGTGTTCAATGTAGTAGACCGCCAAAGCGCGATCGTAAATTCCTTGAACCCGACTTAGGTGTGCTACGACATCGATCAATGCTTCCGTTGCTGTTGCGCCCTGTGGATCGCCCAATGTACGTTGAGCGTCCGCTTTGTAGCCCAAGGTTTCAACCAAAGGCAACCGTTCTAGCCCCTGGTTTGCCGCTTCTAAAGACATTTGCCAGCGATGCTGCGCCGCGTATAGACGAGCCAACCCCGTAAACGCCGCAATATCCTCTGGAAACAGATCAAGCGCTTCCCGATATCGCCGCTCTGCTAGAGACAGATCGCCAGACAGAAAGGCTAGATCGCCAGACCGCACATGAAACCAGGCGCGGGTTTCTGCTGGGTTCGTGTAGAACGCATCCATCTGCTGCATGGTTGAATCCATCAGTTGCCGTGCTGCCGCCAAGCTGTGGGTTAGCTCCAGGTAACGAGCAGCAACAGCGCTATGACCTGATTCTGACTCGTCGGTTAGGGTCTGCAATAGCTGCTGAGCAGCGTTATAGTCGCCCAGTTCCATTTGAATGGAGGCTTTTAGCGAGACAAGGTTGGCGTTGTTAGGAGCAAGTTGCTCAGCGCTAATCGCGACTTGCAACGCTTCCCTAAATCGGTGCTGCGATAGCAACGCTGAAGCCAGCAGCATCGAAGCGGCTACATTTTGGCGCGGTTGGATTGCCAGCGATCGCCGCGCCGCTTGTTCGGCTCGCAACAGATCGTCTACATCTGCCCGTTCACGAAAGCGCCTCAGATATTGAGCCGCCAGCAACCGTAGGAGCAGAAAAGAGTCAGGAGACTGACGCACTTGCTCCTCATAGGTGCTGATGATCTCAGAACGCTGGAGGTAGTCCGGGAAGACTTGTTCTGAAGCTTCTACCTCCGGTTGAATAGCCGGAAGTAGTTCCTTGCCAGTCCCTAACGCCAGCATAGAAGGCTGTCCTAGTAGTAAAAGCAGGCTGACTAGTACCACTAACAGCCTCAGCGATCGTCGAGCCATATTGCCTAAAGAGGATTACCGAGATAGGGGAACGTAGGTAGGAAGTTGGCAGGATTAGGACCAACATTGTCACTCGTCAGGCTAGGAATTGCACCTTCAGTAATGTTGGTAACTGCACTGCCGAAGACAACAGAAGCAGTGACATCAATCACGTCATCTGTTGGTCTTCTGCCACCGAAGTTTCCAGCTAACTGAGTGCCAAAGTAGGAACCGCCTTGCTTAGAAAGGTCAGCTTGAATCACATCGGGGATCGCGACTGAGATGACAGCATCAGCAATTCCTTGGGGTCGCCCGATCGTTTGAACAAAGGAGCGAATGAAGTTGGATTGATTGGGAGCATCTTCTGTCGGAGTCTTGATATTGCTCTCATTGTGAGCGTTAAAGTCCATAAAGAGCTCATTCAGGGCTGGAACCGCTAACCGCTCAATTTGAACAAAGGCTCCAGTTCTGCGTCTCGGGTCGGCAACGCTGGTCGTCATCCAAACCCCAATCTTGCCAGTGCCCAGTTGTTCTCTAGGTAGCTCGATCACGATCGAGTGGACGTTAAAGGGAGCTAGCGTATCTTGTGCTTCACCAGGAGGCCGGAAGGACGTAACCGTTAGGGGCGGGCTTGGATTCGGCTGCATCAGGTAGTTGCGGTCTGGAAGAATTTTGAAGAACTGCTCCAAATCGAAAAAGAAGGGGTCTTTCCGCGTTCCCACGAAGACGGTAGAACCTCCAGGACCTGCGAATACCTCGTTGATCCGACCCTGACGTCTAGCACCAAGCAATGTTGAGACGGTTCCAATTCGTTCTGGGCGATCGGGTCCAAACACCGAGACGGTTTGATTGGGTCCTCGATCGTTCACCTTGACTTGGATCACCCGGTCTTCAATCCCGTCACCCGTATTATCAATTTTGAACTGGTAGAGAACACTGGGGTCGAAGGGTCTGTTCTCGCCCCGAGCGATCAACGGATCAAAATTCATCGACAGAACCACCTTGCTCGGATCTGGACTTTCAAATACGAATAGGTCGGTCAGATCGGCGGCGGTTCGTTGAGTCGCTAAAAAGGTCGTGTCTTGGTGATCAGAGGCTCTAGCTGGAAGCGCGGCATAGAGAACAACGGTTAGCAAGACGACAACAGAAATTCCAGCTGTCCTGAGCCAAGGTCTAATACCCTGCTGAAATAGCTGCTTGATAGGAGAAAGCACTTGCTCGACACACCTTCTAATGAAACTTCTACCTATATTCAGTAGGGCGTGAGCAACGCTCTGAACACTAATTCTCATGATTCCTTCCTTGCGGTTTTTCGTCCTAATCGGGGGCTTTGAACTAGTAGGTTGGATCTACTTCTTCAAAAAAAGACTGGGGCTGCTTCAAGTCAAGCCCAGTTTGTAGGGTTTACTGCTCAATCACAAAAATGGCGATCGCGGTTTGCGAATACCTAGCCATGTTGACTTTTGAAAACTGTTGATCATTGATCGCTCATCTTCAACCGCTTCACTGGTTTAGGGACTCCGCATGGCTGAGTGAAAACACTCATGTAGATAATACGGAGATGGATCTAGATCGGATTCCTGAAGACGCAAAATAAAAAGCTAAAGCCCAGATCGTGTCTTTAGGGCTGCTTTGTGGTTTAGTTTTATCGTGCTAAATTCTACAAGGCTTACAGCTTTCAACTAGCTCAAATCGCGCAGTTTGCTATTTGTTGGTAGAACGGTCAAGCATGTCTGAAAACAGAGTTTATCGATAGAGCTACAAAAAGATGCATCGTTCAATTGGCCAAGCGTTAATGGGAGTTAGCGCTTTTGTAGCGTTGACACAGGCTACTGTGGCGACTGAGACTAGAACAGCAATTACAGGGATTCAGCTTCAAGCCGCTGAAACGGGCCTAGAAGTCACGTTTGAGATTCAAGGTGATCCTCAGCTTCAGCGATCGAGTGTGAGCCGTGAGAATACTCTCACCATGAATTTCGTGAATACGCAGCTTCGTCTGCCCCAAGGCAATGCGTTGCGTCAAGAGAATCCCACGCCTGAAATTGCTTCAATCGTTGTGGCTCAATTTGAGCCAAATCATGTTTCAGTCATTGTTAACGGTACGACTGCTTTACCCGTTGAGCGAGTTGTTCGGCAGGATAGTAAAAGCGTTACTTTAGGCTTTGCATCTAAGTTAAAGCAACAGGCTTTGTCAAAGCGACAGGCTGTTGTGTCAAGTCCTAATAAGGCTCCCGATCGCACCGTTGGGCAGTCTCCCCAAGGCGCGATCGCAAGTCCTCCTAATGCCTCAACACCGTCTGCCACTCCCAGCATTCAATCATCCTCTGCGAGTCCTGTTACGCCATCCGGAGCGCCATCCGACGCTGCTCCGTTGCCTTCCACGCCTCAAGAAACAGCTTCTCTGGAAGTAGACGCTAATTTCTCAGATGTCTACCTGGATAATGCTCAAACTCAACTCATGAGAACCTATCAGCTTAATCAGGTAAAAGCAACTTCTGATTCGGTTGTCACTCAAAACCTAACAAGTTTGGCCGAAACTGGGGGAACCGTCAGTGGCTCTAGTACGGGTAGCAGTTTCGGCACAAACTCAGGCGTGTTCAATGGATATGATGTCAGAGCGTCCGCCGCAACTGCACAAACCTCGATTAAACGGGCAACAACAACTGCAGAAAACGTTCGATATCAAGGAGCAAAAGAATTTTTAGAACTGTTTGGAGCGAATGGTGGCGTAACCACTAAACCAACAAGTACGTTTAATCCTGCTCCAACAAGTACGTTTAATCCTGCTCCAACAAGTACGTTTAATTCTGCTGCTAGCCAGTTTCCAGGCTCTCCATCTTCAACTGGTTTTCCTCAAACTGTGCAGCCCGATTTCTCTAGGTCACCCTCCAAAGCTAGCTCTAGCCTACTGAGTGGATTAGAGGTCATCGCCGAACCTCGCACCAATACACTGACGTTAATCGGCTCTCGACGCTTAGTTGAGATTGCCACGCTGAAGCTAAAGCAGCTAGATGTGTTGACAAAGCAAGTTGCAATCAATATCAAAATCATTGATGTTGATCTCATCAAAGGGAGTAGCTCTAATGCAGATTTGCAGTATCAAGCCAGTAAAACGATTGGTTTGGGGTTTGATACCGCAGGCTCGTTCTTTGCCAACATCGGCAGAACGGCTACGGGCGCGGGTGCGGCTGTCCCCCTAGCTCGCAACTTTTTACTGAACTTGCTCGCTTCAATTCAAAATCAGTCCGCGAAGATTTTGACGAATCCCACGCTAGTTGTACAGGAAGGAAGTTCAGCGCAAGTTAATCTGACTCAGGAAATCTTTTCAGGATTTGAAACGATTGAAGATACTCGATTTCTGGGTACCACGGGTACGGTCACGCCACTGAGACGCCGTCCCATTATTCGACCCGCAGGTGTCATTGTAAACGTCACTGTCGATCGCATTGATCCACAGGGATATGTGACGCTCAATATCTCGCCCGAAATTAGTGCTCCTTCGGGTGCTGTTTTTGAAGATCAAGGCTCGCAAGCTAGGCTGCTGCTACAACGCCGTCTAGAAACGGGTCGCATCCGATTGCAAGATGCCCAGACTTTAATTCTGACAGGCATCATTCAAGATCAAATCCAGTCAAATGTGACAAAGGTGCCTATCTTGGGGGATATTCCCTTGCTGGGTCGGTTATTTCAACGCCGCACGACAGCTAAAGAGCGCCGGGAAGTTGTCATCTTGGTGACACCGGAGATTCTAAAGGATGGCAGTCCTTCACCCTTTGGCGTCAACTACAAGCCTAGCTCCGAAATTCAAAAGCTTCTGAAACAGCAAGATCGGTAGTGTTCTGATGAGTTAGCTTCGCATCTCTGAAGGGTGCGCGATTTGGAAGAGAGGATGGCAGAGCGAGGAGTAAAAGTAGCATCCTCGAAACTTTACAACGCCAAATCGCTAAAAAGCCAAGCCTAATCGGCTTCGATGACGTTGAACATTCTTTCGGGAGCAGCTGAAGCATTGATGCGATCGCGCGATCGTATTCAAAATCTTTTGACTGGATCATAAGGATCACAAGATAGGAACGAAGAAGCACAAGGTGGGAACAAGGAAACGAGTGATGTAACAAAGGATCGAGAAATGAGATGAAGCGATCGTACTCCTGTAGCGGAAAAAACATTTGCATCAATTCCCGTCCAATTAGATGCCGGCAACGTAATGTTGAACCAATGGGGCCTGTCGCTCAAGACGATGGAGGTGTTACAGAATGATTGTGCTGGATACCCACATTAGATTCTGTGGGTGGATAGTGATGCTCAGCACAAACCCTAATTTCAAAGCGCGAAACATTTCGCTCAAAGTAGAGAATCTGCGGTAAAAAAGGTTGGAGTGTCAAATTAGACATTACCCCTTAGACCTTTCACTTATGCCCTTGGCACCTAAATCACCTCCCTCCACGAATAAAAAGTCCTGGGAACAAAGCCACACAACCTCAGTCGGATTACCAAGTGGTTAATCAACATGCCATTGAAACCGAACGATAAAGTCGAACAAAATTTATAGTTAGATCCCTACTTCTACTGAGCTGGCGAGCATTGCTCAAAACGACCTTTTGCGATTGGCGTTGCCAAGCTCCAAAAGATCGCAAAATACGTATGGCTCATACTCTCTCAATACTTTACGGAGTCTTTTCCATGTCTAACGTTCGTCATCTGTCATCAAGTGCGCTACTGCTGGTACTGGGTATGACCGCAAGCACCGTTGTACCGATGGTCACCTCGGCTCCAGCCTCCGCCGCCAATTTCACCGATGCCCGCTCTCACTGGGCTAGACCCTTCATCGAAACGCTGGCTGAAAAACAGATTATCGCTGGCTTTCCCGATGGCACGTTCAAACCCGATGCTCCAGTCACCCGCGCCCAGTTTGCCGCGATCGTCAAAAACGCCTTTACCGGCAACCAAGTCCGCGTTGCACGTGGATTTGGCGATGTTCCCGCTAAATACTGGGCAACTTCAGCGATCAACAAAGCCTACGAGACAGGTTTCATGAGCGGTTATCCGGGCGGCACCTTTAAACCAGAACAGCAAATTCCAAAAGTACAGGTGCTCGTCTCGCTGTCGAGCGGCTTAAACTACACGCCTAAAGGCGTCGCGACAACAACCCTGGCTGCCTTTAGAGATAGTGGGGAAATTCCTGACTATGCTAAAACTGGCGTTGCGGCTGCGGCAGAACGCAATGTAGTCGTCAACTACCCCAATGTCAGCTTCCTCAATCCCAACGAAACTGCAACTCGTGCTGATGTCGCGGCTTATATTCATCAGGCATTGGTCAATCAAGGAAAACTCTCGCCGATCGCCACAAGCGAAGGTGCCAACACCTACATTGCCAAAATAACCGCGACACCCGCAACGGGCAGCACCCCAACTCCGACGACTTCTCCAGTCTCCACCGATCCTCGCTATAAAGTGGCTCAAGGAACGGCTGTTAACATTCGCTATCTCGGTTCCAACAAAATTGTGGTCACTCCTGGCGAAACCATCAACAACCTTAACTTGCGGGTTGTAGATGACATTAAAAATGCTCAAGGTGCGGTTGTCATTCCGAGAGACAGCGAGATTGTGGGTCAACTGATTCCGGTCAGCAGCAACTCTCAGGTTTTGGGAACCCAGTTTATTGCTCAACAAGTCACCATTGGCACTCGCTCCTATCCCTTGAGTGCGCGATCGCAAGTAGTCAACGGGCAACGGGTAGACCAAAACACCAATCCTGGAACGCTAAAAGATGCTGTTACCTCGGCGGCAACCAACGCGGCACTAGCCGTCCTTTTGGGACAAAAAGTGGATGTGGGTAGCATTCTTACAGGTGCAACAGGTGGGCAGGCTACTAATCCGACTCAGACGCCTGATAATTTGATTGTGATTAATCCTTCAACTGATCTACGGCTCACCCTAAGTTCCGATTTTTACGCCACTCCTTAACTGGATTAGGCTCATAGATCCTATTGTTGCGCTAATTGCAATCTCAAGACCGCAATTAGCGCAAAGCCTAACTCCAGAAGGCAAATACATTGCAAGCTTGATTGCTCATGGCTGATTCAGCTTGCAATCTGTTAACAATTTCTCGTCAGTCCGTATTAGCTAAACGATTCTATGTATCTCTAGAATATAGTTTCTGGAGTGGATATGAAACGGTTCTCTGTTTGCGGTTCTGAAGTTTCGCGTTGTGCTAATCGCTGTAGCGTTAGCATTCGTGCTTCTGTGTTTTTTGTGACCGGATTGCTACTTACGGTTCAGGCTGCATCTGCAACCCCGCGCCTCAATGCTGTAGGAGATTACGTCGATGCGCCGCCTCGCCAAGCGGGAGCGGGCTACCAGAAGTGGAGAGTGGTAGACGCAGATCCCAAAGGATTAAACTGTCGCATGGCGTCGGAGTTTCGCCCCGTTGCTTTGGATGGTGCGAATGCACCGACTGCTTTGTATGAGAACAATCGGCACAACATTTCTCAGTGGTCGGTTGTTTTTTCGTTTGCCAAGGGGCAGGAATTGAGGGCTGTCACTGGAAACTGGGGGGCTCAACAGATCATGCTGCGCGATCGCGACGGGAATTCCTGGTTAGGAGTGCACACGAATGCACAACGTGGTGACTGTTTTGTGCGAGCAAATCGTCGATTTGTTGAGCCAATCGTTTCGGGTGCTGCAAGTTTGAAGCCTGGAAACTATTTTGCTCAGGGGAGTATGTTTGCGCGATCGCGGCGGGCGGTGGCCGCTCGGAGCGGACGGACATGTCTCATGAGTGTGGACGGTCCCCCGACGCCCTATCAAGGCAATCTCGCCATTACAGTCAGTAGTCTATCGGTTCGCGATGGCAAGCTTTATCGGGATTCAACTAATGAGGCGCTAGACGTTGGGCAAGGTGGAACGTCGTTTAATGAGAGCAGCCGAGGAGGACAATGGCAGCTTCAAGGGGAGACATCTTGGAAGAATGCGCCCACTCAGGAGAGCCAAGCGATCGAGGAATGTCTTGCAAGTCGGCAGCCTTATGTCCGCAAGATGCAGGGTCAGTTTATTCCGGGGCAACCCTTTCCCAAATCACGGTAGTACGGCAATAGCTTAGGAATTCTCGTTGCACTGACCAAATCTGTGGATCTGCTGCGATCGCGGCTAATTTTGCCAAGCGATCGCCCTCCTCGAAACGCGATCGCAGCAGTATACTGAGGGCAATCCGATGAGCCACCATCGGCGATCGCGAGAATGAATACCAACAGTCTTAAACATGGGATCACCTTCCTCTCCTTACCAAGTCTTAGGCATCGATTTAGGAGGAACGGCGATTAAGCTAGGACGCTTTACCCAAGACGGAACCTGTCTACAATCGCTGATCGTTGCGACGCCACAACCCGCGACTCCAGAAGCTGTATTAGCCGTATTGGTAGATGCGATCGCGCAACTTGATCCTGACGCTGGCGCGATCGCCATTGGTGTCGGAATGCCTGGGCCTGCGGATGCTTCCGGTCGCATTGCCAGAGTTGCGATTAATCTGCCCGGTTGGATCGACGTTCCGCTCTCCGACTGGCTTGAAGAGAAGACCGGGCGACCCACTGCGATCGCAAACGATGCCAACTGTGCCGCCCTTGGAGAAGCTTGGCTCGGCGCAGGGCGATCGTATCAAAATATGATTCTGCTAACGCTCGGAACAGGTGTCGGCGGCGGAATTATTCTCAATGGTGAACTCTTTGTCGGGCACGATGGTGCAGCAGGCGAACTAGGATTAATCACCGTAAATCCTGACGGTGAAACCTGCAACAGTGGCAATCGCGGTTCATTAGAGCAACATGTTTCAGCGTCCGCCATTCGGCGGCGTACCGGACAAGAACCAGAGGAACTCAGTCGTTTAGCAGAAGCAGGCGATCCGACAGCCTTGGAATTTTGGAAGACCTATGGGCGCGATTTAGGTGTTGGGTTGACGAGCTTAATTTATGTATTGACACCCGAAGCGATCGTACTGGGCGGCGGGGTAAGCGGCAGCGCCCAGTTTTTCTTTCCGTCAGCTTGGGCAGAAATCGAACAGCGCGTGCATCCGAGTTCTCGATGGGGGTTGAAATTGATTCGGGCAGAATTAGGAAATCGAGCAGGAATGGTGGGAGCCGCGAAACTCGCAATTAGCGCAGAGCGCAACTCTGTAGGAACCGCGAAAATGAAGCATGAAGGATGAGGCATGAAACAACATGTATGACTTCATCTCTTGCTGGTACAGCTTGCCGTCAGCAATGCTAATGCTTCACCTTCCCTGGCGAAGCGCTACCACAGGCGTTCCTCTCTCATCCCTCATCCTTTTATCCCGCCGTAAACGCCTGAAACAACGCCTTCGGTTCCTCCGCCGTCGATGATGCTGCTGAAACATGGGTTTCGCTCTGCACCAGCGCCGCTTGCATCAATCCCTTAAACAGCGGATGAGGTCTACTGGGGCGCGACTGAAATTCTGGGTGAAACTGAGTTGCGACAAAAAATGGATGATTGGGTAGTTCGATAATTTCCACCAATCGCCCATCGGGAGAAGTTCCGCTTACCACGTAACCCGATTCTGAGAACAAATTGCGATAGGCATTGTTGAACTCATAGCGGTGACGATGCCGCTCGTAGATGACTTCATCTTGGTAGAGGCGAAACGCTTGCGTGTTGGGAGTTAGACGGCATGGGTACAGCCCTAAGCGCATCGTGCCACCGAGATCCACCACATCCTGCTGCTCCGGCAGAAGGTTGATCACTGGATTAAGTGCATCGGGCACAAACTCAGCGCTGTGTGCCTGGTCTAGGTGGGCGATATTGCGTGCCCATTCGATCACCGAACACTGCATCCCCAGACACAAGCCCAAGAACGGGATTTGGTTAAGCCTTGAGTATTCGATCGCGGCAATCTTACCATCTACCCCTCGAATGCCAAATCCACCCGGCACAACAATGCCGTTGACGCCCTGCAACAGTTCGTCTGCTCCCTGTTCTTCAATATCTTCA
Organism: Myxacorys californica WJT36-NPBG1; assembly: GCA_019359315.1. GTDB lineage: Bacteria > Cyanobacteriota > Cyanobacteriia > Leptolyngbyales > Leptolyngbyaceae > Myxacorys > Myxacorys californica. The sequence goes on from JAHHHO010000004.1 coordinate 85,603, forward strand.
GAACTGACCCAGCGAAGTTTTAAGGCGCTTCCGGTCGCGATCGCACCATGCCTTAGCGCTTCTACGACTGACAAATACGCATCCGAAAGGCGCACATATTTTCCAACGATCGCAATCTCTACTTGCTGTGTCGATTGATACAGCCGCTCCACTAGAGTCTGCCATTGGCTCAAATCGGGCTGACGCTGCTCCATGTGAAGCAGATCGATGGCTTGAGTCGCGAGTCCTTCTTTCTCCATAATCAGTGGCACTTCGTAGATGCTGCGGGCATCTTGTGCCGTGATCACACACTGAGTTGGCACGTCACAGAACTCAGACATCTTTTCTTTGAGTCCAGCAGGCAAGGCGCGATCGCTGCGGCATACGAGAAGGTCGGGCTGAATCCCAATCGATCGCAATTCTTTAACGGAGTGCTGCGTTGGTTTCGTCTTCATTTCACCTGCTGACGGAATCCAGGGCACGAGCGTCACATGCATGTACAGCACATTTTGCCGCCCCACTTCTTTGCGAAACTGACGAATTGCCTCCAAAAACGGCAGCGATTCGATATCCCCTACCGTGCCGCCAATCTCCGTAATCACAATATCTGGATTTGTGTTTTTGGCGACTCTTAAAATCCGCTCTTTAATCTCATTGGTGATATGTGGAATGACTTGTACTGTGCCGCCGTTGTAGTCGCCCCGCCGCTCCTTATTGATCACTGCCTGATAAATCGATCCTGTAGTCACGCTATTGAGCCGAGACATCGCCGTATCGGTAAATCGCTCATAGTGGCCCAGATCGAGGTCGGTCTCTGACCCATCTTCCGTGACAAATACTTCCCCATGCTGAAACGGACTCATCGTTCCAGGGTCAACATTGATGTAGGGATCAAGTTTAAGAATTGACACTGAATAGTTTCGTGATTTAAGCAATCGTCCTAGACTGGATGCCACGATCCCTTTGCCGATGCTAGAAACTACACCGCCTGTAACAAACACAAACTTAGTCATAAGACCCTGGAGACGCTTGGGTAGGAATATATCCGGTCTATTCTGACATAGTTAGGCGAAAGCTGTGGGCAATTTGGCTATCCTGTGTACCCTTAAGAAATGCGCCTAAGGGTTGATCTGGTGTTAAAAAATACAATAGGCAAGCGGCGAGCGGCGGTATGACTTTAGAACCTCAATTTATCCATCGGCTCTTGGTAAACGACGATCGCGGTCGGCGGGAGTTTACCCTAACGGAATCCATGTATCTAATTGGGCGGGATTCAAGATGCGACATTTGCCTATTTTCACAGTTTGTTTCTCGTCGTCATGCCACCATCATTCAGCTTCCTAGAGAAGATGGAAGTTACTTTTATCGAATTGTAGATGGCACGCTGAAGGGACGTTCGAGTGCCAACGGCCTGCTAATTGGCGGACGGAAACTAAAATCTCACGAATTGCAAAGTTCGGATGAAATTGTGTTTGGTCCAGAAGTGAAGGCGACCTATTACCAACTTAATTTTGAGGGCGGCTTAGTCAGCGATCTTAGCGTAAGAGATACGGTCATTCCAGATCATCTGTAAAATTACACCTAGATATTTATTTGTTCAATTCAATACTAACCAACTAAGCGTTTTTAGCGAGGGTGAGTAGTAGGATACTTGGTGGAGTGCGATCCTTTGGTGCTTGGCAGAGCCAATCGCGCCTCAGGGGGTGACAACGAGCCTGTAATCACTGCCACAGCCCAGTTACAGCCGTTCTGCTCCCGATAAAAAGTGGTATTGCTTTTGCCATTCATAGAACATTTGCCCTAATCCAGGGATGACAGAATGCTTAATCCAAGCGGCAGCTTCTATCCTTTCATAGTAATAAAATCAGATTCTTTTTGCTGCTCAATGCCTAGATCTCTTTCTGCACAAACGCTTCAAGGTCGTTGTCACCCCCTGAACAATCGCGCTCTATCAAACGGTACAATCCAGCGTAGGATGAACAACACAGATTATTAATTTGCTAAAAAATGGGCAAATAGAACTCAGTCTCATAAGGCTGAGTTAGGACACTGCTGCCTTTGGGTCTGGTAAGTACATCGCCATGGTTCAGCTTCAACAGCGTTACTTCAACGGCTTTATTACTTCAACGGCTTTATTGTAAAACTGTCTTACTCTCGTGTTACTTTATCTCTACTTCGTTGCGTTTTGGCATGAAAAGAGTTTTAGGTTCTGTGTTGTTGGCGATCGCAATGACTGTGATCATCGTGACTTCGGCGGGAGCAAATCAGTCGCTCAACATTGTTTATCCACCCAAGGATCATCAGACGACAGCGAAGCAAATCTTTCTGATTGGAACGGCTCCGATCAAGGGCGAGGTTTCGGTCAATGGTAAGGTGATTTCTCGCAGTCAAGCGGGGCATTTTGCGCCGAGTTTTCCGCTCGTGCTAGGAGACAACCCGTTTACTGTGCGCTACGGAGAGCAAGCCGTTGAGCTAAAAGTGACGCGCACTTCAACAGAGCCGCCTGCACCTCAAGGGGCAACATTTGGTCAAGATTCTCTAACGCCTGCTGTGGATATCACTCGAGCGCCCGGAGAACTGATTTGCTTTAGCGCGATCGCACCTCCCAATGCGTTAGTTTCGGTCAAACTGCGCGATCGCATCATTCCGCTTCAGCGTCAAACGGCGATCGCAAATCTCCCGGCTAACTCTGGCGTTCTCACTGGATTAACCCAACCGACGACGACCAAAGATTCCGGGCAGTATGCAGGCTGTACGACGGCCCAGACCGCAGGCGAGTTGGGTCAACCGCAGTATCTTCTCAATCTGAATGGAGCAAGTTTTGCCCAAGCTGCTCCTGGAAAGATCACCATTCTTGCGCCCACACAGCTAGACATTGTAGAGGTGACGGCAGACCCAGGAACAGCACGAACGGGAGCAAGCACCGATTATTCGCGCCTTACCCCGCTACCCAAGGGAACTCGCGCCACTGTAACGGGTCGAGAGGGAGAGTGGCTACGGTTAGACTATGGCGGCTGGATCAAAGCGAGTGAGACGAAAGCTGTCCCTAGCTCGGTTCCGGTTAAGTCGCTCATCCGGGGCATTACGTCGCGGGTCGTTGGAGCCTGGACAGAAGTTCTATTCCCGCTTCAAACCGCGGTTCCGGTATCCGTTCAGCAGGAAGATAAAGTCTTTAATCTCACGCTTTACAACACAACAGCGCAAACTGATACGATTCGATTAGCGAATGAGCCGGTGATTACTAGATTAGACTGGCAACAAGCAGAGCCAAATAAAGTCGATTATCGTATTCGCTTAAAACCCAATCAACAGTGGGGATATAAACTTCGTTACCAAGGAACAACGCTAATTCTGTCGCTAAAGCATCCACCGCCGCAGCGCCGAGCGAATGTTCGCAGCACGTCTGCGCTCAAAGGCATCAAGATTGTGCTTGACCCTGGACATGGCGGCCCCGAAGATCAAGGGTCGAGAGGCCCAACGGGCTACCCAGAAAAAGATGTAACCCTGTTGACGAGTCAGTTATTACGTCAAGAACTGGTGAAACGAGGAGCAACGGTCGTCATGACTCGCACCGCCGATGTTGACTTAGATTTGCCGCCGCGTTTAGCCACGATCGCGAAAGTAGAACCCGCGATCGCGCTCAGTCTTCACTACAATGCGCTCCCAGATGATGGCGATGCGATTAGAACTAAAGGGGTTTCGGCGTTCTGGTATCAAACTCAATCGCAAAGTTTGGCAGAATTCTTGCACAACTATTTGGTCAAGACCCTTAACCGTCCATCTTATGGCGTGTTCTGGAACAATCTAGCGCTGACCCGTCCAACCGTAACGCCATCGGTGCTGCTGGAGTTAGGATTTATGATCAATCCTGATGAGTTTGAGTGGATTCGCGATCGCAAGGAGCAAGAAAAGCTAGCGATCGCGTTGGCAGATGGGGTCACTGAATGGTTTATGCAAACTCAATAGGCGGCAACGGTTCCTCTAACGCAAAAACTTTCGAGAATTCAGCGCTCCAATTTGTGTAATTAAGAACTCTCGATCTTCTGTTGCATTCAGCGATCGCGCAATCTCTAACGCTTGCTCATAGTAGTTTTTTGCGCCCAGCATGTCGCCTTTCTGACGGTGATATTGCGCGATCGCTTTGAGAGACGTTAGCACCTGCATCGAATCATTGTCTGTGCTGGCGAGTGCCAATCGTTCGTTGAGGGCAGCCGTTAAATTAGAATCCTGCCCTAGTCCTCGATAGGAGGCAATCATCCCATCTAATGCTCGAAACTGAGTGGGACGATTTGAGCCTTGCTGCCCTAAGAACAAGGCTTGACGATGGGCAATGTAAGCCGCGCGGTAATCTGCGATTGCTTGGTAAGCATCCCCTAAATTACTCAGCGTATTCGCTTCCCCGATCAGATCTTTGGACTGCCCGCGAAATGTTCTCGCTTGCTCTAGCTGCCCAATCGCCTGTTGATACTGACCTTGCAGATAAGACACCAAGCCAAGATTGCTTAACGAGATGCCTTGTCCGACGGTGTGCCGAATCTGCTGAGAAACGTTCAGCGCTTCCGCAAACGTCTTCTGGGCTTCGAGCAGGCTGCGACGCTGTAGCAAAATCGTGCCAATGTTGTTCAGAGCGTAGATTTGACCTTGGACATCTTGGTTGTCCCGCGCGATCGCCAGTCTGCGCCGAAAGGCATCATCCGCGTTGGCTAACTGTCCGACCCTGGCATAGGTATAGCCCAATAGGTCATAGACGCGCCCTTGAGCCTCTACATCTCCAATCCGATGATAGAGTGCGATCGCCCGTTGCCAGGATGCGATCGCACTGTTCGCCTGGCCAATTTGTTGCTGTTGAGTGCCGAGTTGCACCTCGCGATCGGCTTCACTTTGGAGGGTTCTTTGCGCTCCCTTGGAATCTGAATTCAGTTGTTGAGTCAGATCGGCTGCCCGGCTCGGAAGCCCGATTGCACCTGCTAAAACAGAAGCGGAAACCAGTCCCACTGCAAATCGAGCCATCCTTGCCATAGTCAACCTCCACCATTAGAAAAATTCGAGTTCTTTTAAGCTGTCTTCCAGCGCATTCGACCCATTGAATGGTCGATCAAACTGCACGGGTTCTTGCTTAGAGTGCCCACACATGTAAATCTCTCTAATGTCATCCGGTAGATTGTTTTCCAACAGGCGATAGCCTTCCTGCAAATGTCTCTTTACCTCTTCTGGTGGAACGTCCTCTCCTTCGGCTTGTAGGTAAGCCGAAATCCGAGTTTCGCTCCAGTGAAATGTCTGCGCCATCAGTACCATCAGTCGGGTCGCGGCAGGCAGTTGAGCCAAGGCGCGATCAAGATAACACCAGAACGGCGGAGATGCCGCTTTTAAGTTGTAATGAATTTCTTCAACTGGAGGCAGTTCCGCATCATTGATTCCAGAGGCCGTCACAGCCAACAGCCAGCCCTGAAATGTGCCTCCACCATCACTAAAGGCACGGAGATCAACGCCGACTAATTCGTGAAATACATGCCGCCAAATCAGTGCGAACAAGTAATCTGCTTGAACAGGTGATTTAGCCGCGTGCTGAATCAATGTATACACCATTGGGCTGTAGCGGCAGAACAAGGCTACAAAGTATTGCCCAGCGTCAGGATAACGCTGATATAGCGTTAAAAGCTCTTGGTCGTTGTAGTGAAATAGGGACTTAATGATCGGATGATCAGCTTCTGGAAAGGTTGGAATGGGCACAGCTTTATCTCAGAAGAACTAGGAAATGTCACTTACTATATAACAGTGACTTTTGGCAAATGGCTCAAGTTTCTTGACCAAGATAAAGAAATAGAGACATACAGCGGGAGAAAGTGAGGAATGAGAGGGATCTGAGCCTTGCTTTTAAGTTTTTTAGCCGCTTCAGTTTCCTCACTTTATAAACTTTCTTATCTTTTTGAAGACTCTGCCTGCTTCAATGCTCTACCCTCCAAATCTTACGGATCTGCTTTTTCCCCCTTGTTAGAATGAAGTAGCTTCGCAATACTAGTAGCTAAGCTGTAGATCCGTTTGTAAGCCTCTCGCGCCAGTAACTTAATTTATGATGGACACTTTATTTTCTACGCAAGGCATCATGGTTATGCTCCTTGGTGCGTACGCCGTTGCGATGTGGATGTTTCTGACCAGTGCGCCTAAAGTTCACACAGTTATGGTGTCAGACGTAGAAGGGGCACGGGACTTTTATGAAGGCATGTTGAGTCTGCCAGTTGCTGAGATTCCGCTTCACTATTACTACAACTATGAGCAATCTCTAGGAACGGCTGGAATTGACCCAATGTATCTTTCTAGCAGCATAGGTAGCACAACGGCTCGTGGAAATGGTAACGATGGACTGTGGTATCAGCTCAAGAAAAATACTCAACTTCACGTGATTTCGGGCGCGAGTTTGGGTGAAAAAGAGCGCGATCGCCATGTTTGCTTCGATCGCGATTGTCTCGATCAAATTCTGCTAAGAGTTCAAACGCGCGGCTTGAAGCATAAAATTCGCCGCGAGAAACCACTTAATTTTCTAGTTAAAGACTATGCGGGACGGGTAATTGAGCTTGCAGAAGTTGCCAACTAAAAACTCTGTTGATAACCATTATTTAGATGGAGCAAACTTCAGTTTGCTCCTTTTTTATTGCCTAATATTTCTCAAGTTTGATTACTCATTTAAAGAAGAACATTCTCCTACCGAAGCTAGAGTGACGTCGCCATGCCCACGCTAGCAATACTCACAAAAATCCGCCCCATAGGAGCGGAGGAGTTATGGTGATTTGACTCTAGGACACATCGATATTGTGTCGAAAAACTAGGTTTAAAACTGTATAAAGCGTTGCTTAAGAAATAGTATTTCACCTTTTTAGAAAATTCATAGTCAAAACTGTCACAGCGTTTTCATTGCTTCTAAAACTTGTAATGACACAAAAGGAAGGATTGCTTCATTGGTGCTGTGCGGTTTTCCTTCCATAAAAATGATAAGTAGATAAGGTCGCACATCGGGAAACTCGACATAAACTGCGTCGTGCCGAACTTGGCTTGTGAGTCCGGCTTTTGACCACACTCCAGCCTGTGGCGGCACGCCTGCACCGATAAATCCAGTCACTTGATTTTCAGGGTCGGCGTCGAGGTCGGCAGGGTTAAGCGATCGCTGAATCAAGGTCATCATTTGACGCGATCGCTCTGGAGTCACAGCGACTCCGCCTACAATGCTGTGCAATAATCGCGCTGCTGCATTGGTGGTCAGCATGTTGCGATTCTCAAAATTCTCGCCGTAGAACGCTCGTTCTCGCCCGTAGGGTCCATCACACCACGTTTTCTGGTTAATGTTTACCGTTGCCAGTTCGTCCCAGCCCAATGACTGAAAATATCGATTCACAATATTGCGCTGCGATTTCCAGGTTTCAAACGGCGCATCTGGGATTTCAGGTCCTCCGGTGGTTCCGGTTAGCACATCAACGACGTAACCTGTGGCATCGTTGCTAGAGTCTACAATCATGTCTCGGAGTGCCCGATCGAGTTCTGCCGAGGCAGGAATCATGCCGCGCTCCAGCCATTCGTGCGCAGCCAACAGATAAAACAACTTCACGACACTCGCCGGATAAACGTTTTCTACGCCCCGGTAAGCATAGCCGCGTACGGGCCGCTGCCAAAAATCTTCTGGAGCAATCGCGCCTCCCGTATTCACAAACACAGGGGGATCGTAGACAATCCATGTCATTGCCAGTTGGTTGCGTGCGAGTCCCGAAAATTCGGCAAACGTCGAGTCGAGGATGCGATCGCCTAAGGATTCGAGTTGAGTGTCTTTGTGGAAGAAAGTCATGGCGGGAATGGGGTATCGAGGGTAGGGTATGGGAAAAAACCATGTAACCTATACCCTGTATCCTGTTTCAGTCATCTCAATTTCAGTCATCTCAATGCAGTATCTCACCAAAGCCAACTTAAATCTCTACAACTCCCCGCAACTGAGCGAACTTGCAACTCAAGCTGCCGTTGGCAGATACCTTAAAATTCTAACCTCCACCTCTTTGATTCACGTTCGGCTTTGCGAGGACGACTATGCAGGATGGCTTGATCCAAAGGATTTACAGCATTTAGAGGAAGTGAGTGAGGCTTATGTTGCTCCAGTTTTAACCGAGCGTGAGATTCGCGATCGCATTGAGGGCGCGATCGCGTTTACCCACGCGGCTATGTCTGTGCCAAATCAGTATCTCTGGGGCGGAACGGTTGCTCCCAATTACGATTGCTCTGGACTAATGCAAGCGGCGTTTGCGTCTGTTGGCATTCGCCTACCGCGAGATGCGTATCAACAAGAAGCCTTCGTCAAACCGATTGAACAGGATGATTTAATAGCGGGAGATTTAGTCTTTTTTGGATCGCCTGAAAAAGCAAAGCACGTGGGATTGTATTTAGGCGATAACCGATACATTCACAGTTCTGGGAAAGACATTGGACTGAATGGAATTGGCATTAGTGAGCTGTCGCTTGAGTGCGATGATGTCAGTCGCAACTACTATCTTCAGTGGCGCGGTGCGGGGCGAGTTGTAGAAAGCTATCAGCCTAATGGTTCTGAAGCAAATGATAAATTGGGATAGGCAAGGACACCACTGGAAGCGAGGCTAACGTTATGACACAGTTAATTGGTCAAACGGGCGACCAGCATACGATTCATCACGATCGATCGTGGGAACAGTTTAAGCTGATTCAAAAAGGCTTTGAAGGTTCTCCAGGAGTTCGCTTATTCTTCTATAGCGGCACAATTGAGATTCTCACGCCTGGATCAGAACACGAATTTTTTAAAGGCATTATTGGGATGCTGATCGAAATCTTCTTTCTTGAAAAAGAGATTGAATTTGCCCCCACTGGCGCAGTCACTCAGGAAAAAGAAGGTATCGCGTCAGCGCAAGCAGATGAGTCTTACTGTATTGGAAGTTTGAAACCTATTCCTGATTTTTCGATTGAGGTTGTGTTTACCAGTGGAGGAGTCAGTAAGCTGGAGCGCTATAGATTATTAGAGGTTCCTGAAGTTTGGTTCTGGGAAGATGGGCTATTCAGCGTGTACCGCTTACGTCGGGATGCTTACGAGCGAATCGATGGCAGCGAAGTTCCTGAACTAGCAGACCTTGACTTTGAGTTGCTCGCCCGATGTGTCTTAATTGCTCAAACCTCTAGACTTGCTGCCGCTCAAGAGTTTCGCAGGGCAATTCAAAGCAAGTAACCAATTCAGGTTACTGATAGAGTAATCTGAACTGTGATTCTTTATCTCACCTTTGCGATCGCAAGCCCATCATCTACATGAATCCTTCTCTTCTTCAAAGCGGTGTGCCGTCCTCTACTCTCCAACTCGATCTCTCTGTGGTTGTGCCGATCTACAACGAGGTAGAGAGCATTCCGAGTTTGCTCGACGCGATCGCGACTAGCCTCTCTGCACACAACTTGAGCTACGAAATCATCTGTGTCGATGATGGGTCAAAGGATGGCTCAGATGCGTTGTTGAAGCGAGAAGCGATCGCGCGCACCGATCTAAAAGCGGTGATTTTACGCCGTAATTATGGACAAACGCCAGCGATGGCAGCCGGATTTAGTCAGGCGAGAGGAAAGGTGATCGTGACGCTAGACGGAGATTTGCAGAACGATCCGAGCGATATTCCGATGCTGCTAGAAAGATTAGAAGATGGCTACGACTTGGTAAGCGGTTGGCGGAAGAATCGACAGGATGCGGCTGTTACGAGGGTAATCCCTTCAAAAATTGCAAATTGGCTGATCGGGCAAGTGACCGGAGTGCAGCTACACGATTACGGCTGTTCGCTCAAAGCGTATCGCTCTGAACTGGTGGCGGATATGAATCTGTACGGCGAGTTGCATCGCTTTTTGCCTGCTCTGGCGTTTATTGAGGGTGCAAGAATTACTGAAGTGCCCGTGAAGCATCATTCTCGTCGCTTTGGTCAGAGCAAATATGGACTCGATCGCACCTTCCGGGTGGTGATGGATTTGCTCACTGTGTCGTTTATGCGGAAGTTCCTGACTCGCCCGATGCATGTGTTTGGCTTGTTTGGGGTGGTGTCGCTGTTGACCGGAAGTGCGATCGCGCTCTATCTCGCAATCCTCAAACTTGGGTTTGGGGAAAGCATCGGTCAGCGTCCGTTGTTGATTTTGGCGGTTGTTTTGTTCCTCGCTGGACTCAATCTATTTAGTTTTGGATTGGTGGCCGAGATTTCGATGCGGACGTATCACGAGTCCCAAGGACGCCCGATTTACCGAATTAGAGAAGTCGTTGGACGAACAGAGGGCGTTCCTAAGGAGTCGCGCTTATAGATTCGCTATTCTCCTTTCCATGCCGCGATCAAGTCGTCGATCGTGGTTCCGAGAATGCGCGACAAGGGAGAAAGTTGATAGCTCTCGATCTCTTCTCCAGCGTAGATGGCGCGGAGTTCTGGAATGGAGAGGCGATAGGAATCACAGAACTTGGCAAATTCATCATTGTTGAGGTCGAGATTTTGCTGGCGCTGTTTTAACAGAGAGGCAATCATTGCGGTTCCGGCTAGGGGACGCTCGGCGTTGTTGAGATAGCGCTGTACCATTTCGCTCACATCGGAATTGCCGCCTGTGCGAGCAATGAGGTCGTAGCAGGCTTGATGCAGTGCTTTTTGCACCCGCTCTAGTTCAGAGAGTTGGTTGACGATGTGTTTGGCATAGTTGGGTTTGCAAAAGCCTACGGTGGAGCCGTTGTGAGATACGGGAACATAGCTCTCTTGCAAATCGAAGTGCCAGGAAGAAGTGAGTTGCGACATAGGGATGGGCAAAACGTAGAATGCGTTTTTTCAGAGTGCCCTGTGGTGTGTAGTGGATTTACAGCGATCGCGCGATTACTGCAAAGCAACTTCGATTGGGTTGCGGAAGTGTGCTTGTTGATGGTGGCAATCAACGATTGAGTTTATCGGTTTTCCAGCGTTTGGGATTGGTTTGAATGTATTGGCGGATGCGATCGAAGGCGGCGGGGTCTCGAATGATGTGGTCGTGAAATCGGGGTTGCCATGCGAATTCAGGTAGGGTTTTACAGATTTCAAATTTGCACCGTCCTTTGTACCAACGAATGATTTTTGATATGGAATCGTCGGACAACATTGGGTTGTGGTTGGCGGTTACGCCGCCGGAATGATGGGTATTGTGGTTTGTCGTTGTCGTCGTAGAGACGCGATTAATCGCGTCTCTACCGTTGTCGGGTAACCGATCGATGATCAAAATCCCATGGATATGGTTAGGCATGACGATGAATGCGTTTAATTGAACGTGGGGAAACCGATCGGGAATTTTCCACCACAATTTTTGGGCAATTTCACCCGCGATCGACAAATTCATGATTCCATTCTGAATATTGCCAAAAAAATGCTGCCGATTCTGGGTGCAAATGGTGATGAAATATGCGCCATTTCCGGCGTAATCCCATCCAGGTTTGCGGGCTGATTCAATCCGGTATTTGTTTTTGTATAGGGTCATGGTTGTTTCCCGTTGGCAAATTACCAATGACCCTAAAATGCCCGCAAAAAATGATGCGATCGCACCGCATCAATCGACGATCGCATCGTTCAATTTAGACCAAATCCCACGATCTCTACCGTTGATCCTGTGTACGTTTTTCAATCTCTAATATGGGCAACAACAACGTCTCTTCAATTTCCTGCCGCACGTTGCGACTGACATAACAATCGCTGTTTAGACAATCAACTAGCAGCTTATTGGCATCGTAATACTGTTGCAAAAGGCCTTTTTGTTCTTTGCTAAATTGCCAGTCGTGCCCAATGTTGCGATGCTCGATCGTAGCTTTCCTGAGTTGTTCAGTCCAAGCTTGACCATTCGCTGTCCACTATTGCTCGAAGGTTCTTCTATTCTGAGATTTCTCTAATAGTTGATCTTTCAATCTTTGTAGCTTGCGTTTAAGTCCAGGATCACGAGTAAGATCTGGATTGAGGGCATTGAGGATGGGAGTATCATCGATATCGAAGTCGAGAGTGAGGGCAAGAACGAAATCAAGAAAGAGGTCGGAATTGACAGAAAAGGCAACGGTATCGAGATCGTCATTGACAACGATTTGATGTCCCTTAAAGATGAGAATGGGGCCGAGGATGAAGTTGAAAGCGAGGGCAAGATAGAACACTCGAATTTCCGCTGATTTGTAAGTAGCCTCAACCGACTGCGACTTTTCCTGCACCCAAACCATGAGTTGCTGAAGCTTCTCATCTCCTGCCAAAATCTGTTTCATCTGATCCGTCTTAGCCTTCATTAACAGCAACAAATGATCAGATTTCGGCGTGATATTTGCGGTTAATAGAAAGACTTCACGCCATCGCTTCTCTGTCAGGTGTTCGACTAACCTTGCATAATCAGCTTCGTTAACAATCTGCTTTGCTGTGAAGTACTCTTGAAACGTTAAATGTGAGAACGAATAGATTCCTCTTGCCCGTTCGACTAATAGCCCATGCTGTGCCGCAATCGATTTCAAAGCCGCTTCACTGTCGAGCTGTAAGGTTTTTGGATCAGTTCTGGCATCAGGCAAGTTGATAATGTAATTAGCAATGTGTTGTTCAACAGCTCTCTGTTTGAAAAAATAATCTTTCTGCTCAAAAGTTTTGAGGGCAAGCTGGCTCAGAAGATCCTCTTTACGATTAATCGATAGCTTTTCATAGAACTGATCGCGCTGAATTTCGCGGCTTGCATCCCACTTACTTAATAAAACTCGCAAGCCGCGCTCATAGAGTTCTGCCCGATTTCTCGGAAACTCTAGCGACTCCTCACACTCTAAACACAGCAATGTCAGCAATAGCGGGTTACTTGCCAGTTCTTTAATCGGTTTATTTTTGTCTAATTTTTCAATGAGCCGCTCTGCAAACTCTTCTCCTTTCTTTAGATCTTTGCATCGAAACCAATTGTTAATAAAGGTTGAAATCTGTTCATTATCGAAATCTGCCACTTCCACTTCGGTAAAGCGTTCAAAGACATATTCCTTGGCGACAACGCGGCACGTGATCACAAAATGGTTGTTTGCATATTGATTTGAAAAGTCTCGAATTTCTCGCAACACTCGCCCTGTATCTTCTTCTCGGACTTCATCCAGTCCATCTAACAGGACAAACGCTCTACCCTGCTGGATCACGTCTTGAATTTGGCTTTTGGTTGCGTTGTTCGTAATCTTTTCTCGAATGTAATCTAAAAAATCCGGTTGGTTTTTCGTTTCCGCGAAATCCTTGAGTGTGATGAAGAGGGGAACACGATCGCCTAAAAAATGCCCTTCAATACACTGCATCCCCAAATACTTGAGAAACGTTGTCTTCCCTGCCCCTGGCTTCCCCAACACCATTAATTTATTGTGCCGTTTGACCGCTTCAATTCCGGCAATTCGCTCTTCTCTAACTCGACTCAATCCAAATCGATCGAACTCTTCTAAGTCTGCATTCTGCAACAGTTGAGCAAGTTCTCTGCGATCGCGAGCTGTAATCTTTTCCAAGATATTGACATTGGTATAGATGCCTTGCTCTCCGGTTAGCTTGATCGGTTGCGTCATGTCTAGCACTCGCATCGTACCGCAGCGCTCTTTAACTAAAGGTGTGGTTTGTTCACGGATGGCTTGAACTGTATCAGCGATCGCGTCTGATGTTACATCTTCGGCAATGTTGTCCTCTACTTCTCGCTGTGTAATTTCTTCCCAGTTCAAATCCAGCGCAGTGCAAATCTCAATAAAGTTATTGCGATTAATGGGCTTTCCCGCAAAGAAGTTACCAATCGGTTGACGAGTCTTTAGATCAATTGCTTGGGCTAAGCCTTCTTGTGTCCAACCCTGACTGTTGTAAGCTTTGCGAGCTTTTTTGATTCCTTCTGCGGAAGCTTGTAGCGATCGACCTGCCATGACCATAACCGTAAAAAGCTTTGTTAGTCTTTTAACCGATTTCACGCAATTCATGCAAATCATGCACGAAGTAAGCAGTTAGGTGAGCCAGCTTTCACACATGAGCTTGAGAAATTGAGGATGTAGTAAATGGAGATACATCCTAATGTCTAACGCAACCACTCAGACCCGTACTGAAATCCCTGTTGCAACCACACAACCGCAACCGATGCAAGGCGACTCAACCGCAACGATCATCATTGCGATCGCCAGCCTCATTCAAACAACGCTGATTGCAACAGCAGTGCTAGTCAAAGCCACTAAACGATAACTTGAGCTTTAGGCATGATCGCTCCACCCACTCTGGAGAGCGGTCATTTTCTGAAGTTTCGCCACCAACCCCTAACTTTTGCTCTTCAATGTTAAACATTCGTCGTTGAAGGTCTGAGCATCAAGCGTGAATGTTTAAGCTTCATCGCTGATGTTCAGAGGTTCAAGCGCGAAAGTCTAAGCTTCACCGTTGAAAGTCTGAACATCAAGCGTGAAGGTCTGAACATCAAGCGCGAATGTTTGAGGTTCATCGTTGAATGTTTAAGCTTCATCGTTGATGTTCAGAGGCTCAAGCGTGAAAGTCTAAGGTTCGTCGTTGAATGTTTGAGCTTCAACGACGAACCCCGCTCGTTCCTTCACCAACCTTTCATCTCAGCCAACTTACTCCACCACATCAAACAGAACCGTCGTGAGATAGCGCTCTGCCCACTCCTCACCAAACGCCTTCTCCAGCACCCGCCGCGTCTTGTCATTCAACTGCTGTTGAGCGCAGTAATAGCGCTGCCCCGCCAAAATCTCATCCCGGCGTTCCGGCGTCGGAGCCGTCGCAATCGCCCGTTGACAATGCACCTCCAAATACTGAGTCACCCGTGACAAAAACGCCGTTTCCTCCTCTGGATTCGTCGGACGCACCAGCAGACAGAAATTCGAGAAAATATCGCCCCATTCTGGAACCGGGCGCTGTTGAGAAAACTCCACCGTTGGCAATGCACTTAGACTGGCTTGATATTCCACAGACAGCGATCGCGCCTCATTTGTAGGCGACAGATCCACGATCGCCATACTAATCGCCTGTCCGCGACCCCCGACCAAATCTGTCCCAAACATCGGTAACGCATACTCCGGACGGGGAAACATAACGCAATGCAGAATATCCAACATTGTCCCCACTTTCGCAAGCTCCAAATGCAGCTTGCGAAACTGAGGAGCTTCATAGCACGCGTTCTCAATGGTCAACTTTTCGCCTTCCATCCGTCCTTCGACATAGCCCAAATCCTCTGGTAATCGGTACGGAGACAGATCTAGATAACGCTGCCATGTGGATTCGATCGCGTTCGCTAAATTTCGGATTAAGGGATGCTGCTGTTCACGAATAGACGAGGCTGAGAGGGAAGACATAGGAAAGGGATAAACAAGGTTTGTTTCAGGATATCAGTTTGAAGGTTGTGACAGAGGTTATGGCGACTGTAAAGAGTAGACTGGGACAAACAATTGTGGGTCAAGTATTAAGCGATCGCTACATCATTGAACGAGAACTGGGTCAACAAGCGAGTCGATCGACCCTGCTTGCTAAAGATCTTCAGTCCAATCAACAGGTGGTCATTAAGCTTCTATCCGTCGATGAGAAGGTGCGACAGGACGATTTGAACCTGTTTGAGCAGGAGGCAGAAATTCTCAAGTCCCTGTCTCATCCTTGCATTCCAACCTACTTAGACTATTTTCAGCAGGCTTCTTCGAGTGGGCGATCGCTGGCATTGGTGCAGAGCTATGTAAATGGTCGATCGCTCGAAGACTGCTTTACCGCCAAACGCAACTTTACTGAGGCAGAAGCCAAGCAAATTGCAAAGTCAATCTTATACATTCTGATTTATTTGCAGAGCCGCCGTCCCGCGATCGTGCATCGGGATATCAAGCCCAGCAGCATTATCCTTGCTAATAAAAAAGTCCATTTAGTCGATTTTGGCTCGGTCAGAACGCTGTTTAATCAGCACAACGGAATTGCCTTTACACTCCTCAGCCCGCACGATTACTCACCCCCAGAACAGTCAAGTGGACAGGCATTAACGGCATCCGATTTGTATAGTTTGGGGCTGACCATCATTGCGATCGTCACGGGCAAACGCCCCTTTCAATTACCGCACAAAGACCACCGCATCGATTTTGAACAACTCAATTGTGAACCGTGGTCTAACCTCACTCCAGAATTTGCAGATTGGCTCATGTGGATGACAGAAATTGATCTAGAGAACCGCTTGAAATCTGCAATGCAAGCGCTGCAAGCTTTGGATGCGGCTCAAGTGAGAAGGGCATAGGATAGAGGCAGCGATCGAGAATGCATTTCAGACAACGCTTATGTATCTCCTAGCAAATCGGTATCAGCTTGAACGGCAACTGGGCAAGAAAGCAGGCCGACAGACGTTTCTCGCCCGAGATACTCAGACCGACACTCTTGTGGTGATCAAACTGCTCCTGTTTGGCAGTGATTTTGAGTGGGATGACCTCAAACTATTTGAGCGTGAAGCCGCAACGCTACAAGGACTGTCTCATGCGGCGATTCCAAGCTATCTAGATTATTTCGAGGTGGATGAACCCGCTCGTAAAGGGTTTGCCCTCGTTCAAACCTATATTGATGCTCTGTCGCTAGAACAACACCTAAAAGCCGGACGCACCTTTAGCAAAACAGATGTTCAGCAGCTTGCTCAAGACTTATTGGAGATCCTGACCTATTTACACCAGCGTCAACCGTCTGTCATTCATCGCGATATCAAACCGAGTAACATTTTGCTGGGAAACCGTTCTGGGAATAGTCCCGGTCAGGTTTATCTGGTTGATTTTGGGTCTGTGCAAAACTGCGTTGCTAAAGAAGGCGGCACAAGGACGATCGTTGGAACCTATGGTTACATGCCACCCGAGCAGTTTGGCGGACGGGTTGCTCCGGCGTCTGACCTGTATGGTTTGGGGACAACGCTCATCTACCTTGCAACGGGGCAACACCCGGCTGACCTGCCGCAAGATGACTTGCGCATTGAGTTTGAATCGTTGGTGAGCCTCCGTCCAGCACTGGTGAAGTGGCTGAGACAGATGACAGAACCAAGCCTAAAGAAGCGATTTCGCACCGCCCAAGAAGCACTCAATGCGCTCCAAGCTCCGCAAGTTTCATCAGTTACGGTTCAACAAATTGCGGTTCGACAGCCCGTAGGCAGCAAGATTCGTCTCACTCAAACCAGCCGAGCCTTTGAAGTTCTGATTCCGCCGAGCGGGCTTCATGTTGCAGGATTCTTCATGGCTCCCTTTGCGATCGCGTGGAATTCCTTTATTTTCTTTTGGTCGCTGTTTGCCCTCCAGATTCCATTTCCATTGAATATTCCATTTCTGCTGTTTTCCCTTCCGTTCTGGAGCGTTGGCATCACGATGGCGTTTGGCGTTTTGTTTCCGATGTTTGGCTCGATGCGCCTAAAAATTGATGCTGAAAAGATTTCACAAACCTGGGAAATGTTTGGATTTGAGTACTCGCGTCCGCGTCCAGATCCACGTCAAAGTATCTATAAGCTCGTCTACATTCCCAGGCATTCGGTCAAAGATTCGGATGGCGATCGCGTCCAAAAGCCTGCCGTGCTTGAAATTCGTACCAACTGGAAAGAGTTTCGACTGACGGCAACCAAGGAAGGACTTGGAATTACAAGTGAAGCCGAACTGGAATGGGTCGCAAACGAGTTGAGCCAGTGGCTAAACATGCCGATTGAGCGAGGATAGTGTGTTCCCGTCCCTTCGCCCCTTAGAATGGAGACGACTAACTGGAGACGACACTAACTGGAGACGACTATGTTTAACCTGGGCTGGACTGAAGTGGTCATTGTCGGTGTCGTTGCAATTCTGATTTTTGGTCCAAAGAAGATTCCAGAGTTAGGTGGCGCGTTTGGGAAGACGTTGCGGAGTTTTAAGGAGGGAATCACGAAGTCAGGGGGTGACGAGGACGATCATGCCTCTGACGAATAGGGAAATAGCAGCCAACAATAGGCGGAGCCAATGATTGATCTGTGAATGCCCTCGATCATCGGCTCCATCTGCGTAATTCTCCAATTAGACACCTGAATGAGTTGAGACAGCCTCTTTAGACTGAATCGCCTCTGAGGCAACGATCGCTCTCCTCTCTGCTCCGCTTGATTCAACAGACGCGATCACCTGAACTGGATTGCGCTCCTCAATCAATTGAATCGCGCGATTGACGCTTTCAGGTAGAATCACGACGAGACTTCCAGGGGACGCACTATCTAACGCAGTATGAACGGCAGTCGTCTCATCTAAGATGACATCGTGCTGAGCGTTGGCGTTGGCTTGAGTGATACCGAGCTGAATCCAGTTTGCCGCATCGCCGCGATCGCGCCCCCGCGTGTCGTCGTCTTCTTTGATGATGATGCGATCGAAGATGCCTGCCGAAAGCCGTCCCAGCATCACTAGATCCTCGTTGCGGCGATCACCCGGACTGCCAATTACCCCAATGCGTTCACCCGTCGTCCAATTTCGCACAAATCCACCGAGTGCCTCATAGCTGTGGACATTGTGAGCATAATCAACCAAGGCATGGAACCGTCCTAAATCAAATAGATTCATTCGTCCAGGAGTCTGCTTGGTGGAGGCCTGGAACGTCACGAGCGCCGCTCGAATGTCTTCGATCCGCACGCCTTGAGCGAAGGCCGCTAAGCTTGCTGCTAATGCATTCGCAATCATAAAGGGCGCTCGTCCACCTAAGGTTAAGGGGACATTGACCGCTTGCTCAATCCGGAGCGTCCAGTCGCCTTTGAGGATGGATAGATACCCGTTTTCATAGACCGCCGCCAGTCCACCGCGTTGAGAATGAGCGCGAATCAGCTCATTCTCAGGATTCATGGAGAAATAAGTGACTTGAGCAGAAGTGCGTTCTGCCATCGCTGAAACTAACGGATCGTCAGCATTTAATACCGCATATCCATTGGGCATTGTGGTTTCTGCAATCACGCCCTTCACTTTCGCCATTGCCTCAATGCTGTTGATATCTCCCAAGCCCAAGTGATCGGCAGCGACGTTGAGGACAACGCCCACATCACACTGATTGAAGGCTAAGCCCGATCGCAGAATTCCGCCTCTTGCACTTTCTAAGACCGCAACTTCGACGGTCGGATCTTGCAAAATCAGTTGGGCGCTCTGAGGCCCGGTGTTGTCTCCCGGTTCAACCAGGTACTCCCCAATATACGTTCCGTCGGTGGTCGTATATCCAACGATCTGGTTCGTTTGCTTGAAAATGTGGGCGATCAGGCGCGTGGTAGTGGTTTTACCGTTCGTTCCCGTAATCGCAATGATTGGCACACGACTAGGTGTTCCAGGAGGGAACAGCATGTCGATGACGGGTTCTGCAACGTTGCGAGGAATGCCTTCACTGGGACAAACGTGCATCCGGAACCCAGGCGCGGCATTGACTTCAACAATCACCGCATCGACATCGCGCAAGGGCCGGGAAATATCGGAGGTGACAATATCAATTCCCGCAATGTCTAATCCGATGATTTTAACGACCCGTTGAGCTAACCAGGCATTTTCAGGGTGAATATCATCGGTGCGATCGATGGCGATTCCTCCTGTACTCAAATTGGCCGTTGATCGCAGATAAAATACTTCTCCCGGCTCTAATACGGTGTCGAGCGTGTAGCCTTTTTGATCGAGCAACTCCCACGAGGTGCGATCGACCTCAATTTTGGTCAGCACATTGTCGTGTCCTGTCCCTCGACGCGGATCGCGGTTGGTTTCCTCGATCAACTCTGAAATTGTAGAATGCCCGTTCCCGACTACATGCGCCGGAACCCGTTCTGCCACGGCAACCACTTTGCCATTCACCACCAGAACCCGGTGATCGCGCCCCTCATAGAACCGCTCGACAATCACTGACTTAGACACCGCTTTTGCCACATCGTACCCTGCTTCCGCTTGTTTCCAACTGGTGATGTTGATTGTGATGCCGCGTCCGTGATTGCCGTTGAGTGGTTTGATGACGATTGGATAGCCCCCAACATCTGCGATCGCGTCTTCGAGTTCATCCAAATAGCTCACCACCGTTCCCCTAGGAACCGGAACCCCTGCCGCCCGCAGCACTTGCTTTGTCCCTTCTTTATCTGAAGCCAGTTCGACGCCTAAAATGCTGGTATGACCACTCAGAGTTGCCTGGATGCGCTTTTGGTGTGCGCCATAGCCGAGTTGGATCATGGCACGAGCGCTGACCTCCATCCAGGGAATGTCTCTTGCCTCTGCTTCTTTGATCAGCGCTTCAGTACTCGGACCCAAAGCTGCCTCTGCCGCAAGATCTCGCAGATCCTTTAAATCCTGCTCCAATTCTGACTCTGGGTAAGATCCTTGCTCAATGATGCTCTGGCAAATTCGCACTGCCGCCCGCGCTGCGTACCGCCCCGCTTGCTCATTCTGGTACTCGATCACCACCTGATAGGTGCCAGGTTCTGCCGTTTCGCGAGTCCGTCCAAACCCAACTTCCATGCCCGCCAGTTCTTGCAGTTCTAAAGCGACATGCTCGACAATATGCCCCATCATGGTTCCGTTTTGCATGCGACTTAAAAAGCCCCCGCGACACCCAGGAGAGCAGAAATGTTCGACGAGAGACGGCAACGTGCGGACTAATCCCTCATAGAAGCCTGGAATTTCGTTAGATGGTATTTCTGCCAGCGTCTCTAAATCGAGGCGCATCACAATCAGTTTGGGACGGCGGATGCTCCAGTAATTGGGGCCACGTAATGTCAGAATCTTCAGAATCTTCATATGAACGACGTAGAGGGGTTACGGACTGGCAGATAGAAGCGGAAATCAATTCGCGATCGCGGAGCGAGCTTCCCTTGGAATCGCAAAGCGTTGCTGTTGAGTCGTGGCACGCAATCGCCTTTGCCAATCGGGTCAGTTATCCAGTGTGAGCGGTAAGAACCTCATGAAACTGTCCAGGATAAACAGTTTGTGCGATAAAGCGTCTCTGCAATTAACGTCAGTCTAGCTTACTAGAGGCTTGAGAACCGGTTGGTCATCAATGCACTATCTCAGGAAATTGCCTTTGAACACCTTGAACAATTGTCCGAGAGGCAACGAAGCAACATGTTAGTCAGCCTTGACCTAAACAATTAGGCGTTAAGAATGACTATGGTTTGATTCAGGAATCACTGTGGTTTGATCAGAAATGCTGGTTTGATCAAAGCTGATTGTGCCCTAGTGATCAGCGCTTCAGTGAGTTGGAAGGATCATTTTGCGCTTGCCTAAGTCAAAGCAGCAACCTGCGTTCAGGATATGGACACGCAAATTGCTAATGCACAACGGATCAGTTCGGTTTACGTCAGCTTGATTGGTATACGTCATCTCGCCTGGATCAACAATGGTAACGGCTCCTTTTCCCATCACTTGTAATCTGCCATCGCCTTCAAACACAGCGCAGGTATCTTCATCAATGCCAACGCCCAAGCGATCGTGGTGTCCAGCGATCGCGCTCATCAGCCGCGCCATCCGATTCCGATTATGAAAATGCTGATCCACAATGACTTCTGGAATAATGCCCAGCCCCAAAGTCATATCCACCATGGAATGATTTGGCGTTTCCCCGCTCCCGCCGCCTGCGATCATGTGATGTCCCATTACCGCCGCCCCAGCACTGGTTCCCGCTAAGGTCACTTCCCCCGCTTGAGCGCGCGATCGCAAAATCGTCATCATCGGCGTATCCGCCAAGATCCCGCACAGCCGAATCTGATCACCGCCCGTCATAAACACACCCGTGCAGTCCGAGACATACTCCTGCAAAATCGGATCACTGCACTGGTTGCGATCGCAGATGTTGAGAACCTCGATCGCTTTTGCGCCCATGGTTTGGAAAATGCTGCGATAGCGTTCACCAATTAAGGTGGGTTCGCGGGAGGCACACGGTAAGATGGCAATGCGAGCATCTTCGCCACCAGAGCGCCCAAAAAAGCTATGGAGGATTTCGCAGCCGTGGACTTTATCTTCTGCTCCCCCAATAACCATAATGGCAGTTTGAGTGCGTTGAGGCATCGTTGATTCGAGAGATTGCAAGGCTAAATGTAGCATGAGAAAGACTATGGGGTAAGGGTTTGGGGAATTTAAGCCGTTAGGGGACAAGCTGGTTAGATCAGCACCGCTCAATTTTGTAAGTTTTAATTTTAGAAGGTCAAGTTGAGATGATGAAGATAGGTTAGATACGAAATTGAGCAATAAGCTCACAATCCGTCCTGACTCATTCATTTGCTGACGAACCAATCAGCCTTTCTAAGCCATTGGCGCTGATCGATTTTTACTCATGGGTTTCTACTTAAAGGGCTGAACTAACAAAGGGCCGAACTAGCGGCTTTACTTGGGTTCAGCTCCACGATTCACAAATAACTTTTTTTATGCGTTTTGATATTGTCACTCTGTTTCCTGATTTCTTTGGGTCTCCGCTCAGTTCTGGGTTGCTTGGAAAAGCATTAGCGAAAGGGATTGCAGAGGTTTATCTCACCAATCCACGAGACTTTGCGATCGACAAACATCGTCGGGTAGATGATGAGCCGTATGGCGGCGGTGTCGGAATGCTGATGAAGCCTGAACCGATCTTTGCGGCAGTTGAATCTTTGCCTGTTTTGCCCCGTCGAGATGTGATTTTTGTGACGCCTCAAGGTCAAGCGATGGATCAACCACTGTTGAAAAATTTATCTTTAAACTTTGATCAAATTATCATTATTTGCGGACATTATGAGGGCGTTGATGAACGAGTCATGCAGCTTGTTACGCGCGAAGTATCGTTGGGCGATTTTGTTTTAACCTGCGGTGAAATTCCGGCTTTAGCCTTATTAAATGGGACGATTCGACTGTTGCCCGGAACGGTGGGTAAAGAAGAATCGCTCAAAGCAGAAAGCTTTGAAGCAGGCTTGCTCGACTATCCGCAATACACTCGCCCGCCTGTGTTTCGAGAGTTGGAAGTGCCGCCCGTTTTGCGATCGGGCAATCATGCCGAAATTGATCGCTGGCGCAGGCAGCAGCAGCAAGAGCGCACCCGCGATCGCCGTCCTGATCTGTACCAACAGTGGTTGGATCAAGAGAAATTGAAAGACTCAGCTTTAGAGAAATCGCAGAAATGGGAATGCGAAACGTAGAATGGGGAAGTGTAGTTACAAGTCTGTTCATGGCCGACTTCAAGCTTACGGACGATTTTTAAGTTATGTTAAAGCCCTTCTCTCAGCTGCTGAGTGCGACGATCGCGAGCTATTGCCTGCTCAACTCGTTCAGCATGCCAGTGCCCAGTTCTCTTAAATCCCAAGCGTGGCGCGTTGAGCAAGCCGCCCTTGCCAAAAGCAGTGGAGGACGCAGCCGGGGTGGATCGTTTAATCGCTCAACGCCCTCCAATAATGGGAGCCAGCGATCGCCAGAAAATTCTCGTGGGTCTGGAGGCGGTTATGGCTATGGCGGTGGTTATGGCGGTTATGGTTATGGCGGCGGCTATGGCTATGGAACCTCGGTAGGCGGCGGGTTGTTCGGTTTAATGGCGCTGCTAGCGGTAGGCGGCGTTGGGCTAGTGGTTTGGTATCTGATCTGGGCCAACAGAGGCAAGCGATCGGCAGGTAGCACTGAGCTAACGAATGACATCGTAACAGTCAGTAAAATTCAGGTGGCTTTGCTGGCTCAAGGCAAAGCAATTCAGTCCCAGCTTGCCCAAATTGTTGAAACGGCAGATCTAGACACCCCAGAAGGACGGCAGCAGCATGTTCAAGAAGCCGCTTTAGCGTTGTTGCGAATGCCGGAAAATTGGTCGCATGTGCAGACGGCTTCCGAAACGGTAAAATCGCTGAACGAAGGCGAGAGCTTGTTTGAGAAATGGTCGATCATCGAGCGGACTAAATACACCGAAGAAACGCTAACCAACGTTGGTGGTAAGGTCACTCACAAAGACTACACGCTAGAGCCAGACCAAGAGCCAGCGTCCTACATTGTGGTGACACTACTGGTTGGAACGGCGGACGATAAACCGCTATTTCAAGAGGTGCGAACCACTGAAGCGCTGAAAGAGGTGTTGGCAAAAATTTCTAGCCTCAGTCCTGACTACCTGATGATTTTTGAACTGCTGTGGACGCCTCAAGCAGAAGGAGACAGTCTGACCTACGATGAATTGCTGACCGAGTATTCCGATATGCTGCAAATTTGATCGAGATTTCAAGCAGAGTCGTTACGCGGCATAATCGGTTAGGTGATGCGAGTAATTGATCTAACAGAATGACCATCAGAATCGGAAATGGATACGATATTCATCGCCTGGTTGCAGGACGAGATCTCATTCTCGGCGGCATCAAGATCGACCATGAAACGGGATTACTCGGTCATAGCGACGCTGATGTCCTAACTCACGCCATTATGGATGCGATGCTCGGCGCACTCAGCCTTGGCGATATTGGGCATTACTTCCCACCAACCGATCCACAATGGGCTGGAGCAGATAGTGTGAAACTGCTAGAACAGGTTCACCACCTGATCCGCGATCTCGGCTGGCAAATCGTCAATATCGATTCAGTCGTCGTTGCCGAACGCCCGAAACTTAAACCCCACATTGACGCAATGCGATCGCGCCTCGCCGAAGCATTGCATCTCCCGGCAGATCGAGTAGGCGTTAAAGCAACCACCAACGAAAAGCTCGATGCTGTGGGCAATGAAGCCGCGATCGCATCATATGCCGTCGTCTTGCTAGAGCCTCTATCCACATGAAGTATCTCAACTTGCTCTGGTTAACGCATTGAAAAAGGGCAGCCCTCGGCTGCCCTTTTTGAGTTTAAATCCTACTCGCGATTAGCACATCAGCGTACTGCTGCGCGGTAGGCGCTTGGATCAAGACCGTTGCGTCCATTCGTTGGATTCGCACTAATCAATTGCTTGAGGCGCGTAATGCGATCGCTTGTTGCTGGATGATTACTGAGAAACGAGGGCGATGATCTAGATCTTAAGAGCTTCTGCATGAACGCTACCACTTCAGATTGAGCATAACCCGCTCGGCTAATCGTGCGTAACCCCCGCTGATCCGCGTCGTACTCATCGTTTCGGTTATTGGGAAGGTTGACCGCAAGCTGAAGACCCAAATTGACAGCAGTGCTGCGATCAAGTCCTCCGGCGGCCAGCAATCCTCGTTGAACCGCCGACTTCCGCATCTGAGCGAGGAGATGGCGACCTGTGACATGTCCAATTTCATGCCCAATCACACTCGCTAACTGTGCTTCGTTATCTGCCGCCTCAATTAAGCCTCGATGCACATACACAAAGCCACCCGTTGTAGCAAACGCATTGACGCTCTTGTCATCGACCACCTGGAACGTAAAGGGGAGATTGGAGCGATCGCTATAAGTCACAAGGCGTTGCCCAATGTTGTTGACATACTGAGTTAAGTTGCGATCGTTAGAGATGCGAATGCCCTGGCTAGAAAGCCGAGCATTCATCTGACGCCCAAGATCTACCTCTTGGCTATCCGATAGGCGCGTCAGTTGAACGCCTTGAATAACTTGAATTCCGCCTCGAAGCAAGTCCGCCCATGAAATGGCTTGAGCGACGAGGGGTTGTCCGAAGGCAATCGTCAGAACGATAGTCAGCGAGAGGATAGGATAAAGCCATCGATGACGCAAGTGCTGCTTAAACATGATGAAGGTCTGCCACTCAAAAATAGTCAGTTGAGAGAATAGTCAAACTAGAAAGAAGCGTTACTCCTCAGACGGTTTACAACTAGATTTAGTTGCAGATGACCGGAAGATTTTACCGAAAAAGGTGAGGAACCTGGGAGATGGCAATCTGCTCTACTCGACATGGTAATCTGTACTGTCACGATCCCGTGGTCTTGAATGTGGCAGACTAAATTCTTGCTACTCTAGATTCTTCCTACCAAAGTTGGAACGGTATTTATGGCTATTCTCGATTCTCAAGGTCGGTTGTTTGGTAAGTTCAGCATTCTAGACGTGGGTGCAGGACTGATTATTCTAATGGTGATTTTCGGGATCTTTTTCTTTCCTGGAAAATCGGGATCGTCGATCGCCAGCAACGCCGATCGGCTTCCGGTTGAAGTCGATGTTCTAGTGAGAGGGTTAAGTGTTTCTGATCCAAAAAGTTTGATTAAGGAAGGCGCAAAGACCAGCGTGATTGTGCGAAAGCAGCCAACAGGCGACGCAACCTTGACTGCTATCAAGTACTTGCCCCGAAATATGGCAGTTACGCAGCCGGATGGATCGCTCAAAATTTTGCCTGATCCGCGCCCTGAAAGTGCGCTATCTAACGATTTAATTCTCACCCTCAAAAACAATGCTCAAGTTGTGGGCGGAACCCCAATTTTTGGGGGTGAAAAGGTAAAAGTTGGAACGACACTGGAGCTAGATGGTCCGACCTACAATTTTGCCAGCAGTGTCATTGCCGTTCGGGTTTTGGAAAAGGCTAAATCGTGAGCGCAAATAGCCTAAGGTGTGTAGGCTCAGCAAAAAGTAGGCTCAGAACGTACCTTGTGCAGCGCCTTTTTTGATTCTGAAGTTCTACAGCGATCGCGATTAGAGCAGGTATTCTATTATCTGAATATTGTCTTGTATTGTTTTGTCTTCAGGTAAGCACCGTGGCACAGGCTTCATCTCAGTGGCGGAATCTGGTCGGTCTACTCCAAGCAGTTCCTCTGCCGGATATAGGAACAACGCTCAGCAAGCAACCGTGGCGATGGTCGGCTCCGGGAGGATGGCTGCTCGTCACGGGCGGCGCGACCGCGCTGCTGTTTTGGAATGGCAGGCTTGTCGTTGCTACGGGTGTCGGGGTCGGCATCATGATGCTCGTGTATCTGCTGCAAGACTCTAAATGGCAACCCTGGAAGGGACTAACGCCGCTTCTAAAAGGTTGGAATCAGTCGTTTGTGATCGCGGCGGCAAGTGGCGGAGCCGCTATGTTTGGCACCTATTTAGCCGTGTCAGTCTGGCTAGAGGCAGAACACCACTGGATGGCCACAGCAATGATTTTTCAGGGCACAGCAACGATGGGAATGCTTGGTCTGCTGGTGTGGCAGATGGCTGGGCAAAAGCAGCGTTCTGCCGACTCTAGCTTTGCTCAAACGCTGTCGGATTTATCTCATGATTCACCGCTTAAGCGGTTGATTGCTGTACGCCAGTTAACTCAACACATCGAGCATCAAGAAACTCGCGCCCAACGCCACCAAACGGCAGACTATCTGCGAGTGATGCTCACTCGCGAAGACGATGCGATCGTTCGGGATGCCATTTTAGAGGGCTTGCAGCGTTTACAAGAGGGCCGAGGCTTGCCGCCTAGTCAGAGGCAGCCGTTAGAAGTGACGCCCATCAAGGTACGACCGAAACTGCGTCAGTTGGGTGCGGTAGCTCGTCATCACGCTCCATAAGAAATAGAAAAAATTCCTTTAAACAATCAAAGGGGTGTCCAGATAGACACCCCTATTTTTTGCGCGTTCCTAATCTAAATCAGTAAAGTAGCCAGAACGAGATCTGACTGAACTCTGCTCTCATTATGTCCTGATTTCAGAGATTGCCCGTTTATTTTGTTTGCACCTCTTGAATTTCAACTTCTTCACGGGTGGGACGCGGCTGATCGGCTGCCAATTTTTCAGGCGTCGAAACTTTGGTCATCGACTCTTCGTTGAGATCTGTCCACTCGGTGTGGAAAACACCGTCTTTGTCAGTGCGGAGGTATGTGTGTGCGCCAAAATAGTCGCGTTGGGCTTGCGTCAGGTTGAGCGGCAAGCGATCGCGGCGATAGCTATCGAAGTAATCTAGCGAAGCGCTGAAGGCCGGAACAGCGATCCCAGATGTGGCTGCATGAGCAATGATTTGACGCCATGCCAATTGGCGATCGAGGATAGTTTGCTTGAATTCGGGCGCAAGCAACAGGTTCGGGAGATCAGGATTCTCGATAAAGGCGCTTTGAATCTTACCCAAAAAGCCAGCCCGGATAATACAGCCGCCTTTCCAAATACGAGCACATTCGCTCAAGTTCAACTCATAGCCATAGGTCTTGGACGCCTTGCTCAGCAATGCCATTCCTTGGGCGTAGGAGCAGATTTTAGAGCAATAAAGAGCGTCTCGTACCATGTTGATGAATTCTTTCTTGTCACCACTAAAGGTTGAGCTAGGAGCGCTCAACTGTTGCGCGGCATCCATGCGCTCTGTTTTGTAAGAGGACATAATGCGCGCATTGACAGCGGCAATAATGGTTGGAATCGGTACGCCTTGTTCTAGCGCATCTGTCACCGTCCAGCGCCCTGTGCCTTTCTGTCCAGCAGCATCGAGGATCAGCTCAACAAGCGGCATTCCGGTATCGGGATCAATCTTCTTAAAAATGTCTGCCGTGATTTCGATCAGGTAGGAATTGAGTTCGGAGGTGTTATTCCATTCAGTAAACACATCGTGTAATTCGTTGTGATCGAGTCCTGCGACATTCTTCAGGAGATCGTAGGCTTCGGCGATCAGTTCCATATCGCCGTACTCAATCCCGTTATGCACCATTTTGACGTAGTGCCCTGCGCCCCCTGGCCCAATATAGGTTACGCAAGGGCCATCTTCTACCTGCGCTGCAATCTTGGTGAGAATCGGCTCAAGATAGTCGTAAGCGGACTTTGTGCCTCCTGGCATCAGGCTAGGTCCGTTGAGTGCACCTTCTTCACCGCCGCTCACTCCCATGCCGATAAAGGTGAATTTGGCAGCTTCAAGCTCATGGGCACGGCGAGCGGTATCACTAAAGAGGGAGTTACCGCCATCGATCATAATGTCGCCTTCATCAAGAAGCGGCTTGAGCTGTTCAATCACAGCATCTACAGGTGTACCTGCTTTGACCATGATGAGAATTTTGCGCGGGCGCTCCAACGAAGCAACGAACTCTTCGATTGTGTAGGCTGCCTTTACATTCTTGCCGCCTGCCCGGTTCTCCATGAATGCATCGGTCTTTTCACGGGAACGATTATATACTGCAACTGGGAACCCGTTGCGCTCGACGTTAAGCGCTAGGTTTTCTCCCATTACGGCTAAACCAATTACGCCAAAGCTCTGTGTCATAAGATTCTCTGCTAACTCTGCGATCGCTGGTGATTCTGAAAGAATCGCTCTGAGCGAGGGTTCTTCTCACGGTAGCTCGATCCCCTAGAAAATAACTTGGAAGATTAGATTAAGACTCTAACTTTGGGGAGAAGGATGAAGAAAAAGTTGAAAGGTTTTAGCTCTAAAATTGTTATTTAAATGACAGTAATTTCAGCGCTCAATGCCCAGTACTGACAGATCAACTTGAATTGCTGACGCTTGAAATGGTTAGATTTTGATCTAGCTCAGTGCCTCTGACAGATAATCTGCCGTTGCCTCAACAAGCGCGATCGTATCTTCATACAGCATCCGGGTTGGACCTAGCACCCCCACACTGCCTACCGGAACCGACCCGCGATGATACGTCGAGGAAATCAGCGTACAGGTGCGAATTGGCTCTAACGGATTCTCAGCGCCAATCCGAATGGAGACTCGTCGGCTCGGCGTATCGGATTCAAGCTGATCAAAAATTAGCGGAACCAGTTGATGCTGTTCTGCTTCGAGCAGATGCAACAGCGTTTTCACCTGCTCTAGCTCCGAAAATTCGGGTTGTCGTAGCACTTCCGACACGCCACTGATGAGTAGTTGCGTTGGCACAGACGAGTGTGCGAACTGTTGCGACAGATCTTTGAGCAGCGAGGTCAAAATGTTGCTGTAACGATCGAACTCTCGCCCCAACTCACTCCAATCGAGCAGCCTTAGTTCTGCTAGCGATCGCCCGCGGAGTTGATCGTTTAGAAAATTAGACAGAATTTGCAGCTCTCGATCGATGAGGTCAGCTTCCCAATCGGAGCCGTCTGCGGCTTTTGGCAAGTCTAGTAACACCGACTGCGTTTCATATGTGTTTGTCACCACAATTAGCATGGCTCGCCGCGAATCAACTTGGACGAGCTGCACGTGACGTAACTGAGTTGAACTGGTAAGCGGCATCGTCATCAGCACAATGTAGCCGCTTAGGGTCGAGAGAATCTGAGCCGCGCCTTTGAGCAGCGCTTCAAAACTCCACTTCTCCCAATTGAGGCGATCGCTAAACAACTGCTCGATCTGAATTGTCACCTCTGTCGAAGGCTGAATCAGCTGATCGACATAGATTCGATACCCAGAATCGGATGGAACCCGGCCTGCCGAAACGTGCGGTTGGTAAAGCAGCCCTGCTTTTTCCAAATTGCCCATCGCATTGCGAATCGTCGCTGAACTAACACTTAAGTTATATTCCTTCACCAATGCTTCCGAGCCAACGGGTTCTGCTGTTGCAATGTAGTGTCGTATGGTTGCCCAAAGAACTTGCTGCTGACGAGCTGTGAGATTAGCCTTTATGGTCATTTTCCAACACCAAGTATTTTTTCAACACACGGTAGGTTGAACACGTTGAATAAGGTTTCGATGTTTAAGAAGCCAGCAATCATTAATGAATTGAATATTAAGATAGCAGATTCTTAATTTTATCTTGAAATTTCTAGAGGATGGGACATCAATACTTTGGCACGCTTGAATCAACTCTGTTTGAGTATTCCGCAATTCCTCCTGCAATATTTTTCACATTCGTAAAGCCCTGTAGGATTAGCCACTGGCACATCTGTGCGGAGCGAATGCCGTGATGACACAGCACTAGCGTTTCCTTCTCTGAATCCAGCCGTGCATGAATATCTCCAGACCACTCCTCGTAGTCGCTTAAAGGAAGGTTCATAAAGCCATTGAGTTGGGCCGTTTCGACTTCCCACGGTTCTCGCACATCTACAAGTTGCACGGGGTTGCCCGGCTCTGCTAACTTTTGTGCCAATTCTGCGACGGAAATTTGGGGTAAGGGTTGATGGGAGGATTGTTGAGACATTATTCGTACAGGTAATAGATTTGCTTTCAGGGACAGCTTACTTGATTGGCACGAAGCGCAATTTCAAGGAAATGCTCTGCAAGCTTTAAAGGTTCACACCCTTACTATCGTAACCCCCGCGATCGCTAGAACAGGCATGAGAAGATTTGCAGATAGATGGCAGGAAAAGCAGCGTCCTGAAATAATGTTTCTAGATGGGTGATGAGTGGATTGGCGTCCACATCCTACATCTGATGCTCCAGACCCTCGTTCTCTTGAAACCATGAAGTTCCGTTCGTTCTTAACTGCTCTAGCCGCGATCGCAGGTGTCCTCTTTCTGGTCGGCACTCTCGGCTTTGTTCTCATTTTTGCCCAAAGCCCGATCAGTTTGTTGCGCGGTAGTCCGATCGAGAGTCCCACGGCAGCCATGTTTATTCCTCGGCAGGCTCCCGTAGTGGCGTCGCTGCTCGTCAATCCAGATCGCTTAGAAACACTGCGTCAAACCATTGCCAAACCGGGCGATCGCAGGGAAGCACGAGCAGAGTTAGATCAGTTCAAACAAGGCATTCTAGGAAGTACAGACTTAGACTACAGGCGAGATGTGCAGCCTTGGCTCGGCGATGAAGTAACCGCTGCCATTACTGCCTTGGATGTTGATCGCAATGGCGGTAACGGAGAAGAACGCGGATATTTGCTGGCACTCATGACTAAAGATCCACAGCGATCGCGGGAGTTTCTACAACTGTTTTGGCAAAAACGCGCCCTTGCTGGAACAGACTTAAAGTTTGAAGCGTATCAGGGCACAACGATTATTAGCGGCAAAGTAGAAGGAATTAGCAGCAAAGTAGAAGGCGACGAAACACAAAGCTCGGCTCCCAATCCTCTTGCCACGGCGGTTGTTGGAAATCACTATGTCTTATTTGCCAACAGCCCAAAAGTGCTAAAAGATTCTATTAATAATGTGCAAGCGGCTGAACTAAATTTAGCCAGTTCGGCCGAGTATCAACGGGCAATTGCAACCCTAAAAGAAGGCAGGATTGGACTTGTCTTTCTAAACTTGCCCCAGATCCAAACCCTGACTGGAAAGGACATTTCTCAAGACGGGAGTCTAGCTATTTCGTTAGGATTAAACCGTCAAGGACTAATTGCCGAAACCGCTCTGCTTGGGGTATCTGAGACTGCAACTCAACCCAAGCTATCTAAACCTGTTGGAGCTTTGCAATATATCCCTGCAAATAGTCCAATTTCAGCGTCTGGCATTGATCTAGACCAGTTCTGGGCAGGGCTTTCTAACACCGCGAAGAACTACGATTTTGTCGCTCAAATGGTTAACCAACCCCTCGAGTCCTTAGAGAAGCAGTGGAATCTTGATCTAAAGAACGACATCTTTAGCTGGGTAAAAGGAGAGTACGCGCTAGGACTCGTGCCTCAACCTGGGAAAAATCAGCCCTTAGATTGGGTATTTGTGGCAGATAAGTCAGATCCTTCAGCACAAGCCGCAATTTCCCATCTCGATGCTGTCGCGCAGGCCCAAGGCATCACTCCAGGTTCGCTTCCGCTTGACGATCAAGCCGTTAACGTCTGGACGCGACTGGCAACCGGAACGCCTTCCAAAGGACTTTTTGTAGAGGCACAGGTTGCTGGAGTCCACACATCGGTTGGCAAGTACGAGGTTTTCGCAACATCTCTCGAAGCGATGAATGCTGTTCTGAATGCTAAGAAGAATGGATTAGCGAATAACCCAAGATTTGAACGCGCGATCGCGCCCATTCAAACCCCCAACAACGGCTATTTCTACATCGATCGGGACACTGCCCAGCCAGTTCTAAAACGGCAGTTTCCGTTCATTCAGCTAGTCGAATTAGCCGGACAGCCATTGTTCAATCACTTACGATCGTTGACAATTAGCAACTACGGCAGTGAATCCGGTGTTCAGCGGGGCGGTGCGTTTATACAGTTAGATTAAGAAAGTTAGAGGTAAGAAGTAGTTGGCAACGGACTTAGTAGCAGAGGATTTTAAACCGCTCGCTATTAAATCCGTTGTCCGCTACAACCCTACTGTTCCAGCTTTTTCAGCGAAATCATAGCGGATTGCGCCACGTTCGTATTGTTATCCTTCTCTAAATACTTCAGCGCCGAAATACTTTTCTCACTTGGCAACTGTCCTAACGCTTCGGCTAACCGCTGGCGCACGAGCCAGTCTTCAGATTGGGCGAACCGAAGAATTTGATCAACCGCATCCACGGCCTTAATTTCGCCCAGTGCTGCGATCGCAGCCTGCTGCACTACGATTTCTTCGCTGTCTAACGCTTGCACCAACACATCTCTCGCCTGTGGGTCTTTCAAGTTGCCCAGTGCCACTGCTGCACTAAAGCGCACCAACCAGTCTGTATCTTCGTAAAAGGCTCTCACCAAGGGCTGAAATGCTCTTCCATCTTCGAGATAGCCCAATGCGCCTGCGGCATCTGCACGGATTCCATAGTCTTTTTCGTTGATCAAAAGATCAACCAAGATGTCGTAGCATTCATCGGTTTGTTTGATTCCTAGGGCAAACACTGCCATCGAGCGAATTTGTAAACTCTCATCGTTAAGAACTTTTTTGATTAGCGGCACAGCATCTTCGGCGGTTGCTTCCCGCAGGTTCGCAAGGGCAACCATGCGATCGCGGGTACTCTCGCTGTCCAACTGTGACGAAATCTGCTCTAAGTTAACGCTCATAGTTGTCACAAATCTTTATATCAGTTCCCCTATCGTACAGAATTGAGGATGATAATACGATCCTCCCAGCGCGCAATTACCGATCCTTGACCGTCTCTGTCAAAGGAAGTACGTTGCTTGAAAATCCTCTGCGTCTATATGACGGCGCTTATCAGCTCAGAACCTAGCGCGATAGTTCCTTGTAGCGTCGCTGCATGTCTTCAATCGTAAACACCGCTTGAAACGTTAGTCCTTGCTGCTGATAGAATTCTGCGCCGCCTTGTTGTCGATCGACCAGCGAAATTACTTGATCTACCTGATAGTCCGCCTCGCGTAATCGTTCAACCGCTTTCATCGCCGATTGACCGGTCGTCACCACATCTTCTAAGACAACCACCCGACTTCCTTGCGGCAATGTCGGGCCTTCAATGTATGCCTGAGTGCCGTGTCCTTTCGCTTCTTTACGGACAATCAGGGCCGTGAGTGATCGCGCCTCATATGCCGCCACAACACTCGTGGTGGTGACAATCGGATCGGCTCCGAGCGTTAGCCCAGCAACCGCGATCGCATCTTCTGGTACAAGCGTTAATAAAATCCGTCCAACGCCTAGAGCGCCTTGAGGATGCAGCGTCACTTGCTTGCCATTGATGTAATAGGTGCTGCGCTGACCTGACGAGAGCAGAAAGTCTCCTTCTCGATAGGCCACCTCGCAAAACAAATCTAATAGCTTTTCCCGCAGCTCGGCTAAGGGCGCGTGTGCCCAATCAAACAAAGTTACACCAACATTACTCATATTCATTCTTGGTAGGGCAAACTAAACCTACTACATATCGAGCATTTTAATTGAGGATAACCCTATGGGTATGAGGATCAAGAGTCTGATTGGCTCGCTAGTTCTAAGCACAGCGTCTACTTTCATGGCGATCGCGGCAGCAGCCCAAGAGCAACGCGCACCCGTATTCAACCCGCGTGAAGTCATTCCTGACGCGGCAGATAAAGCCTTCTATGGCAGCGACGACACCTTTCCTAACCGAAATTTTGAGCGAGCGGCTGAATCTTTGCTCGGAGTGACGGGATATCCAGAAAATCTGATTGCCCGCGATGGGGAACGAATTCATCGCCTCTACCGCGATCTCCTCACCCAACAAACGTCAAGCGATCCCCTGATTCGTACTGCCGATTTGCCAAATCCTTACAACACTTCTGTTTTGCTGCAACCTAACGTCAGCAACCGTGTCATTGGCAGTGAGTTCATCATCGAACAACCTCCTCAAGCCCAGTTCCCGCCTGCACCGCCGATGGGTTCGCCAGCCCTACCCCAAAGATACTAGTAGTCTGTCAAATTAAGACAAATCTAAGCGTGATGGGTTTGGACAGGATGAGCGATGAAAAACTTTAAAACGCTGCTTCATCGCTCATCTCTATCTTGACGCAGCCTTAGGGAGCAAGGACGCGGGGCGTAGAAAGATGTAGATTTAGTCCAGGGTGCAGGAGTTGAACCCGCCTAACGCGAATTATGAGTTCGCTGCCTAAACCGATCGGCCAACCCTGGTCACGTGTTTCCGTTACACGCAATTCAGCAATATTGTAACTTGAGTTCCTGATTTGATCGCCGATGTGGTGAACTTCGGATATACTGCTACAAATTTTGACCATTGGCTGTCTCAACGTGCGTTAAAACCTACACTGAAGTTGAGACCTACAATTGCTGATGGAGCTAGCTCTCTCTATAAGTCCCCCATCCCGATCGCGCACCATGAAAAGAATTAATTCGACCGTTGCCCTCACATTTGTTTTGTTAGCTCTAATGTTTGGTGCAGGCATTGTGAGTTCTGCCTGGGGTTTTGCGATCGGGCGAGAAGCACTCAAAGGAATCACGCAACCCGATTCTCGCCCCACTAACAAAGTCAATCGCAAAAATCCGAATGGGCGCGAACAGTTAACCTTTCTCAAAGAAGACGATATTCTGGCAACGGTGAAGTCGCGCATTGGAGGTACGAGTAAACCCCCGGCAAGTCCAAGTCCGAGCAGCAGTCCGCAGAGTAAGACTGAAACCTCAAAAAATAATCAAGTTGCCGCCACCCTTCCCCTATTGGCGCGCGATAAAGATGTGGCGTTAGAAATTACTGGCATCCAACAGCAGAAGGATTCTGTCACGTTAGATGTCGCCATGAAGAACGACAGTAACCAGGCTATAAGGTTTCTCTACAGCGCATTAAACGTAACAGACGATCGCGGTCGCGCTATTACAGTCGATACAACAGGACTGCCAAGCGAGATGCCTGCCAAGAGCGATCGCTACACTGGTACAGTGAATATCTCGGCTGCCCTACTTGCCAACGCTCAAAAACTGTCACTTCAGTTGACAGACTATCCGGATCAAAAGCTTCAACTCAAGCTGTCAGAAATTCCGGTGCGCTAAGAGCAGGAACACCCGATCTTGTGCCCCCTTCTTGACTGAGTTTTCAGTTTCAGCATGTTTGCCCACGTTGCCGCTCCCTTAGAAGCGCCACTTCAGCATCTCAACCTTGCAGAAGCGCTGCTGCGAATTTTGTCTGTGCTGCTGTTGATTGCAATCAACGCCTTTTTTGTGACCGCTGAATTTTCGATTGTCTCGGTGCGGCGATCGCGGATCAATCAATTAGTCGATGCGGGAGATGTGCAGGCAAGAACGGTTCAGGACTTGCAGCGGAGTATCGATCGATTGCTGTCTACTACTCAATTGGGCATTACGCTCTCTAGTCTGGCACTCGGCTGGATCGGCGAAACCACGATGGCGGTACTCGTTAGCAGTTGGATTGCAGACCTGCCACTTTCAGACAGCTTCGTGCAGCCTGCGGCTCATTCGTTGGCAATTCCGGTTGCCTTTCTCGTGATTGCTTATCTTCAGATTGTGCTAGGAGAACTGTGCCCCAAATCGCTGGCGCTTCTGTACTCTGAAGAGATTGCTCGATTCTTAGGACCGCTCAGTTTAGCGATCGCCCGCATTTTCAATCCGTTTATCTGGATTCTTAATCAGTCTACTCGGCTGCTTCTCAGACTTTTGGGTGTGCAGTACACCGGGCAAGGCTGGTATAACCAAGTCACGCCGGAAGAACTGCAGTTGATTATCGCCACCTCGACCGAATCGAGTGGACTCGAAGAAGAAGAGCGAGAACTGCTCAGCAATGTGTTCGAGTTTGCGGATGTAGCGGTGACAGAAGTGATGGTGCAGCGTCCCAATATGACGACGCTTCCTGTCGATGCCACCGTTCGCAATCTCCTCGAAGAAGTCGCCCATTCAGGTCATTCTCGCTTTCCCGTGATCGAGGAGTCTGTGGATGATATTTGCGGTTTAATTCACTTCAAGGAACTGGCAGAACCGCTCGTACAAGGGACGTTAACCCTCGAAAGCCCAATCCAACCCTGGATTCACCCAGCACAATTTGTGCCAGAGTACACGCCTTTGGGAGAGTTGCTGTCATTGATGCAGAAATCGCGTCATCACATGGTACTGGTGGTTGATGAGTTTGGCTCCACGGCAGGTTTAGTCACCATTCAAGATCTCATTACTCAAATCATTGGAGAAACGCCAGAAGCGCAGGAAGGCGAAGAGTTACCCATCCAGCGAATTGATGAAAATACCTTTTTGGTACAGGCTCAAGTCCACTTAGAAGAAGTGAACGAAGATCTTGATCTCGATTTCCCATTAACTGATGAGTACCAGACGCTAGGCGGCTTTCTACTCTACCAATGGCAGAAAATTCCGACTCACGGTGAGACGCTCCAGTACGGTAATTATGAGTTCACCGTGATTTCAGCCGAAGGACCGAGACTGCATCAAATCCGAATTCGGCGGCTCGAAACGCCCGCCGAATTATTAAATGGAGGCAAGTCACCTTTAACCTAGCTTAGTATCCCTTGGCTCGGTATCCCTTGCAAATCAGCCTTACCCTGGGTTAACACGCATTAACGGCTGCCCAAATTCTACGGGATCGCCGTTTTGAACTAGAATTTCCACGACCTCGCCCGACACTTCTGACTCGAGTTCATTCATCAGCTTCATTGCTTCGACGATGCACACTGTTTGACCTAAGCGGATGCGATCGCCCACTTGCACAAACGGCGGCTCATCAGGCCCTGGCGAACGGTAGAACGTGCCCACCATTGGAGAGGTCACTTCTGCCAAGCGTCGCTCGTGAGGCGGCGCAAAGGGGGGAGGCTCCATCAGTCTTGGCGCATCTGGAGGCGGCGGTGCCATGGCAGGAGCCGGGTTGAGGTTGACCGGTGAAGGCACGGTTCCGTTCAGATCCCGTATGGCGCTGCTCGCTTCATGAGCAGCGCCCCGACGCACCGTTAATTCAAAATCGCTGCTCTTTAGAGTCAACTCCGAAATATCTGTTTGATTGAGGTCAGCCAATAATTCACGGAGTTCTTTCAAATCCAGTGGCACAGTCTCTATACTCCTCACGATATATCAGGGGTGATAACGTCTATCTACCCTCCGCTGTTTATCCTCTAGCTATTCTCTCGTCCCAGATACGTGTCGCTGCGGGTATCAACTTTAATCTTCTCACCTACCGAGATAAAAAGTGGAACCATGACCTGTGCCCCCGTTTCTACGATCGCGGGTTTTGTTCCGCCCGTTGCCGTATCGCCTTTTACGCCCGGATCGGCTTGGGTCACTTCGAGAACGACCGAGTTTGGAAGTTCAACTTCCATCACCTGTTCGCCCCATTTGACGACGTTGACCTCCATGCCTTCTTTGAGATATTTGACGCGATCGCCGATTTGCGATGCATTCAGCCGACCTTCCTCATAGCTTTCCATGTCCATGAAGACGTAATCATCACCTTCTTTGTAGGTGTGCTGCATCGTACTCTTCTCTAAATTGGCTTGAGGCACAGTTTCCCCAGCCCGAAACGTTCGTTCAACAACGCTGCCCGACTGCACGTTCTTCAGCTTAGTGCGGACAAACGCCGATCCCTTACCTGGTTTTACGTGTAAAAATTCGACGACCCGCCAAACCGCTCCATCTAATTCAATGCTGACGCCGGGTCGAAAATCGTTACTAGAGATCATGAGTCTGTAATTGTGGGGGAGGACATTCGGCACTTTATTTTACCGCTCTGTGGCTGCTTTTAAATAGGGATGGGGGATGAGGGCAAAGAGTGGAATAAGCCCGCGATCGCAAACTTCTGATTTTTACTTGTTCAACTTCATCTCTTCTCATTCCTCTTGGCTACAAAGCGTTGCCGAAGGTGTCCCTCATCTCTATCCTCTCTTCCCCCTTACATGGCACAATCGAAGCGGGGTTGTTACGCACCGTTTAAGAGCAATGTTATGTGGAATACTGCAAGCCTTTGGAACTTGGGTTTAGCGCTCCGAAGGAGCTTGATGAAGCCAATCGTTCAGCGATGGTTTGGAAGTCTCAAGCCGCGTGTGTTGGCGTTAGCGCTGGCTTGGAGTGTGACCAGTTGGACGGTGATTGGGGAAACGCTTCCCGCGCAGGCCTTGCCGCAAGGAAACGCGATTAAAGATCCCAAAGCGCTATTGCGAAATGCCTTACCCATCGACAACCCTGAAGTGCGTAAGCTGCAAACTAGTCTTGAAGATATTTCGACCCAGCTGCGGGCAAATCGTCGCTGGGGCGCAGTCACCTCAGATATTAAAACCGCCTCACGGGTGTTGAATGACCGGTCAACAAAAGTTTTAGCCAGCATTCCAGACAGTCAAAAGGCGGAAGCTGAACAGATTATTGAGCAGCTAAAAGCCAGCGTTACCGAGCTTCAGACAGCAACGGACGGGAAAGACAAAGAGAAAATCTTGATCACTCGGAGCCAGATGCTCGATCGCGTTAGCGACCTAGAAGCCATGATGGTAAAAGACTTTCCGTTTGAAGTTCCCCAAGAGTACAGCAATCTTCCTCAACTCAAGGGGCGCGCTACGGTTGCTGCCAAAACGTCCAAAGGAGATATGACGATCGTACTTGATGGCTTTAGCGCTCCGGTCACCGCCGGAAACTTTGTCGATTTAGTCCAACGAGGATTCTACGATGGCTTAGAGTTCACTCGTGCAGAAGATTCGTATGTCCTGCAAATTGGTGACCCACCCGGACCTGAGATTGGATTTGTTGATCCGAAGACGAAGAAATATCGCGCCGTTCCGATGGAGATTCTTGTCAAAGGAGAGAAAGAACCCGTCTATGGAACAACATTGGAAGACGCGGGACGCTATCTCGATCAGCCCGTTCTGCCATTTTCGGCTTACGGTGCGTTAGCGCTAGCGGCTCCTGCCGATAACCCAAATGGGGGTTCGTCTCAGTTCTTCTTCTTTCTATTCGAGCCTGAACTTACTCCGGCAGGCGCAAATTTACTAGACGGACGGTATTCAATCTTTGGCTTTGTGACGGAAGGTGCAGAGGTTTTGGGCCAGTTGAAAGCGGGAGACAAAATTGAGTCGATGAAAGTTGTAGAGGGTCTAGAAAATTTGGTAGAGCCAAGTGTAGCTTAACTGAAGAAGACAAGCTGATTTTATAGAGACGTGACCGGTTCCTGCG
Organism: Myxacorys californica WJT36-NPBG1; assembly: GCA_019359315.1. Lineage (GTDB taxonomy): Bacteria > Cyanobacteriota > Cyanobacteriia > Leptolyngbyales > Leptolyngbyaceae > Myxacorys > Myxacorys californica. The sequence continues at coordinate 125,673 of JAHHHO010000004.1, forward strand.
GAGTTGCGCAAGGCGCTAATCGCGTCTCTTCTTTTTTGAGGAAACCCGATGGAACTGCGAGTTCAAGATGTTGGCGAACAAGGACTTCTAAAGCGAGTGCAAGCATTTTGTCCGAGTGCAATCGTCGGTGATGACGCTGCCGTTCTCCCCACTGAACCCGGCAAATCTCTCGTTGTTACCTCCGATGTGTTGGTCGATGGCGTACATTTTAGCGATCGCACGACTCCTCCAGAATCGGCAGGCTGGAGAGCCGCCGCCGCTAATTTATCTGATCTTGCCGCGATGGGCGCTTCGCCATCGGGGATCACTGTAGGATTAGGACTCCCAGGTGAAGTTTCTGTATCTTGGGTCGAACGGCTTTATCAGGGAATGACAAGCTGTTTGCAGCGATATGACACTGCCATCGTCGGGGGCGACATTTGCCGATCTCCCGTCATCACCGTTTCTATCACTGCCTTTGGACAGGTTGATCCTACTCGTGTAATTCGCCGATCGATGGCACAGCCTGGAGACGCGATCGTCGTCACGGGTTATCACGGTTCGTCGCGGGCAGGATTAGAACTTTTGCTAAATCCTGATGTTGAACCAGAATTAGAGGGTCGCGACTTATTAATTCGGACTCATCAATACCCGCATGCTCGTTTAGATGTCTTGCCCCCGTTTCCCTGTGCTGGCATGGATTCGAGTGATGGTTTTGCGGATGCGGTTTTGCAGATCTGCCGAGCGAGTAGGGTTGGTGCAAGGCTCGATCGTCAGAGGATTTCGATTCATCCAGCCTTGAGAAACTGGGTGTCTCCTGAGCAGGCGATGCAGTGGGCGCTGTATGGCGGAGAAGATTTTGAATTAGTATTGTGTTTGCCGGAAGACTTGGCTCAGGAGTTGGTTGAACGCCTGGGAGAAGGAAGTGCGATCGTAGGTACCATCACGTCTGCTCAAACCATTCAATTGATCGACTCAACCGGAACTCACCCTGATGAAAGTCTAACTCTCAACAGAGGATTTCAACATTTTCAGGGTTCGTGAAGCAAAACGGCGCTAATCCTCTAGACATGCGGAAATGGTTCACGCCCAATACAGCCTATGAATCACTACATCTCATCTGCCGAAGACTGGGGGCAGGGGACAGACTTCGTTCCTGACCAATCAGTAAAGGTATTCTCGTTCTTATAGTGTCGGGGTGTCTGCAACATTAACCGCCAAGCTTCTCCAGCATCTACCAAATTAAACCGATCAAAATATCGCGCCTTCAATAATTCTTGAACGACTGGATAATAATCTGAGTTTATGCCTGGAAAAATATGGTGTTCTGTATGGTGTGAAAAGTTGAAATGTAGCAGATCAAATAGTTTAGGAACCCGAACCGAAATGCTATTAATCAACGGATCATTAATCTTCGTCATGCGACACAGCATATGGTTGGTGTAGATATAAAACATGATGCCGCTGTAGCCAATCCAGATGGGTAAAAAGTAGCTGAGTAGGAGTTTTACAGGATGCAACCCCAAGTAGCTTAGAATGCTCAAGTGAATTCCTAAGATGATGAAGAATTCAAGCGCGATCGCTCGACGCTCCTTTGCACTCACCATGAAGGACGCAACCGGATATTCGCTCTGCCCATGATTAAACAGCAGCACTGATGTCAGATTACGAAACGTATGCACTCCCCAAGCCTGGCTCATTCCAACCATTAACCAGAGAGGATTAACCTCTGCTGACGGGACAAAGAGATTTTGAATCCATTTGCCCCAATTTTCGGGTTGCTCATACAGATAGTTGCGGTCAGGGTCGTGCAACGAGTTTGTTTTGCTATGATGCTCTCGATTATGAACCGCTTTCCAAAACGTGGGTGGCGTCCATAACATGGTTAGTCCGAGTAGACTAACAAGCCGCCTCAAAGATGGATTTCTAATAGTTCGGCTGTGTAATAAATCATGTGTGCCAAATAACAAGACAATGACACTATTTCCCATGACTAAGGTTAGGGGGAGATAAAGCCACAAGAGGTACCCGTTCCACTGAGGCAGGCGATCGGCAATGCCCCAACCCAGAACTAAAATGGCGATGTTAATCAACAAAATCCAGACCTTGTTGGGGTCGGAAAGAAAGGCTTCTGACGGTAGTGAGGGGCGCAATTGTTTGGCATATTCTGATTGAGTAATCCAGCGTTCTTCATGCATGACGTTCATAAATTCTCGAACAGTGTTCTAAACCTGTGGACGAATTCTTAGACAGCACGCCCACATTTGTAGCGATTGATAAACAAATCAATCACCGCATCATGCAGCCAGATAGACTTGGGTAAAGCTAAATAATTTCGCGAGCAAGTTGCTTGATCTGGGTACAACGCATCAAATGTTTGCTCTAAACCGTTTGAGTACTTGTTTCACAACAGTACGTCGAGTCTAGATAAATCCATTGAGTCTAGCTAAATTCTCTTCCAATAATGAAGTCGCTCCTGCGATTTGGGCCTCAGCACAAGAGCATAGATTGAGAATATCTACAATTTTTGCTTGGGAAGTCGCAGTAAAACCAGCTTGGAAAAGTTAGCTTCCCTAGAAATTCAAAGGTTTAGGGATTGGGTCTGAATACGTCGAGGCGCAATCCCTAAATCTTGATAGGTCGCAAAGTAGTAAAGAGGGAGTAGCGATCTTCAACAATAAACCCTCAACTCTAAGATTTAAGTTGAGGACATTTGGGATCTAATGACTTAGCGAGGAAAACCCTACTTAACCCATTTCTGAGCCACAACTTCAGCGAGGTCAACCACACGTTGGCTATAGCCCCACTCGTTGTCATACCAAGCCACAACCTTCACCATATCTCCGCCCATCACCATCGTTAGAGCTGCGTCTACGATCGAAGACTCATCTGTACCCGCGTGGTCGCTCGATACCAAGGGCAGATCGCAATACTTCAAAATGCCTTTCATCGAACCTTCGGCAGCATCTTTCAGAGCTTGATTCACTTGTTCAGCGATCGTACTCTTCTCGACGTTGACTACTAGATCCACAACAGAGACATTGGGGGTCGGAACGCGCAGAGCAATCCCGTTGAGTTTACCGCTTAACGCAGGCAACACCAAGGCCACGGCTTTGGCTGCACCTGTAGAAGTCGGAACAATATTCACAGCTGCCGCCCGCGCACGGCGCAAATCTCGGTGGCTAGCATCGAGAATGCGCTGGTCGCCAGTGTAGCTGTGCGTCGTGGTCATCGTGCCTTTGATGATGCCAAAATTCTCGTGCAGCACCTTGGCAACCGGGGCAAGGCAGTTTGTGGTACAGCTTGCATTACTAATGATGTTGTGCTTGTTGTGGTCGTAGTCGTGATGGTTTACGCCAACCACAAACGTCCCATCTTCATTCTTGCCGGGAGCCGTGATCAATACCTTCTTTGCACCCGCATTCAGGTGCTTTGTCGCGCCCTCTTTGCTGATGAACACACCTGTAGACTCAATGATTAGATCGATATCCCATTCGCCCCAAGGCAAATTTTCTGGGTTGCGATCGGACGTGCATTTGATTTTTTTACCGTTGACCGTGAGGGTATTCTCATCGGCTTCAATGTCTCCGGTAAACTTGCCCAACATCGAGTCGTACCTCAGCAAGTGAGCATTGGTTCTAGGGTCAGACGTGTCGTTGATCGCGACAACCTCGATCTGACTGTTCTCCCGACCCGCCCAGCATCGCATGAAATTGCGTCCAATGCGTCCAAAGCCGTTGATCGCTACTCTAATCACTGCGTCTTGCCCTCTGAATATAAATACCTATTGATGGATTACATCATACCTTAAAAAGCATTGCAACTTTTGTCCCTTAACCGTCATGGAACGGGAAAATTATTGGAGGTTTAGATGACGCCGTTTTGTGAATCGAAATCTAGCGAAGGCATTGAGAGTAACCCTTTGCCGTTGAATGCAGCGTTAGCAGTTGGGGCACAGTGGTTCGGATGGGATCTGTACTTCACTACGAACACATTCGTACTACATATGGAACTGAGGCCTGCCCACTGGAAGAACTTTAATGAAATGATATTGCGCTCTCATTGCTCGCCGGATTGAACGAGGAAAAGATACTGTCCAGCGAACCTAGGGTCTGTTTTAAAACCCAAAGCTAGAATAGAAATAGCCGTATTTCAAAGATAACGAACAGACCTTGGTCGCCCGCAATCCAATTTCACGCAAAGACTTAACCGATCAACAATGGCAGTGATTACAACGCCTGTTGCCCAAACCGAGTCTAAAGGTGGACGACCTGCCAATGACCATCGGACCATCACCAATGGCATTCTGTGGATTCTTCGCACCGGTGCTCCCTGGCGAGACTTACCTGACCGCTATGGGGCCTGGGAGACCGTCTCAGGGCGCTTCTATGCTTGGCGCAAGCGAGGACTGTGGCAACAGATTCTGACCCAGTTGCAGCAGCAATCCGATGCGGTTGGCGAGTTTGACTGAACGCTCCACTTTGTCGATGGCAGTGTCATTCGAGCGCACCAACATGCGGCCAGAGCAAGGGGGGGTGATGCTGAGTCAGAAGCACTGGGATACAGCAAAGGTGGGTTTAGCACCAAGATTCACCTGCGTTGTGAAGGCAATGGCAAGGCAGTCACCTTTTTGTTGAGCGTTGGCCAACGCAACGAGGCGGTGGTGTTCGAGTCGTTGATGGAGCAAGGCAAAGTCAAACGACCCGGACGTGGACGACCCCGTCTGCGTCCGCAACGAGTGGCAGGCGATAAAGCGTACACAGGACGACCGATTCGGCTCTACCTACAGCGACGTGGCATTGGTGCTGTCATTCCCCGTCGCGCCAATGAATCTCGACAGGGGACACGGTTTGACCGTCAGGCTTATCGCGAGCGCAATCGCATTGAACGCACCATCAATCGCTTAAAACAGTTTCGACGGATTGCCACACGCTATGAGAAACGAGCGCAAAACTATCTTGCCATGCTCACCATTGCTGCGATTCTTCTTTGGCTCTAGGTTTTAAAACACGTCTTAGGTCACCGCTCTCAACGCCTCTATCGGTCGTGAGATAGATATCCTCTAACCCTTTGTCCAATTTGTCCAACTTTTAAGCTGATCGACAAAATAACTGCAAGGTGATGGCTAGCTTCTATGATCGCCTCTATTAAATCTCAACCTAAAGAATTGTTTTCACCCTGAAATTGTTATGGCAAAATTTGTAGCAACATTGACGATTTGAATCGGATAAATAGTGAATTCGATTTGCTTGCGGTTTCGCTTAGATCGTGTCATTTAATAGGAAGTTAGTTTTGAAAGACAACTCAGACTTACTGTAAAACCACAAGAAGTTTGGGCAATCCATCACAACTCCTAACCTACTTCTTATTTACAATGTGCGGCTACCGATTTTGTCGATTATTGAAAGCACACTAGTTTAGTGGGCAAATTTAGTTAAAGATCGCAGACTTCTTTCGGGAATCAACTACTTCCGACCTGTATCTAACAAATTAGGGTGAGCATCTGTGGTGAATTGACGAGTAACACAAGGAAACATTCAGCTTTTACGGTGCAGTTTTGACTGACATTTTTTGAATCACAAATAAAGGAATCGAAATTTTGATCTAGCTATACCGTCAAAAAGCAATCCTTGATATGATATCGCGTGTCATTGGTGTGGTGTGTAAGGAGCAAAAATGCTGACTTCCGTTGACTTCAGCGGCAGACCATTTCATTTCATCGGCATTGGTGGAATTGGAATGTCAGCCCTTGCTTATGTTCTGCTCGAACGTAAGCTTCCAGTTTCTGGTTCGGATCTGCGTCTCAGTCATATTACAGAGCGACTAAAAACGTTAGGCGCTCACATTTTTTTAAGTCAGGATGCTTCAAATCTTGAGCATTTTTCTCGAGTCCGCGCTGAAGCTGAGGTGATGGCGATCGCGTCTTCTGCTGTCGCTACGGTTACACCGATTGCCAACCGCCGCCTGACTGGTGCATCTACAGTTTTACCGCAAATCATTTGCTCGACTGCCATCAATGAATCTAATGCCGAATACCAAGCCGCATTAGAGCTAGGATGTCCGATCTTTCATCGGTCTGATTTACTCGCTGCGCTGATTAAGGACTATCGAAGCATTGCGATCGCAGGCACTCACGGCAAGACGACAACGAGCAGTTTGATTAGCTATTTGTTGCTTGAAGCGGATCTCGATCCGACGGTCATTGTTGGCGGCGAGGTCAAAGCGTGGCAAGGCAACGCTCGGTTTGGACAGGGTGACTATTTAGTAGCAGAAGCCGATGAGTCCGACGGGTCACTGGTGAAGTTTGAGCCGTATGTTGGCATTATTACCAACGCCGAACTTGATCATCCTGATCACTACAGCAGTTTAGATGAAGTGGTCGAGATCTTCCAAACGTTTGCGAGCCGCTGCAACGTGACGATTGGCTGCATCGATTGTGAAACTGTGCGCGATCGCATTACTCCGCACATCTCCTACAGCCTCAATCCAGACTCTGGCGCAGACTATACCGTTGATCAGATCCGCTATGGGGGAGATGGCACAACCGCACGAGTGTTAGAGCGCGGACAGGTTTTAGGACAACTCAACATTCAATTGCTGGGTCATCACAACTTGAGCAATGCGATCGCGGCGGTTGCGGTGGGTCGATTACTAGGGCTTGAATTTCCGGTGATTGCTCGTGCTTTAGCCTCCTTTGAGGGCGCACGGCGTCGCTTTGAGCATCGCGGAGCCGCAAACAACATTCTGTTTATCGATGATTACGCTCACCACCCCAGTGAAATTCGGGCGACTTTGAGTTCCGCTCGCTTACAAGCGGCAGAATCTTCGCCAAAGCGCCGGGTTGTGGCAGTCTTTCAACCGCACCGCTATAGCCGCACCGCAACATTTTTAGCAGAATTTGCCGAATCCTTCCGGGATGCTGATGTAGTTGTCCTTAGTGATATTTATAGTGCAGGTGAACCTGATTCTGGGCAGATTAACGGTCAGCAGGTTGCTGATTTATTCGCCACACGCCATTCAAGGGTACACTACCAACCGACGCTACCTGCCATTAGCAATTTTCTAGCGGCAACGCTGGCTCCGGGTGATCTGGTGATCTTTTTGGGGGCCGGAAATCTGAACCAACTGATCCCGGACGCGATCTCAACTCAGCAAGTGGCTGAGAAAGCAGCTTCTTAATTTTGTCTGCGCTGTGAATGCTTAAGCTCCCTCAGCGAGACTCGCCTTAGTCTCGGGTTGGAGCCTTCAAAAAAATAACGAAACCCATATGACTCTCTCTAGTGATCCTCGGACTGTTCCCGCTTCTGTGAAGCTCGGCTTTTCTAGCACAGGACTTTACGCCCGACCCACCGCTCGATTAGCGCCGATCGCGGCTCCGGAGGAACCGCACAAAAAGCTGGCCATGATCCCCCTCCCTGGTACTGACTTAATGATCAAAGCGAATGTTCCGATGGCATCGCTAACGTCATTTCGAGTGGGCGGCCCGGCAGAATGGTATATTGCGCCGAGGCGGCTCGATGAGCTACACGCGAGTTTAGATTGGGCGCGATCGCAAGGGCTGCCAGTGACGATGCTGGGAGCCGGATCAAATTTGCTCGTGAGCGATCGCGGCATCTCAGGACTCGTAATTTCAACTCGGTTTTTGCGTTATGCCGAATTTGACGAAGCGAGCGGACGGGTGACGGTTGGGGCCGGGGAACCGTTGCCGAGATTAGCGTGGAGACTTGCCGATCGCGGTTGGCAAGGGTTTGAATGGGCAGTTGGCATCCCAGGTACGGTAGGCGGTGCTGTGGTGATGAACGCAGGCGCACACGGAGACTGTGTAGCAGATATTCTGGTGGACACTCAGGTCGTCCTTCCAAATGGCTCAACCAAAATCCTGACTCCAGATGATCTGAAATATCAGTATCGAACTTCTGCCCTCCAAGGCAGCCAGAAGCTCGTCACCCAAGCCACCTTCCAACTACAGCCGAGCGCTAATCCAACGGAGCTAGTTGCCCTCACAGACGCTCACAAACAACAGCGACAGCGCACGCAACCCTACGACTTTCCCAGCTGTGGAAGCGTGTTCCGAAATCCTGACTCTCACAAAGCGGGCTGGCTGATCGAGCAGGTTGGGCTAAAGGGACATCAAATCGGGGGTGCTCAAGTTGCTCAGCGCCACGCTAATTTTATTTTGAATTGCGGTGGTGCCACGGCGACAGACATCTTTCAACTGATTCACCACGTTCAATCTCGGGTTCAGCAAGAATGGTCGTTGTGGTTAGAGCCAGAAGTCAAGATGCTAGGTGAGTTCCAGATAAGTTAGGCTGTGGTGAGTGATTCGAGAGTGAGAGGTTTGCTGCCTCTAGAGGTTTCCTTTAACGCAAGTAGGTTGAATCGTTAGAAGCAAGCTGGTGCTCAGTGTAAGTCTGACGATCGCTTCTTGACAAGATGAACTCTACTTACTGTATCGGTTATCTTTATTCAATTAAGTTACAAATTACAAACCGCACTTTAAAGCTTGTGGCTCGAATTCGGCTAATGTCTTGAACTGATGTCATGATTCAGCGAGCCGATGTCATAATGTAGCTGTTTGACTTTACATAGGAAGTTATGTCACAAGGACAGGGATTCGGCTTCGGGCTTGGCAAAATGAAAGAGTTTGCCGACGCCATCAAAAAAGCGCAACAAGTTCAAGAAGGGGCAAAGAAACTTCAGGAAGAACTAGAGGCGATGGAGATTGAAGGTGAAGCGGGTGGCGGCATCGTCAAGGTGGTGATGAGCGGCAACCAGGAACCTTTGCGTGTCGTTCTGACGCCAGAAGCGTTGCAAGAAGAGGCGGATGTGTTGTCTGACTTGGTGTTGGCAGCGATGAAAGATTCTTATACAAAATCTACCGCCACCATGCGCGAGAAGATGGAAGACCTCACGGGTGGTTTGAATCTTCCAGGAATGATGGGCTAAACGTTGTTGGACGTAGGTTCTAGAACGTAGGTTCTACACTGGTTTCCATAAAGCAAAATAAGGTTGAACCGGGCGATATGATGGACTGATTGCCCGGTTCAATCTTGTTAGGTCTATGGCTTACAAATTGCTGTTTGTCTGTTTGGGAAATATCTGTCGCTCTCCGTCGGCTGAGAACATCATGAATCATTTGATTCGGGATGCAGGGTTGAGCGGCGAAATTGTGTGTGATTCTGCTGGAACATCGAGTTACCACATTGGCAGTCCGCCCGATCGCAGAATGACGATCGCAGCTAAGGCGCAAGGAATTGATCTGGTTGGTCAGGCGCGGCAATTTGTGCGATCGGACTTTGAAGAATTTGATTTGATCCTAGCAATGGATCGCGATAACTATGAAGAAATCTGTTCTGTTGACCGGGCTAGGACGTACCGCGACAAGGTTCGCTTGATGTGTAATTTTTGCACTCGTCACACCCTGAAGGAAGTGCCTGATCCTTACTACGGCGGTGAAGAAGGGTTTAATCAGGTGATTGATTTGTTGATGGATGCTTGCGAAGGATTGTTGAACTACGTGATTCGAGAAAAAGAACTAGTTCGCCGCTAAAGCGGTTTGTTATCTCGCTTTGGAGTTTGGGGCTAAATGATGTTGAAGCAATTAGCAAGACATCATTGTGAATTCATCTGTTAAGTTTCGCATGGCGACTTGGAATCTTGAACGCCCCAAGCAAAATGGCTGGACTAAAAATCAGCGCCGTCTCGATCAGATTTTCGCTATTGATGCAGATGTGTGGGTACTGACTGAAACGAACGCTGCGATCGCGCTTGGAAGCGATTACGAATCTGTTGCGTCTTGCGCCTCCGAGTATTACGAAGCTGGTGAAAATCTTGCAACGATTTGGTCACGCTGGAAGATACGGAGTTGCATTCCCACCTTTGATCCGACTTATGCGGTTTGTGCCGAAGTTGATTCACCATTTGGTGCAATGTTGGTCTACGGAACTGTGATCCCTTACGCTAACGAGAAAGGGATCAGTGGGACGGCTAAGCGATGGGAAGAGCATCGTCAATCTATTCGTCAGCATCATCAAGATTGGTTACGCATTCAGAAGCAGTATCCCAATCATCTCATGTGCATTGCAGGTGACTTCAATCAAAGCCGAGATGGTTCGGGTTGGTATGAAGAAAAAGAGTCAGTTGCGATGTTAAGTGCAGCCTTGGATGAGCTTTCACTGGATTGTCTGACCAAAGAAAATATGAGAGCCAAAGGGCTTTCGCGGGCAACGGTGGATCACATTTGTCTGTCTAGGAGTTTAGTGCCTCATCTGGTGAATGTGGGGGCTTGGGAGGGCACAACGCCAGAGAAGGGGAAGATGAGCGACCACAATGGCGTGTTTGTGGCCATGATGGCGGAAGTGACCGCAAGATAACCCGTTGCGGCATTGAAGAATTTGCTCTACTAAAACCAAAATGTCTTCTAACCCAAGCTAATCCACAAGCTGATGCTCGATCGCATAGCGGACTAATTCTGCTCGATTGTTGGTGTCTGTTTTTCTAAGCAAACTACTGACATACTTCTCGACGGTGCGAGAACTGAGATGAAGCTGGCCCCCGATTTGACCGTTCGAGAGTCCATCACTAAGCAAGATCAGCACCTCTTTCTCGCGCGATGTTAAGTCAATAAGCGACGGGGAATATTTACTGAGGGACTCCGGTCGCTCCGTTGGTTCTGCCGCTTGCATCCGCGATCGCCATTCTGACTCGATCATCTGCACTCGATCGAGCAAATTTCGGACGACCGCACCAAGCTCTGTCAACTCGAACGGTTTTGCCAAATATACATCACAGCCAAGCTGATAACCTAACACCCGTTCTTGGGAATCTGTACGTCCTGTTAGAAACACCACAGGCAATAACCGCATTGAAGGACGCTTGCGGACTTGCTTAACGAATTCATAGCCATCCATCTGCGGCATGGTGACATCAGTAACGATTAAATGGGGCTGATCGGTTTCAACTAGGGCAAACGCTTCCTTGCCGTTCTCAGCTGACAATACTGAGTAACCACAGGATTCGAGGTAATCACTAATGGAGAGGCGAGTGCCTAAGTCGTCTTCAGCTACAAGAATGGTCAACGGCATGGACAACAAGCATGTAAATGCGAACAGGGTGGATAGAGCCAGAAGACCAGTTAAGACGTCACTATGCCGTCGTCAGATAGTTGAGGTCTTGTAGGAGTCGATTGGCTGTATTCATATCGTAGGGGAATGGTTGCCGAAGTGGGCGATCGTCTCGTTCACAAGCTGCCCCATGTCTTAATACAGCATTAACTAATACACACGGCTCAGCGCTTGGGTTGATCGCCCCGTGAGGAACGCCAGGAGGAACCTTAACAATCGTGGGTTGCCTTTCAGTTAGCGGAATGTATTGATAGCTACGATTTTGTAACACCACTAGAACGAAGCTTCCACGCACCACGAGCAGTTGATCGGTTTGGAAGTGATGTACGAACAGGTCATCAATCGTACCAGCCGGAACATTGACTAACATCGTTTCGTGGCTTGATTGGGGCGTGTAGAATTCCGCCATTCCGCTTTTTATCGATGCTAATGGAATAATTTCAACACGGCGTTTTAGACCCATAGCGATTGTCCTCTAGTAGCTCTGCTTTTAGGGTAAGGCATCTAAACATGAAATTTTGTCTTGACTATCACAAGATGCGCCATTTTATGATAGGGAGCCTTTTATGAATAGAGAGCTTTCTAAGAATCAGGCTGAGTCTCTGCTTATCTGTTGGTTAAGAATCTGGGTTAAGAACTGTGAATTTACGATCGCTAAATGGCTTGACTTATTGCTTTTAGTACACTAATACTATTAATAGTACTTCTGTACTATAGTGATAAGGTGATTCGCTAGCCTCAGGAGCCGCCATGACAGAACTAAAAGCAGACAGCCAATCCACACGAGTACAAGGACAATCTAGTGCAAAGACGCGGCGCACGTCTCGGCTAGCAGATCAGCCAATATTGACCGAGGGGAGCGAATCGGTTGCTTCAGAACCGGAGGTAGCTCCGAAGCGAAAACGCCAGCCGAGCACTAAGACTCCCGCAAAAACGAAGCGTCAGGCGGCTACTAAATCTAAGCAAACTATTTCTACCCAAGTCAAACCCATTTGGGACGTGTCTCGCTCCACGATCGCGTCTCGGTTTGCTCAACTGGAACAAGAGCTTCAACACATTAGCCAACAGTCCGCCTCCATTGTAGAAGAGATGGAAGCGTTGAGAGCGATCGCGCAAGATGTTGACGCTTCTGACCGAAAAGCATCAAGTCTTGAACTGCCGGTCTATTCTGCCAAAGCTGAAGGATCTGCTCAGCCGTCTAGTCCAGCCGCATCAGAATCCCTTCCAGAACAGATGCCAGAACTTCAAATGCCAGAGGTCATGCAAGCTCGAACAGCTTCCTCGCCTATTCCTGCTTTCTCTGCCTCTTCCCGTCGTCCTTCCCGCCGAAGTCGGCGTCACACCTTGAAGTCTGTTGCTTTGCAGATTTGGCAGCGAGCAACGCATCTGCCGTCCAAACCGTCTGCCATTGCCCTTGATGCCCTGCTGTGGATCTTCGCATCGATCGGGTTGCGGTACGGACTGAGCGCGATCGCAAGTAGCCTGCCAGCACTAGCCCTGCCGGTCTCGATGTTGGTGTTTGTTCCAGCACTGATGGCAATTTATGCAGCGCTATTTCTGCCTCAAGTCAATTCGGTCAGCGTTTATCGCTTGCTGCTAATTACCGTTGGGTTGCTGATTGGAGGGAAGTTGCTGTGATGTATGTTCGTAAGCTTGAAACACTGACCTTAAAACAGTGGTTGGCGGGAGGAGCCGCATTACTCGTGATTGCGCTGCTTTTAGAGTCACACAGTTTGCCCTCGTTTGGCAGTAAAGCAAGCGAACCCTGTCAGAAGGTCACGAAGACAGCCAGCAAACTTTCAAAAGAGCAGATTGCAAGGCTCCTCACGGTTGAGCAAGGAGCCACTAAGAGTAAGGTTCGCGGAATTTTAAAGGAGCCTCACTGCAAATTGCCCAAAGTTCAGGTTCGAGCCGATACGCCCCCTGAGCGAGACGTTTACCTAGTTGACGCCGATGATTTTGTGGAGCTTCAGCCAAAGACTCAACTGGTGGTTTTGTACGATGGGGATGAGTATAAAGGGTTTCGGTTCTGGGTGCATTAAGGCAGGACTGATCGCCCTAATGGCTGGAGGATGCCAATCGCAGTTTGCTACCCGCTCTAAAGCTAATGTGCCGCTTTACCAATCCTGGCAATTGCAGCCGGGAGATGCGATCGCGGGCTACAAGGTTGCAGGTGGCTTGGGCGACATCTCCATTGTGCTGGACGGCAAGCCGGTGTTTGCGCCCTACGACGGAGACACGTTTCTTGATCAGCGAGGTTGCCTTTATTTCTCAACTCCAACAATTCCGGCTTACCTGTTTCGATATTGTGGGCTGCGATCGCCGACGATTGGCTCACTCAAGCAAGGACAACCGCTTGGAACGGCAACTATTTTGCAATTTGCGGCGTTGCTGAAGCAACCGGATAAAACCTGGGCAATTGTTGAACCTGATAGAACCCTTTTGCAACGAACCTTACAAACACCATGAAACGACTTGTGGTTGTAGCGATGAGCCTCGCGGCTCTGATGTTTGGTGCTGTGAGATCTGCTCAAGCGGGCACCGTGTTAAATTTTGCGCCTCCTGCAAAAGAGGCAATCCATTCAAACCGAGAAGAACTGCCTTCATACCGCGATCGCAGCAAGAGTGAACCTAAACAGATTAGCGCTGATGATCAGAAAGATAGTTCTTCTCAAGTTGTAGTACCCGTTAAACAAACTACCGCGCTTCCAAGCACGTCGAGAAGCGACTCTGCGCGTCGTGTTGCAAAGCGTGTCGCAGTCACTTTTCAGCCTTCATCGCGCCGAGATGTCATTAATTCCAACGCATTTGACTCTTCCAACGCATCAAGGTCTGAGCCGCTAACCTCTGAACCGCCGATATTGATCGGAGCCGATGCGATCGCACCTGCTCCTCATCCTGCCCTTTTTCTATCTGCTGACCAGCTTTTCGAGGGCGGATCTGATTCTCTAGTCGCGACTGCCGTTGGTAGTGCCGAGGGAACCCGGACGCCAAACGGTGGAAAAACTTGGGCGTACTACGGACATGTCGATCCGGGAAATGCACAGTGGAATTTGGGTAGTTTCTCCTATCAGCATGGAGCACGATCGCCAGAAGAAGCCGATGAACGACAACTCAATCGATTGCGTCGGCAGTTTGAGATTATCCGTCAAACAGCAGAACTAAGCGGATTGAAACTATCTTTGGAAGAGCAGTTGAATGCGATCGATTTAGCCAATCAAGCTCCGTTAGCGGCCCTCGCAAGCGGTGGCTATATTGAGCGACTCCGCCAAGCCTACACCGAAGGCTTTCAAGGAACCGACGCCGTTCTGCGGGCACGCACGTACTCCTACATTAACCCTGCGACTCGCCGATGGGATGCCCCCGGACTTGGCAACACCGAGTACAGCATTAGTCGAGATCAGGCGCGGCGATTGAGCGCGATCGCGCAAGCCCTCTCTCTTCACCCATCGACTCGCGCTTTAGAATCCGTCGCCGAGAAGCAAAACTCCACCTCAAAACCCGATTCAAGAGTAAGTCGTCTTCCATAGCATCTTTCATAGAAAAAAAGCAGGGCTGAATGTCCCTGCTTTTTTCTATTAACAAGAATATAGATTGTGCAAGGATTGCGATCGCAGTATTAGTCTTGAAACTGAAAAAGGTACACTCTAGGGTGCAAGGTTGAAACCTTTCTGTCGCTTCTGTCACTAAATGGTCTGGCACCCATATTTGACTTGCTCAAATTTGACCTGCTTAAAGCGGTCTTGTTAAAGCTATTTGGTGATTTTTTGTGACCACTCTCCTACTTCTGGTTTATAAGACTGAGGGTGAGGAGGTTTAGCTGTTTTATAAGGGTTGTGCGATCGTTCTATGGTTAATGGGCGTCTTTTTCCTTGGAGTAGTAGTGCCGCTGCGTTTCGCTCTGTCGGACTTCAAAACATTACAAAACACGTTGGCAATACCATCACTCGAAGTTTAGTCTCTCTTGCAGGAGCGAGTCTGATGGCGCAAAATTTCTGGATTCCTCCTGCTGGAGCCGCCGATTTTCTTCCCTACTGTCAACAAACATCGGATGGCATTGCCCAAAAAGAAATCGCTCGCCGTGATGCGATGAGCGGAAAAAAAGAGGCGCGGCAGCGATATCAAGACATCATTGCTAAACAAGCCAATCAACTGAAACAGTGTCGCGGTCAGAACTGGCTGAAAACGCAAGCCATTTGGATACGGCTGTATGAGTGTGACCTGCGGCCCGGAGCGCTAGATGAAGTATTAGATCGCATTGTCGATCGCGGCTACAACCAGGTATATGTTGAAACCTTCTACAACGGACAGGTGTTATTACCTGCAGCTGACAATCCGACCGCCTGGCAACCTGTCGTCAGAAGCTACGGCAACGAAAAAGCTGATCTTTTGGCACAGGTGATTCAGAAAGGACGAGAACGTGGCTTAGGCGTTTACGCCTGGATGTTCTCCATGAATTTTGGCTATAGCTACGCGATTCGACCCAATAAGCAGATTTCACTCTTACGCAATGGTCGCGGACAAACGAGCTTGTCTGCCAACACGATTGCGGGACTGAGTACCGATTTGGGCAGTCTCAATCCCAACGAAGCGTTTATCGATCCGTATAGTTTGGCGGCGAAACAAGACTATTACCAAATGGTGCAAGCGGTGCTAAAACGCCGCCCCGATGGAATTTTGTTCGACTATATTCGGTATCCGCGCAGTGTTGGCAATGCCTCGATCGCAACTAAAGTGCGGGATCTTTGGATCTATGGAGAAGCGGCTCGAAAAGCGTTTTACGATCGCGGAACCAATGGCAAAGGGCGAGAGCTAATTAAGCGATTCCTCGATCGTGGGTTCATTAATGCGGCGGATGTGGTTGCCGTTGATAAACTCTTTCGCAACGAAACAACTCCCATGTGGCAAGGACGCCAACCGCTCGCCAATGAGTTTCGTGCTTCTGTTGCTCAACGTCATGCAATTTTGCAAACAGATCTTTGGCGCTTGGGTGTTGCCCACGCGATGCAAGGCGTCGTGGACTTTTTGAATGCCGCCGTCTACCCGGCTCGGCAAGCGGGAATTCCTGCCGGAGCGGTCTTTTTTCCAGAGGGCAACCAAACGATCGGGCGGGGCGGATTCGATTCCCGATTACAGCCGTGGGATCGATTTCCTAGCAGCATTGAGTGGCATCCTATGTCATACGGAGTTTGTGGTCGAGCCGACTGCATTGTTAGTCAGGTGCAGCGTGTCATGAGCCAAGCCCGACCAGGAACGCAAGTTAAACCTGTGTTAGCCGGAATTTGGCAGCAATCGATCAGTAACCGTCCCCCGTTAGAAGTGCAGATGGAAGCACTGCGGCGATTTGCCCCACGAATTTCATCGATTAGTCACTTCGCTTACTCTTGGCAAGAACCGCAGTCTGATCGCGATCGCAAGTATTGCCCTGCTAGGAAGTTTTAGAACGAACTGTAGTTTTAAAACGAACTGTGATCCTTTGTGAATCAATTGTGTAACGAATTCGCAAACGATCTATTGATTCCTATAGCGTCCAGCGTTTTTGTAACGGAGTAGGCACTCCAGTAGAATTAAGTTCCCTTGATTTTGATATGACTTCTGTAAACTGAGGTGATAGGTTTAACTCATCCTAGAGATATAGGAGTGGTTATGCCGCCGTCTTATTCCTGGGTTGCGCTGCCCGCCTTAGAAGAATCCGTGATCGATCAACTTCCGCTAACGGTCGCACCGCATACGATCGTGGCGGATGCTATTCGCGCTCTGTGCAATTCTGGCAATGTACAGATCCAGCCATTTGGAACTCTACTTAATCACGCACCGCATTTTCCATCAACGTCTCAGCCAACGTCTCAACTCATCTCCCGTTCTCAATTTGAAAGCTGCATTCTAGTGGTTGAGGCAGATCAACGAGATCCGGCTCGTCAGCAATTGGTCGGCATCTTCACCGAACACGACGTTGTTCAACTCATTGCTAAGGGTGTAGATCTCTCGAAATTGACGATCGCAGACGTGATGTCGCCAGACGTGGTGACGCTCACCCTGCCATCAACCTGCTTAACTCAAATCCATTCAGCTCAAACCCTACCGACACAAACGCTCCTCACGGCGTTGTCTTTACTGCGTCAACATCAGATTCGCCATCTGCCTGTTTTGGATGAGCAAGGCAATTTGATCGGTGTGACGACGCTCGATCGGCTCAGTGCTGTTCTACAAGATCAATTTGCGGCAAGAATCGCGCAGAGCGCAACTTCAGAGCCGCACGAGTTAGAGCAAACACGCCCGCAACTCGCAATTCGTGCAGGGCGCAACCCCGCTGAAACCGTCAACCAATCCATACCTGCTCTACAGGATTCTGAGATGTTGCCCCATCAGCAAACCGACCCGGAAAATCTTGTCGCTCACATTGCTCAGCGGATTCGGCAATCGCTCAATTTAGATGAAATATTGCAGACCACCGTGGATGAAGTGCGACAGGTTTTACAGACCGATCGCGTGCTGCTATTTCGCTTTACCCCAGATTGGCGCGGCACAATCGCCGTTGAATCAGTCGGAGAAGAGTGGACGGCGATTCTATCCACCAAAATCTACGATCCGTGTTTAAGCGAACAGTATGTAGAACCTTACCGGCAAGGACGTGTGAGCGCGATCGCAGATATCCACGCGGCTGACGTGACCCCGTGCTATGCCGATCTGTTGTCTCAATTTCAAGTTAGAGCCAACCTCGTTGTGCCGATTTTGCAAGGGGAAACGCTGTGGGGACTGCTGATTGCTCATCACTGCTCGGACGTGCGATCGTGGGAACTCTCTGAAATTGAATTACTCAAGCACATTGCCACTCAAGTTAGTATCGCCATTCAGCAGGCTGGACTGTACCATCAAGTGCAAACCGAACTGATTGAGCGACAGCAGACCGAAGCCGCCCTGCGAGAGAGCGAAGCCCGCTTTCGCATGATGGCAGATACTGCTCCGGTACTGATTTGGCTTTCTGATGTTGAGAAGGCACGGATCTATTTCAATCGGGTCTGGATGGAGTTGACAGGGCGATCGCTAGAGCAAGAACTTGGTGACGGTTGGGTCATGAGCGTTCATGCTGACGATCGGGTCGATTGCTTTGAGACCTACACCACTGCCTTTGATGCCCGTCAATCCTTTCGGATGGAATATCGACTGCGCCGATCGGATGGCGAATATCGTTGGATTCTAGACGAAGGGACACCGCGCTTTGCCCCAGACGGAGAATTTTTAGGATACATTGGCTCTTGTGTTGACATTACCGATCGCAAACTCGCTGAACAAACCATTCGTGAACAAGCAACCTTAATCGATGTTGCGACCAATGCCATTTATGTTTGTAACTTAGACTATCAGCTTACGTTTTGGAATAAAGGAGCAGAGCGGCTCTACGGGTGGACAGGCGAAGAAGCGCTGCACCAAGATGTCACTCAATTCCTCCATCGCAGTTCATCTCAAGCCTTAGACCTTGCCCACACCACAGTCTTTCAGCAGGGAGAATGGCAAGGCGAACTCTCGAAAGTTACAAAATCGGGTAAATCAGTCATTACCGAAAGCCGTTGGACGCTGGTTCGCAATGAGGCAGAACATCCCGTTTCGATCTTGATGGTAGACACCGATATTACCGAGAAAAAAGACCTCGAAGCGCAATTTTTACGAACTCAGCGCTTAGAAAGTCTAGGAACCTTAGCCAGTGGAATTGCGCATGATCTCAACAACATCCTGACGCCGATTCTCGCGATCGCGCAACTTTTGCCGATGAAGTTGTCTGATCTCGACGAACCCACGCGATCGCTGCTAGTCATGCTAGAAACGAATTCCAAGCGAGGCGCAAATCTCGTCAAACAAGTCCTCTCATTTGCACGGGGCATCGAAGGAGAACGAACGATTCTTCAGTTGCGCCATCTCTTGCGGGATGTACAGCAGATGATGCGGCAGACCTTTCCCAAATCGGTCGAGGTCGATCTCACGCTACCTCAAGATCTGTGGGTGGTGTCTGGAGATGCGACCCAACTCCATCAGGTCTTTCTCAATCTAGCCGTGAATGCACGGGATGCCATGCCAGAGGGCGGCAAACTACATGTCACCGCCGAAAACCGAGTGATCGATGAACAGTACGCACGGATGCACCTAGACGCGATCGTGGGCACATTTAGCGTCGTCACGTTCTCCGATACGGGTGTTGGCATTCTGCCAGAGGTACTAGACCACATTTTTGAACCGTTTTTTACCACAAAGGAGCTAGGCAAGGGAACCGGACTCGGACTCTCAACGGTGATCGGCATTGTCAAAAGTCACGGGGGATTTGTTGAAGTGTCGAGCGTCGTTGGCAAAGGCACGCAGTTCAGGATTTTCCTACCCGCCCTAATCGGGTCTGAAGCGCCGCCAACCCAAGCCCTTGAGACTTCGGATGGGCAAGGCGAACTGATTTTGCTCGTGGATGATGAAACCGCGATTCGAGAGGTTTTAAAGGCGACGCTAGAAGCGCATCAGTATCAAGTGATGACGGCTCGTGACGGCATTGATGCGATCGCTCTCTATGCTCAACATCAGGCTAAAATTCGTGCTGTGGTGATGGATATCATGATGCCTTCGATGGATGGCATCACCGCGATTCGCACCTTACAGCGGCTCAATCCGCAGGTTAAGATCATCGCCCTGAGCGGACTCAGCACCAACGAAGCCCAGACTCAAGCCGCTGGCGTTAAAACGTTCTTACCCAAGCCTTGCACGTCAGAAGATTTGCTCATTGCCGTGCGACAAGTCCTCTCATCGTCCCTCGGCTCCTGAAATTCTGTTCTTCTCCACCCTAGAGGCTAACGCTCGTTTCATAAGCTCTTCTAATAGATTCCACAAGCCAAATCATTTCACCAAATCCCACGATGCTGTAATAATCTTAGGTATTAGAACCTGGAAGGGAGTTTTGGTCATGGGCTACGCTGTTGGAATGGTCGAGGTGCGTGGGTTGCCGCCTGCCCTCTCGGTCGCAGATGTTATGTGTAAAGCCGCTCGCGTCACCCTCGTTGAGATGGAGAAGGTCAGCGGTGCGTACGTCACAATCGTGGTGCGCGGCAATGTCTCAGAAGTCAAGATTGCCGTTGAGGCTGGCATTGAAGCCGCCAAGAAAATGAACCCGTATAAAGAGGGCGATAAACTGTTCTTGTCCTCTCACTACATTCCGCGCCCAAGTGAGAATCTGATGGCAGTCTTGCCGATTGAATATACCGAAGACACGATCGAGTTTAACGAAGCGAGATGAGACGCGGGAAAGGTTAACCCAGAATTCCTATGAGTCTGGCAATGCTCACACCTGCTCAACTCGATCGTTGGCTCACTCAAGCGCGATCGCTCATCTCTCATGGACGGTTGCCAGACTACATTCCACAATTGGCTCGCGTTAACCCTCAAACACTCACAATTCAGGTTGAAACAGTCGATGGACAGCAGGTTGTTGCGGGTGATTGGGCGCAGCCGTTTACGCTGATGAGTGTGATCAAACCGTTTCTCTTGCTGTTTGCCCTTGAGCAGTGGGGCGCAGAGGCAGTGTTTCGGCGGGTAGGAATGCGGCCTTCGGATCAGCCCTTTCATTCCGTCGCTCAACTGTCACTCGACCAGGGGTTTCCCCGTAATCCCATGATTAATAGTGGAGCGATCGCGCTCACCGCATTCTTGACGGGAAACTCGGGTGAGAGCCGCTGTGAAGGTTTACGGCAATGGCTCAATACCAATGCTGGCAGTCAGCTTGTGCTGGATGAAAAAATGCTGCACTCGGTGCGATCGCTCACCAATGAAACCAACCGTGCGATCGCGCGGCTGTTAGTGGAAGCGAAACATCTAGATCAGGCCGAAGTCGCGATCGATACTTACAACCATATCTGCTGCTTGTCAGGCACGATTGCCGATCTGGCTCACCTCGGTCTGTTGCTGACGCGCTCTAACACCGTTTCTTTGGAGGCTTATCCTCCAATCGCGACTCAGCATCAGCGCATTGTCAATACACTAATGCTCACTTGCGGGCTATACGAAGATTCTGGAGCCTTTGCCGTCCGGATTGGCCTGCCGATCAAGTCTGGAGTGAGTGGAGCGCTACTGGCAATCGTGCCGCATCAAGGCGCGATCGCGTGCTACAGTCCAGCCATTGATCAAACTGGAAATTCTGTTGCTGGATTGTTCTTAGTTGAAGCTATTGTTCAAGCTCTAGACATTAGTATTTTTGGTTAACTAAAATAGTTACTTTGCGATCACAGGAAAATCTTTGACTTTTCTTTATAAAAAATCCGTGGTAGTACCCAGATAATTTTAAATGGGCTCGGATATTTCACCTAAGTGAAACCATTTTTCTATGAAAAGATTAATCTTTTCTCCGTAATGCTCCGGAACGAAGCTACAGCAAGCTGATTTTGTATTCCACACGTGTAATTATCGGGGAATTCGTACCATGGAAACTTTTGCATTTCTTGAAACTGCTGTCGCCCATGAAGATCCTTCTCCGGATCTCCAGGTGCGATCGCTCAAGGAACTGGGTTTAACGGTTCCGGCGGCAGCATCAGTTGGGCTTGCAGGTTTGCTTTTGGCGACCACGCTTTTAGTGAGTGTTCCTAACGCAAATGCTCTTCCCGCTTCGGTGACCGTGACCTCATCAGGCTTGAATATTCGGTCAGGCCCAGGAACAGGATATCCGATCATTGGCGGCTTAAGCAGTGGTCAGACGGTAGGTGTTAGCGACTATTCTGGCGGTTGGTATCGCATCAGCAGCGGTGGCTGGATCGCCTCAAACTACACTACCTATTCTGGTGGTGGCGGCATTGGTGGTGGTGGAACCCCAATCGACACCCGCGTTAGAATTACCGGCAGCGTTGTCAATGTCCGTAATGGTCCAGGAACGGGCTATGGGCTCAACGGCAGACCGCTCTACTATGGTGAAGTCGTGAGAGTGGTTCGCTCTTCTGGCGGTTGGTATCAATTGCCGGATGGTGGTTGGTTCTCATCCTCCTATGCCACTAGTACTGGCTCTAATCCAGGTACTGGTGGTGGCGGTACTCCGATCGATCGAGTTGTAACCGTTACGGGGAGCGTTGTTAATGTCCGCAACGGTCCGGGGACAGGCTATGCCCTCAATGGCAGACCGCTCTACTATGGTGAGCGGGTGCGTGTTGTGCGGTCTTCTGGCGGTTGGTATCAATTGACAGATGGCGGTTGGTTCTCAGGATCGTATGCCAACTAACTGAGCCGACTTCTTCAGAAAATTCTGCTACACCTGAGTCGCCTGTAGAAGTACTACAGGCGACTTACTTTTGGCTCAAGGTTAGCTCAAGGTGTGTGTTCAACGATTTATGGGTTCAACATATGCTACGTCACACTGTCACTTGATAGATAAATCGGAATGTTGCCCAAGCATTGACATCTAATGCGAAAACATCGGTCGCCCCAATCCACTGGGCACTGTTCGCGTCGCGAAGTTCCGAAGGAGCGCTGGCTTGATGCAAATCCTGTAGCACGGCTTGAGCAACTTCTAGAAAATTCGCGATCGGGCGGATCACACCACTACTAGAATCAGCCGCCAGTAACCGTTCGGTTTGCTCAAACGGAGTGCGGCTGCAGATCACATAAGTTTCTGCTAGTCCTGCCGGGTCGCTAATAATCCACTCGGAATTAGTCGCTACAAGCGGGAACGTCATGCTTTCGTTGGGTGCAATACAGTTCGGAGGACTGGGGACGCTAGGTAGAGATTGCAGGGCACCCGCTTGGGGAGGATGCCCAACCCTAACTGCCGTTCCCCCATTATCCAAGCCTAAAATCAAAACATAAATCGGCTGAGTACTCGTATTCTGAATGTGATACTGAACGCGGCTACCAACCGGAATCGTGATCAGCTTTCCATCAGAAGGCGTCACGAGATTAGAATCAGCAGCAACGCGATCGGTCTGTTGTTGCACCAGCCATTTTTCGGGTGTTCCAAGTTGAGCTAATGTTGCCCGGACTCCTAGCTGTGAGGAGTTGTCATTCACCGTCAGACCCAGTAATTTAGCACCTAGCAAGGTTTGCAGTTGGGGCGCTAAGCGGCGGACAGCAAGTTTGACCGCTTCATCAGAATCACCAAGCGTTTTTGGAATTGCCTCTCGTCCTTGAGAAAAGAGCCCATAGCTGGAGGGCGAAATTGATCCCGCGATCGCATCGGTAGACAGAGACGCCACTTGAGTCGTTGCGCGAACACTACCAAACAAATAATCTGCCGATTGCTCTCCAGCCGTGACGGCTGAAATATGAGACATGGCCGAAAAGGCACTGATCGCATCGACGCGCTCGATCCGTTTGAGGTTTGCATCGATGGCGATCGTGAGTCCGACCGATCGCGGCAACACGCGAATCGCTTCTTGGACTCGTTGCCCCAGGCTCAACGTTGCATCTTGCGTTGCCGAGGTTGCAACCGTCCTGGCTCTCGCCGTTAATCCATTTCGTTCATACACCTGTAGCAGGGGAAGGGGCTGCAATTCAGTCTCGGCTTCTCCAGCTGCTTCTACCGTGAACAAAGAATTGAGGCTGTACTGCTCAAGCACTTGTGGAGCTAACCCGCCTAGCCAGAGTTGAGCTGTTTTAGAGTCGTCGAGCGCAATGATCACTCCATCTGCTGGAGGTTGAGACGGTGACAAGTTATAGGGCTTTAAGGGACTATTAGCGCTGAGCGCAGATCCAGAAGAACCACGATTCTTGCCGCTCAGCGTGACCTGTTGTTTTTGATCAACGCGCCTGCCAATCCGCTCAGCAGTTCGGCTCAGGTTAAGCCGCAGGCTTGAGTCTGGTAGAGCTTGCCACAGTTGTTGCGTAAAGGCGTAGGTAAAAAGTCCGGCATAAAACCCGTTCCAAGGCGCTTCGGTGGCAACTTGCTGATCTCCCGCCGCCGACAGAACGACGCCTGGCATTTGCCCGGAGCGCCGCTGAGCCCTGACTTGAGCGCGATCGAGACCCAAGGTGTTGAGCAGCTTTTCTTGCAACAGATGCTCTGTTTGATCGATCTGAGCCACTTCATCAAATTCGCCTGGTGAGGCTAACGATCGAATGTGCAAGTTGCCTTGTAAGGGATATCCAGGATAAAAGTAGCTCGTGTCTAAAACAGTAGTGACTTGGTGGGTGGGCAACGATCGCAGTAACAGGTACAACGTGTCTTCTGGAATTGCATTTGTGATCAGCTCCTGGGATGACTCGTCAGCTGTGATCAGGGCAGGCTGCACATCATCTGCTGTAGCGCCTAGCTTGAGCAAGCTACCATAACCACTAAAATGAATCACGACGACATCATCGGGTTTCGCTTGATTGATCAGATGTTCGGTAAAGGCAGTTTCGATCTGCGATCGCGTTGCTTTTTCATCAGTCAGCGTTACAATATCGCTCGGCTGAAACCCAAATCGGTAGGTCAGCAACTCTCGCTGCAATTCCACATCTGTAAGACTGCCGTTTAAGTTGCCATTGCGGTAAGCATTAATTCCAATGAGTAGAGCAAGCTTGCGAGTTGTCGGCTGGGCTAGAGCTTGAGCGGTGTGACGGAGGCCAAGACCCAGCTGAGACGCGCCCCAAGCTCCAAGCAAAAGTCCTGTTTTCTGCAACAACGATCGTCGCTTCATCTTCTCAATTACCCTACGCCCATAGCTATCAGCGTAACAGGTAAAGAATTCGTAATTCGTAATTTTGAAAAGATCTGCTCAACTACGAATTACGAATGACCTAATTAGGCTTTCATGGCTTTTGCAAGCTCGGCAGCCACTTCAGGACGCGAAAACTCTGGCGGGGGTAATTCTCCCCGACGCAGCATTTCTCGCACTTTTGTTCCAGACAGATGAATGCGTTCTTCTGGTGTACTCGGACTCGTTTTTGTCGTCGCCATACCTTGAGTCCGGGTGCAGTAGAAGGCATGTTCAAACTTCATCGGCGTGATGCCTAGCGCTGCCGGATCGAACTGGTCAAAAATATACTGAGCGTCGTAAGTGCCATAGTAATCACCAACGCCAGCGTGATCACGACCGACAATAAAGTGAGTACAGCCATAATTCTTTCTTAAGAGAGCATGGAAGATGGCTTCGCGAGGCCCGGCATAGCGCATTGCCGCTGGATTAATGCCGAGAATCACCTGATTTTTTGGGAAGTAATGCTCCAGCATAATTTCATAACAGCGCATCCGAATGTCGGCAGCGATGTCATCTTCTTTTGTTGCGCCTACAAGCGGGTGTAGAAACAAACCGTTCACCGTTTCTAGCGCACACTTAATAATGTATTCGTGAGCGCGGTGAATCGGATTGCGCGTCTGAAAGGCGACAACCGTTTTCCACCCTTTCTCTCGAAACATTTGCCGGGAGGCGGCTGGATCAATTTGATAAGTGGGAAACAGAGGATGAGCATCCCGCTCTAGTAGCCAAACATCACCCGCCAGATTCACATTTCCCTGACCGTATACCACCGCAACGCCCGGATGCTTCTCTTCATCGGTGCGATAAACGTTAACGGCTTCGTGAGCTTTATCGTAAGTATATTTTTCCGTGAGCTGCAAAACGCCGATAAAGCGGCCTGTCAAATCATCTAGCCGGATCAAAGCACCTTCCTTTAGCGGTTCTGCAACGTCTTCGCTGACCGAAAGGGTGACAGGGATCGACCAAGGCAATCCATTGGCGAGGTGCATGTCAGTGACCACGCGATCGTAGTCCGCTTTGCCCATGAATCCGGTGAGGGGACTAAAACCCCCGATCGCAATCAGTTGCAGGTCAGATACAGCCCGTTCGTCAAGCTGCACTCTCGGCAGAAACTCTGCTTTAGAAAGAAATTCTTCACGCTCTTGCGGCGTTGCGATGCGATTAATAAGTTGACCCCCATGAGGGGCGATGCTATCGGGATGACTCATAAGTTCCAGCCAGTAAGGGTTAAGCTCCTCCTTCTCTATCAAGAAAGGGGTCTTTATTGAGGGTAGCAGGATGTGATGCAGTTTAGAATGCCTGTTTGAAGCTAGCAGAGGGACAAGGCAGGGAACGGAAACTTGGCGTCAGTTTTAGCTATTGCCAAAGAGGAGCGGCAGGCTGTCTGCGATCGGGTCTTTTACGTCTTCACCTTGAACCTGTGCCCAAAATTTGCTCAGGAAATGAATCTGCCGCAATCCAACAACCAAATTTAATCCTGGAACAAACATCCACCACACAATCAACGGTTCTTTCAACCCAGCTTGTCGATACAACGTATTGACTGTGCGATACAAGCGGAACTGTACGATATAGATCCAGATGATGCCAAGCAGCGAAACCCAAGCGAACCCTGTTGGCACATCAGGATCAAACCTCGCTAGTGCTAGGGGAATGGTAACCCCTAAGACAAACGGCATCAAACACAGCGTTCCTGACCACCCGTAGCCGTTGTAGTGTCGCAATTCTTCTTGAATTGCCCACTTGTAATATCCGTAATACAGTAGCCCTGTAACACCAGACAGCAGAATTACAAGCCAAAGGGGACGAAGTTTACCAGCGTACGACATGAAGGATAAGGACAAGAAATCGATTGCTTCTTAACCAATCTTAATACAGAAACGTTTCGCCTATTTTCAGAGTTAGTCAAAGCACGGGCGATCGCTCCAGCCTTGCCTGTGCTTTGACTAAGCACTCAGTTTTTGGTGCGCTCGCCCTGCTAGCGGATATAGCAGATCATTCTCCCGCTCTATGCTTTCGCCGCGTTCCTCCATCATCTCCCCATCTGCCGCTTCATTTGTTCAATCTCTTCCTGCGTTTCCCACGTTCTAAACCTCTGCTCTAGCGGATCACTTGCATCACGAAATGCATTTGTACTCTGATTCCATCCCGTCGTTGATGCCCAGCGTTGTTCTGCTTGTGTTGCTCGTGCCGTTTGAACTTGCGCGAGTTCTTCTTTTACTTCCTGTCTGCGCACCTGAATTTTTGGCAAAAGCTCTTCGGTTTGTTTGATGCGATCGCGCAGAACTTCCATCTGTCCCCACTTCTGGTTGCCTTCTCGTAAAAGGGATGCTTCATGCGCTTGAGCAGGCTCGGCAAGATCCATCCGCCCCGCCGCTTTTGCTTTCTCAATTCGGACATGCCAACGCTGAATCTCCTGAGCAGTTGAGAGAATTTCGCTCTCGACTTGCTTTTCGCGCGATCGCAAGTCTGAGATCAACCGCCTTGTTTCTAACTCTTGCTCTCGGAGCTTCTCATCCAATGCTTGCAGTTCGAGATGAGGATTGTTTTTGAGAAATTCATCCAATCGATTTTCTAGAAACCGACCGAGATCATCAAACAGACCCATAGTGAGACTCCGATACTAGCGATTAACCTCAAGAGTAAAGCGATGGAGTACGAGCTGATCACCATCAAGCACTCTGCACTTAACTCTCACCTAATCGCTATTCTAGAATTTTTGCCCGGTTGAGAACGTTCGGAGTTCCCCATTTCGCCTCAGCACAATGCTACTTCCTGAAATCTCAACAATACTCCAGCCGCTAGAGCCAATGGTTTCCCCTGTGTAGTAGCGCTGAGTCACGCCATTAGTATCGACTAAGGCCGCCGACTGGCTCGGATCAGTTGCAATCACTAGGCCCCGAATGGTGCGTTGCAACTCAGGCGCAGCTTGAGCGGCTCGCGTTGGGGAAGCTGTCGGCGGCTGAATTACGACTTGCGGACGGTTAACCGCAGGATACATTCGCTCTAAAACACCAGAGAGCCGTGCCAAAAGTTGATTTAGCTCCTGACGTGCCGGATCGTTGACTGTAACGGAGGCTGGAGCAGTCGGAACAGCCGGGGGAGCCGGAGGAACAAAGGGAACAGAGGGAACATTAACTACGACTGGCACTTTTGGCAGCAGGGTCGAAGACTTGACGCTGCTGACTGGAACAGTAGCAAGACTGCTTTTGTAAGGAGTTGTGGCGGTTCCTACAGAGTTGCGCTCTGCGCTAATCGCGCCCGATTTTCCACTCGCTACTTTCCGATCGATAGCGTTGAGCGATCGTTGCACATAGTCCGAGAACTGCTGATTGAGTTCAACGGGCGGTGCTTTTGCCATTGCCGCTGGGGTCACTACTTGAGGTTCTTGAGCGATCGCTTTGAAAAATCGACTCGCCATGCCTCGTTGACTGAGCCATACTGCCGCTGCCGCGATCGCAGAGGCACATAGCGCTACGACTAGAGCTTTTTGAAATACACTAGTGAGCCGAGATGGAGACGGCTTAGTGTTGATCAATTCATCAAGCTCTGGAATCGCTAAACTGTCTTCTTTGATATAGGTATTCCACTGGGGCGCTTTTGGCTGTGGAACAATGTCTGAAAATTGTGGAGTCGGACTAAACTCAATGGGCCGTCGTTTAGCGGTTGCAATGGGTTTGAGAGGTGGTGGTGGTAGACTCCCGTCTAGCAACCGTTCAACATCATCAAATAGGTCATCCATCAGTCGATCAGCAAATGAGTCAACCCGAGGTGGTTCTGGTGTTGCAACGGCTTGAAATGCCTTCCCAGAAGCATCTTGGGACGGGTCAAGAAGAGCCTTATTACCGCTGATGTCTTGAGGCATGGCTTTGGTGTGAATGACAAATCAAAGGAACAGAAAATGCAAAGAACACTCTGAGTCGGTCACCAAGATTCTGCAAAATTTGGCAACCTCATTTGTGCCCCTACCTCATCTCTCAAGCCTTCGTCGGCACAAGTCCAAACGGTAAGCTCTACGCGTAGTTGAGGGCGCATGTTTGCGATTATACTCGTCGAATTTGAAATGGGATCAGCTTACGGAGGGCAAATCCAGAAGTCTAGTAGATCTACTGCTCTTGTGCTAAATTCTTGCTCAGGATGTCGATCGCTTGGTCGGCTGTAATGAGTCGCTTCAAAACGACTTGCCCGATCGCCGCCATCTCTGTTTCTGACTTCGGTTTAACCTCTACCATCAGTACGGCGTCTTCAACGCGGTAAAGCCAAAGCTTTTCGCCGTTTTCCCACATGCAAACGGTCGTCTGCTCAATTTGGGGTCTATGTCGCCACGATAGTTCATTCCACAAACCGCCAAGTTCCCAAACGCGACCTACTACCCACCCATCAGTCAGAAAGAAGTATTTCACAGGAATGTTTGCCTGCTAGAGTCAGCATTTGCTGTTTAACCAGTTGCTGTTTAACATAGCGTGAAAACTTGACACGCTAGTTAGAACAAAGAAGATTTGTTCGTTTTATCCACTAGATATAAAAAACAGGGACGTCTATAAAACATCCCTGTCAAAGTAAATTTTTATATGTCTTCTATCGAACTACTTCCAAACGCGGTCTTGATGATCGGCTTTGCAGGTGTTGAGAATGCGGCGATCGGTATCACTAATCTGGGAAATTTGATGAAACCCTTCGAGTCCAACAGGGGAAAGAACCGGATTGTTAAGTGATGCGACAGAGGCATTGCGCTCGAGCGTGATCGCGTAGGGATTTTCAGTCTTCTCATACGAGTTGACTACCGTTAGCGCGACTTTATTAGGTTGCACTGAGCCATAGGTACAATCAAATGACGATCGAGGCATGTAAAGTCCGCCGATCAATTTGCCTTGCTTGACCTCAAACACAAAATACGACTTGCCAATCTGCTCAGGCTGTGAAGACTCTCCGTAGAGGTAGACTCCGTTAGGAAGCGTCGTGGTTGCTGCTGCAATCTGGGGTTTGCGAAGCGGCACAGCGTGAGATGGAATACTCATTGCGAGTAATCCAGTCGCAACAGATAGCCCAGTTAAAAGGCGGGCGGCTGTCTTAAAAGGATTAAAAAATGTGCTGCTTGGCAGTGTCGTTTTCATTACAAATGCTCTCTTAAAAAATCTACAGTCAAACTACAGTCAAAAAAGTTTCACTATATCTGCCCTGATAATTACAGGTGATTAGTGAATAGGTTAGGGGTTAGTGCAAGTATCACTACTCCTCCTATAGGTGGGATTTCGGAAAGAAATTGAAATCTAAGAGTTATATTTTCTCTTAGTACTTCAGATGTAGCGAAAGGGCAAATAGAGGTCTAGAAATCGATAGAATTTTGTGCATACGACTGATGACTCAATAAGAAGATTTACCTTCTTTGAGCAGCAGTCAATGCCATATCGCTATCAAATCATTTGTGTAGAGCTTACACAACCGAGCATCGTGACAGTCTGTGTTTTGACCCCTTTAGAAGTGCTTTCAAAACGCTTTAGAAAATGCTGAAGCTATCTATGTTGATAGTTAGCGGGCAATCAGAATCTTGCTTCTTCAATTCAGATTATCACAACCCACAGAGCGAGAAAGTTCCTCCCCAAGAAAGGTGAGCATAACTTAACATCTATTTCTATTTATTCAGGAATAAAAGCGCAAGAAGCAATTGAGGGCTACTTACAGCAGGTTGAAAAACACTTTTGAAGAACAATACAGTTTGTTTAGGACAGCACTGTAACTTCTAGGCCACCCTTAATTAGACCTTAGTTAGATAGGTAACAACTAGTTAAAAAAATCCTCACCCCTTTGAAGTAGAAGGGTGAGGATAAGAGACAGAATCTTAACGAGTCTAGCTGGCAATATATTCGCGGACATTGGCTTTGCGACGACGCAAGTGGTCTAACGCCTGTCGCTCAAGCTGGCGAACTCGTTCGCGGCTCAGGTTTAAGCGATCGCCAACTTTAGCAAGCGATAGCTCGTGACCATCATTTAGGCCATAACGCAGCGCTAAAACCTCACGTTGCTGAGGAGTCAGATCGTCCATCATGCTGTTGAGGTCTTGACGGAGAAAGTCTTGAGTTAAATAGACATCAGGTGATGGTCCATCGTCTTCAAGCAACTCTTGTAGCTCAGTGTCCTGGTTGTCTCCGACACGCATATCCAGGGATACGGGTTGGCGAGACATAATCAAGAACTCGCGGATCTGCTCTGGCTCAAGCTCAAGCTCTTGAGCAATCTCAGTAGCAGACGGGCTACGTCCTAGCTGCTGAGATAACTCGCGCTGGACTTTCTTGATCTTGTTAAGCTTTTCGGTGATGTGAATTGGCAATCGGATCGTGCGGGCTTGCTGCGCGATCGCACGGGTAATGGCCTGACGAATCCACCAGTAAGCGTAGGTCGAAAACTTATACCCACGGGTTGGATCAAACTTCTCAACGCCGCGCTCTAAGCCAAGCGAGCCTTCTTGAATCAAGTCCAAGAACTCTAAATTACGCTTCTGATACTTCTTCGCAATCGAGACGACAAGCCGCAAGTTCGCCTCAATCATCTTCTGCTTGGCGCGACGACCGCGCTGAAAAATACCATTCAACTCTGACTCGCTCAGGTGAACATGTTCAGCAAATTCTTGCTGACTTGGCTCGTGATCAAGCTTCTTGGTCAACGAGTCTTTCTTGTCTTGCAACGCCATCATCTGCTGCACCTGCTTACCGTAGAGAATCTCCTGCTCATGGGTCAGCATCGGCACACGCCCAATTTCGTGCAAGTAAGTCCGCACCATATCGGCTGAGAAGGTGGACTTGGAAGCTTTGGATTTGGTGTTGGCAGTAGCCATGATGTGCTGTGAACTCCGTGAAAACAAACTAAAAACTGTTGCGGGGCAAAAATAGGAAGAGAAGCAGTCCGCTTACTCTATTAGAGTAAGGAATGGACTGTAGAGCTTCATCTCTCGGTATAAGGAGATGAATGCTACGAATCCTAAGGAATCGTGACGAAACGAAAGAAGTAATGGTTCACTGAATCTGGTTTAGAAGCTAGGGAGTGGCGATCGCGAATGAGTCTCGTAATGAGCTGTAGATAAATTGACACTGAACTGTAGCGTGGTGGAGCGGTGCTATCTCGAAATCAGTTCGACTTCAGGTTATGCTCTAATGATATAGCAAATTTTTCGGAAAGTAAAGGGTTTGAACCTACTTCTAGAGGTAATTTTTTCCAGCCGCTGACGGAGCAGAAAAACATACTTGGCAAAGGATACAGCATGACTGAACCACTCCACAAACTGCGTTCTTTATCATCATGAATGTTCAGATGGAGTTTGAATAGAGAGCATTAAGGGGGATAACCGAACCTTTCTAAAGCGATCTTGTAGGGCAATCTGAATGAACCTTTTTGGGGGCGTTCTGAATGCTGGAACCCATTGGCAGATAGGTTTCCTGCGATCGCTTAAATCCTGATTCCTGAGAGTTTGACTTAAAAATGATGCGATAAATAATTAAAGATTACGCTCTAGAACTAATGTATGAAATTCTTGTGTCATTGAGATGGCAATTGAATAGCCCTACAGTGAAACTTTGTGAATTACTATCGACCAAAATTGAGTTTGACCTAAAGATTAGAGTCCTTTTTTTTATAGCTGAAAATAGACTCTAGAAAGTAAAAGAAATTCTGTTGATTTAAAAAGGGCGGTAACAGCGCACTCGGTGACAGATGTAACAGGTGAATTACTAATCGGCGGCGGTTACTTGCGTATGTCGCCAACGCTCTGAAAGGAGCCGTGGGCTTCCCCTTAAACGGGTTGATGAACTCAATCAGAAATCTTAACCTTTCCTGCCTTGTCCTGCTCCAATCCAGTCTCCAGACCAATGACCGCTGCGATAAACGCCGCATGAACAAACGTTTGAGGAAAGTTGCCTAACATTTGTTTTGTCTGGGGATCTACCTCTTCAGCAAAAAATCCTAAATCATTTGCACAAGCTAACGCGGCATCAACGATCGTGCGAGCACGTTGAAAGTCGCGGCGAGCAACCTAATATTGAGCGACCCAAAGCGTACCTGCTAAAAATGCCCCTTCTTGCTGAGAGTCAGCATTTTCTAGATGCTGTCGGTATAGATTCCCGCTTGCGTAGTTACGTTCTAGCGCGTCAATCGTCGCGACCATCTCGGGTGTAGTCAGGAGCCGTGTATGCCCAAACGGGAAATAGAGCGGCGGAGACATCGACTGCTTCACTGTCCGCAAAAGCAGCATAAGCCCCCTCAGAGGTCAAACAATGGCGCGCCACAAAACGGCGAATCGCTTGCTCTGCCGCCCGCCAGCGACGAGCTTGAGCGTCGGTCTTGGCAAAATCAGCAATGTGCATCAAACCACAAGCCGCAAGCACTTTACCAACCGTGTAATGTTCCTTTGACTCTTCTTCCCAAATGCCGTGATCTGCCTCGCTCCAATGGTCTGCTAAATAATCCGCAACCTTTTCTACAACTGACCAATGCTCATCGGTCTGAAAGTGGCTATAAATCAGCTTAGCAACTAATAAAACATTACCAAGAGCATCAAGCTGCAATTGAGATTTTGCACGATTGCCGATGCGGACAGGTTGGCTGTTGCAGTACCCAGTGAAATCGAGTTCTACTTCGTCAGAAACAGTCAAGATTCCCCACGATTTATTAGATCAAGTAAGGATGCAAACAAAGATGGAGAGTCAAATCGTTCTGGACAGTACCACACGACCGAACCCAACGTTGTGATCAAGGCAGAAGTGCAGCGATCGCCAATCACAGCCAAGTCGCGAATTTTCGGAAAGCGGTTTGTCATCTTGAGATTAGAGTTTACTTGCACTTTGGGGAGACTGATCTTCACTTTTTAGGAAACATCCAACAGTTTGTCTGTTTAAGACCCGTTCCAGTTAAAGTTCGAGTACTCCATCTCCAAAGTCTAGCTCAGTGCAAACGGCTAGATTAGGATGTTGGGAATAAGCTCTCATACGCGCTTCTTTGAATCTTGCATTGTCTTAAACCTAAGCTTCAAGCAACTTTTGCACCGTCCACCACCATAGATTCCGTCCATTAATCTTGTTCCAGTACCAATACTCACAGCCCCATAGCAAGACCCTGCTGTAACCGATATCTGTAAGAGCAGCGACGATATATTCCACTCGCTTCGGGGTGGAACTTAGATAATCAGTTTTACGAGTCGCAACTAATTCATGAGGCTCCCAAGGTTCTGCCTGTGCCTCGGCAATCCAATCTTCTTTCCCCATGTGTACCAGCATCTTCTGCCATTCCTTTAGCTTTGTCCGATAGGCTTCTTCAGGTTCTAGGTAGGCGGGGGAGTGGCCTATTGGCACTTTCGTATAAACATTCATCCCGACAGCATCGGCTAGAGCAAGGCTTTCTCGAAAGGCACGATCGTCTTCAGCGTCATCAGCAGTAGGCAGGGTCAAGGAGTTGGTCATCAATACTTTTTGTTGAGGAAGGGCTAACGATCGCACGAGTTCAACTTCCCGGCGCACAAAGCCGTAGCTGAGGTAGCGCCCTGCCGTAATATCTAAGCGAGTAAAGGGTTCGTTCTCAACCTGCCAGTACTTTAGACTAGGGGCATGACGTGTGTGCTTCACAAGCGTTTCGATGAACTGGAGTGTGTGATCTGCAATCTGCTCATTGCGGTCTAGCGGCTTTGGATTGCCAGACGTATCACAGCGATCGCTGAGCCACTTTGGAAAATGAAATTCGGGCCAACGAGGTGATTTCATTCCAACCGTCAGTACTACAGCAATTCCCTGCCGATGACTTTCATCGAGCAACCAATCCAAGATTGTGAAATCAAACTGGTTCTTAAGCGGTTCGATTTCATTCCAGTAGCTACACAGCCGAATATAGTCAAACCCCAGTGAGCAAATGTGGCTGAAGGATTTTTGGTAGTCTAATCCTAAGTAGCGGCACTGGAGTTGGCTGAATGTCGTTCCCAAGTATACAGGTCGTTTGCGGCTTGCGGTCTGAGGGGAGAGTTGAGCCAGAGAAGCCGCTTTAGTCCGGTCAGCACTCAATGCCATCAAAGCGGAAACGCTTGATCCGAGAAAAAGCGTGAACTGTCTACGGGTCAGGCGTGGCTCAGTAGTAAAGTTGGTTTTTTCGATTCGCTTCATCGTCGGCGCGTCAAACCTTTATCTCAAAAATTGTTACATTTGCGACATCTTATACACCGGAATTTTAGGTATGAGTAAGCTTTAAACAGTTCAATCTTAAGAATGACTTTTTAGTCCATGCAACGTTCCTTATTGATTGCTCTGGCAACAGCACTCAATCTGATAGCGCTTAAGCTGCCTGCTGTTGCACATCCTCCTGATCCTGAATCGCCTAATGAGTTGCGCCAACAAATTCAACAACGCTTGGAGGATTGGGCACAGCTAGAGGTTTATCGCCAAGCAAATGCTACCCTTCCTCCGCCCGCAGTAGGCGAGAACCGAGTCGTGTTCTTTGGCGATTCCATCACCAACTTTTGGGATCTACCTACCTATTTTCCGAGTCAGCCTTATATTAACCGGGGCATTTCTGGCCAAACGACGCCTCAGATGTTGATCCGATTTCGCCCAGATGTAGTTGCCCTCAAGCCACGAGTCGTTGTCATTCTCGCAGGAACAAATGACATTGCAGGCAATACAGGTCCTATGAGCTTAGACCAGATTGAAGACAACTATGCGTCGATCGCAGAGTTAGCGAAAGCCCACCAGATTCGAGTGGTATTTGCGTCACTGCTTCCAATCCACGATTATGGCACGAGAAAAATCCTAGCTGGACGACCTCCAGCTAAGATTGAAGCCTTGAACCATTGGGTTAAAGGGTATTGCACAGCAAATAACTGCATCCATCTTGACTACTACAGCCACATGCTGGATGACCGAGGAATGCTGAGAGCAGAGTTATCAGACGATGGGCTACATCCGAATGCGAAGGGATATCACATCATGGCTTCTTTAGCAGCGAGAGCAATCCAGCAAGCATTGAAACAATTGAGTCCCTGATGGCTGGCAGATCCCTAATGACTGGCAAAACTGTTAAGAACAAAAATCTGCTGCTTTAAGCTTCTGAGGTGGAAGTTGTTTAACTGAGAAGGAAGCGTAATAAAAAAGTTGCTAGCTGAACCCAGATCAACTGAGTCCAGCTTTTTATTGATGCAATATCCAAGCACAGCCCGCTTGGCTTCTAATGACACCTGACTATCGCCATCCTAACGGTGGCTCGATCAAGTCTTGATCGGCTTTGCCTTCCCGCACTCCAGGTTTGTCAACGATTTGAACTGTGGTAGCTTGCAATCCTTGTTCTCCTTCGGTTGCAACAAATCGCACTGCTGTTCCCACTTCGATGCGATCGAAATCGTTGTGGCTCACACTGTTTTGGTGAAAGTAAACATCTAATCCATTCTCTAAGGTTTTGATGAATCCGTAGCCATCTTCCCGAAACAGCTTTGTCACGATCGCAGTTGAATCGCCGCCAGCTTCATGCGTTTTAGAATGTTCAGATTCTCGTTGTCGATCGGTGAGTTCTTTGAGCTGACGCTCAACTTTAGTAAAAGCAGTTCTAACCACTGCCTCTAGAGGAACGCCCAGATCGTTTGGATGCTCTTCTCCAACTAATTCATGGTTAGGAGGCACTCTTAGGTCGATTCTTACTCGGTAGGGGGAACCGTGAGTCGGTCGCTCGTTGATTTTCTCGACGGCGATTTGACCGCTACTGATGTAACTACACAAGCGCTCTAGTTTGTTCAGTTTCTCGTGAATCAGAGTATCGATCGCAGCGGAATGGTCTAAATTGCGATATGTAATTTCTAAAGGTGTTTTCATCTTGTCCGTTTCCTAAGCTATTAATCTTCGTGGTCTAACATGTAGAGACAACGTGTTTCACTTCAGATTATTTTTTACTTCAAGTTAATCTTTTGGTTGTCTCCACTGCTCGCAGGCTCACCTGTTGTCGCTGCTTTGATGAAACCGAGTGTTTTTGATACAACGCCTGCAGGCGAGTCCCAATATTCTGCTTTCTCGACGCTAACTTTTAACAGCGCGATGTCAGGCTCATTCACACCGTTGGGGAACCAAGCCTTGAGATCAGGAACCCAAAGCTCCTCGATCTTCTGCTTATCTTGGATCAATTCGGCTTGCCCTGACATAGCAACATAGGTCTGCTTATCGGGTGCAGCGAAACTAACGTTAACGTGGTGATTTTGATGTACTTCATCGACTTTATAAGAGCTTGCGTAGGTGAAGAACCAAAGATCGCCATTCTCTTCGATCTCGCGATTGCTTGCCATCGGGCGACTGTGCAAACTGCCGTCAGGATTAACGGTCGTCAACATACAGTATTCGATGTCTTTGACGAGGTCGCGCAGTTTCTTCAGTTGCTCGGTGTGATTATCGGTAGAAACAGTCATTGCTAAATTATTTCTATGTAGATCTACATTGAATAGAGTGTGAGCGATTCGTTTCGCCAGACTCAAAGGATTACGCGATATTAAGTCGCTTGTCTTTTAGTGTTAGCGCGTTGGAGCCGCCATCGCATGTGTCAGAAGAGAGAGTGTCCTTGCTCAACGGTGCTCTGATAGCGCTGTGGGAATTTTAAGAGGTGAGGTTTTTTTAGAGACTTCGTTGCCTTGCATCGTGCTGGTTCTCTTTATCCAAACACTTCTATTTTCCTAGGATTAGCAAACGCCGAGCTTTTTCTTTAGTTGCGCTGACTCTACTGCTTACAGGTATCTACGCAGAATCAGGAGTTTGGTGGAATGTTCTCCTCACATTGGATGATTTGCGCAAGGCACAGCCTCAGAACACGGCGCGCAATCAACAATGGACATCGTTATTAGACTCGGTAGGATTGGGCGCGATCGCACAGATGCCCATCCTTGATCTCAAGCCCTAAAGCGGCCTTCTCCCTTCTTTACAAATGGAAGAAGGGAGGTTCAGATCTAATATCAAAGAATTTTTTCTAACCCATAGACCAACGTCTTAAGCTGGAGCACTTTGCGAATTGACAGCAATACTCCAGGCATATAACAGGAGCGATCGCTAGTGTCATGTCGCAGCGTGTAGATCTGTCCCTGAGCGCCAAAAATCACTTCTTGATGCGCCACTAGACCCGGTAAACGAATGCTGTGAATCCGAATTCCTTCGCCTGCTTGCGCTCCTCTTGCACCCGCCATTTTCTCAGTTTCTTCGACGATTTGAGGATTATAGGTTTTCCCCATTTCTGCTAGGAGTTGCGCGGTTTGAGCAGCGGTTCCGCTGGGAGCATCCGCTTTTTGATTGTGATGAAGCTCAATGATCTCGACATGATCAAAATACTGAGAGGCTTGAACGGCTGCCTGCTGAAGCAAAATCACGCCAATGGAAAAATTAGGAGCTAGCAAACATCCGGTGCTGGCTTTGTCGGCAAATTCGGCTAACTCTCCAATCTGAGCGGGACTCAATCCCGTTGTGCCCACGACTGGACGAACTCCATACGCGATCGCAGAACGAATGTTGCCGTACACCACATCAGGATGGGTCACATCCACCACGACGCCCAATTCTTTTTCTTGAGATAGCATTGCCATCATCGGCTCATACTCATTCGTAACGGGCACTTCTAGCGCCCCGCACCCAACGATTTCTCCAATATCTTCTCCGATGTATTGGGGATTGCGTGCGATCGCGCCGATCAATGTCATGTCCTGCGCCTGAGAAATTGCCTTCACAATCTCACGCCCCATCTTTCCCGTCGCGCCGTTCACCACCACTGGAATTCGACCTGCCATATTCCACCCTCAGCTTAGACAACTCAGTCTATCGATTTTCTTGCCCTCAGTGTAGAGACTTTAAAGTTTAGTGAGCTTCAGTAAGTTGGCTATTCTGACGTTGATTCGTCGATTTCTGCGCTCATCGACACTTACATTTGTTGCTGATGTGCTGGACAATTCGACCCGGAGGCTGTGTGCGTGATAGATGCGATCGCTCTAGCACTCTCCTGACTCTAACGGTTTTCGCCTCACACAAGTTTTCGCCTCACACAATATGTCACAATGAAAGACACTCATTAAACCTGTTTTAAACCCTTCAGGATATCCCGTGACCTATACGACAGAAGCTAGATCGCCCAACGGACGTGCTACAGCGTCCATCCCTCGCCGTCGAGCAGTCTTTCCCTTCACCGCGATCGTTGGACAAGAAGAAATGAAGCTGGCACTGCTTCTCAATATCATTGACCCCAAAATCGGCGGCGTCATGATTATGGGTGATCGCGGCACTGGTAAATCGACCACGATTCGAGCGCTGGCAGATTTGCTGCCCGAAATTGAAGTCGTGGCAGATGATCCTTTTAATAGCCACCCCAACGATCCTGAAATGATGGGTGACGAGGTACGTCAGAAGATTGAGCAAGGGGCAGATGTGCCAGTTGCCCGGAAGAAAGTGACAATGGTAGACCTGCCACTAGGCGCAACTGAAGATCGCGTATGCGGCACGATCGATATCGAAAAAGCCCTCTCTGAAGGGGTGAAAGCGTTTGAACCCGGGCTGCTGGCAAAGGCAAATCGAGGCATTCTTTACGTTGATGAAGTCAACTTGCTCGATGACCATTTAGTGGATGTGTTGCTCGACTCGGCAGCGTCCGGCTGGAATACGGTCGAGCGAGAAGGAATCTCAATTCGTCACCCGGCGCGGTTTGTGCTGGTTGGCTCTGGTAACCCAGAAGAAGGCGAACTGCGTCCTCAATTGCTCGATCGCTTTGGAATGCACGCCGAAATTCGCACGGTGAAACAGCCTGAGCTACGAGTGCAAATTGTTGAACAACGAACCGAGTTTGATCAAGACCCGATTCCGTTTCTAGATCACTATCAGCCGCGGCAAGACGCCCTGCAGCAGACGATTGTGGATGCTCAGGCACGCTTAAAGTCAATCAACCTCGATCACGACTTGCGTGTCAAAATTTCCCAAGTTTGTTCTGAACTAGACGTAGATGGTTTGCGAGGTGATATTGTGACCAACCGCGCTGCCAAAGCTCTAGCAGCGCTTGAAGGTCGAACCGATGTAACCGTAGATGATATTCGTCGAATTGTGCCGCTGTGTCTCCGCCATCGCTTACGCAAAGACCCGATGGAATCGATCGATTCGGGTTACAAAGTTGAAAAGGTATTTGGTCAGGTGTTTGGCATAGAAGTAACAGAATAGTTTTCTCAAATTTTTCTGGTAATTATCTCAGGAGGCTGTCTACAAATGTGCTAGGCAGCCTTTTTGCTGCATGATTAGCGATCGCGCAAATCACAATAACTCAGCAAAACTACTTGTTAACGTCCGTAACCTCGTCTAGTGCTTTGTCAAAGGAGGGACGCCTGTGCAACGCTTCGCAGAGGGATGAAAGGTAAGCCATTCTTTCATCCCTCAACCTGTCCTCTAAATTTGGCAGATTGCTAGCAAGTTTTTACCGTTTAACTTTTTCCTCAACTAGCATTGTCAAATTCCCTATAGCGCTATTAGATAAAACGCCCTAATTATGTCCCAGAGGCATTCATCAAGTTATGCTGACGTCAATTTCACAATCAATGGTTCATCGGGTACCTCCAATGTTATTCGGGTTGGTGAAATATATTGTCCAGTAGCATTGGTTGATTGGTTTGACAAAAACGTCGTCGCTTGACGGATTGGAGTTGACACGTTCAAAGTCACTTGCTGATTGACCGTGGCATCCGTGCTAATTCCATTCGTCCACAGCACCAAGAAAAACTCTCCATTCGCCTTTTGCAGCAGCGTGTGATGCAGATTTGTGGTGTTCCCGGTCAAGCTATAGTTCAACGTTCCTAATGGAACATTGTTGGGTGCGTCGTTCAGCAAACTTATTAAATTTTTAACTGCATAAAACGCAGGTTTTGGAGAACCATCGTGTCGAATTAAACCAAACCGATTCTCTTGAGAAGATTCAGTCTTCTGATCGATCAGTTCATACATGAACGTCCGTTGGATATTCCAGTTAAAGTTCTCCAAGTACTGTCTGGGCACGTATTTTGCTGCAACCTGCTCAGTCACGTTCGGTTGCTGAAGCGCCGTGTAGTGATCGGCGGTGTGCCAGCCTGTCTCAGTTACAACAATGGGGCGATCGGCTGTTACCTTTTGCATTAGAGGCATCCATCGCCAATCGTAATCACTAGCGGGTGCTCTGCCGCCTGCATAGCTATGCATATTGCCTAGATCCGACACATCTCGCAAAGACCCCATCTGATCCGCATTTTCGGGTTGTGCTAAAGAGGGAGCAATCACCCAATAGCCAGCGGTTGCCGGGTCGTTTTTCATTGCTCGGTATAGCTCGGTCTGATATTGGCGGGCTCCAGCGTAACTCCCTTGTCCTTGATAAGTAGAAACGTTGTTCACATCCCATTCATTTGGGCCTTCAACCGCATCTACTGAAGCTGCGACTCGTTTGACAATGTTGACTGCCTCAGTGGGAGAAATATCGTCTTTAGGATCCATCACCAGCGTTGAGCGAATTCCAGACATTGCCAGGCGATTGAGTTTCTCGAATAGCCCAGCATTATTGCCACCATCCCGAATATGACGAATTCCAAGTTCGATCAATCTTGGTTCGATCACATCGCTAAACCGACCATAGCTGGTATCGTCTGTGTACCGCAGATGCGTATTGATTCCTAGCGAGTCGATGAAGGCGCTGGCGCTCCGGGCTTGTTCTCCGGGCAGGGCAATGTCGGCACGCCCTAGAACGGTCTCCTCTAGAAAGGCGGAAGAAAGCTGACTTTGAGGAACAATCTCTTTGGTTTGACTGAGGCTTGACCAAAAAAGTTTAGCGATCGCTTCGCCGCCCCGCTCATAATATTCCAGCTTAATGTCATAGGATTGATCCGCAAGGAGGCTGATGCTTCCTGTGTCAGTTGTTGGTGCGTGATCGTTCCAGTGATCAATCACGAGTTGTCCGTTAATCCACAATCTGATGCCGTCATCCGACAGTGTTTCAAACGTGTACGTTTCTGAGTACTTTGGCTGAATCTGCCCTGTCCAGCGCACTGAAAAGGCCTCTCCTTCGACTTTAGCATCGGGCGAACCGTAGTTCCAAGCAAAATCAACAGTGGCATCAACACGCTTGAGAACAGGGCTGGTGAAGTCCAGGTTATCAAAGTACTGCGCTGTTAGACCGCTCGATCGTGAGTCAGGAGCGGCGATAAGAGAACTCTGTAGCGTAGCCTCTGCGCTGGCTTGCGATGGAATTGGCAGTCGCTCATCGAAATAGGGGGGCGATTCGAGCGCGCTAAAGCTACGATCGCTGCCGCCAATCTCCGAAGCAGCGTTCGATAAAGTATTGAGTTTGGAGTCTAACACAAGGTTTTCCTAGAATTTGACAGTCGAATCTGGCTAAGCTTTGCGAAAAGCTCAGGGAAGATGCACAGCAAGCAAAATGATCTATCTAGAAAACTGATGGAGCAGTAATTACACTGCTTTGAAAAGGAACAGTATTGCGATTTAACACACGACTAAAGAGAACTGAAAAGTGGTAAATTTGGCACTGTCTTGCAGACCGTACATACTGTTCATCGAAAGAACTGGCGTTCCACCTTTTGACCAAATATAAGGAACTTTTTGCTAGAGTTTGGGTCTATTTGGCTGGAACTTCTAACTAAGAGACTGTATAAAAAATAGCAACCATAAAATTATTACTGTTCGGTTGCCCGTATGAACTCGGTATTATATTACTTGAATTCACACACTTTGACTACTTAAAATTCAAGATTTAAATTTAATCCTAGAAACCGCCGCAATCCAACATTTGCTGTGTTTTCCAACCGTTTTTCTCCTAATTTAAGAGTGGACTGAAGAAAAAGAAGATAAAAAATGTTTGCGATCGCGGACGAAATCTTGCTCTTTATTTGCAGCAGTTTCTATTTCTTAATTCGTGCTTTTGTTGACCTTTTATTCTTTAGTCACTTCATAGTCTTCATGTGTTGCAAAAGTATCAAGGCTCTACAGAGCCGCAGAAGTGCAATTGATTTTTGTCTATTTTGCTGTTTCTAAATCACAGCCAATTGGCTATATTTCAATGTTCGCTAAACTACACAAAAAAGTGTAGAAATCAGGCAGGGTTTTGATTTGCCGTGTATTAGATACGACAACTCGCTCATCCGCTACATTCACAAGCAGATGGGGCACACGTTAGAATTCTGCGGAATTCAATCTTGCCGACCGTCGCATTCCGTAAATTAGACGCTGCTGAAGACAAGTACGATCTCCTTAGCTTTCAAGATGATCGTTGTTTCCATTGGGA
The DNA here is from genome assembly GCA_019359315.1 of Myxacorys californica WJT36-NPBG1. GTDB lineage: Bacteria > Cyanobacteriota > Cyanobacteriia > Leptolyngbyales > Leptolyngbyaceae > Myxacorys > Myxacorys californica. Next base: position 168,742 of record JAHHHO010000004.1, read on the forward strand.
GCAGGGAGCCTAAGTTCTTGTCCTTTCTGCCGTAGAAGAGGGTAAGGGTGAGGGCGAAAGAAGGAAGGTGACAATCACGCGAGATGAACATCACCGCCGCAAGCGGACGGTGTATCACTTCGCTCCACTCGCACACTTCGTGGCTCGATTCCGCTCAACAGCACCCTTCGGACGCTGTGCTCTCCGGACGCAGCAAGCTGCGGGGAATCAACCCGAAGAGATTGAATCGGGCTTTTCTTGGATCTTGTGCTTGTCATCGGGATTGCTGAGCTTGGTCGCTTTCTGTCAGAGCATCTCACGCTAGTTAGTTCTTTGCAGTTTGCTGCATTACTTATTTCATGCTGGCGGAATGGGTTCCGTTTACATCTTATGCTGATGGTCGCGATACCAATGATATTTCCGGCATTGCATAATGGAGAGATGAATAAGGTGATTCTCTGCAGTGCCCGGAATGCCAGTCTACTCACATTCGGAAGAATGGAAAACGCAAAGACAAGCAAAATCATATCTGCGTGGACTGTGGGCGACAGTT
>JAHHHO010000113.1 GCA_019359315.1 Myxacorys californica WJT36-NPBG1
GCCAACGCTTCGAGGATTGGCGGGAAATCACGTGTTTGGAAGTTGCTGCCTAAAATCGAGCAAGGCTGAATGTTCAAGGATTATCGTACTTAATTTCGAATATTCCCGGTTAAGTTGACGATACCTTGTCTTGCGGCTCATCGGGAAGTTCAGACACTAAATCATTTGGATGGCTCATGCTGCGTCTCCTTGCAATGTTTTGATTTGCGTGTCAATTTGGGAAATTTGCAAATCGACTCCCTGAAGTCGCACCAAATCCCAAGGTTCGCAGTTTGAGCGGTGGGCTGCCAGCAACGCTCTCTGACTGTGAAGGTTTTTCAACCGCTGCTCCGGTGTCAGCCAGGAATAGGGCTCGCTCTTGGGCTGTTCGGCTCTAATTTCTGCAAGTCGTCGCTTCAATTGGTCAATCTGGCTTTGTGTTCGTCCAATTGCTTGCCGGACTGCGGCTCGACCCAACGGCATTGATTGGGGAATGAGTTCGAGCGCGGCTTTTAATTGAATTAAATCGGATTGCAATTCTTCCATAAAACTCCAGACCTGGGGGTCGTGTGTAGCGTCCGCGTCCTCCCCTGGATTGGCGTGTTATGTACCTATTTTATCGTGGAACAAGAGATCGAGGGCATAATCAAAACGCTTTCCCTCATGAGCCAACGACCATCGCCCCTCACCCTTCGCCCTAAAAACCTAGCGATCGCACTGCTAATCTAGATCGCCACACTAATCACTCTGGCAATAGCGATCGCGCGCTTCCTTCTATGACCCTAGGATGACTTGAAATTTGACCAAAAATGTTCTCTATGCGCAGACTATGGGGAAGGTTAGAGACCAGGTATATACGTATCTTATGACGTTAACAGAGTAAATATATACTCAGCAGAACTGCGAATAACAAGAATTTTGACCGGATCATCAGAAAGTTCCACGTAAACAATTCTTGGTAGTTACTTCAACGAAGACAATAGTTTAGTATTTACGCTTATGCCATCCGCAAGCTTGCAGGTAGCCTTGCACGATCTCCCCGATGGGGCACTAGAGGCGGTCGTTGATCTCAATTTCGTGCAGCGCTCTTTACTGGAGGCTCTAGGTTTTGACACAGGGAAAGGGGAAGTCTGCCCACAATATGACACTGGTAGTGGCGACGTTGATTACGCAGTTCGCAAAAATAGCCCAAATGATATCTTTCTACGCACACAGTCTAATCCGTACCTCTTGATTGAACTCAAGGGACGAGACGTTAGCTTATCTGAAGGGTCAGCGAGCTACAGGAGGGCTGTTCGTCAGATCAAAAGATATTTATTGGGTAGTCATTGCAAAACAGCGCAGTGGGGCATCATCACCAATTCTGTTCACATTCAGCTTTTTCGTAAACATAGGAAGGTCGTTCACCCTGCCACGCCTTGCCTTGCAATTACTGTTGAGAATATTGGCCAGGTTATCGCGCTAGTGCGAGATAAAATTGAACAGCCTGTCAGAGCGTTAACCCTCTCGGTTTACAACAACAAAGGTGGTGTTGGTAAAACAACCACAACGGTGAATCTTGCTGCAGTCCTCACCTTATTGGGGCAGGAAGTTCTCGTTGTAGACTGCGATCCCAACCAGCAAGATCTCACTAGCTCTCTAGGACTGCCATTAAGCGAAGGAGCCGTTTTTCAGGCACTAACAGACAGAAACGTTAACCTTCGCACAGCCATTAAGCCCTTCTCCATTACATATAAAGCTTTAGGCAAAGAGTTTAAGTTTGACGTTATCCCCGCAGATAAGAAATTTATCGATTCCGTGGATGAGGTACAACTTCGCCAACAGTTAAAGCCCGATAGTCTTCAACGAAATCTAGAGTCACTAAAGTCGGAGTATGACTACATCTTGATTGATGCTCCACCTAACTGGCGAATCTTTAGCCAGTTGGCAGTCTATGCAGCGGATGTGGTCTTAATGCCGACTAAGCACAACAATTTATTCTCTCTAGAGAATGCAGCACTGGCGATGAAAGAGTTCATCCCCGAAGCACAGAGAGCAAGAGAGGATGGTAGACCCGTAGCACTACCTGTGTTCTTCAATGGCGAAAGAACGACACCTTCCCAAATAGAAGCGGCGCAACTTGCAATTACTAACATTCTCAAGCAAGCCAAAAAAGACGGATTCGACCTGATGCCGCACTTTTTTCCTCGGTATACCACCACCCAGAAAGATTTGCACATCTTTGAAGTGCCTAGCTATGCGAACATTGCCAGCGCCGCATTTTCTCGCATTCCGGCGACCTATCGCGATAAAACCGCCCGTGACTACTATGTAGCTCTAGCAAAGGAGTACTTTCTACAATGAGCACCTTCACTGATATTGGCAACCTCATGTATTTGTATCTGGATGAGATCGATCCAGGTGAAGGCACCGATGCCGCTGAATTTCTAGTTAAAGCAACTGCTCAGCAACTGAAGGATGCTGGTGGACGAAACTGGGTGCCCACGATCGTCAAGGAAACTAGCAAAGATCGCTATGAAGTGGTTGGCAATGCATTCATCTACGCTGTTGCCGAAGCAGCGGGTCTAGAGCGCGTTTGGTGTATTGTTGCGGACGATAGCGAGGCAACGGCTGCAATCACAAAAACGCTATCAAGAGAAGCGATTCCTCAAATAAATCTCTCTAAAGCCTCAAGAGATGACATCCAGGCAGCACTGCAATATCTCATTGAACAACCCGGTAGTGGTCTCACAGGCATCAAGCTTCCAGTAGCGACGAACCGGATTGATGAAGCGCCCCGCCAGTACTGGAAGACGTTAGACCCTATTACAAACCTGAAGTGTGGGATTACCAAAGGCAAGAAACTCAACGCTTTGAAGCAGGTTTTTTACGTAACGCCGCAGCCCATGCCGGATGTAATTAAAGATCCTACTGTTCTACAAACCTTAACTGCCCAAGAATTAAAGAAGATGGCGAAAAAACGAGAGTTGTCGGGATACAACAAATTGAAAAAATCAGATTTGGTTGAGCTACTGAGTCAGTGATTGAGGGGATGCCCGAAGAAGGCAATCGGCAGGATACACAAGAGGTATCTGACAGGGGGACGCGTATCCGATGGATGATGTGTCCTCTGCTCGTGAACTCTGATTTTTGGCTCAACGGGGTTGGATATGGCGACGAGGAGCCACCCCTGGATTAATCAGGTCTCTGAGTTCTTGTTCAGACATTTGGTCAAGTCCAGCTTGAAGTTCTTCGCTAGAGAGGTGATAGCCGTAGCTTTCAGCAACCTCGATACAGCTTTGGAGGGTCATAGCCGCCCTGAGGTTGTTCCTCAAGGCTTCATTTTGTTTTGCATCGGCTAAAAACTGGGATACGTTTGGATGGTTCATCGTAGGCTTCCTGTCACTAGAGTTAATTTGTTGTTCGTGCAAAAAAAACTTGCTATAGATTCATCAGCTACAACTAACGCTCTGCAGTGAATGTTACTGAATGCTCACTCTTCACTACGGGTGAAGTGTAGAAGAAACAGTGCAGCATTTGACGATACTCCACAACACAAGTACCTGAAGGTGGCGGCACTCAGGTCGCCGATATTTAATAGAGTTACACCAACAAAACTTGTCTTCGCAATTTGCTTGCCTCTTCACTCTGTTATAAAGCTCGCAAGACAGAGGCGTCGGTTCTGATCACAAATCTTGAGTTTTCAGGCTAACTCAAACAGGATTTTCAACACAAGAGCTGCTAATCGCGATCCTTCGGAGCTTGGCAGCGCCAAAATCAAGGGAGATTTATCTAAACAAAGGAGATCAGAACGGAGCGAATCAAGTTGCCATGCAGCTAGAAGGGTGGACGACCAACCAAAACGATTCTCGTCCATCAATCAACACCGTTACTGAACGGGCCGCAGGATCTATCCGGTTCAGGTAGATGCAACTCACCAGACGATTTAGACATTCGAGGGCATCGATGCGGAGGTAGAGCAAAAGGAATGCGGCATTGAGTCAATCTCTGCCAACTTTCAAAGCAAAACCGTGTGTGAGAAGCCCTATATAAAACTTTTGGCTGTTAATAGGGGTTCTCACACACACGCAGCAGCTAAGGGTATATCCCTACTTTGAGATATTTAGTTTGCGGTTTTGGGGGAAGAATCGGGGAAGTCCCCAACTCTACACCTTAAAACCTATGCCAGGAACCGGACTTGAACCGGTGACACGAGGATTTTCAGTCCTCTGCTCTACCAACTGAGCTATCCCGGCGGGGATCACTTTTCAAACGCTTAACTAAAGTAGCAAACTTAGCAAAAATTTGCAAGCTAGTTTTTGTTGAACTGCAGCATCAACGATGCCAATACAGGTGAATACAAAGCCTCCAACCGGGAAGCTTGTCCGCAAACTCAAGTAAATCAGGCAAAATGGAGGAGGTAAAATTTAGCTGTATCAGAACATTGATCCAGTCTAAAGCTACTTCTACTCAAAACCCCTATGACTCGCCGACGTTCTACGCCTTGGATTCACCGATGGTCGCGTCCCCTCATTGGCGCGATCGCAACCCTCGGCATTCTCAATACAGGCTACATCACCTATAACAAGCTTTTCAGCCAGGCCGTAGCTTGTCCATCGGGGGGCTGTGAACGGGTGCTTGAAAGCCCTTACGCTACTGTTTTTGGCTTACCTCTGTCCCTGTTTGGCTTGCTGGCCTATTTGGCAATGGCAGTGTTAGCCCTGGCTCCTTTGGCGGTTGATCCTGAAAGCAAAAAATCCCTGCGGACTAGTCTAGAAAATAATACTTGGCCGCTGCTCTTTGCGGGCGCAACCGCAATGCTGCTGTTTAGCGGCTACCTGATGTACATCATGTTCTCCAAGTTTGTGGCGAACTACGGAATCAATGGAGTGTGCTACTTCTGTATTGCCTCTGCCCTCTTTGCCAGCGCGATGTTTGTGCTGACGCTGATTGGACGAGATTGGAACGATCGAGGACAACTGTTCTTTCTGGGAACAATTGTGGCAATGGTAACGCTAATTACAACGCTGGCTGTCTATTCTCCAATTGGGCAAAGAAGCGCGAACGCAGTGACAATTGGCGATGCAAATGGAAATCCATACTTTCTCGTAGAGAACTCTTCTGGAGAGGCGGAATTGGGTCTGGCTCGTCACCTCAAACAGACTGGTGCAGAGATGTACGGTGCGTATTGGTGTCCGCACTGCTGTGAGCAGAAAGAACTGTTTGGCAAAGAGGCTATGAATGAGTTTACCTACGTCGAGTGTGCCGAGGGGGGAAAGGCAGCTCAGGTCGAAATGTGCAAAGCGATCGCACCTGAAGTTGAAAAGCAAACCGGGAAAGAATTCGGGTTTCCAACGTGGGAAATTAACGGCAAGTATTACGGTGGACGGCAGACTCTGGAAGAGCTTGCTCAGCATTCGGGTTACACCGGGCCTAAGAATTTTCAAAACAGCTTCAAGGCTTGTCGCCAGCCCTAAAAGGGTTCACGCTCAGTGCCTTGAAATCTAGGATGAACGCGCCGATCTACTGACGCTGCCTGTGTTTCAACTAAAATTCCTCGTCCCTCTACTATGGAGGAACGAGGAATTATTTTTTATTAAAAGCGGTGCAGCAGAGTAGGATTATTAGCCTACTAGGTGCAAGATGTCACGCGCAACACTATAGCCTGCCAAGTCCCAAAGCAGATAAGCTGTGAAACCAATCATCGCAAGACGACCATTCCATAGTTCTGCTTGAGGATTCCAACCAAACAAGAAAGCGTTGCGGTCTTTGCCGTTGTATGCAGTAGAAACAGGAGGTAAATCGGTGCTAGGACGTGATTGCATTGTTTGTATTCCAAATGAACTTCACTATACTTTACATATTAGACCCGGCATTCCTAGCTGTCCTATACCTATGGTTCTAATAAAGAGCTTGCTCAGCATTCGGGTTACACTGGGCCTAAGAATTTTCAAAACAGCTTGATTGAAATTTATTAGCATTGAAATCTAGGATGAACGCGCCGATCTACTGACGCTGCCTGTGTTTCAACTAAAATTCCTCGTCCCTCTACTATGGAGGAACGAGGAATTATTTTTTATTAAAAGCGGTGCAGCAGAGTAGGATTATTAGCCTACTAGGTGCAAGATGTCACGCGCAACACTATAGCCTGCCAAGTCCCAAAGCAGATAAGCTGTGAAACCAATCATCGCAAGACGACCATTCCATAGTTCTGCTTGAGGATTCCAACCAAACAAGAAAGCGTTGCGGTCTTTGCCGTTGTATGCAGTAGAAACAGGAGGTAAATCGGTGCTAGGACGTGATTGCATTGTTTGTATTCCAAATGAACTTCACTATACTTTACATATTAGACCCGGCATTCCTAGCTGTCCTATACCTATGGTTCTAATTAAGCAGTCTCGCTTTTGAGAGACGTTCAAGCAACATGAAGTCTCCTTTGTGTTGATTCACTTTTACAGTGGTCAATTTAAGCATTGGAGAAAATCAGTGTGAAAAAGCGAACCAAAAGAACCAGCGCCACCACGCTTGATTTTGCCTCAAGCATAGCGGCGCTAGCAGACACCATTAAAAAATGGCGAATTATTCAGCCTCGGCTTCTGCAACGGGTTGAGCGTCTTGCTTCACGGTCATAAACCGGATGACTTCGGTGCTAAGGCGCATTGCCCGCTCCATGGCGGCAATTTGGCTGCCATTGGAGGTGAAATTCATTTGAACGTAGATGCCTTCCCGCTGTCTATCAATTTCATAAGCAAGGCGACGTTTGCCCCGATGCTGAGTTTCCAAAATTTCTGCGCCATTATCCCGCAAAATAGTTTGGTACTTCTCGATCGCTTGATCCACTGCCTCGTCATTCAGATCGGGGCGCATGATGTACATGGTTTCGTAAAGATTGCTCATTGAAGTTCTCCTTATGGACAAGATGGCTCTTTCTAAAATCGGTGGAACAGGTGGAGCAGTGCTGAGCGGCACTCGATCTACCGTTGAGTCCACCAACCATAAAAAAGCAAGGACTTATAATTCTATACCAGTTTCTAAACCAATCGCGTCAAATCTACCCGGTCAACTAACAGGATATTGGCAAATCTATGGCTCAGCGTTATGTTCGAGTAAAAGCGGCAGAAAAAATTTATTATGGGTTGCTGAAAATTGATCGCACTGTGCAGGTGCTAGATGCTCCGCCATGGCTTAAGGGGCAGCCGACAGATGTGATTTTAGACCCAAATCAGTATCAAACTTTAGCTCCCTGTGCGCCCTCGAAAATTGTGGCTGTAGGAAAAAATTATGCTAATCATGCTGCAGAAATGGGAACTCCTGTTCCTCAAGAGCCGCTTTTGTTTTTGAAGCCGCCTACAACTGTGATTGCGGCAGAAGCAGAAATTTTCTATCCATCGCAGTCCGAGCGGGTGGACTATGAAGGAGAACTAGCATTAGTGATTGGCGATCGCGCCTATGCCTGCACGCCCGAAGAGGCTCATAGCAAGATTTGGGGCTATACGATTGCTAACGACGTGACCGCACGAGATTTGCAGCGCCAAGACGGACAGTGGACTCGTGCCAAGGGATTTGATACCTTCTGTCCGCTCGGTCCGTGGGTGGTGCGTGAGATTAATCCAGACGCAAGGCTACAGACATTCCTCAATGACAGTCCCACTCCAGTGCAAACCGCCACCATTAGCGACATGGTGTTTACGCCAGATGCATTGGTATCCTACATCAGCCAAGTGATGACGCTATTTCCAGGAGATGTGATTTTGACAGGCACACCGGATGGGATCGGCGCACTGCAAGTCGGCGATCGCGTCCGCATCGAAATCGAGGGAATTGGCTTTCTGGAGAATACGGTCGCCGCACGATCTCTAAAATCAGATTAGCGAACCTGCATGTGAACGGCATCTGAAATAGTCGGAATTTCTGCATAGCGTCCCAACGCTGATTGAATCAGAGAGTACCCGATCGCCGCGATCGTGCCTAGAAAAACGGCATTGAATAGCGTCTGAGTCAGCAATCCTCCCATACCAAAAACGGGCGCTAGAATCGCACTCCAGATAATGCCAATCAAACTCAAGGCAATGGAGAACAGAAGCGCCTGCATCGTATTGAAGCGAATAAAGTGAGGAATACTCTCGTTTCTAACCACGAGTAGGTAGAGCGCAAAAAACACAATGAGAGACGCAAACGGAATACTGCCATACAGCAGAAACAGGGGAGCCAGAGGAACTGCTAGAAGCGCAAGCAGGGGACTGAGAAAAGAGCCACTTAGAGGCGCTGCGACTAGCACAACCAGATCTAAGAGGGGTAGAAAGTAAGCAAGACAAGCAAAAATGCGATCGGACACTGTAGTAGACCCGCGCCAAGCCATGAATCATTCTCCTAAATTTCGCGTTAACCAAGGTGCTATTGTGCTAAGCACAGAATAGCGCAGTTCCTGCGTTCCTGTATTGACTCGCTATTGTTGCTCAACGTTGATTACTCAATATTGGTAACTCGAAACCCCATCTGACATTGGTATTGCGCCGGGAGATGCTCACCGCGACGGCGAATAGTTTGACCGCAGCGCAACTGTCCCTGCTGCCAGCGAGGTTGTCCGCTCTGGTCAGCGAGTAGGCAGGTCTGACACACTTGCTCTGGGGAAATGGTGCGATCACCGATGAGGATGACTAACATAAATACCTCCTCAGTTGAAAATTGAAGAGAATAAAAGTAGGGTTGTATTGGCTGTTTTACCCAAAACTAACCGCTTGACATGAGAGATGTCTTAAAAGTTTGCCCTAGCTTCTGAAGTTCGATTGTCCCAATTCTAGAGCAGGTTTATTGAGACGTTCGGTAATTTTGATACCGCTTAACGCAAATTCTGAAAGGATTGTTTTACAGTGTGGCGAACCAACCCTTATGCGCTCAAAAATTACTCATTCAATGAAGAGCGGAGTTAGGTATGGCAAGAACTGCAACAGGCCTGAAGCGCTCTTGAGCTAAGGATCTTAAGACTTCATTGAGATAAGCCTTAAATTAAGCCGTGTAAGTTGAGTCAAGCAAGAATCATCAACTTAAATACTAATTAGCTAAAAATTGATCAGCTCGAGCCGTCTTGCTCCATTTCATCGGGTGGTGTGACTCTGCCTCGACGTTTCCGGGCCTCCATCGCTCGCTCTAAGACAGAGAGCAAGCCGGGAGATTCTTCTTGCAAGGCCAGTAACAGGCGTTCACCTTCTTCGAGATCGCCAGGATCTTCTCCGGTTTCCATCACCGTCTTGAGGCGAGGCAGCGCGAGTTCGTCTACAAGCTGGACGAGACTGTGCAGGCAGCGATTGAATTGTCGTTCGGTTAATGTCGAATCTTCTAGAGGAAACTCGATAATGGCACGAATTTCGCCATCGGAGGGATCATACTCCCACTGAAGCATTTTCGTTTCCCAAGAGATGCAAAGCATAGTTTGAAGGATCGCGGCCTTGTGGGGATGATTTTTAACGCCTGCCAGTACCCGAGGCGCAAAAATCTCAAAAAACTCACCGTCTTCATCTAGCTGAATCACAATCAGGAAGTCTTCGATGTGCTCACCGTAGACGCCCGTAAGAATGCGCCATCCTTCCTGGTCTACCTTATATTTCCAGCCTTTGGCATCTAAATAGCTGGCAATCTGCTTTAGCGTTGTACCCATAGCTGTTTCTTAGTCGATCAGAATCTATTGATGAGCGAAATTACCATACCATAGCTCAGTCTAGCTGTCGGTTGTCAGATTTTGCCAACGGGATTGAAGTGGAGTGACGGCGCGATCGACTTGTTCTAGGAGAGCGGCAACAGTTGAAGAATTGTCTAAAATCACGTCGGCGCGATCGCATTTGTCTTGAATCGGCATTTGGCTTTTAATTCGGGCGTGAGCCTGCTCTAAGGTCAGCTTTTCGCGCTGCATCAAGCGTTGAATCTGTTGTTCAGTAGAGGTATAAACCACCCAAATCTCATCCACAATGTCCGTTAGATTCGCTTCAAACAGCAGAGGGATCACCAGCACAATAGCAGCGTGAGGGTTTGCTGAGCTATCTAAAGCGTTACATAAAGCATTGCGATCGGCAGTCATCGCTTGCCGTACATAGGGATGAATTTGCCCTTCTAACCATTGGCGCTCAGTTGGATTTTGGAAGACAATTTCTCCTAAATGACGGCGGTTCAAGGTTCCATCGGAATGCAGAATCGTGCTGCCATAGCGATCGCGAATTGCAGCAAGGGCTGGACTTCCCGGCTGAACGGCATTTCTGGCATAGAGATCGGCATCCAAGATCGGCAAGGAATAGCGTGTTGCTAGATAGGTGGAAACGGTGGTTTTACCCATACCAATTCCGCCTGTTAAGCCAATAGTTCGGGGATGAGATTCTGTCATAGGGACGCCTGCAACAAGGCTAACGCAAGGAAATAAGAAGGCAAATTAAGTCATCATCCCTTTCTTGAGCACCAGCTTTCTTGAGTACCAGATTGTGCCGAACGATTCGCTTCTAGTGTAGAGTGCAATCTGATGTTCTGAGTCGTGGCTGAGCCTGCTTTGCATTATCTAATTTTGGCTGGAATTCTTCTACTGGGGACGGCATTCAGGTTTTGGAACTTGGATCTAAAGCCCTTGTGGATGGATGAAGTGATCACAGCATTATTTAGTTTTGGACACAGCTATTATGATGTGCCGTTAGAAAAAGCGTTTGCGGTTTCGGCCTTCGCTCAGATCTTTCAGCTAGATACTGCTGCAACCTGTAGCGGAATTGCTCAAACTATTTCAGTTCAATCAGTGCATCCGCCCTTGTTTTTTTGCTGGCTGAACAGTTGGCTTCAATGGACTGCCCCGTTGCCGCCGTCTTGGATCTGGAAAATTCGGGCGCTCAGCGCGATCGCAGGAGTGCTTTTAATTGGCATCACCTACACCCTCAATCGGGTCGCGTTTTCTAAAACTGCTGGATTGGTCGCTGCGTTGTCCATGGCGGTCTCTCCGTTTGCCGTTTACCTCTCTCAAGAAGCGCGTCACTATACCGTTCCGATGGTGTTTGTTGCGATCGCGCTCCTGGGACTGATTCAAATTCAGCACGATTTACAGCACCGACAGATCCGCTATTCCGTCTGGCTTGGTTGGATTGTGGTCAATGGGATCGGATTTTATGTTCACTACTTTTTTCTTCTAGCGACGATCGCGCAAATCGTCACCCTAATTCTTTTACAAGCATGGCAGAGCCGGTTAGGCAGAAGTCACCGTCGAAATTGGCTCGCGATTGTCCTTTCCACGGTCATGATTGGACTGCTGCATTTACCTGGATTGCCGACATTCCTAAGTCATATAGGACGGTCTGAAACCGATTGGTTAGAAGTGCCGCAAACAGGAATCTTGAGTGCGATCGCGCCGCTCTATCAGCTTGCCGCTGGATGGCTCGTAATGGCGATCGCGCTTCCAGTCGAAAATCAGCCCTTGTGGATTGCCATTCCTGCTGCTGTGTTGATGCTGCTGTTTGCAGGATGGTTGGGATGGCGAGTCGTCAAAGGATTACGACGGCTTTGGAACAATCCAAAAACGCAGTGGCAGACCCTAACGCTAACCGGATTTGTGCTGTGTAGCGTGCTGGAATTTCTAGCGATCGTCTATGGGTTGCATAAAGACATTACCCAGGTTCCGCGCTACAACTTTATCTACTTTCCAGCCGTTTGCGCGTTAGTTGGAGCCAGCCTTTGTGCAAAAAATACGGGTGAAAATAGAGAGACATCAAGAGATGAGAAGCCAACTTCAATGCCATCCATAATGGTGCTGTTGGCAGGCTGTTTGAGCTGTCTCTTTGTCGTCTACAATCTAGTTTTTCTCAAACCCTATCAACCTGAGAAAATTGCTCAAACCCTTAGCGCTTCTGGCTCATCTCTCGTCGTGATGGCATACGGAGATTTTCAAGATATTGCCTTGGGTTTGAGTTTTGCATTGGCATTACCGGAAGCAGAAACGTTTACCTTTGTGAGCAAGTCTCAGGGATACGAAGCGACATGGCAAACTCTTGCAGCGCTCAACCCCCAGCAATCTCACCAAGCCTTATGGATCATTGCCCCAGGACTCAGAAAATCAGACTTTCCGGCAACGCTTTCTACAGGCAGAACCGTATGCAACCGAAATCCAGTAGCTTATTACCGACTTGGAATTCCTTATCAGAAGTACGATTGCGACAAATAAGCGTTCCATGAGTTTTTACAGATGTCATCAACTGCATGTTTGACTCCATCTCTATCAATGTGCCATTGCTGATGTGCAAAAGCGTTGCAGAAACCTGATTTCTGGCTTACTCATCAATTTGCCACAGTTCTTTAGTGTATTCTTCGTCTAAAACCTTTTTAGGACGCATCACCAGCACAACCCGTCCCAACAACGCGAGATCAGGCGTGTCTTCAAACCAGCGCAACTGAAGCTGCTCATCTTCCGCAACAACAAAATAGCTATCCTCCTGCCACTGACGCTGAGCGCGATCGACTAACACGATCACTTCTTCCGCCGCTCCAGGAATGGGGCTGGGCAACTTATCACTGTCGCACAGCAGCGCGATCGGATCTTCTGCACTCCGCACCACTTGCCACCCCGGTAGCGTCACCCACGCCCCTGTACCAGAAAATTGCACCATCTGGAAAACTCCGACTGCATCAACAAACGGCACAGCGTCTAAGTCTGCTTTGCTGAGGGGAAGCTTGCCCACGACTGGAACGATCCGAGGCAATTCTTCATCCGACTCTAGCCGATAGGTCGGTAAACGCGGAGCCAAGCGCTTCGGCGTGACGGTGAAGTCTGTTAAGAGTTGCTCGATCGCTTTGCGGGCAGTAGCGCTGTGGGCAAATCTCAGACCCCTAGCAATGAGTCGCGATCGCTCTTGTAGGTCACTTTTCTGCTTTGCGGCTTTCCACGTCTGAAACGCAACTGCATCACCTGGATGATCAGTAAACGCTTCGTTGGTTCCCCCAAAGCGAGAGAAATCTTTCACCGCGCGAGCGATTTCATGGGCTTCGTCAGCGTCGAGTTTATGACTAAATAGAAAGTCAGCGGTAGCCGCGCGATCGCGTTGAGTCAGAATTCGCAGTTCGTACAACACATCACTGCTTTTACGCCCAAAAAATTCTTTTGCCGCATCGGACACGCCCACGGTTAGCATCGTGTCATACACTTGCGACGCTACGATAATTTGATTTTGCTGAATCGGCTCAAATCCAGTTTCCTCAAAGATAGCTTGTGGACTGTACCCAGCTTTCTGAAGTGTTTGGCAAGCGTGCGCCCATTCAACCCAGTTTCCTTCTTTCCGACGCAGCAATAACAGTAGCTCATCTGCGTTCGGCGGATTTTGCGGTGTATCGTTCATCCTTGATCTCTCCTTGGGCTAGCGTCGCCATCCGGCATTCTTCCTTGCGAAGCGTTACCGAAGGCATCCCTTCTTATACCAAGTTTCGGGCGTTGCTTCAGCAATTCTCATTATGAAAACAATTCTCATGCAAATCCGCTAGTTTGAGGAGCTAGATCGCTGAAAGTCTCAGAAGGGTTCGCCTAGTCTAAGGACTACCCTGGTTTTCGCTTTGCAGTTGACGACTATTCAGCGGTGCTCTCCACAATTGGCGAGGACGGAGGGACTTGAACCCCCACTCTTCAGGTTCGTAATCTGAGATGTTTATCCAGTTACACCAGGTCCTCATGCAGCGGAGAGCAGTGGACTCGAACCACAATTGTTCATCCCTCTGTTTAGCAAACAGCGTCGATCGCCTGATCGATTTACTCTCCATAGATTTGGTAGGTCGGGCAGGAGTCGCACCTGCAACGCAAGAAGCGGCTATTTTACAGACAGTTGCCCACGCTGATAGGCGAGCCGACCTATGATTTGTCTTTTGATGCTTAACGATGAGCAAGTTTGGCAGTGCAGGCGGAGACTTGAATCCATTAATCACACGCTTGAAAGACGTGTCACTCGTTGTGAAACTCCCCTCGAAAAGGCCCACTTCACTTCTGCACAATGAATGCCGTGCAAGTTGAAAAAGCTGTTGATTCACACACAGAATTTGAACCTGTAATACACGACTTGGCAAGTTACTGCGATAGAAAAAACGGTCGCGAGAGGAGATCGCGAGTTAGCTTGGCAAGAGCCTCTGTAAAATCTGCTCCCCGGTCTGCCTCTGGTTAAACTGCGTCAAGATGAATTGC
>JAHHHO010000114.1 GCA_019359315.1 Myxacorys californica WJT36-NPBG1
GCGCCAGCGTGTCTCTCGCTTAGTCCGCAAAACCTTGTCGTTTTCTAAGTTGTTGGAGAACCACATTGGAGCAATCTGGTACTTTGTTCACGCCTATAACAAATCATTACTTCTGTAGGACTACCGACGCATTAATTTTCCATAATGCTTTTGGAGCAAGATCGGGATTTCACTCAGGTCACGCATCTCTTCGTACAGAGGAAAGATAGGCTCAGTTTACCTCCCTAAAAAACAAGTTCCCAAGCCGCACTGGGCCTGAGAACTAGAACTATTTTTGATAAGAGACGAAAGGGACAAGATATTTAGAAATTTCTTCCTCGTATCTTGTACCCACTCCTTTCGCTAAACTGCCGCAAAAAATTCTTTCGACTTCACCGGATCAGGATTCATCGTCTGATCACCAGGCTGCCAGCCTGCGGGACAGACTTCATCCGGGTGAGATTGAACGTGCTGAATTGCTTGCAGAGTGCGAAGCGTTTCATCTACACTGCGACCAAACGAAAGATTGTTAATCGTCGAGTGTTGAATCACGCCATCTTTGTCGATGATGAATAAGCCACGCAAAGCAACTCCAGCATCCGGATCAAGCACATTGTAAGCAGTGCTGATCTCTTTCTTGATATCTGAAACAAGCGGGTAGACAATATCACCAATACCGCCTGCTTTACGATCGGTCTGAATCCAGGCGAGGTGAGAAAATTCGCTATCGACCGAAACACCCAACACTTCTGTATTGAGAGACTTAAATGCGTCGTAGCGATCGCTAAAGGCAATGATCTCAGTCGGACAAACAAACGTAAAATCCAACGGGTAGAAGAATAGAACTGTGTATTTGCCGCGATAGTCAGATAATTTGATTGTTTTAAATTCTTGGTCAACCACAGCGGTTGCAGTAAAGTCGGGGGCAGCCTGACCGACACGCAAACATCCTTCTTGAGTCATGAAAAACGTTCTCCTTAACAATGCATCTACGGTTGCGTAGGCACAGCAGTCAAACACGCCACTATGCACATCTCAGTTTATCGCCGTAATTCGATATTTAACGAACTGTTACGACTATATCATAGTCATAACGATTTTGACATGAAAATAGGGATAGGGGATGAAGAAACTATGAGAATAGAGACTGAGAGCCAAAAACACGGTATAGCTAGTGGACAAAACGGTTTTGGCATCTACCTTTGTCTTTTCTACTCAACCCCGATTCTTCTACCGACCTTACATCCTCTCTAAACACTCGCGAGTGGCTCCTCACCAATGGACTCGGCAGCTTTGCCAGTGGAACCCTCTGCGATGCCCGAACGCGGAGCGCCCAAGGCTGGTTAGTCGCTGCCCTCGACCCGCCCAATCGTTGCACCCTGCTGCTATCCCACTTAGACGCCAGCTTAGAAATTGCCGGATCTGTCTATCCACTCGGAACGAATGTGTGGCGCGATGGGAACGTTTCGCCTAAAGGATACCAGTTTCTAAACTCCTTTACGCTTGCTCCAACTCCAATCTGGCAGTGGCAAACAAACGCTTGGTCGCTGAGTCGCCAACTCCTCATGCCCTACGGCCTAACCGATAACGGTTCATCCGTGCCCCAGTTAGATCACCGCCTCCTGATTCGATACAGCTACAGCGGCAACTCTGCTGCAACGCTCCGATTGCGGCTTGTGATCGGCGATCGCGGTTTAAACCAGTTACACCAAGCGGCTTCAAAGATGCAGGTGTCGCAGGTTGTGGGAGATCAAGAGGTACGGCTACAAGCTCAACCAGGCGGATATGCCGGAACGCCTTGGTCAGTGCGTTGGAGTCGGGGACACTATTGCACTGACGGAACATGGTACTGGAATTTTGACTACTCTAAAGCAGCACCGGATTGGCTCCATCAATCTTCAAGAAAGGGTGGGAGTTCTGAAGATCTCTACAGTCCGGGATATTTGACGGTGCAGCTACAGCCAGGAGAAACGATAACGCTAGAAGCCAAAGTTGGTTGGGCTGAAGCAGGCGTGCCCCGCTTAAATTGTGACATGTTTGATCAGGCACTTCAAATGGAGCAAGCCCGGTTGCAGGAACAATTTTCACTGTCAAGCCTGGGAGAGGGGGCTTCTTTTCACCAAAAGCTGCTGCAAGCGAGCGATCGCTTCTTAGCCTTTCGTGCCGTCGCGGCGAGTCCTACGCTGCTTGAGGCTTATCCGAGCAGACACGGTTCTTGCGGCGTTGCACCTTGCGCGAATCGCGGACGCTACATGCTGATCGCCCTTCCTGGTATGACGTTCACCTCTCGCCGTTTTTCTCTCGCCCGCAGTATTCTCACAATGTTGAGTAACTATTGCTATCAAGGGTTGATTCCGAATGGATTTGCAGAAATTGACGGTAAACCAATTTATAGCAGTATCGATACATCGCTTTGGTGGATTGAAACTCTGGGGTTATATCTCGAAGCGAGTCAGGATTGGGATTTTCTGGTGCAGCAGTACCCAGTGGTGAATCAGATCTATAAGTCCTTTACAGTTGGAACGCTGCACAACATCCGTGTAGATGCCTCAGATGGGTTGTTGACATGGAGCAATTACTCCCAGGGGGAACTGGGAACCTACACGACTGCGCTGACCTGGATGGATGCGATGATCGATCATCAGCCTGTTACCCCGCGATGCGGCAAACCCATTGAGGTCAATGCATTGTGGTATTCGTCGTTATGTTGGGCGAGGGAGTGGGCAGAGCGGTTGAGCCAGCAAGAGCAAGATAATCTTGCCTTAGCTAACCAAGCCCGTCGCTATGGTCAGCAAGCCGAGCAGGTTAAGGAGTCGCTTCAACGATTTTGGAATGCAGACTGTGGCTATCTATTTGATGGCATTGAGCCAGACGATCGCTGCGATCCAGCAATTCGACCCAATGCGGTGTTGGCGGTTTCGCTGCGGCATTGTGCCTTTTCGCCGCAATACTCGCGGCGAGTGTTGCAGGTTGCTCGCGATCGATTGCTTACCCCTTATGGGCTGCGATCGCTTGATCCTGCTCATCCAGATTACATCGGTTGTTACGATGGCACGCCAAAGTCTGCCCATCAAGGAGCCGTTTGGAGTTGGCTTCTAGGCTCTTTCTTTCGAGCGTGGTCTCGCTTCTGCTCGGATCTACCTTTGGGGTTTGATTTGCAGCCGTTAATGGCTCATTTTGAGAATGAAGGCTGTCTCAATGCTATTTCAGAAGCCTTTGATGGTGAGGCTCCTCATACTCCACGAGGATCGGTGGCGATGGGCGTCAGCGTTGCCGAGTTGCTGCAGAGTGGATGGATTTATTGAAGCGGGATATCAACGCTGAAATCAGGTGAAGGCATAGAATAAAGGCAGAATGGATGCGATCGCTTCGATATATCTGCTTCAGCAGATCGATGGTGACTCTGGAAATATAGATGATGCAAACTCTCACTTTGATCGGTCAGATTGACGCCAACGGGCATCTTCGGCTCGATGTGCCAACGCAATTACCACCCGGTGAGGTTGAGTTAGTTTTGGTGATCAATCCCGCTTCATCCACACCTACTGCATCCCATAAGTATGACTTTTCGGATTTAGCAGGAACATTGCAATGGCGGGGAGATGCGATCGCCACACAGCGGACATTAAGAGATGAATGGTAATCGATACCTGCTTGATACGAATGCGATTATTGCCTTGCTTCAAGGCAATCAGCAGGTACTTCAACAGCTTCAAACCAGTGAATGGATTGGTGTTTCAATCATCAGTCAGCTTGAGTTTTTATCATTTTCGGGTTTGACCGAAGGCGATTGTCAGGTATTTAACCAGTTTCTTGAGCGGGTTGAGGTAATTGGGTTAAACCCCGATCAAGCTGACCTGATAGAACTGGTGATTCAACTGCGACAGAAGTATCGTCTCCCATTACCTGATGTCATTATTGCTGCTACAGCGATTCAATCCAATGCTAATTTAGTCACTGCCGATAAACAGCTACAAATGATTCAGAAATTAGCGGTTATTGATTTCGTGCCCTGATGTTTAGAGGCAATCGCGATCCACAATTTTAGCAATTCTCTCCTGGTTGCTCACAGGCACCAATGCTCACCCAACTGCTAGAGCCATCTGCCCAATGTTCTTTTTTCCAGATTGGAGCATTGTGTTTCAAGGTGTCGATCGCATATCGACACGCTTCAAATGCCTCCGATCGATGGGGAGATCCCACCGCAACTAACACGCTAATTTCACCAACTTCTAACCGCCCCGTTCGGTGATGAATCACAACATGAGTGACATCACTCCAGGTGTTACGAATCTGGGCGGCAATCTGACGAAACACCTCAATCGCCATCGGTTCATACGCTTGATATTCCAAAGCGATTACCGAATTTCCGTCGGTGTTGTCACGAACCATGCCGCTCATGACAACGATCGCGCCATTTGCCGGGTCATCCGCCAATCGATACACCTCGTCAAAGGATAGAGGCGCAAACGCGATCGCAAAATGATCTCCCGGATGGGTTGAGACAAAATGAGGAGTCGTTAAAACCATGAGGTGTTGTAAAAGAACTCATCCTCTATTGTGCATCTTACTGAAAGCGTTTTTTATGGGTGCGCTGCCGCATTAGTTCTGCGACGATCGCGACGAAACCAGATGTCACCATGAGAAAGACGCTCAACGCATTCATATCTGGTTTCACACTAACGCGAATCCGGCTAAAAATCTCCATTGGCAGTGTTGTGACGCCGCCGCCTGCAGTAAATTTGACAATCAGAAAGTCATCCATGCTCAGCACAAATGCCAGCAGGCATCCCGAAATAATGGCAGGCATCAGTTGAGGCAGTAGCACCATCACCAAAGCTTGAAGCGGCGTAGCGCCCAGATCCAGAGCAGCTTCTTCTAGATGAGGATTGAGATCGACCAATCGCGTTGACACCGAAAGCGCCACGTAGGATAGGCAAAAGACGACATGAGCCGCAATGACTGTCCACAAGCTGAGCGGAACCGCGATCGTCGCAAGAAACACCAGCGTCGCCACCGCGATCGCAATGTCGGGAATAATCAACGGCAGATAAGCCATGCCTTGATACAGTCCTTTGCCAAGAAATTGATACCGCGCTAACCCGATCGCCATCAGAGTGCCAATGACCGCCGAGAGTGCGACTGCACTGATTGACACCGCGAGGCTATCCATCAGCGCCGAGAGAATTCGGCTGTCTTGTAAGAATTGGCTGTACCAAGAGAAGGTGAATCCTGTCCATGCAGCGCTATTCGGGGCCTGATTGAAGCTGTAAAAGCTCAACACCGCGATCGGCAGATACATAAAGCCGAACATGAGCAAGGTAAATAACGCTTGCCAGGAGAATTTAGATTGACTTCGCATGGTTATCGCCGTATTTGATTAGAAGCGCGATCGCAAGACTGACCACCATAATCAGCATCATACTGAGCGCTGACCCAAGGCCCCAATTCTGCGTCGTACCGAGAAACTGGTTATAAATCAATCGGGCGGCTGTCATGCTAGAGGTGCCGCCGAGCAGTTCTGGATTGATAAAATCTCCTAGTCCGTTAATAAAGACCAGCAGCGTTCCCGCCGCAATGCCTGGCAATGACTGCGGCACGGTCACTTTCCAAAAGGTTTGTTGAGGCGTTGCGCCCAAATCTGCCGAAGCTTCGAGCAAGCGCCGATCGAGCTTTTCGAGTGAAGCGTAGAGAATCAGCACCATGTATGGCAACAAACTATAGGTCATGCCAATCAAGACGGCTGGAGCGCGATTAAGCAAGTCGAGGGTCGGCAACCCAAGGCTAGAGAGAAACGTGTTGAGTACTCCCGTTGGGCGCAGAATCGTAATCCAAGCGTATGATCGCAGTAGAGAAGAAGTCCACAATGGCAGAACAAATCCGAGCAGCAACAGGTTTCGCCAGCGTTGCGGAGCGATCAGCGCCAAATAGTAGGCAACGGGAAATCCGGATGCGAGGGTGAGAACGGTTGTTCCGACGGCAAACAGCAGCGATCGCCAAATCACGTTTAGCCGCTCTGGTTGAACAATGCGGAGGTAGTTATCGAGTCCTGACGGATTGACGATGCCACCCGGATTGATATTGGGAACGAGGCTTAGCTCAAAGATCAGCAGTGTGGGAACGACGAGTAACAAGAGTAGCCAAATTCCCGCTGGAGCGAGCAGCAATGTAGGCTGCACCCATTTGGGAGAAGGAGCCGTTGCAGTTGGTTCGGATTTTGGTACAGAAGAAGTCATGAAGCAACGGTGAAGTTGGGTTTCATAAGCAGAATACCCAAAGTTTAAGGTTGTGTTGCGAAGAATTTCGACTACGCTATTGATAGAGCCAAGAAGGGCCGAAAACGCCTCTCTTCATACTATTCGTGGCGTACGCTGAAATTTTCGCCACACAATCCTTAATACACAATCCTTAATCCAGTGCGATTGAACCCAATCGTTTGTCCTCAAAAATTCTTAGCCCATCAGAATCACGCGATCGAGAACGTGAATCACGCCATTGTCTGCGGCAATATCTGCTGCCAACACCGTCGCATTTTTCACTTCAAACCCATCTGAGGTATTGATTTGAATTGGCGACCCCTCGATAGAAGTTACGAAATCAACCTGTTCCAAATCCGCTTTCATCCACTTACCAGGAACAACATGAAATGTCAGAATTCGGGCCAGTTGAGGTACGTTTTGAACTAGCGTTTGAATCGTACCAGGGGGGAGTTTAGCAAAGGCATCATCATTCGGTGCAAAAACCGTAAACGGACCAGAACCTTTCAGAGTTTCGACCAAATTGGCAACTTGGACAGCCGTTACCAGCGTTTTGAAACCCTCTGCATTCACTGCAATATCAACAATGTCAGCCATTCAATTTACCTCAGGGTTTACCTCAGTGTTAGAAGTGTGGAAATCAACACAAAATTCAAAACTACCGATAGTCTTGTTGCTGAATGTCTCGTAGACGAGCTTCTGGGCGCTTGAAGCGATCGAGTTGTCCTTCAAAAAATTGTCGATTTGCCATCAAATGCTTGGAGTTGGTGTCATCCAAGGGATAGAGCAGGGCAGTGCGTAATGCTTGAATCACCGCAGAGGTGACATTGTACATCGATCGTTGGAAGCTAATTCCTAATTGAATCAGCATGTCATCTTCGCCTCGGCAGTATTGGCTGTAGTAGTCCAACAGGTAAGGTGGCAAGAAGTGCAGCATATCCTGCATTAGCAATGTCGGCGGAATGCCTGCCGAGCCAACAGGAAACACGTCAGCGTAGAGAATGCCGTAGTGAAACTCGTTTTGGTCGGTCGGAATCTGTTTTGCTTGGGCGTTGTAGGACTTTGTGCCACGAAACGGAGAGGTACGGTAGAACACCGCCTCCACATAGGGTAGAGCCGCTTCGTAGAGCCACATAAAGCCTTTCGATTTGGGGATAATTTCGTAGCATTCATCCCCGATATAGACGTGGTGATAAATGGGTCGCCCCGCGATCGCAAAAATGCCGTTGACCAAAAAATTCATTGCCTCTGGTACGGTCGAAATTTTTCCCTCGTCGTATAGGTCAGACATCTCAAAAAAGACGGGAGCCATGACTTCCCAGAACAGACCAAGATTGGCGTAGTAGGACAGTTCACGCACTTGCTCCAGGAACATCTCCGGAAAGAGGTTGTACAGCCCCAGCATGGCAGGATTCCCCCGGAAGAACGCTCGAATGGCGCGATCGGCATTCGCTTTGTACTCGTCGGTGTCGAGATATGGATCAAACTGTCCACCCATGCCCCGATGCCAAAACATGGCTCGCAGACAGGCTTCTGCAAATTCCATGTTGATGCGATCGTGCCACAGATGATGCAGCAACTTGGGTAATTTCTGTTTCAACTCTCCTTTTTGAATAAATTCCAGGAGTTCCGGATGGGCGGTGGCTTCTCCCCGCCAAATGCGGATGTCTGCATCATCCCCTGCGTAATGATTGTGCAGGTCTAGATACTCCTGAGGCAGAAAGTATTTGAAGGCAGGTAGCGGATTGAGAAACACCCGCTCCGCGATGTAGAGCAAATTCCGCCAATAGAAATCCATCGGGACAGCATACGCCTTATAAATCCCAATAATTTGCATGAGATTTTCTGGCGTGTCAGGAAGCATGGAGCCACCCGCTTCTAAACGGTGAATAATATCAGCAAATTCGTGTGTTGAAGGTGGAATACGGTTCTGGGGAAGGGTTGCAGTTGTCATTGTTGTATCACTCATCAGTAGGTTTGCTTGAAGAGGTTAGGTTGCTGTTTGATCGGCACTGCCCATCAAACCTTAATCGCTTATTTAATAGAGTTGTCGGGCACCACCCAGCCTACGGTTTGGGGACTATTCACTGGTCTATTGACCGAAGCAATGGTCGGCTGAGTCAAGGGTGGAACGGTTGCCACGATTGCAGTGGTGGTTGATTCAGTCCAACGCACAAGCCAAGTAGGTTGAATCCCCAGAAAGAGAATAGTGAGGGCAAGAATCAATGCCGGAACGCGCTCCCGCCACTCTAATTTCGGGAAGTAAGCGATCGCGTTATCCAATTTGCCAAAGCAGGTACGGTTCAACAAAATGACGAAATAAACAGCGGTTAAACCTGTTCCTACAACACACAACAGCGTTTGCAACGGAAACACAGAATAGCTGCCCTGAAACACCAGAAATTCAGACACAAAACCAACTAAACCAGGAATTCCGGCGCTGGCCATTCCGCCCAAGATCAACAAGGCGCTTACCATCGGCAGTCCCCGAATCGGGTTCATTAATCCATTAAGAACATCTAGATCCCGTGTTCCGACTTTTGCTTCTATCACCCCTACCAAGTGGAACAAAATTGCCAGAATCAATCCATGCGCCACCATCTGAGTAACAGCTCCAACTAAGCTAAGAGCAGTCAGGGCAGCGCCACCAAGCAGGATGTACCCCATGTGACCAATTGAGCTATAGGCGACCATGCGTTTGATGTCTTTTTGCGCGATCGCGACCATTGCACCGTACAACACACTCACGGTTGCCCAAGTTGCCAGTCCCGGAGCGAGCGTTGCCCAAGCTTCTGGAAACAGGCCCAAACCAAAGCGAAAAATGCCATAAGCTCCTAGCTTTGCGAGCACCCCACCTAACAGAATGGCCACCGGAGTGGACGCCGCTACATAGGTATCGGGCAACCAGGTGTGCAGCGGCACTAGGGGAATCTTGATGCCAAACCCAACTAACACAAGACTCAGGAGAACAGTTTGTACCCACAGAGGGAGAGATTGTCCCATCAGCGCATCGTAAGCGAAACTGTCAGCCCCCTGCAGCCAAACTAAGCCTAGAAAGGCCACTAAAATCAGAGCGCCGGAGAGGGCAGTGTATAGCAGGAACTTCATGGCGGCGTAGTCTCGCTTTTCGCCGCCCCAAATAGAAATCAGTAAATAAAAAGGCACTAACTCCACTTCGTAGCATAGGAAGAACAGCAGCAAATTTTGGGCTAGAAATGCCCCAGCCACCGCACCGCTGACCAGAAGAATTAAACTGTAGAACAATCGAGGACGTTCGATTTCTTCTTCACTACTGTAGAGAGCAATCCAGGTCAGCAAACTATTGAGCATCAGCAAGGGGAGAGAAAGGCCATCAACCCCTAATTGATAGTTCAACCCTAATGTTTCCAGCCAAGGCAGGTACTCCTGAAACTGAAGCAACGGATTAGTGAAGTTGAACTGGTGGGCAATCCAAAGCGTCCACAACAGGGCAATGCCACTGATCGTGAGTGCAGCCAGTTTTAATTGGCGGAGAGGGAGAACGGCGATCGCGATCGCGCCGAGAACCGGAAACCAGATCAATGTACTCAGCATATAAGTCTCTACAGAGTATAGGGAGCAGGGAATAGGAGAAATATGGCGAATTAGACTAGGGTTAAGGCTCCGGTGTCTAAGTCGTAGTATCCACTGACAGTTTTCAGCTTGTTGTCCTGAATCCGTTGAGCCAGCACAGGAGATGCTTTTAACCGATTAACCTGAAGCTGAATGTTGGCTTTGCATGTCTTTTCCAAGCGGTCGCCCGTTTGACCACTCACTTGCTGAGCGGCGGACTAATGTCGGGTGCGGATTTTGCCGTTTATTTTTGACAAAGCGCTGGTTACCTTCGATCAACTGTTGCAAGGCTTGATTGGGATTTAAATCTTGGTTTGGAATTGCATTGGCTTGCTCAGGAGCCAAGATTTGGGAATGCAGCTCGGCGGCTAGAACTCCTGCACCGGCTGCCCCAGCTCCCAACTTCAATACATTTCGTCTTGCAAAACGCATTTTAATTTTTCCTAATAATACCTACGAGATTCAGAACATCAATCGGAACATCAATCAGTGCAAGATAAGTCAGTGCAAGATAAGTGACCAACTCATACTGAGAGCGATCGCAGCTAGCCCAACGACGATCGTGAGCATGTAAAACTGTCCCTGCCCAGAGTTGCCGTATTTGAGAGCTTCTCCGCTAAAGAGGGAAACTAAGCCGACTAGATTCACCGCGCCATCGATAATCTGGCGATCGAACCAATCGATTAGGCGAGACGCCCAATCCACGCAGAAGACAATACTGGAGCGGTAGAGTTGGGGCGTGTAGAGGTCGTAGGCAAAAAAGCGTTGGAGGCGTTGCCAAGGCAGTTGAATCGGTTTAGGAATGCTTTGTCCAACATAAACCACGGCACCCATTCCGCTTCCAATCAGGCTCGACCATAACAGCAGCATCGCCATATCTTTATTGAGCATTGCCCAACTGGGTAACAGTGAAAGACTCTGCAAAATTAAGGGCAAATGCAGCGTCAACCCCATCAGCACCATCATCGGTAGGGTGATGAGCCAGAAGTTTTCAGGCGATCGCTGAGTCATTGGTTGGGGTGAACCTGCAAAAATTAGCCCAAACTCGCGGATCATGCTGAATCCAGTCAGCCCATTCACCAGCAGCAGAATCGCGACCAGCCATGGTTGGGTTGCCCATAGCCCATCTGCCAGCTTGAGCAGTGCCCAAAATCCACCAAATGGCGGTAACCCAATCAACCCTGCCACCCCGACCAAGTAGCACAATCCTGAAATCGGACGACGGCTCCACAAGCCTCCTAACTGGGTTAGATCCTGGGTAATGCTGTTCAGCACAATCGACCCGGTACTCATTACCAGCAGTGCCTGAGCCAGCGCATGACTGAGGATGAGTAACAAAGCCGCTTCCGTTTGCCCCGTACCCACTGCGATGAAGATCAGACCCATGTAAGCACTAACTGAGTAGGATAGGGAACGTTTGACATCAATCTGAGCGATCGCAATCAGCGTGCCACCTACCGCCGTCAGTGCCCCAATTGTAATCATGACTGCCAGCACAACCGGGGACAACGCCAGCACAGGTTGTAGCTTAATCAACACCCATGCTCCCGTCGCTACCACCACCGAGTTTCGTAAAATGGTGCTGGGAACTGGTCCTTCCATTGCCTCATCCAACCACAGATGCAGCGGAAACTGAGCACACTTGCCCATTGGGCCTGCTATAAGTGCTAACCCAACCAAGGTGGCAATTCCCGGAGGAAGCGCTTCGCGAATGGCGGGGTCAACAGTGGCGTTTTGTGCCCATTGCGCCAGTTCACTAAAGTCCCAGGTTCCAGCCAGAGGATAAATTGCCAACACCCCCATGAGCAAGAACAGATCACCCACCCGCTTGGTCAAAAAGGCATCGCGGGCACCTGTTACCACCAAGGATTGATTAAACCAGGTGCCAACCATCAAGTAGGTTCCCAGCGTCAAAACTTCTAGAATGATGTAACTGAAGAATAGAGAATCGCAGAACACAAGGCTACACATTCCAGCTTCAAAGATCGCCAGGAATGCGAAAAATCGCGACCAGCCCCAGTCCATCTCTAGATACCCGATCGCATAAATCTGCGCCAGCAAATTTAAGCCTGTCACGACTAAAGTTGCACCAACGGTAACTGTAGAAATTTCAATTGGCAGCGTTAAATCTAACCCTGCTACCTGTAACCAGGAGACAGAGATCTGTTGAGCTGGATGCTGCCAAGCAATTGGGAAGGCCGCTAGGCTGTGACCAAATGCGAGAAAGGCCATGAACAGGTTGACATAGCCCGCGGGACGCGGCCCGGTACGACGAATTAGGGCAGGTGACCAGAGGACGGACACAATGGCACCAACAATAGCGTAGCAAGGAATCAGCCAAACAGTTTGTAGCAGAAATTGAGCCATGCAGTTTACTTGTAGAACTTTAAGAGGATAGAGTTAGCCAAAGGGAGGCAGGTCACTCTTCTTCATTATTGGATAAAAGAGCTACCTACTCAGATGATTGAACTGTCACAAAGGTTTGAGTGCTTATTGCAAGCCTGCTTATCAAAATCATACGGCTAAACGCTTATAATTAAAAGCCAATCTTATTCATGAAAGCAATAGAGATTAGTCTATTTATATTCTATACTACAGAGTCTTTCGCGAAAGTGTGCCATCAGAGAGAGCATCACTCGCGATCGCTAGGATGAAGAAGACAAGCCTACCGAAATACTGGTAACAACGACCCCCGTGGAGCAAGATAGAATTGAGAATAGGGTGCGACTGAACGCTCTAGGTTCGTATGTCCCTGTGCTGCGCGGGGCTTGGCATATGACCAAAGTCCACACATTAAGTTCAATGTTATTCATTACTTCAAGAAAAGAGCTTAGAACTAACCGCTTTGATCATGCCGTTATGACAAACCAAACACCGGACGCAATACACCTTGATGCCTATTTTCAACGGATTGGCTACGAGGGTAATCGTTCTCCTACACTCAAGACATTACAGGCAATTCATCTACACCATGCACAAACGATCGCGTTTGAGAACCTCAATTCATTTCTCAAACAAACCGTTTCGCTAGATGTGAAATCTCTACAGCAAAAGCTTATCTACGAGAGGCGGGGTGGCTATTGTTTTGAGCAAAACCTATTACTGCGCTCAGTTCTAATCGCCCTCGGCTTTCAGGTGACAAGTTTGGCGGCGCGAGTGTTGTGGGGTCTTCCAGATGGAACAATCACACCTCGCAGTCACATGCTACTCCGGGTAGATATTGACGGAGAGCAATACATTGCAGATGTTGGATTCGGAGGATCAACACTCACTGCGCCGCTGTCTCTTACACCGAATGTTGAGCAAAGTACTCCCCACGAACTGTTTCGGTTGATCACGACTGACCGCACGTATATCATGCAGGTATACGTTGGTCAGGAATGGAAATCTCTTTACCATTTTGATTTGCAAGAGCAACAGCTACCCGATTACGAGGTGAGTAATTGGTACGTCTCAACTCATCCAAGCTCACTATTTGTTACCACACTAATTGCAGCTAGACCTGACGCAGATTGTCGTTATGCCCTGCGAAACAACCAACTTACAACGCATCATCTAGACGGTCGAGCAGAACGACGTGTACTGACCACTGTGACAGAACTACGTGCTGCCCTTGAGGATGTATTTCGCTTACAGGTGCCCACGATCGCGAGTCTTGACAGTACCTTACAGCGAGTAGTCGAGCAAATGGATTAATGGCTGATAGATGACCATCAGAACAGCGTCAATCGGAGATCATTTCAATCCATTGCTTTGGTTTGGAAAATAATTCACGGTTAGAGAGACATCCTCTGCCGAGTGTATCGTTCTGACGACCCTACGATCGCTCGATCTGTTTTGGACAGGACTTACGCAGTGACGCTAGGAGTAGGGTCTGGTCAAGTTGAGTCATTATCGCTACAGTTTCAATAATCCGTGTATCGAACTGCTAGCCCCATGACGTTCACTAAGCTGAACTACTGCCAAT
>JAHHHO010000115.1 GCA_019359315.1 Myxacorys californica WJT36-NPBG1
CCGCCAACTGCACAAACTCATCGAAGGTTGTTACACAAGGCTCAGCAGAGGGTTTAGATGGATATGACATTGTTGCTAGCGCCGATATTGTCGGGAAGGATTCATGTTTAATTGAGAACTTTGCAGATCCAGCAAAGCTTTGATGCCTATATGATAAATTTTTACACGTATCTCGGATCAATGCCTATTACTGGAAGCACTATTAAGCGATCGCCATACTGAGAGCAATAATCTCCCCGTTCGTTGTTAACCCTAACAGCATCTCTTGCTGTGGTTGAATACGCTGCCCTGTAATGGCACATTGCTCTTCTTGTTGAGAGACTGCCCTAAGCGTCGCCCGAATATCCGACATGGATAACAGTGGGGGATGAGAGGGCGGTGCGAAGCAGTTCCCCCTTCGGGGTAATCGCCTATCTTCAACCGAGTACGATTCTCGTTCCGAGAGGCTACGCCAACGCACCTCATCCGACACCATCTGCTGATCCACAAACTGCCAACGCACTTCTCGAATCAGGGTTTGATAGCCCTGTTCACCGGAAATCTCCCGCAATCGCTCCTTCAGTTCGGGTTCCAATCGAATACTCGTGACCTGCATTTCCGAAGTGCTGCCCCGCTTGCGTGTATCCATAACCGAACATCCTAAATTTCAATCAAGGGTGGACAACCTAATACTACAAGTGTAATATGTAGACATCCAGAATTGTAATACAAATACTACAGCCTTCCATGATACGCATCCTTCACGCCACCTTAGCCAGCGCCATGCAATGCCGACCTCAACACGGTCTAGGCAGAGCAGCGGTGCTGTTTGCGTTTGAGGGGACGTATTGGTTTAGCGGCGGTAAATCCGTCAGCGAAGGCATTGATAGCAAAATCGCCGGACGACTCAATCCGGATCAACCCACTAGCAGCGGGAGGTGCAGGGCAATCCTGACACCGACCTAGGGAAAGCCATATCCACTTCTCTCCCCCCGCTCCTGGTCATCAGAGGCGGGGGTTATTTTTTGAGGAGAAAACTCATGCAGACTGAGCAGCGACAGAAAATTCCCATAATTCAGAACCAGGTCGTAGTGTTTTCTAAGAACTACCTGCCCCTGGCACGGATCAACATTAAACGGGCGATCGTTCTACTGCTTACTGGACAGGCAGAGACTCTGGAGTTCAGCAGCACCCAGCAATGGGAAGTACGCTCTCCCAGTGTCGTACTACAAGTTCCTGACCACATTCGGTTGACGAGCGGCAATCCAGAGCGGCACTGGAAGCTTCCTCCAGTCAATCGTCGGGAAATCTTTCGCCGCGACAACCACACCTGTCAGTACTGTGGCAGCACTAAGCATTTGACGCTGGATCACGTGATTCCCCGCTCAAAAGGTGGAACCCATACCTGGGACAACGTGGTGACTGCGTGCGAGAAGTGCAATTCATGCAAAGGCGATCGCCTCCTGCATGAAACCCCAATGGTACTCAAAACCAAACCCAGAGCACCGATGCATCCCGCGATCGCCTTCGCCGAGCAATTTTGGAAAGAACAGCAGCCTATTGAACCCTGACCTCAAGCCAGAAAGGAGGCATGACCGATGTTGAAGCTGAACTACACCGACGTTGGGCTGTACATGGAACGGACCATGACCAACCCCGAACTGTTGATTGCCCAGCGAGTGCTTCTGGCGATGCGGTTAGGGCGATCGCTCCATATCGAACCAGGTCGTGCCTCCTTTCTGCTGCCTGCTGATATTCCCCAACTGAAAGTGCTGGAGATGGCACTGCATCAGAAGTGCGGCTCAGCAGTCACCCTCATTGCTGTAGATGAGGGGTTTGTCGAAGTTGGAATCAGCGGAAGCTGGATTGCCGAGGACAAGGACGCTCACGAAGGCATGTTCCTAACCGTGATGAGCGATCGCAATGAGTTCCTAATCTACAAGCTGTGGCGGATGAGTGAAGCCCGAATTTCCTCCCTAGCGTAGTGGGGAAACTCAGTAGGAGAGGGCAATACAGCCATTTCTTTCTCAATTGCCCTCCTACTTAAGAAAAAAAGTTGTAGTACGGGGTTGACAACTTGTAGCACGTTTGTAGTATAACTGTAGTATCAACACTACAACCTCTCACAAAGGCTCTGTAGCCACCCTTCTGAACCTAGACAATTGAATCGCCACCTTTGGGGGTGTAGCTTAGTCCGGCTCAAAGCAGTCGCCTGTCGAGCGAAAGATCGTGGGTTCAAATCCCATCTCCCCCGCCTTGTAGCATCGTGGACGAATAGAAAAGTCGCCGTGCCTCTCAAGCATGGAGAAGCGGGTGCAACTCCCGTCGATGCTCCCAATGAGGATGTAGCTCAGATGGACAGAGTGCTTGTTTCCGAGACAAGTGGTCACAGGTTCAAACCCTGTCATCCTCGCTCGTGGGAACGGATTGGCATCACTTGCTCCGAAACCAACAAACGGACGGTTGCAGGATTGGGGTTCAATTCCCCACGTTTCCACCAAATCTCCAGGTCGCCAAGTGGGAAGGCGTTGGTCTGCAAAACCAACTAGCGAGAGTTCGATTCTCTCCCTGGAGTCCAACTATTGCAGCGTAGCTTAATGGTAAAGCCCCAAGCTCATAACTTGGTCATTGCGGGTTCAATTCCCGCCGCTGCGACCAATGCACAGATGGTGTAACGGCAGCACAAGGGTCTCCAAAGCCTTTGGTCCGGGTTCAAATCCTGGTCTGTGCGTTCTACGGTGTGCCCTCATCTGAGAAGCCTACATACTGGTCACTCGCCTAATTAGCGAAGTAGGTTCGACTCCTACAGCCTCCGCCAACCGTGGAGGCTGAAAAAACAGCTTCTTAAACTTGCACGTTGTAGAAATCTCAAAGTTTGGTGCCGTAGGCAAATTGGTAAAGCCGTCGATCTTTCAAGTCGATGCTTGCGGGTTCAACTCCCGTCGGCACTGCCAAATTCAACATAGGTCGGCTCGCCTATCAGCGTGGGCAACTGTCTGTAAAACAGCCGCTTCTTGCGTTGCAGGTGCGACTCCTGCCCGACCTACCAATCTATGGAGAGTAAACCAATTAGGAAATTGGCGCTGTTTGCTAAACAGATGGATGAACAATTGTGGTTCGAGTCCACTGCTCTCCGCTGCGTGAGGACGTGGTGTAACTGAACAACATCTCAGATTACGAACCTGAAGAGTGGGGGTTTGAGTCCCTCCGTCCTCGCCAATTATGGAGGTTGTCCGGCACGGACGAGGAAAGCGTCTTGAAAACGCCTGCGGGTGAAATAGACCGTCAAGAGTTCGATTCTCTTAGCCTCCGCTTGTGGGAAGTTGGTGAAGCTGGTGCTCACGTGCCGCTGAAGACGGCGAGAAGGCAGTTCGATCCTGTCACTTCCCACTCATTGCCCCGTAGCTCAGTGGCAGTAGCGACCCCTTGCGGGTATCTGCGAAGCAGCGCGCCTGTTAAGCGAACGGTCGCAGGTTCAATCCCTGCCGGGGCAGCCATTTATTGCAGGATGGACGATTGGCAAGTCGCTCTGAATCTGAACCAGAGAGAGGTTGGTTCGACCCCAACTCCTGCATCCATTTCAATGCCCTGTGGTGAAACTGGCATCCACGTCGCTCTTTGAAAGCGAAGTTTCAGGTTCAAACCCTGGCGGGGCAGTTGGGAGGTAAACAGTCGCCTGGGTCAATCCCCTGTATTCCTCCCATTTCTCACTCCTGTAGCCCAATCGGCAGAGGCGGCTGTCTCAAAAACAGTCAGGTGCGGGTTCAAATCCCGCCAGGAGTACCAATTATGCTGCTGTAGCCCAATTGGAAGAGGTGCTGGTCTTAGAAACCAGAGGTTGTGGGTTCGACTCCCACTAGCAGTACCAATTATCCGGGTGTGGTGTAGCTTGGCTAGCACTCCTGTTTTGGGAACAGGCGGTCGTAGGTTCAAATCCTACCACTCGGACTTTGCCCTTGTGACGGAACTGGCAGACGTGCTGGCTTCAGAGACCAGATTTTGTGGGTTCGATTCCCACCAAGGGTACTGTGCTCCCGTGACGGAACTGGAAGACGTGCTAGGTCGAGAGCCTAGATGATGCAAGTTCAAATCCTGTCGGGAGTACCAAGCACCGAAGGCGGAAGTGGTGGACGCGCACGCCCGATAAGCGTGTTATTAGCAGGTTCGACTCCTGCTCGGTGTACCAAACTTTGGGTCGTTGGCAGAGCGGTTATGCAGCCGCCTTTTAAGCGGACTTATCCAGGTTCAACCCCTGGGCGACCCATGTTCAACCTTAAGTTGAGCAATTCATAAACGGGCTATTAGCTAAGTGGTAAAGCAGCCGCCTCTTAAGCGGAAGAGCGTAGGTTCAAATCCTACATAGCCCACCAAACCTACCCCTGTGACGCAACTGGCAGACGTAGCCCGCTTAAACCGGGATGGGTGCAGGTTCAAATCCTGTCAGGGGTATACGGAGATGGAGCAACAGTGGCTCGGAAGGTTCATACCCTTCAAATCAGTGAGTGCAATTCTCACCTCCGTCACCGAATGCTGGTGTGGCTCAACGGTAGAGCAACTGTCTTGTAAACAGTCGGTTGCAGGTTCAACTCCTGTCACCAGCCTCAGAATGTGGACATGGTGTAGCGGTAGCATGTGAGGCTTCCAACCTCTTGGTGTGGGTTCGAGTCCCACTGTCCATTCCAAACGCGATCGTGATGTAGCGGCGAGCATCTGAGTGCGCCACACTCAGCGCATGGGTTCGAATCCCATCGATCGCTCTCGTAGTCCTGTAGCTCAACGGCGGAGCATCTGTCTTACAAACAGAGGGTTGCAGGTTCAAATCCTGCCGGGACTACCAAACTGTGGGAGTGTCGCCTAATGGAAAGGGCATCGATCTTCTAAATCGATTTGTGTAGGTTCGATCCCTACCACTCCTGCCATTTGTTTAAGGCATTGCCACCTGGCAATCATGGGTCTGTAGCTTAACTGGGAAAGCGTCTGCCTTGCAAGCAGAAAGATGTCGGTTCAAATCCGACCAGAATCCACCAACCTTGGGTCTGTAGCTTAATGGCTAAAGCGTCTGGGGTTTGTGCCCAAATCTGTAGAGTTTACATACTTCCTCAATCATCGCTTAGATGGTCAAGTTGATATGTGCCTGTTTTGGTTGGAGGGTGGGAAGGCACAAAGTTCAATGAAACTCTACAAACTTGCACGAAACGAGCAAATAGCTCACCCGGAAAATATCGGTTCAATTCCGATCGGAATCCACCAAACTTGGGTCTGTAGCTCTAGTAGCAGAGCGCCTAAACCACCTTGTACCCCAATCTGCAAAGCTTACATACTAACTTCCTGTTAAGAAGCAAAAACAGCTTTGTGAACTTGTACGAGGGATGAGTGCAATTCTCATCAGGAGGCGACCGGTTCGACTCCGACCAGATCCACCAAATGGGACCATAGCCCAACTGGCTAGAGCGCCTGTCTTGCAAACAGGAGGTTAGGGGTTCAAGTCCCCTTGGCTCCACTGTGACTGAACCCGAAGTGGTGGAGGGGCTGGTCTGTGACACCAGTGTTAGCGAGTTCGACTCTCGTCAGTCACCCCAAATGGAAACTGCGGCTGAAGGTCAGCAACCTGCCTCGAAAACAGGCGTGCAGTGCATTCTGTAGAGGTTCGACTCCTCCAGTTTCCGCTCTTGGAAGTGCGGCTGTGTGGATGGCAACTGGCTTGGAAGACCAGAGGATAGTGTCACGCTATCAAGGTTTCTCCTAACGGAGACGCTCCGCGAACGACTCCTCCTCCTTCCGTTGTCTTATGGATAAGCAAGAGGTGATAGCAATGGTACATATTCGATTTGAAGGGCGCTCTTTAGACGTAACTGAAACCCAACTGGGCATTACCAGAGATATGAATGATGTGGCTGTGAAAGAACAAGTTTCAAGACATTTGGACGTTCATGCAAATCGGCTTTCTACTTATGTGGTCGATCGCCGTCCGAGTGGTGATCTGATCATTCGCCCTGAAGCCGTTTACGGTTAATCATTCAATTCCGCACCCTGACTTTTCCTAACTTGTGCGGAATGTCTAATCTTATTTTCACTTCGTGCCCTAACGGAAAAAGCTTACATACTAGCTCAGTGGTAGAGCACTTTCCTCATAAGAAAGGTGTCGCAGGTTCAAATCCTGCATATGAACAACAGCTTTTTCAACTTGCACGGAGTGATCCAATTCAATAAATCGGTGAGTGCATAAAACTCATTGGAGGTTGCCATGTCTGTCAAAACTTTAGAAATCTTGGAACAACTCAAATCATTAACACTGGGTGAAACGACTCAATTGGTGAAACAGATTGAAGCAACCTTCAATGTTGATGCTTCTACACCAACACTGATTCAGTTTAAGAAGCGGGATGACCAAGATGAGATTGAAATTGTTCAAACTGAGTTTGACGTAGTTCTGCAATCGGTTCCCGCAGACAAAAAGATTGCTCTTCTCAAAGTCGTTCGGGTACTAACCGGACTGGGATTGAAAGAGGCAAAAGCCTTTGTGGAATCTGTTCCCAAAGTAGTCCAGGCAGGACTGGACAAAGATGCGGCAGCAGCACTCAAACAACAGCTAGAGGACGCTGGAGCCATCGTTTTGATCACGTAGTTCACTTTATTTGGAAAAGGAATCATGTAACATGACACGCGCCACGTTTGAACTGACAAAACCCCACATCAACATTGGGACGATTGGTCACGTTGACCACGGCAAGACGACTCTGACAGCAGCCATTACAGCAACACTGGCAGCACTGAGTCAGGCGACACCAAAGGCATACAACGAGATCGATGCGGCGCCTGAAGAGCAGCAACGGGGCATCACCATCAACACGGCGCATGTCGAGTATGAGACCGAACAACGGCATTATGCTCACATTGATTGTCCTGGACATGCGGACTACGTGAAAAACATGATCACCGGAGCCGCTCAAATGGATGGGGCGATTCTGCTCGTTTCAGCAAACGATGGTTCCATGCCCCAAACTTGTGAACACATCCTTCTGGCACGACAGGTCGGTGTTCCTTACATTGTGGTCTTCATGAATAAGAAGGACATGGTAGAGGATGCTGAAATCCTGGAACTCGTGGAGTTAGAAGTGCGGGAACTGCTCACTGTCTATGGCTTTCCGGGTGATGAGATTCCGGTTGTGGCTGGATCTGCTCTCAAAGCATTGGAAGCCATGACTGCCAATCCCAAACTGCAACGGGGTGAGAATGAGTGGGTGGATGGTATCTATGCGCTCATGGATGCTGTGGATACTTACATTCCCACACCCGATCGCCCCATCGATCAGCCGTTTCTCATGAGTGTTGAAGATGTCTTCTCGATCATGGGACGGGGAACGGTTGCAACGGGCAAGATTGAGCGGGGTTGCATTCGTCCCAACGACAAAATTCAAATCGTGGGGATTAAAGCAACTCGCGACTCGATCGTGACTGACATTGAGATGTTCCAGAAATCTCTCAAAGAAGGAATTGCAGGTCTCAATGTAGGAGTTCTGCTGCGCGGTATCCAGAAGGATGATATTGAGCGAGGCATGGTACTGACAGCACCGGGTTCCATTACACCTCACACTCGCTTTGAGTCCGAGGTGTATGTGCTCAAAAAGCAAGAAGGAGGTCGCCATAAACCCTTCTTTCCTGGCTACAAACCACAGTTCTTTGTCCGCACAACTGATGTCACCGGAACCATTAGCACCATCACGGCTGATGATGGCAGCGCAATGGAAATGGTAATGCCAGGTGATCGGGTAAAGATGGCAGTTGAGCTCAAAGATGCGATCGCGATCGAGCAAGGAATGCGCTTTGCCATTCGTGAAGGAAGCCGCACCGTGGGTGCAGGTGTAGTTTCTCGCATCATTGCTTAGTCTCACCCAACCAAAGTGCTATCAGTAGTCATTTACATTGACGACTGATAGCACAAACCATCAATTTTTATTTGGCAGTTGTTGCCGCGCCCTGATCACAGAAGCTTACATACTCTCCACCAAACAGCGGTGCGTGTCTGGAGGGATACGCTGCAAGCCTGAGACCGATAGCAGGCAAAACTGAAGGTAGCCTATGCCTTCAGCCAAGCTTCTGTAACTTGCGCGGTGACTCTTCACCGTTGCGTGCAACATCTGCCTCCTCATCCACTAACTAGAGGAGGTTCCCATGAACAACACCGAACGCGATTTGCGGCTAGAAATGCTAAACAGCTTGCTCACCACCCCTCACCGCAAGCTAGAGCAAGTGGCAGAAATCCACAAATTGATCGTTGAACTTGACCCCATCTTTTACGGACACCTGGCAGTGTGGTATCAGCGCAATGGCGATGTGCGTGACCACAAGGAAGTGTTTGTCGCTCACTTGCTGACTAGCAATTTGACTGAGCACCGCGATGCTGGCTTCGTCATGCTGCAAGAGTTTCCACCTTATCAGGTAGCTCGCGTGGTGGACTTCATGAAGCAGCACCGCAACAAGTTACCTCGTTCCGCTCGGACTGCCGTGCAACGGTATCTGAAGGTGCGGGAAAGCAACCCTGCTCTGTTCGATCGCGCGGCTCTACGGGGACGCAAGGCAATGAAGCACTTGTATGCATCGTTGCACATTAAGCCTGACGAGCGAGCCAATGCCATTCTGTTCCGTGACCAGCCTCCTGTAGGGTCGCTGGCGGATGTGTTGAAGCAGCTTGCCAAGACTGGAAGTGCCGCAGAACAAGCACGGTTGATTGTCGAGTTTAAGTTGCCCTATGCGATCGCCATCGGCGCAATCAAGCAACTGACTCCAACAGTGCTGGTAGCGTTAATCAACAGCATGACTCCCCAGGAAGTGATCAACAACCTCAAGTCGTTGAAGGCAAGAGGGGCAATGGATCACCCAGAGGTCAAGGAATTGATCGATGGCAAACTGGATGAGGCATCGAAGAGTGCGCGGGTTGCAGCATTCAAAGCACAGATTGCAGCCGATGCAGCTGATCTCGATGAGGATACCCTTGCCCGGTTGGAGAAGGTAACAAACGAACAAGTGAAGCGGCGTGGTGTCATTACCCGTCCCACTGCGTTGCTTGTAGACAAGTCGGGTTCGATGGAGAATGCGATCGAGTTAGGGAAGCGACTCGCTGCCCTGATCTCTGGTATTACCCAGGCAGATCTGTTTGTCTACGCCTTCGACAATATTCCCTATTCTGTGACTGCACAGGGTAAGGAATTGACCGACTGGGAGCGGGCATTCCAGCACATCAAGGCAGGGGGAGGTACGAGCATTGGTGCGCCTCTGGAAGCGATGCGGAAGAAGCGTCAGATCGTAGACCAGATCATCGTCGTCACAGATGAGGGCGAAAATGCGGCTCCTTACTTCGGTGAGGTTTACAAGACCTACTGCCGGGAGTTGGCAACCATGCCCAATGTCGTAATCGTTCGTGTAGGTGGTTACTGCAACTGGTTGGAGAGCCAACTGAAGGGACAGCAGGCACCTGTAGAGACGTTCACCTTCGCGGGAGACTACTACAGCTTGCCGAACCTTGTACCGCTGTTAACGCGCCCTTCTCGTCTGGAACTGCTGATGGAGATTCTGGACATGCCTTTGCCTGTGCGGACGGACAAGTAGAAAGTTGGGACTGCCACATCTCTTTTGGGTGGGTAGTCCCCTTCCAATCAAGACTATTGGTGAGGAGGTGAAGACCCATGCCACAAATCTTTGAAGTCGGTGGCAAGGTTCGTGATGAACTGCTGGGCATCCAGAGCAAAGATGCCGATTTCTCGTTTGTTCTCACACATGAAGAGGCACAGGACAAAACGATTCATGAAGCATTCCAGTTCATGAAGGACTGGATGCTGGAGGCAGGGTTCAGGATCTTTCTGGAAACGGAGGATTGCTTAACGATTCGTGCCAAATTCCCGGCTCCTCATCAGACATTGGTCGCTGACTTTGTGTTGGCACGGCGGGAGGTGGAGTACTTACCGGGAACGCGAAAGCCAGTGGTTGTTCCGGGAACCCTGGAAGATGATTTGCAGCGGCGAGACTTTACGGTGAATGCTCTGGCAAAGTCTGAAACGGGAGAACTGATTGACCTGTTCAATGGGAGGGCAGACTTAGAAGCAAAAATGCTGAGAACTCCGTTGCCACCAATGGTAACGCTGGCAGATGACCCACTTCGGGCATTACGAGCCGTGCGCTTTGCCGTCAAGCTGGGCTTTCGCTTAGCACCTGATCTAGAAGAAGCCTTGCATAATCCAGATTTGCCTGACCTCATGGCAACGGTAAGTACCGATCGCGTGCGAGAGGAGTTAGCCAAAGCCATGAAGGTCAACACCTGGGATATGCTCAAGCTGCTGAATCGTCTTCCAGAACCGCTGGTGAAGAACTGGCTAGAGCGACCAGGGATGTGGCTGATGCCCACTACTCGGCATTAAAACTGTAGGGCAGGAAATCCTTGCCCTACAACCTTTTCAAACTCATGCCATGAAGCTATTAACAACCTCTTACGTAACCCAGACCACTCAACTGCCCCAAACCGGACGGCATATTGTCGCGCAATACGACGAAACTTCGGTGGTGGTCTATCAGGCATATCGTCCTGCGATCGCTCACTTTGCAGTAGAACACGGTTACTTTGGTGGAGAGTTTAGCTTCAGTCGCATGAGTTGGATTAAGCCCAACTTTCTGTGGATGATGTACCGTTCGGGTTGGGGCACGAAAGCTGAACAGGAAGTGACGCTGGCAATTCGGATTCAGCGATCGGCATTCGACACGATCCTGGCGAATGCTGTTCATTCCAGTTTTGTTCCAGAAGTCTACACCAGTGAAGTACAGTGGCGACAAGCTGTTGCCCAGTCTTCCGTTCGCTTGCAATGGGACCCGGATCATCATCCGTCGGGCGCTAAGTTGGAACGGCGCGCCATTCAATTAGGGTTACGCGGGGATGTGCTTGCCCAATATGCTCGTGACTGGATTGTTGACATTGAAGATATTTCTGACTTTGTTCAGCACCAGTATCAGGTGGTGCGATCGCACGATTGGGCACAACTGCTTGTTCCCAGTGAGGCAGTTTATCCAGTGGCTAATCCAGCGATTGCTCAACGTTTACAACTGTCTATTCCCTAAAAAATATGAAACTGTATCGCCCGGTTGGGGCTAAAGAACTGGAGTTAATTGCACAAGCTAACTTTCGAGCATTTCCTCCCCGGTTGCCGGAACAACCGATTTTTTATCCCGTGCTCAACTTCGAGTATGCAGCGCAAATTGCAGCAAAATGGAACACGCAAGAGCGAAGCTTTGCAGGTTTTGTAACTCAATTTGAGATTCAGGATGAGTATGTTCAGCGATTCGAGGTGCAAACGGTAGGTGGACAGATTTACAAGGAATTGTGGGTGCCTGCCAATGAATTAGAGGAATTCAACCACCATATTGTGGGTGAAATTACTGTTGAGGCAGCGTATTACGGAAAGAGATTCAAAGGCGAGATCGATCCTGAAACTAATTTACCAAAAGGAATCCAAGCGGTAACGCGGCAAATTTATTGGGTTGAATCACCTTGATCGGGTTGCTTATTTGGAGGTGAGCGTCATGAGCGACATGAAAAAAGCGTATGAAGTAGCAGCGATCGCCGTTCGTCAGCGCCTTGCCGAGCAGCGTCCTGAAGACCTGCAAGTATTAAACAAGCTGAGAAAACAGGATGTCGCTGTATATGCAGGGAGTTTCGATCGCGTTGAGGATATCCTTGCGTGTCTGAAAGTTCCCTGCGAGATGAATCCAGATGCCAAGGAACTGGATGCTCAAATCATCTTTGTCAACTGCTCCAGTAGCTACGACAAAGCACTGATTGAACATCTTAGCCAACGGGTGAATGAAGGCAAGTGGCTGGTCAGTTCTGACTGGGCACTGGGACGATTCATCGAACCCGCGTTTCCCGGCATGGTCAAGTTTACCGGACGGGCAACCGGAGATGAGGTGATTTCTGTAGAGCCAAGTCTAAACAGCCTGTGGTCTGATGTGGTGGTACTGGGAGCCGATCCGCAGTGGTGGTTGGAGGGCAGCAGTCATCCGATCGCCATTCTCAATCCTGACAAGGTAGCGATCGAGGCAGCAAGTCATGACTTGCTATCACGACACAGTGCGCCTGTGGTTGCCGTTAGTTTTGATTGGGGTAAGGGACACGTCTTCCATGTCATCAGTCACTTCTGGTGTAAGCGTAGTCGCACCCCCACTCAACGGCATCAGGGTCCCTGTACCGACTTCCTGAAGGCGGGTATGAAGCTGAGCGATGACGGGATTGATAAAGTGTTAGCGATCGCCCAAATCACAGCAGACACCCTCAATTTTGCTCATCTACAGAGTGTCGTCACCTCCACCGAGTTGATTGCCCAACTGTGTATTCGAGCCGCCCGTGCGGTTCCTGTCAAGTCGAGATCAGGAATCTTTGCCTGGTAAGCGGTAGCATTCAATGATCTCCTGCGTGCCCTAACCTGTAGAGCCTACATACGAGTACGAGAGGAAACGTGCCACTGCAAGCAGTGGGCGCTTGAGAACGGGGAGGGCAAAGAACCTGGAAGGTGGGCTTAAAAGTAGCCATCCTTGAAAGAGTGTGTAACAACTCACCAGCGGAGCGCCTCAAGTAACTGAGAAAGCGCAATGCTCTCAAAACTTGCACGCAGGAGATCGATTGAAGTGGAGGAACGGTATGGACAAGACACGGCAGATCAAAATTAGCAAATACCTCAGCAAACATCTGCGACACGCACCAGAGCGGCTTGGACTGACTCTGGCGATCGGGGGTTGGGTGAACGTCGATGATCTGTTATCTGCTTGTGCTGCCCATCAATTTCCCGTCACTCGTGCTGAGTTAGAAGAAGTCATCGCCACCAGCGATAAACAGCGATTTTCATTCGATGAAACCAAGACTCGGATTCGAGCCAATCAAGGACATAGCGTTGACGTTGATCTAGAACTACAGCCGCAAATTCCACCGGATGTGCTGTATCACGGAACAGGTGAACAATCGGTGCCTGCAATTCTACAATCAGGGTTACTCAAGATGTCACGGCATCATGTGCATTTGTCTAAAGATGTAGAAACGGCTCGCAAAGTCGGAATGCGGCATGGTCGTCCGGTAATTTTTGCGATCGCTGCGACTGCAATGCAGCAAGCCGGGTTTACTTTCTACTGTTCTGATAACGGTGTTTGGCTGGTTGATCAGGTGCCACCCCAGTACTTGAAGATCCTGAGTCTTGAGTGCTAAGGAGATAAACCATGCAATTACGTCGATTTGATAGCCTTCAAGAATTCTGCGATCGCGCTCAGGATTATCTACTCCAGTACGAGGCGGAGCACAATCTGTTACCTGCTTGACTGACAAAACTAAGAAGCTGGAAAGCTAGTGAGGACGGTGAATTCACGATTAAAAGACTGGTTATGCTGTCGCTTAGAAGCCATTGCAGGTTGTGGGTCAGATGCACCAAATAGAAA
>JAHHHO010000116.1 GCA_019359315.1 Myxacorys californica WJT36-NPBG1
CAGGCTTTATCCCTGATGGAGACCAGATTGTCAGCAAGCCCTACATGACGCGAGTGGAATCGGAGAACACTCGCTTAAGACACTATCTGGCTCGGTTGCATTGCAAAACCTTGTGCTACTCGAAATCAGTTGAGATGCTCAGGCACTCAATTCGATTACTCTTGCACTACCTCAAATTTCGAGATGTGCCGATTCCATGCTAATTCATCTTCTCATTCAGCAACGCCCGAAGCACCCCCCAAAACTGAAACAAGAGCTTATGCCCTCAGTCTGCCAAGCAATCCTCGCTACTGGCTGGCTGTTCTAGCTAATCTGACCATCCCGATCATCATCACCGAGGGAGCAAAAAAAGCCGGGAGCTTGATGAGTTTGGGCTATGCCGCGATCGCGCTTCCAGGTGTGTTCAGTGGCTATCGTTCAGCAACTCAGAAGTTGATTGAAGATTTAGCAGTAGTCTGCGCCAAAGGTCGCCCCATCTATATCTGCTTCGACCACGACACCAAAGCAGAAACCCGTCGCAACGTTGATAAAGCGATCGCCAAACTTGGAAAGCTATTTGCGATGGCAGGTTGCACCGTTAGAATCATTCTGCTTCCCGGTCCCGAAAAAGGGGTAGACGAGTTCATTGTTGCTCGCGGCAAAGCAGCGTTTGATCACTACTTTCAAACAGCCCTAGTCCTACCTCAGTGGGAAACTCGACGCTACAGCCAACTGAGCTACAAGCCATCGCTAGAACTGAATCAAGACAAGCTTGGTGCATTCTCAGTTTTGGGCCCACAACCGAAAATCAGAGCCTACAAATCTGCAAAAGGAACCGGAAAAACAGAAGCGTTGATCGATATCGTTGATCGCGCCATTCAGAACGGCCAATGGGTGCTGCTCATGGGGCATCGGGTTCAACTTGTGCAGGCGATCTGTAAGCGCGTTGGACTGGATTATTTGACCGACGTTCGCAACTCGGAATTTGGCACGATTTTGGGCTATGGCTTGTGTGTTGACTCGCTACATCCTGAATCGCAGGCATGATTTAATGCCGAAGGATGGACAAATGGCATCGTGATTATTGACGAAGCAGAGCAGGTCATTTGGCACACACTGTCTGCTGAGACCGAAGTCAAAAAGCATCGAATCATGGTGCTGCGGCAACTGAAGCAACTGTTTAAGAACGTCCTCAATAGTCCAGACGGACAGATTGTCTTGCTCGATGCTGACTTGTCAGACCTCACGATCGACTTTGTTCGGGGATTGGCTGAGTCGGATGTAGAGCCATGGATCTGCATCAACCATTGGAAGCCAGAAGAGGGATGGAAAACCTACCACTACGCAGACAAGACCCCAGCGAGACTTTACGCCGCGATCGAGGACAAAGTTGTTGACGACGAGCGGGTTCTAATCCTGACACAGGCGCAGGGTAAGAAATCGAAGTGGGGAACTCGTATTCTTGCGGCAACCTTGCAAGAACAGTTCCCTCACAAGCGGATTCTATTTATTGATTCCAAATCTGTTGCCAATCCTGAGCATCCTGCCTTTGGATGCATCAGCGAACTCAACACAGTTTTGCTGAATTACGACATTGTGATTTGCAGCCCCAGTGTTGAAACGGGTGTCAGCATCGATATTCGAGGGCATTTCGGCGCTGTGTTTGGCATCTTTCAGGGAGTTACCCCAGCCGATACGGTACGGCAAGCTCTGTCTCGACTGAGGGAACCTGTTGAGCGTCACGTTTGGATTGCCCCACGCGGACTAGAGATGATTGGCAATGGCGCAACCTCCCTGAGATCGCTCCTCGCGGCTCAACACAAGGTGGTTCAACTCAATATTCAGCTTCTGCAGGACGTGTGTATGGAGCTAGTCGAGGAAGAAATCGACTTCAACAATACCGCTCTAAATATTTGGGCAAAGATGGCCGTTCGCATCAATGCGGGAATGCAGAAGTACCGCGAAACGGTGATTTCTGGACTGAAAGACGAAGGGCATACGATTTTGGATGCCTCTAAGCAATGTGTTCAGACCAGCCCCGATGAAGCCGTTGAGCGACTCGTCACCCATCAGCAAACCGAATCTCAGAAGGAATATCAATCGATATCTGAGGCGAGCGAGCTAACCCCGAATCAGTACGAACGACTGAGAGACAAGAAAGAGAAAACTGACGCAGAACTCTATGAGGAGCGAAAACACTTCTTGCAGCAACGCTACGGCGTTGAG
The DNA here is from genome assembly GCA_019359315.1 of Myxacorys californica WJT36-NPBG1. Taxonomy (GTDB): domain Bacteria; phylum Cyanobacteriota; class Cyanobacteriia; order Leptolyngbyales; family Leptolyngbyaceae; genus Myxacorys; species Myxacorys californica. The sequence goes on from JAHHHO010000116.1 coordinate 2,206, forward strand.
GTAACGCCTGAGTTGGTCGAGAAGGATGACAACAAAAGGAATATCAATCGATATCTGAGGCGAGCGAGCTAACCCCGAATCAGTACGAACGACTGAGAGACAAGAAAGAGAAAACTGACGCAGAACTCTATGAGGAGCGAAAACACTTCTTGCAGCAACGCTACGGCGTTGAGGTAACGCCTGAGTTGGTCGAGAAGGATGACAACAAATGGCATAGCGGCATCCGACTCCATTACTACGCCACGGTCGGTAGACCGTATCTGAAGCAACGTGATCAGCGAGCCGTTTCAGCTTTCTTAAAAGATGGTGGAGCCTGGATTCCCTCCATCAACCGCGCCTCACTGGGAACTGCGATCGCAGTTCTAGATCTACTCGGCATTCAAGATTTGCTTGTGGAAGGGGAGACGTTTACGAGCCACGATCCCAAGCTGATTGCGATGTTTAAGCGAGCGCAGCAAGACTGGTGGGCAATTAAGGCAACCCTCAACATCACGATCGGGCAGAAGGATACTCCAATTTCCTTTGCTCAGCGACTGCTAGGAAAGTTAGGACTCAAGCTCACCCATGATCGGCGCGTGGGCGGCGTTGGCGCCCAGATTCACTGCTATCGATTTGAAGCGATCGACGATGGCAGAGAAGAAGTGTTTGCAAAGTGGCTAGAGCGCGATGAGGCTCAAACCCAGCAAATAGTCACAGACAGTAAATATATAGATAAGGCGGCGTAACTATGGCTAAACGATCTCAACTCAACGAAGTTAGGCAACTTCAGCAAAAGCGCTCTAATCAAGGCTCAAAGCCAGATGTGATTATTACTAGCTCGCAGGGTGAATGGACTTTGGAGCGGTTAGAGAGATTGGTAGATACAGCGATCTCGCAAGGGTCAAATGACGTTTGGCTTGCCATTCCTAAGGTCGAACTAGATCGCCTTACACAGCAGATTCCACCGGGCTACCGATTCAAGCTACCCGTACACATGACCCACACGGATGATGAGCCATGAACTACGAACCCAACACAACTCATTGGAAGCTTGGTGATTTGGTCATTCATGACTGCGATCAAAAGCACCCCCTCATGCTCATGCTGGTGATGGACTACACCTACGAAGGCAAGGTGCAAACCAGATACGTTTCACCCGTCACGCCGGGTGGATACAGCAGAGATTGCAGACGTGTTGTGGTGAGCGACTTAGAAATGCTGCATGACCCAAAACGGTTTGGGATAGAAGCGGAGGTGGCGTCATGACACTTGAAGGCACTCAACTAGAGCTAATCGACGAGAGAACACTCATGGCTCCAGTAGACTTCTATCCCAACTTCCTCTCACCCCAAGAAGCGGATTGGCTGTTTGAGGCAAGCCAGCAGCTGGACTGGCAGCAAAACCAGATCCGCATGTTGGGCAAGTGGCTGGACGTTCCCCGACTAGAAGCGATTTATGGGGACGAGGGCTGCGATTACCTCTACAGCAAAACCGTATTGCTTCAACCATCGCCCTGGGCAGACCCCCTGCAATGGTTAAGAGAAAAGATCGAGGATCACACGGGCTATCGCTACCACATCGTCATCGGCAACCGCTATCGCAACGGGAAGGACTCGATTGGATGGCACGCTGATAAAGAACCAACAATGGGTGAGAAGCCTGCGATCGCGTCTATCTCTCTTGGAGCCACGTGCCGATTCAGCATTAAACCCAAGGGAAGCCGGGGCGAGACGCAGCATTTCGAGCTAGAGCACGGGTCGCTGATATTCATGCGTCCGGGCTGCCAATCGACCCATGTTCACCAAGTTTCAAAGACGGCTAAGCCGCTGGGAGAGCGGATCAACTGGACATTTCGACCACACGTTAAAGGAGCAAGGAGGTAGCAGCATGAAGGTTAGTTCAAATCCATTTACAGGCGAGAGCAATGGCGAGTCGATAGAGCAATCTTTGCCTGACGACTGGAAAATTAAGCGTCTGGTTCGCGAGTACTTCGAGGAGAACGATCGTGGCTATCCCGCCAAAATTGCAAAGCATTGGAATCTACGGTGGGGAGAGGTGTCAGATGCTCTTAAAGAGCTAGTTGAAGAAGGGTTTTTAGTTTCCCATTGCGGGCACTACCGGAGAGTCGAAACCGAGTTGAAAGCGAATCGCTAAACGTAAACAATGCAGTACGAATGGATCGATAAGCACAAAGCGGGTGAAATCGTAAACGCACATGCAGACACGCTGAAACGATGGCGTAGCAACCCTCACATTGGGTGGATCGAAGGTATTCACTACCAGAAAGTGGGGCGGCAGATCCTCTACAACGAGCAGCTGTTACGAGATTGGATGGCGCATCGGCATGACACAGACGGGCATTTAGCTGCGATCGAGGGGTATCAACGTACCCTCACCCGCAACCAACCCAAACGGAGGAAATCAGCATGATTACTCCAGCAAGTCAGGCAACTGAGGCAAGTCTCCCACGTCCCCTAGATAGCTCTTAAACAGCACCTTCGGGTCGTTGCCCACTAGCCTTGCTACCTTTGCCGGATTCATCCCATGCTCAAAAATCGAGTGAGAGATCATCGTGTGGCGCGAATTGTAGGGGCGACGGTAATCCACGCCTAACTTCTCTAAAACCTTTGTCCACGGGCGCTGAGCAAAGTCTTTCTGGTTAATCAGCTTGCCTCGGCGCGACGGAAACACCGCGTCATCCGGTAAGGCAGATTTAGGTTTTCGTGCCAGCAGCAGCTGTGCAAGCTTGGGAGTGAGCGGTAATTCTCGTGATTGGTAGGTTTTCGTGCTCTTGCGATCGCGCCTCACCGTCACTGACTCACCAATCCAGACCATCGAGCCATCGTCTTTGACGTGCTTCCAACACAGGGCGATCGCCTCTCCGGTGCGGCAGCCTGTGCCCAAGATAAACTCGACAAAATCGGTGTAGTAGCTGTATTCCGGATCGGTTCTAAACCCGTTGATAATTTGCCGAATCTCTTCGCTACTAAACGGGTTCGGCTTCTGTTTCGGCGGAATTTTGACGCTGCGAACTAGCTCACTCCACGGGTTCTGAGTCACGCTGTTTCGCTTCATCCCCCATTCCCAGCAGGCAGAGAGCAAGGTTAATCGCTCCTGAACCGTGGTCGGGGCTAATGTTTCTGCCAACCAATCTCTAAACCCAACAGCCTCAGCTTCCCCAATGCTGACGGCTGTTTTTTGCTTGAAATGAGTTTTGAGTTGATTTAGGAGTGCCTTGTATTTGATCAGGGTGTCTTTATAAACAAAATTAGATTTGTAATTAATAAATGAATTAAATAGATCAAAGACCTTTACAGAAGACCTGGGTTCGTAATTCGGTCGGTATTTGCCCAGCGATGAATCGAAGTCTCCGTTGGCTAAATCTTTTTCGATCAGTTTTGCCTTGAATTCAGCAACCTTACGATTGGTCGGGGTATCCGGTAGCCCGAGCGCAAGTTCAAATCGTTTGCCATCACCGCTTAGCTCTTTGCTCCAGGTCCACCGCAACCACAAGCGATCGCCAACAACCCGAATCTGTACCGTTCCTTTAGAAGCTTTCATTGGGATCGAACTCCGAATTGACGAAATCACCCCTCATCTTCCTCCCAAACCGATCCCAATAGATGCCCGAGATCGCGCTAAATCGTCCTAGATTGCCCCACTTTATGCACCCGTTTTAGGAATAATCTTTAGACTCTTGAATAAGCGGAAACCCGCTCTTAGAGCGGGTTTTGCTTTTATCGGAGCGACAGGATTTGAACCTGCGACCCCTACTACCCCAAAGTAAAATTGAATTTCCATAAAATCATTAGGGGTAAAGGGTTTTAGCACTATTTAATTTTGGTATACCCTATTTCATGACTACCGTGTGTGAGAGCCTGTATATTAACCGAAGTGTTATATAGCAAGTCTCACACACGAACAAGTTTCGCTCGTTCGTTCACCTCACCCGCAGTAATGCTGCTGTTGGCTTCGTGAAGACTGCGGCAGAGCGATGGAACTCTTGGCTCCTGCATCGCTAATAAAAAACCGCTTCCATTTTGAAGCGGTTCAAGGTGTATTTCGTTTTGATGCGGCATGGTTTCTATCCAAAATCGTAGAACTTTCTACCTACGATTCTTAATCAGCATCACTTCAATAATTGTCTTTGCAGTGTGTTCAGAGACCTCTAATCATCACCGTACTCCTGCTGAATTCTGGCAGCTCACTTCCAACTATCCAGCCGCGTAGAATGACCCCTAGAACGTAGAAAAAAACCTCCCCCAATTAGAGGGAGGTTAGAGAACGAAACTTTATTTATTGAATGGCTAAGCCTGACGCTTATCTTGTTCTAGCAGTACGTTTTACTGAGGTAAGGTTTCCAGTACCAACTTTGCACGCCTTAACTAAGAGAGATACTCTTCTGACTAGGTAGATGGATTCCTTTTTGTTATTCGTAGTTACGAAGAATTGGACAAAATTCTCTGATAGGTCCCCACGCTTCAAACATATTCCCTACCGTGCAGAAATAGGGGTAGAAGGCATGAAAAACCTTCCTGGCAGTTAGGGAGCGAGTCAAAGTGAGGTTTGGTTTGATGCGCGATCTCTGGTCGCTCGTTCGCCACTCGATGCTGCTCTAGCCCTTTGTCAAGCATTTAGTCCTGTGTCAGTCGATGCCTGTTTTCAAAATCTCGTTGTAATTGCTCAAGCCGATTGATCAGCTGGTGCATATTCTCGGATGATTTTTTCTTTTCAAAGCGCCAAGACTCTACAGTGGTTAGATATTCAATAAAATGTTTCGGTTCACAGCTATGACTTCCGTGCCAATTGTGAAAGTTGCGATGCAAATCCTCATGCATCACTAATAGGTTGTCGTGAAACGCAGCTAAATCCGGTCGTGTTGCACGGTCGAACAAGTGGTGTACATGCAGATCAAAAGGGGCAGCGGGCGTTCGCTTTACTAAGGTCACTTGGCATCGATGATTGGCAGATGCTTTTGCTTGATCCATTGCCCTCCTCACCCGTGCAGCAGAGGAGTCTAAATACTTCTTCTGCTGTTCGATCGCATCTTCAATAATCTCATTAACTGCCTCAGTCCAGGCTCTACGGGATTTCTGCGCTAGCTTCTCAGACATATTGTGTGCGATACGTGCTAATCCCCGTTGGCTCCAATACTCAACCCCCTCCACTTTGTCAAAGTGAACTCCTAGCTCCATTTGTTCTCGTCCCTTCAAGCTAGGGCTATTCTGTTCTCGCTTAGCCGCTGCATTTAAGCCTTTTCCATTTGTGTCGAGGATACGAATGACTCGTGGGCGATCGATAAAGACTAAATCACCTTTGACGATAACTCCACTCAGATCCTGAAACTCCTGAATTACCCGACGACGGACCAACATTTGACGAGTCCGTTTGCGACGTTGAGTGAACCGTTCTATCACGCTATCTATGAAGCTAGCCAAGAAGCCTGAGGTATCTGTTTCTTCCAAATATTTGGCGATCGCCATTGCTCCTTCTTCGTAGAAGCGCCGGGTGCCGATATTTTTGCTGAGCCACTCAAAATGCTCACCCTCACTCAAGTCCCACTGGTCATCGTCACGCTGATCAAAAAAAGCGCAAACGTTGTAGAGTCGAGACTTCGCAATACCAAGAATTTGAGCGGTCTCATCGTCAGACAGCAGCTCATATTTACGGGAAGTCATGTCGCTTAGTTCCTGCGTCAGGGTAATCGCTGTTAACGAAACGCTAGGAGCGAGTCGCGCATTTTTTGTAGCCGCTCAAACACCTGGCGGTCTCCTCCAACATCTGGATGATGTTGTTTAGCTAGCCGACGAAATGCTGCATTAATGTCTTCTGAGGTCGAGCTTTGAGGATCAAGGCTGAACACATGCCAGGGGCGAAAATTTTTAAGAACATCTATCCCGTTGATGCAATTCGGACCTTCTTCATGTTGTTCGGTCTCAGGTACCCCGACCCATTCACGGTATAAAGCCAGCCAAGCGTCTTTTGTACGAAGATTAAGACCGCGACCTGCAATCGCTAATTTGAAGGCATCATGTTTTTTCAAAGCTTTGATATCACTGCACCCGAAGGCAGCAGCAACAGACTCCTGTAGCTCTTTTAGATTGAGAGCTTTTGGCTTAGGAGTTGATGTTGTGGGTTTCTTCTTACGCGGTTTTGGCTGGGATTGAACAAACTCGGCAAAGTCCCGTAGTGTTTGAGCATCGTAGCCGTACTGACTTACCAGTTGTTCGATTTTAGACTCGATTGCATTAGTCACAGGTTGACCTTCCAGAATGCATCACAAACGCTCCTCAGTCGTTGCTAAAAAGCTGAGAGCTATTGTTGCACACTGAAAGAATTGGGGTTAAAAAGTTTACTGATCGTTTAAACAGCACCGGAGAAAACCTCAATTTGATGAGGAAAAGGAAATAATTTCCGTTGACCTTACCGCGTCTGGCTATAAGGAAACTGATCCTTCTCTAGCAGTCCGTGCTTGCGGCTTTTATGCACCCTAGCTCACGTTTCTCCATCTGAGCATGGAACTATCGCAAGTCTGCTATTCAGAGGTTCACGACAAAAACCATGATCACCCTTGCGCTCGAGGCAAAAGCTTTAAATCTCGCCCAGTCAGTCTTAGAACGCCTTGAATCAAATCGTCTAACGAGGATCCACTGGCAGTACGTGGATGAACTGCCGCCCATCTCAGGCGTGTATCTTGCCGCGACAGATGATGGTCAGATTCTCTACGTTGGTAAAGCTCTCAACCTTGCCAAGAGATGCAAAATCTCAATGCATCACAAGTTGCCTATTGCGATCGAGAAAGGGGCTGTGTTTCTCTATATCGCCAGCATTCGAGCCGATTTAGCTTGGCACGTTGAGCAAAGGTTGATTGACAAACTTAAGCCAGTCTTAAACGGGCCTTGCTCGCGCTGGTGGATTACGATTGGGGCCGAGACCCTGAGTGATGAGGAATCGATTGCTTTTGCAGCTCTAAAGCAAGAAGTTGAGGCTATTGCGGAATCAGGTATGCTTTTCAATAACACGTCTCCTGAAATTCAACAATTCCTCGCATTTGTAAAACAGCACAAAGCCCAATACAAAGCTTATTGCGGGCTGACGATTACGGAGAAAACAACTCCTGTAGACGCGTTTTCTCGATTCTGCAAATCTCAGCTTGGACTGAGTTTAAAGGTAAGAAAGAAGGGGACAGGTAGCAATGCGGTTCGTTACTACTGCGTAGACGTTGAGATCAAGAACAGCTAGAACTGCTCTCCATGCATTCTCAGTACAGCTACACGATCGCCCCTCTCCAACAGTTCATCAATCTCTTGCAACTTCTGTTTTGTCTCTGCTGATTGCTGTACAGGTTTAGATACAGGAGTTATGAACATCTGAACGCTTGCGGTAAAGACGGCTCCGACGATGAGGATTTTGACGAGGTTCTTAACGTTGATCATGAGGGCGCGATCGTAGGGGGCATATTTTTTCTACTTCGGGCTTTGCGATCGCGTCCCTGCTCATCCAAATAAAGTTCACCCAATCAACATCTACAGTTAAGACTCAGGTGATCGCTGGCTCTACATACTCACAAATTGCCTCAATCTCTATCCCATCGTCGGTGATGAAAATTCGCGCGTTACATCCTGTGCAAACTGTGCAAACTCGTTCGATCGCGCTCCCTGTCTACTTTTCCTCAAGATTGAGGAAAAGCCCTGTTAGTGGTGAAAACCTGAAAAAACCTGAAATTGAATTACGGGAATTGTCGTAATTACGATCGCTGTAACCCAGCTAACCACTTACAAACAGAAAGTTTCAGCCTATTTATTTTTTAAGCTGTAAACCAGGTTCTGAGAGTTTCAGTTGCCTCGATTTTGTCTTGAGAAGTGATGGCGTATGGCTACTATGAGATAGATCCTTGTGGATACTCAGAGATGACAAAAAAGCGCCGCCCCCGTCTACTGAAAGACACTAAAACCCTGGCGATGGTGATTGCGATCGCGGTCCGCAATGAGATAGAAGACTTTCATTGCAAACATCTGACCGATGCACAGATGAAGGAACTCAACCCACTCATTAGAAACGCGATCGCAACCGCACTATATGCCACCAGAAACTACAGCGAAGACGAAGTCTCTTGGGAATGGGTGAATTTTCAAATGATGCTGATTCCTGAGTATTGGGAGGAGCCCGAGTTAACCGACGATTTTCGCAGATTCGTGACGCTTGTTCGCTCTCGTACCAAGAACTGAAGTGAATTGAGAAGGCCCCGATCGCGCCTCTCAAATTTGGTTTTGAATGTCAACATTTGTCAACATCCCCTCACTGATCGCGCCTCTCAAATTCTGGTTTGAATGTCAGGTTTTGTCAGGTTTTCTTCGCGCCGCTCCTGGCTATATAAATTTCGATTAGTTGTAGAAAATTTCGATAGTTTAAACCCAAGAAATTTTCTTTGAAATATCAAATATTTTGATATTGTTGTGCGAGAAGTAAGATGTTTGTCCCTTCCAACAACTCAAAAGAGATTTAGAAATGACAGAATCGACGAAATGCGTGGATGCTAGAGCAACAGAAACTAGGCTTCAGAAAGAGTATGACTTAGCCAAGCAGTCTTACACTGAAAAAGTGAGTGCTTTCACAGATTGCACAACCGCTCGCACAGCCGCTGCTGGCGTAGCAGCGACAGCAGCGGCGGCTGTAGTCTATAACAAGACGCAAATTGCGGCTACTGCTGCTGCTGTTACTACCACAGCCGCTGCCGTTACTGCCGCTGCTACTGCAAACGCGGCAGCCATTGCCGTTGCTGCTACTACTGCTGCTGCCCTTGCGACCGCTACTGATGTTGCCGCTGCTGCGGCAATAGCCGCTGGTGCTGAGATAGGTCTCAATCCGATCGCAGATGCTGCTGCTGCTATTGCTGCTGGTGAACTTGCTGCCGCTATTGCTGCAAATGAGGCTGCCGACGCCACTGTTGCTACTACTGCTACTGCCCTTGCGACCGCTACTGCCGAGGCTGCTGCCGCTACTGCCGCTGCCGCTGCTGCTGTTGCTGCTGGTCCTGCTACTGCCGCTGCCGCTACCTTTGCTGCTGGTGCTTTAGCGGTGGCAGAAAAAGCACTAAACGATGCTCAAACTGCTATGGATACGGCAAAAAGTGATATGAACGATGCTGTCGGAAAGCTTAGTGAGGCCTCTACTCAAAGGCTGGTTGCCTGCGATGCTTCTGCATGACAATCATGCAGAGTTAGGTTCGGAGGTGGAAAGGGAATTAACGCTCGAACCCGTTTTGCCAAATTCAAAATCCTCGGCGTCGAAGTTTCTCGCGCCATTGCTGCAATTCTGCGATCGTGCCCCTCAGTTCTGCCAGCTTTTCAGCCTGGTCAAGTTGCTGCTGTTCGATCGCGTCCAACCGAGAAAGCGGTGCTTCGCCGGAATTCATCCCTAAATAGTTCTCGATCGCGGTCTCGACAATCTTTGACGCAGTGCTGTGGGTGCTTTCTGCCATACGATCAATCTGCTGTTTGACTTCGAGCGAGACCCTAGCCGCGATCGTTGGCTTTGGCTCGCTCATGCCTCATCTCCCAAAACCTTCGTGATTGCATAAGCACCCCGACAAGCGCTCATCGGAAGAGTGATCGACCAAGAGGTCACGCGATCGCCCTGCTTGGATTCGGTGACGATCGCTTTACCGTTTGATCGTTTGACGATTTGATTCGCAACACCCGCGCGATCGGTGTAGATGCGAACTTCTGAAATTTCGTAGTCATAGCAAATATTTGTTTCTGCCATAAGAAAAGTTTGAAAGGATGCTTAACTTTCGACCAAAGGCTAAGTGGCAATCAACGCTAATTTGTAAACAGCGTAAACTTTGTTGACATGATTTCTCAATTAAAAAGCTGATTTTTAGGCTGCTCCTTATTAATGGCTGAAATAGTTAATCTTCCGTTGTCGTTTCACAGCAAACGACAAGTAAAATAGAACAAGTGTTTTGAGTGACGCTATGCCCAAGGTCAATGGAAAAGGTCAAGCCGCAATTCTGACCAATGAGCAGATCGACTCGGTGATTAATTTGTGCAGAAAGCCATATTGTTATGCAGTTGCGATCTCGGCGTTCACTGGCTGCCGAATGGGTGAGGCACTGAAACTCCGAGCTGAAAATTTAAATCTCAACGAAGGTCTGATCGCACTGACTCATACCAAGACAGGACGATCGCGCGAAATTGAAATGCACCCGGAGTTGGTAGCCATCCTCTCTGAAGCTGCATTGCCGTCTAAAGGTTATCTGTTCCCGTCCACCCGCAAGGCAGAGTATATCTCACGTCAAGCGCTGGATAAGGAATTGAGAGAGGTTTGTGAGGCTCTAGAACTGCGAGGCGTGGGGACGCATAGCTTCAGGCGATCGCTTGCCACTTCACTACATGGCAAAGGTGTTCCTGTTAAAACGATCGCGTCAATTACGGGTCACGAGTCATTGAATGAACTCTCTCGCTATCTGGAAGTAACACCAGAGCAGAGGAGAGCCGCAATCCTACAGTTGAGATAACTTTCCTCCCTGATCGCGGGATTCCGTCTTCCAATTGATCGCGCCGATTCTATTAGCCTTGTTCGCAGCGGCTGTGCTGTTTTATCTAGGGCTTGCTTCCATCCAATAAAACTTAATGAATTCTATCTAAAGCGCCGCTGAATAAATAGGTAAAGACATAAAGATCTCGAGACTTGAAAGCTGTGAGCGCCTGAAAAGCTGAGTGCAACAGTAGGATCGCCCTGAAAAGGTATACCTAAGCTCGTAGGATTTACGCCCCCATGATTTCAGAATCTCAGCAGCAACCTGTCATAGTCGAAAAAACTTCTCGTGACCTAGTACTCAGCGGTTTTGCAGGACTATTTACGGGGGGATTGTTTGGAGTCCCACTTAGTATTGGGTCTTATCTGTTATGGCGCAAGGTTGGTATAAAAGGTGCAAGCCGCTGGTGGGCGTGGGCAGCAACGGGGTTAATCGGGGTTCCGGTTAGTTGGGGCGTAACAGTTGCGATCGTTCATCCTTCAGCCTCACAAACAGCCTCACAAACAGCCTCACAAACAGCCCCACAAACAGCCCCACGGCAGCAGGCGGCTACGCAGACACAATCGCCGCAAACAGCACCCATCGCGTCCACAAAACCTGATACTGCAAAAACTGAACAGGACACCGTTCACATGGG
>JAHHHO010000117.1 GCA_019359315.1 Myxacorys californica WJT36-NPBG1
TTGAGAAATGTTGGGCATGGTTGAAGAGCCGAATTCGTAAACAGTTACACCTATCCCAGTCGTTACGCAATGCTATCGAGCTTGTACTTCGTCAAGCTGCGTCTTAATCTAGATGGCTACAGCTATACGAAACGCTGCATCTGTGGACTCAAATTGTCGGCAAAATTCGGTTAGCCTTAGCTCCCAAAATCAATCATTGGTGGCACTCGACGCTGTATGTGACGCCACGCGGATTAACAACCTCGACAATTCCTAGCGGTGTTCATAGCTTTCAAATCACGTTTGATTTTCTTGATCACCAACTTAAGATTGAGACGAGCGAGGGCATAACCAGAAGTATTGCCCTCGCTCCTCGAACGGTAGCTGACTTTTACCATGACGTGATGAACACCTTGAGCGAGATCGGCATTGAGGTGCAGATCTGGACGATGCCACAAGAAGTGGCTGAACCGATTCCGTTTGAGCAGGATGATCAACATGCTGCTTACGATCCAGAGTCTGCTCAACGCTTCTGGCGTATTCTGGTGCAAGTCGATCGCATCTTGAAGGTGTTTCGCTCCCGCTATGCTGGCAAGTGCAGCCCAGTGCATTTCTTCTGGGGCAGCTTTGATCTGGCGGTGACTCGCTTTTCTGGACGACGGGCACCAGAGCATCCGGGGGGTGTACCCAACATGGCTGATTGGGTCACGCGAGAAGCCTATTCTCACTAAGTCAGCAGTTGCGGCTTCTGGTTTGGAGGTGGTTCAACCGAAGCGCTGTTCTACGCTTACGCCTATCCAGCACCGGAAGGATTCAAAGAGTATCCAATCCAACCGCAAGAAGCTTTTTACAGCCCAGAGATGCTTGAGTTCATTCTGCCGTATGAAGCCGTACGACAGGCTGCTGATCCAGATACAGCTGTGCTGCACTTCCTCCAAAGCACGTATGAGGCAGCCGCGAATTTAGGACAGTGGGATCGAGCTGAATTGGATTACCATCCGGTGGTTAAGTGCTAAATGCTCTACAACATTTAATGTTTCAATGTTTCCGACTTGAAGATTGGGCATCAGCATAAAATCCCCCTGAAGCCGTTGTTTGGCTATCAGGGGGATCTGAGCGTTGATGATCATTCGGTGATGATTGAGCCTATTCTTCCTCTTCCTCTTCCTCTTCTTCTTCCTCTTCCGAGAAAAGCTCATCAACGATTTCAATGCCTCGCTCTGTTGAAATGCCTAGAGCTTCGCACAGATTATCGACGTATTCCTGCTCTGCCTCAGGTACTTCTCCATCAGCCGCAATCACGACTAAAGCAACTATAAGTGCGACTTCTTCGAGTCCCTCCTCTCTCGCATTGATAATCGCTTGTGCAACGACCGCCTCAACTCCCTCTTCGTTAATGAGAGTTCCAATCTCCATTCCCAGCGCTTCAAAATCTTCCTCGGAGTAGTCTTCATATAGGTCGATGCCACTCAGCATCTCACCTAGCGCGTAGGTCTCCATATCGTCGATCGCTTCACCATCTGCAAACGCAGAAAAAAGTCCGATCGCGGCGATCGCAATCTCGGGAGTCAAAGCGACTTGAGCGCCACCACGGGGCAATTTACGTTTAGGCATTGATTCTCCTAGTTTTTCACATTTATCAATGGTTGAATCGGCTTATTTCCACTGACCCAACCTGGTTGACTTTAGACTGCCCAGCAATAATTCAGAATGAACATGTTATGTCTATCTAACGTCGGCGCGCTCACACCGCTTTCTGCAAAATCCTTGGGATAGTGATGATAAATTCTGTTCCGTGCCCAAGCGTCGATCGGCATTCTAATGTCCCTTTATGCTTTTCAACGACGATCTGTTGACTAATGGACATGCCTAAGCCAGTTCCTTTGCCAATAGACTTGGTTGTAAAAAAGGGATCAAAGAGATGACTCCTCACTTTCTCTGGCATTCCTGGTCCCGTATCGAGGATGCGAATCTCAATCGAGTCAGTATCTACACACGCGGTACGAATCGTAATGGTTGCGGATAAATAATCTGCAATCCGTGACGCTAATGCTGTGTTCTCCTGCCCCTTCTCTGCTGTTCTGGATTCCCTCGCTTCCTCGATCGCATCGATCGCATTGACCAAGATATTCATAAAGACTTGATTGAGCTGTCCGGCGTAACATTCCACGAGAGGCAGTTGCCCATAATCCTTCACCACTACGATGCTGGGATTATGACTATTTGCCTTTAAGCGACTTTGTAGAATCAATAGCGTACTATCGATGCCTTGATGAAGATCCACGGCTTTGACCTCTGCTTCATCCAGTCTTGAGAAGATCCGCAGCGATCGCACAATATCCCGAATTCGCTCCGTTCCCACTTGCATCGAGGTCAAGATCTTAGGCAAATCTTCTGTTATGAAATTGAGGTCGATTTGCTCTAGAGTGGACGTGAGCAAAGGCGTCGGAGTGGGATATTCCTGTCGATAAACCTGTAATATCTGTAATAGATCCTGGACATATTCCGTAACATAGTCTAGGTTGCCGTAGATAAAACTGACGGGATTATTGATTTCGTGGGCAACACCCGCCACTAGTTGCCCCAAACTCGACATTTTCTCACTCTGCACTAAGTGAAGCTGGGCTTGCTGAAGCTCAAACAACGTCTTCTCTAAATACTGAGTCTGTTGTCTTAACTGCATTTCAGATTGCCGTACTACTGCCTCTGCTCGCTGACGCTCAAGAATTTCATTCTGCAACTGGTTAACAGCGGTGTGGAGTTCTGTATTCGTCTGTGTCACTTGGTCTAGGCCGTCTTCAACTTCCGCCTGGGCCTTTTCCAACGTTGCTAACAGGTGATTAATGTTGTTGGTCAGGCTAGATATTTCGTCTGTTCCAAATGAGGGTAATCGTAGCGAGATATTACGGCTCATCTGAATTTGGCTAACCCCCATACTTAGACGGGTTAATCGATCGAGCACGAGTTGTTCTAGCAGGAGGACGCTCACTCCACCAAACACTAGCCCTAGAAGCACGATCGCAATCATGAGATAGCGTTGACTACTGCTTCCCTGTTGATAAATTTCCCTAGGAATTTCGGCACGCAAAATCAGGGCGGGCTGATTATAGATATCGGTTAAAAGCACATAGCCAGCTAGAAGTTTTTCATTCAACGTGTGAATAGAAATTGGGGCTTGAGGCGAGAGAAATTGGCGGGCTGCTTGAAAATCAGCCGGGAGGTTAGTTTCCCCAATCGGATGAATCTGAATGGGAAAGCGAGTCATTTTTGACAGATTAGCGATCGCGTCAGCATTAATGTAGCGCCCGAAGATGACTACCCCCTGAGCCGGGCCTTTGCCTTCAGAGGTCAAAATAGGTTGGCAAGTGATGAGCAGTGCTCCTTCAGGAGAAACTAGAATTCCTGTTAAAGAACCTTTAGTTTTCGGATGTTCTAGAAAGATATGATTGGGTGCAAAAGATTTTGGCAATGCTGCCGGTATAGCCTTGATTTGCTTTGTCTTAAAATCAAAGCCTGTACTATACACGATTTGACCTTTAGCATTCACAAATAAAACTAAGTTTGTCTTCAGGTTAGCAAGCTGCTGTGGAACAAGATTTGACTTAATGTAAGCTTCGTTTTTATCTTGAATAAACGCATACGTATCATCCCAAGAAGACCAATCGCTATACCGGGACGTAAACGCCTCTTTGTCTTTATCTAAAACATTGACGACTCCTTGAAGCGATTGCCGAGCACTTTGTTCTTCTGCTGTCTTTAAACTGCCTAAAAGAATTGCTGAAGAAGTCAGATAGACAACGCTAGTCAAACCAGTCAGGGTTAGACACAGAAATAGAAGCGTTTTCTCGCGCAGAGTCAGTCTCTTGACAAGCGGTAATTTAGAAAAGTTCATCACTCATCATTCACTAAGTTGCCTCGATATACATGCCTAAGCTCTGACGATTTCTATTTGCAAATTAGCTCTAATTAAGTTTTTCTACTAAGTTTCTTGAATACACGTATCAGCAGTTGCCTCTAAAGTGGACACAGACGATTCATTATTCCCCCTTAAATCCTTTAAATTCTAGAAAGTGGTACTTGTAGACGGCTCAGAACGATGAAGCTCCGAATAATGAAATAGATATCCTGCACTATTTCGTCAACAGTCAAAGCGAGAACGTTTCTATTTCAAGATAGGAACATTTCTTTTTAGCGAAGAAACTGTTCTTCTCGGCAATAGAATGGTGCTGCACCAGCAAGAATTACTTTGTTGATAGAATAGAACTATTCATCGGCACGAAGAAACTATTCATCGGCACGAAGAAACTGTCCATCGGCATGAAGAGACAGCCCCATCAGCACGAAGAAACTGTCCATCACCGCGAAGAAACTGTCCATCGCCGCGAAGAAATTGCCCATCAATACGAACAGACTGTCCCATCACCGCGAAGAAACTGTCCATCGCCGCGAAGAAGCTGTCCATCAGGACAAAGAAGCTGTCCATCGCCGCGAAGAAACTGTCCATCGCCGCGTAGGAATGATGCTTTGGTAGAAAGAAACTTTTTATCAGCCACAAGGAATGATGCTGCAAGAACGCAACAAAATCTTCTAGGGCATGTTCAAGGATTAGACTTGCGTGGGGTCTATTCAGTGAAAATCAGTTGGCTTTGACGGAGAATCATCGGTAGGTTTCTGCTCCGAAGCCATGACCTGAAATTTGGATAGGGTTGCCTGTGTTCATCTGTCGCAGCCCATCTAAAATGCCGGAAGCAGTTGAATTCAGGGCTTGATAAACCGCATCCAGTTGCCTCGGATCTGGCTGATGCGTCCATTCATTCATAAAAAACTTCTTCACCTCAATGGACAACACACAAGCAGAGCGCGGAAAGTGCTGATGAATCCATTGGGCAAAGTGTCCACCTGTAAATTTCACGTTCTCGCGCACGTCGAGCCGCCGTCCTAGAAAGTTAAACTGGCGCAACTCGACTAACGCTCGATCAATCACTGGCGACCAATAAGAGCGATTAGCGCAACACGCAACTTCAGAGAAATTGCTTTGCACACTTCCAAAGGAATCGAGCGTTTTCGTGCCGAGATTGATCTCAGGATTGTCGCAGGCATCAGCAGCCTGTCCATCACGACGGTGATTATAGGTATGCAAATCCAAAATGACAAAGTGCCCAAACCGATGCTCCAGACGGCGGCAAACTTGCTTTAGCTCAGCGTAAAACGCATCGTATTGCGCTAGCGATCGCGCCATGATCGCTTCAGGCAGAGGTTGCTTCCAGACCTGTAGCCCCCACGCATCTTGTGGCTGTCGATAGATTGCGGCTTCACGCGGACGATTTAGATCGACCTCAAACCGCGATCGCAGCACGATCAGCCGAGTCTGAGCAATCCGAGTCCACTGGGCAGTAAAGGGATCTTCTTCCCGACGACGATCGCTGTGGTCTAAGGCGAGATGCGTCGCCACTTCTTCCCGCACAGCATGTCCGTCGTGGATTGCGGCTGCGACCAAAGGTTGATTGCCGATCGTCCAAATCCAAGGATGTGACGAGCTAATCGCGGTATGCGGATTTAGCATGGCTTCCCTCACCAGAATCATTCCCCGCCAACGGCAGTTCAAGCTGATGCAAGAGCGCGTCCACCTGTGCCTCTAGCTGGTCACAGGCTGTCCGTACCAGCGCTAATCCAGTTTCTCTAGTTAGTTCAGCCGTTGCTGGAGCAAACTGCTCTAACAGCCTGGCTTCGGTGGTTTGATACGTGTTTTCGGAATTGTCTGCCCGAATCGTCGTTCGGAGCCTTTCTAAATAAGCAGATTCTGCCGCTTGGTCTGCGGTTTTCTCATCGCGCTCTGCGCCGATCGCAAATTGCAGTAGGGAATCCAAATAGGTTTTGACCTGGGCTTGCTTCACGCCTTCGGTCACAGCGGCATATAATAGCTCACCATTGAGATAGGCAAAGTCGGGCACTAAAAGCTGTTGGTCTTTTACCTCAAACGTGTGAACGCCTGCGGCTGGGCGTACTATGAGCTTCTCTCGACGCACACGATCGGCAGCACTATATACCAAAGCCGCGATCGATAAAATCACGTCGGGGTAGTTGCCGTCGGTTTGGCGCAGTTCGATCGTGCCATGTCCATTGAGCCGCACAGGATTCCAAGCGGATTTGAGCAAGCTTCCACCTGCGTTGAGAAACTGCGTTGCCTTTCGGCTCAGCGAAGCCGTCCGTTCGACTCCCGCGAGATCCATCGCGGCAAGCCAGGCATAGTAGCGCTCAAACTGTTGCTCCACGAGGTGCTCAACAGTGTCTGCATACGGGCGCAGCGCTCCGACTTCTGGTAGGTGAGTGTAAACGCCTTCCCATCCAAAGGTTTCATTGCCGCGATAGTGAACGGTACGCGCGGCTAACCCAAACACTTTGCCTTCATAGAACGGGCAAGCGCGAGACAGCGCAATTACAGCCGCGTCCATTGCAGTGGCTAAGTTGTACAGATTCACGGCCTCGGCTCGTGCTTCGGGTGAGACTTGGTAAGACACACCCACTCGAGGATCGACTGTGCCCTCGGCTAACTCCAGATGCAGATGCGTTCCAATGCAGCGACCGGCATCCAGAAAGCGATCGTAGCCAACAGTGCGAGCCTGAAGGTGATAGTTCGGCGCATCACGGATGGTGGGGGACAGATGCAGTGGGTATTGGGAAAGCGGGTAAAGTCGCAGTCCCATCTGTTTTGCAGCCATCAGCAGGATCTGCAGATTGCGCAGGTAGTGGTTGGCAAGCGCTGCCACACTGTAAGCTGGCTCCGTGTTGATCTCGACCATGCTTTTCACAAACTCTGGCGCAAAGTTCTTCGGGTTGCGCCCTTGAGTTTGAGCGAGGTGATGACAACCCTGCAAGAGTTCATCGGCGCGATCGACAATGATCCCTTCTGCATTCACAATAAAAAACTCTTGCTCTAGCCCGATCCGGCGATTGAGATTACGCATCATAATTCAGCCTATCTGCTGGAACAATCCTAGTTGCACGGAATCACTGACTTGGAAGTTTGCACTTGGAAGTTTGACTGATTTCAATCCTACAGCACGTCTATCGATTGAAAGAGAGAAATTACCAAATGATGGCTTTAAGATAAATGGACTCTTTCCAACTATTGGAGATTTATTGTGTCTGAGGATGTTGATGTTGAGAAGCTTGCCAGTGTGTTAAACAACACTGGTCGACAGGGCAAAGAAAACTTTGTGAGAATGCTTTGGAATAACCAGCCAGGAGACATACAAAGCCAGCTCATGCCTCTGCTGAATGCAGAGACACGACAGGCAATTGCGCCTTCCTCAGATGGTTCTGAGCAGCAGGATACTTAAGCGGTGCGAAGCCGTTTGCCTGGGCGTGCCCCGGCTGAGTTGTTTTTGCTGCGGGTAGACTTGGCTTGGGTTTGAGGTTTTGCCCGTTGACTGCGGGGTTGATGCGATCGCTTCCGGTTCGGCTGGTCTGATTGGGCCTGGTCTGAAGCCGTTGGCTCGTATCCTGCAATCACGTCTTCGGTGATGGTTCGCTTGAGCAATCGTTCAATGCTTCTTAAGAGCGGGTATTCATCGCGGCAGACTAGAGATACTGCGCGTCCTTCGTTGCCAGCGCGACCTGTGCGACCAATGCGATGCACATAGTCTTCAGGAACATCGGGCAGATCAAAATTGACCACATAGGGGAGATGGTCGATGTCTATGCCGCGAGAGGCGATGTCAGTGGCGACCAAGACCCGAACTTTTCCCTGCTTAAAGTCACTGAGGGCACGAGTGCGGGCAGCCTGGGTTTTGTTGCCATGAATCGCCGTAGTTTTAAGCCCATCTTTTGTCAATTGCTCTGCTAGACGGCTGGCCCCATGTTTGGTGCGGGTAAAGACCAGCACCTGTTTCCAGTTGTGGAAACTAATCATGTAGGCAAGCAGTTCTTGCTTGCGATCGCGATTCACGGGGTGAATGATCTGGGTGACTTGCTCGGCGGCGGTGTTGCGAGGAGCCACTTCGATCAGAGTAGGAGACTTGAGCAGAGTGTTAGCAAGCTGCTGGATCGCTTTAGAGAAGGTCGCAGAAAACATCAGCGTCTGACGGGATGCGGGCAGCACTGCCAAAATTTTGCGCATGTCATGGATAAAGCCCATATCCAACATGCGATCGCATTCATCTAGCACCAGGATCTCTATCTGGGAGAGATCGAGAGTCTTTTGTCTCAGGTGGTCGAGTAGGCGACCTGGTGTGGCGACTATAATATCAACTCCCCGGCGCAGCGTTTTAATTTGCGGAATGATTCCGACACCGCCATAGATGACGGCTGATTGCAGGGGAAGATATTTGCCGTAAGTTTTGACGCTATCGCTGACCTGGGCTGCTAGTTCGCGCGTGGGGGTGAGAATTAGCGCACGAGGAGTGCGGTGCCCTTGGTTGGGTTTGGTGGTGCTAAGGCGCTGCAATAGCGGCAGTGTAAAGCCTGCCGTCTTACCTGTCCCAGTTTGGGCACTGGCGAGGATGTCTCGCCGTTGCAAGATAGCAGGAATCGCCTGTTGCTGAATCGGAGTTGGTTCGCTGTAGCCTTGTTCAGCGACAGCACGAAGCAGGTCGGTCGTCAGACCGAGGTTCTGAAATGTCATGGATGCAATTGCTCCTAGTGGTGCCCCTATCCCAAACAAAATTCTGGGACCAGTCTAAGAGCAGTAAATTTGTGATTCAGTTGAATGGCTCTGATAAGCAAGTTTCAACGTGCCAATAATAGACCGGAGTGTACTGGCAAGGGTTCATCCTAACAGAAATAGGGGTAAAGCGGCGATCGCCGCTCAATATTGGAACGAGCGTGAGATTAATAGCACTAGTGCCAGAGTCGTACAAGCTGACAATATTACCAATTCCTTAAAGCTCTCTATGCCGCGACGGTAGGTAATGGCTATGCCTGACCAACCATCAGTAATTTTCCCTGAATACTGCAACGGAGGGCTTCCTGGGCTTCTATGCAACCTGACCAGGTTTGAGAACAACCTTGATGCAGTTATCTTGCTTGTGTTTGAAGATTTCGTAGGCGTGCGGCGCTTGCTCTAGCGGCAGACGATGCGTGACCAAGAACGTGGGATCAATCTCGCCATTTTGAATCCGCTCAGTCAACGGGTGCAAGTACCGATGAATGTGGGTTTGTCCTGTTTTCATGGTTAAACCTTTGTTCATAAAGGCACCCATCGGAATTTTGTCAACAAAGCCGGTGTAGACACCCGGAACGGATACCGTACCACCTTTGCGACACGCCACGATCGCTTGACGCAATACGTTCGGTCGATCGGTTTCCATTCGAGCGGCTTGCTTCACTCTGTCGTAGAAACCTTCCAAGCCAAAGCCGTGAGCTTCCATGCCCACCGCGTCCATCACCGAGTCGGGTCCTATCCCGCCCGTCATTTCTTTCAGCGCTTCGCCAACCTCAACTTCTGTGATATCCAAAACTTCGGCTCCGCCGTCTTTTGCCATTTGAAGCCGTTCAGGAACCAGATCGATCGCGATCACACGTTCAGCACCCAACATGTAAGCGCTTCTAATCGCAAATTGTCCAACCGGGCCGCAACCCCAAATTGCTACAGTGTCTCCGGGCTGAATATCGCAGTTCTCGGCCGCCATGTATCCCGTAGGAAAGACATCGGTCAGAAACAAAACTTGTTCGTCGCTCAGTCCATCAGGAATTTTGAATAAGCCGACATCGGCAAAGGGAACGCGGGCATATTCCGCTTGACCCCCTGCATAGCCCCCAGTGAGATGCGAGTAACCAAACAAACCTGATGGAGAATAACCCATTTCGGCTTCTGCCATCCAAGCGTTCGGGTTCGAGTTATCGCACAGCGACCATAACGTTCTTTGGCAGAAGAAACACGATCCGCAAGCGATCGTGAATGGAACGACCACGCGATCGCCCTTTTTCACATTTTTAACCCCGCTCCCCAACTCAACAACCTCGCCCATAAACTCGTGACCGAGGATGTCGCCCTTTTGCATCGTGGGGTTCCAGCCATCATACAAATGTAAATCAGACCCACAAATTGCCGTTGACGTGATTTTAACGATCGCATCCCGTGGATTAATGATTTTGGGATCGGGGACCGTTTCGACTCTCACATCTTTAGTGCCGTGCCAACAAAGTGCTTTCATAGTTATTTCTCACTTAATACTATTTTCTTGGTCATTGTTTACATCTCAATGATTACTAACCCTGATTATTGACCCTGCGGTTGACCTTCCGTGGTGGCAATCTCGCCCGTTTCCATCAGCATTTTGAAGCGACGTAAATCATCTCCCAGTTGCTGTTCAGGTGCTTCGCCAAATAGCTTAGCGATCGCATCTCCGATGGCACCCGCAGGCGGGTTGTATGCCATCACAACTTTTACTTGTGTGCCTCGATTAGCATTAGGCGCAGCGCTGTTAGAACCATGGGAGGCTGGCTTGAAGTGAATCGACCCAGAATGATTCACATCGGCACCGTCGATCGACTTCCAAGCAATCAATTCGTTTTCTTGGTCTTCAGTGATGTCTGCATCCCATTCAACGCTGCCACCTAACGGCCCACTCGTAATCCAATGCGACCGTTTAGCGTCTTTCACCTCCACCGCTTTGAGATGTTTCATAAAGCGGGGTAAATTCTCAAAATCATGCCAGAAGCGGTAAAGCTCTTCGGGCGATTTGTTAATGGTGACTGTTTTCTCAACCTTAATGTTTTGAGTCATAACAACTGTGTCCTGGACGTAGCTCTAATTTGGTGAACTGTTGATTGTCTATACTTCTTTATGATTGCTCCACTTCTTTATGATTGCTCCACGCTTATGGGTCATCGCTTGCTGCGATTCCGTCTGTGTTGTGCTTGGCGCTAATCGCCACTTGGCAGTAGTGTGGGGTGCGGCTTTTTAATTCCTCTGATCCTAGAAAGGTGGCAGTGCGATCGCGTCTTTCTAATGAAGGATTGCGCTGAATCTCAAGATCGTTTTCGTTATCCGCCAACCGCAGCACCATAAAATGCTTTGAGCAAATCACGTTGTCGCTTACTCATTGCTTACTCATTGATGTTCAGTTCTATTCGAGGAATCGCTACGAATTATCTCAATTTGCTGTACTACATTTTTTTAGCTTGACAGAAGCCACCAAGCTCCTCTATAGTACTGACGTACTAGTAAGCTGACTGATAGGTGATAGAAGCCCTACACATCCTTGAGGAGAACGCTATGAATTTTGGGACTCGACAGACAAGTGCAAGAAAAGATATGAACAGTACCCCCGCTCCCCGTACGATTCCTTCGGAAGCTTGCAGGACAATCGCGCTCGACGCTGGAAATTACGATCTCAAATTTTGGGATGGTGCTGGACATCCGAGAGCAATTCGGTCTGTCAGATTCCAGCTTCCCCAGGGACGCGACCCAGTTCGCTACTCAGATAGCTCTCCCCTCATTGAGTTGCCCGATGGCTCACGTTACCATTTTGGCACACAAGCTTACAAGTACCGCAGGCAACAGCAAACGGTTGTTGAAAACAAAGTTGAACTAGCAAGGCTCCATTTATATGCCTGTTTAGAACCACAGCGTAACGAAGAAATTTGTCATTACCCGCTTCAGCTATACGTCTCAACGCCTGATTCAATTAGAAGCGCCAATGCACTGCGATCGCAGCTGCTCGGTATTCACGAATTCAAACGCAACGGCATTCCCTACCGCGTCACCGTAGAGCGAGTAGAAGTAGAACGAGAAGGAATCGGTTCTTATCGCTACGCTCAACAGTTAGGGATGATCCCCGATACTGGTTACACCATCGTTATCGACATCGGCGGCGGTACATGGCTCTCTCGGCTAATTGATGCTGAAGGCGATGTGATTGATGAAAACGTGATGGATCGAGGCGGGTCTTACGAACTGGCAACGTCCATTAGTTTTGATCGACGGTTAGCGGATATGCTGGGCACAACGGCTGACCCTGCGATCGTCATGGATGGCTTTAAATCAGGACATAGTTACGCCGATACTGGGCTGTCTTGGTCACTCTGGCTAGAAGAATATCTAGACCCTTGGTTTAAGGGCATCTTTCAAACCGTAAAAGCTCAGTACACGCCTTATATGGCGCGAGTGACTCGATTCCTAGTCACAGGAGGCAGTTCTCATCTCATTTCCGAACGTCTTGCGGGTCGCAAGCTGTTTGCCGTCATGCCCGATCCACAGTTTGCAAACGTGCGAGGATTGTTTCCGATCGCGGAGGGACTGCAACTATGTATGACAACAAAGTAAGACTCAGCAAAGATGTCATCGAGAAGGCAGAACTGATTGCCGCTGAATGGGGATTGAAGAACGCACGCGCCGCGATCGAAGCCGTCTTTCGCAAATATGCAGATGATTATTTGTATGGGCGAATGAATGGGAACGTTAACTCACCTCAGCCCCAACGAATGGTTCATTCGTTGCGTGAACCAAACGATCGCGACAGCCAATCTGTTCCGTGTGAAGCGCTCGATGAGCTAGACGATCTGTTAGGAATGTGAATAGCACTAGGGTAGAGCTGGGGTAGAGATAGCTGTCTATCTCTTCACAGTGAGTGAGATTTCTCGAGTGAGATTGCTTAGCGGCATCACTGGCATGACTCCGTTTGGATCACACTCTAGGCGGGATTAATAGATCAGTGATCCTACCCCACATCTCCCCAATGCTGAAAAACCTAAAGCGCACCCTGGTGAATGGCTACTCGGAACGCTCATGCAGCTTTCGAGAAAAGGGGCTGAGATTCATGGAATAGGAAATTCCGCCCTCGTTAAGTAATCTCAAATTGCAACTATCCCTCTTTCATCACCCTAGGCGGATGAAAAAGTAGAACTCACGCTTAGAGCACTCCGATGCTGCCAGCCAGAAAACCGATTGAACAACTGAATCAAGTACGAAAAACCTCGCTCCAGTGATGGTACTGCAAACACAGATAACCAAGGCTTGAGAATGCAGCAATAAATGTAGGGCTGAATGAGTAGTTGTAAGTTATGGAAGCGACTCGTCCACCTATTCGATGATTGCCAATAAGCATGAGTGCGGAATTTCTCAAGCAACGACTCTTGAGTTGCATCATCACCAGAATTTAGCCCATCGAACTGTAGGCTCACCATCAGATAGCAGGGCTGATTTATTGCAAAAAGGAAAAGAGGCGACAAATATCGTGAGCAACTGCCCGGATGCCTTGAGTAATTGAGGCAAAGCCCTGCAATCGCAAAAGATTGAGCGCTATCGTGCGGAGAATC
>JAHHHO010000118.1 GCA_019359315.1 Myxacorys californica WJT36-NPBG1
TTTGGCAAGCTCAAGCAGTATCGCCGGATTTTTTCTCGGTTTGACAAGCAGGCCCGAAATTACTGGAGTTTCCTCTGTTTTGCCTGCACCTTGATCTGGTTGCGGTGAAAAGTCAACAGAACCTAGTCCTTCAGCAAATCTTTATCATCCCTGCTCTAAGCAAGTTGGATAGGCACATGGTTGCCTATCCACGATCGCGCCTCTAAGCTGATTAGCGCAGAGCGCAACTCTAGAGGAACCGCTGTTTTGTCAAAATACTCATCACCTCGCCATCAGTAGGAGCAGGAAGTAACGGACTCCACATCCCAGCTTCGGCATAACCAAGACTGTGCAACGTGTGAATCGTTTCGATCACTCCTTCTCGTGAACCAATCGCAAGCAATCGAATCTTCTCACCCTCAGAAGAAAGATGATCCTCTTTCGAGAGCAAGCCGCGCAAATTGTTGTAATTCATGTTTGAGATTTCTCCTGTTGTTCATGGGAAAAATCCCAAAAACTGAAGCCACCCCGCGTGCAGCGTAAAACAGGGTGGCTTCGGGGATGCTATGATCCCGTGTTAGCCTCCCGTGCTGGGCAATCAGCATTGGGGGTTAGCCGTTCAGAGTTGTTGGTAGCAACTTTGAGCGGCGACTAAGGCAACAGCCTTTGGAAGTGGTCTAGTTGACCCGGCAAGGACGCAAGGCAACTTAATTTGTGAGCGTATCGAATTTGAGCAATCGAGTCAAGCAGATTTAAGAATTGAGGATAAACGGGCGCATATCCTTTGGCTCTGGTAGCTCATCTAATTTCGATCGCTCTAGAAACCGCGAACACCTTTTCTAAGTTTTGTGAGAACTCTGCAAACTCAATGCCTGTTGTAAATTGCTCAATAGCAGCGACAGCATCCAAAATATCCTGTAAGTAATCCTCCACCTGTCGCTTGGTCACAGATAGACAACCTCTGCCAAAATCCGTTCTCCAATGCGAGGCTTTAAGCCGCCCTTATGCACCAAATCGACCTTGACTCTCAGGTTGTCACTGAGATAGTTCTCTAACATTGACAAACTTTAACAAGCTCGGTGTCTCGGAAAATTCCACTAGCACATCAACGTCGCTAGTTTCTGTCTGCTCTTTCCGAACGTAGGAACCGAAAACGCCTAGCTCCCTGACCTTATATTGTTCCTGCAACACTGACTTGTGCTGCACAAGCCATTGCTTAATTTCTTCTAACGTTTTCATAGGCTCTACCTCCTTCAAGGTAAGCATAGTGCTTATTGAAGTTTACCAACTACGGTTACATCGATCGTAGCAGCGCTAATGCCAGAAGGAAACAAAGATAGTTCTATTTCCCCCTAGCGGAGATCGCAGTCCTTCCAGACTAGCGATCGCAGGAGAAACCTTAGTTCTCGATCAACATAGTTTAGTTCTTAGTGCGATCTCACTAAGAACTAAACAACTTGCAATAAGAACAAAACAACTTGCATTAATAACCTATGTTTATCCGGTAAGAACTAACGCTTTTGCTTATGTTATCAAAGTACATTGATCAGTTCTTAATCAACATTGATCTGTTCTTGATCAACATTGATCTGTTCTTAATCAACTTGTTTTTGTAATTTTTTAAGGACAAATACTGACTAAACCGACAAGTCTTCATCCAAGCAATACAAAAAGTCTGCGGATTCTGCGCCTCTAACTATTAGAGCAACTCAGTTAATTTAGAGATGTTCTATTACATACAGGTGTCTACTGTGGCTAGAAAAAAGCGAACTTCTTCTGTACTAACA
The DNA here is from genome assembly GCA_019359315.1 of Myxacorys californica WJT36-NPBG1. Classification (GTDB taxonomy): domain Bacteria; phylum Cyanobacteriota; class Cyanobacteriia; order Leptolyngbyales; family Leptolyngbyaceae; genus Myxacorys; species Myxacorys californica. Next base: position 1,767 of record JAHHHO010000118.1, read on the forward strand.
AAAGCTGAATCTCGCATTGCCGGATTGAAAGCGATTGATCTCACAATGGATTTTGGAAACGATCGTAACATCCCCCAGTTGAATCAGATGATCGATCAAGTACGCGCCCGATTGAACACCTACAATGATGCACTTGCTTTAATTGATTCCACCAAAAACGAACTTAGCGATCTCGAAAAGCAATTGAATACCTTGACCGATCAAATGCTGTTGGGCGTTGCGCTTCAATACGGTCGAGATAGCCATCAATACGAACTGGCAGGCGGAGTCCGCACGAGCGATCGCGTTCGTAAAAGCATGAGAACTCGCATCAAAGGCACAACAGAAGGTCAACCAACTGAACCAGTTTTGGCTTAAACCATACCGCTCGCTTTACAAATTTCTTTAGAGTTTTACATAGCGGATTCAAAAAGATTTTTGCCTTTAAAAGAATGTAGGGTCATCTAATTTAACGTTAGATGACCCTACATTCCTTTAAACAAAGATACAAACGGGAATTCCTACTACAATTCCTACTATTTAGTCGCCATCCGAGTTGTTCTAAACGTAACATTCGAGCCTTCTTGCGTTTGTTCCAACACCAGCAACGGAGTCGGCTTTGCAGTCTGATCCCACCGCATATTGGCAATGCGTCCTTGAATCGCAGGTTGCCACGTTTCATTTTCGTGAGACGGACTGAGAAACGTTTCAAAACAATCGATGATCTGATTAATCGTCACAGAAGTGGGTTGAGTCGGCAACTTCAGAATCTTGATTTGAATGCGGAACAAGACGCGAGTAGACTGCTCCGAATCTCCCGCTTTGTAAATCACATCAAAGATTTCATCCACCTGTCGCCCCGTGCTGGCAATGCCAATATCATTTCCGTTTTGGTTGCCTTGACCAGGACGCAGCGCGATCGTAATCTTGTCCTTCACCCGAATCTTGATTTGATTAACGATCGCAAAGTGGAACACCTCTTCTGACATCCGCATTCTCAGATAGTCGAGGTTAAACTCTCGCGAGTGAATCAAGTCAGGATTGCGCTCCATCTTACTGATGGTTTCAACCGCATATTTCAGCTTCTTTTGCAGTTCCCGGTTTTTAAACGTCTCAAACTTGACTTCTTTTTTGAGTTTGCTGGCTTGCAGATAAGATGCGGCTCCCAACGCCAGCAATAGCACAAACAAGCCACCCGATGTTGCCATCCATACGGGCTGTCCGTTCGGTTTGGAAGCGTCTGCCACCGCAGGTTTTGTCGTAACCGTTTTACTCGTTTGAGCTAAAAGTGCTTCAAAAATCATTGGGTAAGCCATTGCGATCGCCAGCTAAACTTGTCACGTCTTCAAGAGTTCCCAATTCCAAAGACACGAAAAACAAACGAGGAAAATTCTCTATCGATTCCGTTGCGCTTTAAGCTAGGTGCAAGTCTAGAATGTCCAACCCATGACGCTACTTTCTCTTTCCCACGCCACAGATTTACAAGCGGTTCGACTAGTTGCAACTGATATGGATGGCACATTAACGATCGCAGATAAATTTACACCTGATGTGCTGAAAGCCTTTCAAAGGTTGAAGCAGGCTGGAATCTCGGTTTTGATTGTGACCGGACGATCCGCAGGATGGGTAAACGCGATCGCAGCTTATCTCCCGGTCGTGGGTGCGATCGCAGAAAATGGCGGACTCTTTTATAGAGGCGAATCTCAATTTCTAATCACGCCGATTCCCGATCTAAAACAGCATCGCCTCAAGCTGTTTGAAACCTTTAAAGCATTAAAAGCCCAATTTCCCAAAATTCAAGAGACGAGCGACAATCAATTTCGCCTAACAGATTGGACATTTGATATTGAAGGCATCAGCCCATCAGAATTAGAAACAATGGCTGAAATTTGCCAAACTCAAGGCTGGAGCTTTACCTATAGCACTGTTCAATGCCACATCAAGCCGATCCAACAGAACAAAGCAGACGGACTATTGCAAGTCTTAAATCAACAGTTTCCAGAAGTCTCACTAGAGCAAATCATTACCGTTGGCGATAGCCCAAATGACGAAACCTTATTTAATAGTCAATATTTTCCGCGTTCTGTTGGAGTCGCAAATCTGTTGAGATACAGCGATCGCTTAACTCATAAACCCACCTACATCACCACTTTGCCCGAAGGCAACGGCTTTTGCGAACTCGTCCAGCATCTCACCTTACGTCTCTAAGAGATAGTGATAGACCATACCTCTATCGCCAAATGGGTCTGAGATTCGGGCTTACAGTTGTTCTTTCGATTGCCGAGAGATAGCTATCGCTGCTGCCCGTAGTGCACCCAGTAGTGCGATTAACTCAGTGCAACATTAAAGCTTATTCAGAAGAAATAATTAAGAATACAGCGTTCTGAAGTAGAACCTAGTATTTTTATGTACAAGAAGCAGTCTACGGTAATCTTCATTTGAGTTAACCGTTTGCAAGTCGCTCTGACTCAGATTGATCTAGAAAACTGAAGATACCTGTAAATAACGCTACAAGTTTTAACGTTGAAAGCTACTTTGACAGGTAGCATCTATAACCCAGCGCAGATATGTAACGCATGTCTGGGTGAATTTCTGTTAGATTTTTTAATGCAAAAAAGGAGTAATTTTTGATGCGGAACCCAGCTTTTATCGCAATTTTCTCGGCTCTTACTGTTTCTATAGGAAGCTATTCTTCAAGCGTTTATGCTCAAGAAGCTGGAAGTACTAAAGCACCTTCAGCACAAGCATCTCAGCCATCCACAGGATTAACCCCTCCGAAAGCATCTGAAGGCAAGATTGATATTACTGGTGATGAGCGAGAAAAACCGATTGAAAACCAAATTCTTGCTTATCAATCGCTGAAAGAAGCTTCTCAAGCTTTGACAAAAAGCATATTAACTAGAATTCCAGCGAATTCAAATGTGCTGATCTATGATGAGAACTCTCTGAAGGATTATGCTTTCTATAGTTTACTAGAGACACTAAATCGAGATTATTCAGAATTAATAAATAAAGAGAATCCAGGAGAAGGCTCTAGCTTTACATTGTTGGACACGCCAATCGCTGCTTTAAAATCAATTATCGAAGTTCTAACTCCTTTCATAACAGATATAACTATTACCGGGGTGAACTTAGATGTTCCAAAAGTCGCTCTAGTAGCTCAGGTAGCTGGAAGCCTAACTAAAAAGAATTTGAAAGTATTGTATCCAGAGCTTTATACATCGGACAAAACATCTATCCAGAAAGCTTTGGAGAGCGTTCGTGCATTATCTACTTTAAAGAATCAAGCTAATCGAGAATTGGAAGCTCCTAGCGATAAGGATAAACTAGCATCGTTAAATGCTCAATCTGATGAGTTGATGAAACTTCTATCATCATCAGACATAGAAACAAGAAAAAGAGCGATCGCGAGCCTTGTTAAAGGATACAAAATTAGCAATTTTTTGTCTGAGCGCGGCAGAGAGGGCCATATCCTCTATACCACAGATATATTAGCAAATGGAACGCAGCAAACTAAAAGAAATTTCTTCTTTACTCAGCTACGTCATAGTGCTGGAGTCGCCGTTACCTATATTCTTTTTAACCCTCGCGGTGAAATTGAAGCTTCTGATACCCTCTATAGCCACACTGGTTTTGTAAGGATGAATAGACGGGTTACCAATACTGAAGAGAAAAAAGAAGAGTAACAAGTTTTGGGAAACCTGTATATCCACTGTGTAAAAACTGAGGAACTAGAAAGAATGTCGAGCAACTCACAGAATAGCTCTTATCCTGATATGCACACTCCAAATTCAGATCATCCTGATATTGAAGCGATAGCTGACACTAGAAAGGATCCTTCAACTACAGCTTTTATTCGACCAAAAGAGCCACCTAGAGGCGTAGAAACACCTTTCGATGAGAATCCTGCTAAGCCTGTGAACTCTCCCGAAAAGTATCCTTGGTCTGCCATTTGTTCACTGATAGCTTATGACAATAGTGACACCCCTACAGAATATGGTACTGGTTGGTTCGTTAGCTCTAGAACAATTGTTACAGCAGCCCATTGTGTTTTTGGAGAAAGCTTAAGGGGAAAGGCAAAGCGGGTTGAGGTTCTCCCGGACCGTGCAACTTCTCTTCCAATACTTAAATCTGTGCGTCTAGATGTGCCAATTGAATGGGAAAGAAGCGCTCTTGAAGAACACGATTATGCAGTTATACAGATCGATGGCATTGATGGTAGAAAGATTACTCCACTTGAAATGAAAGTACCTGATATCGTGGCTGGTCTGAAGATTGAAATAGTAGGCTATCCGAACGATAGTAAATATCGCAGTCGAGGTTCTAGCGATAAACAGTGGCGTGCTCAAGGTGATATTCAAAGCATTTCCACAACAACCCAGATTTTCCACAACGCTTCTACTTATGAAGGGCAAAGTGGATCACCTGTTTTAGTTGGTTCTGGTACTCCATCTATCCAAGTTATTGGTATCCATACATATGGTACAAATCGAGGACCAGGTGCTAGCTATAACCGAGCAACTCGCCTAACTAAGGAAGTACATAAATGGATTATGGACAGGAGGAGCTAGTTAAGTGAGCGCATATCCAATACATTTCTTTAGCTCTGGATGCTGGAGAAAATAGAGGCGAGAGCGCTTCAGCAAAAATCGAGACTTCTGAGACTTGCTCTAAAAAACGAGTTACTTCCGCCGACTTCGTGCCCATACTAACGGGGTCATGCTACGGAAGACTTACCATGCCTAGAACACCCAGCGAATTTTCAGTACATCTCATGCTCGAAGGTGGCCATCGCGAAGAAGTCAGATTCGCCACCATTCAAGACTTTCAAAAATGGTACAGCGGAGAACTCGTTCCCAAAGCCACATCCGACGACTTCATCAGCGTACCGATTAAAAACATTCAGGGTGAATACATGGTGGTGCGTCCCGCACGAGTCGTGAGCATCCGAGTCGAGCCAATGTTTGCGGGAAGTGTCGATCGCTATTAGCGCAACGGAGACACATAATTAGCGCAACGGAGAGACAAAGGAACTTAGAATACTCTAATCCTGTCGAATCGAGTGTCCGGCTTGGTTGTGCTGCTTATGAAACGTTTATTGGTCACTGGTGCGTCTTTTATTGCAGGGTTAGCGATCGGGACGGTAGTTAGCCTCTCATGCAACGTTGTAGAAAACGCTCTGCAAGCTTCTACAGAAGCCGCACCAGCAAACCCCACCCCAACCGTTAACCCCACTCCAGCCGCGACACCCAAACTACAACCCACTCCAGCATTGCCGCCCCTTGTTCTTCAACCCTTGCCAAAGCGCGCAGACTTTGGCTTAGACTCGCAAGTGTTGCAAGATCGGCAAGCGTTGATTCGAGGCATTGATCAGAGCTTACGCTATCTCCAAACGCCAAAAGCAGTCGAAGCGTATCGACGGTATCCCGTTAAAGGAGTGAGCCGCGATCGCGTCGATCGCAGTCTCCGTCGCTTTCGAGAACTCGTGCTTAAATCTCGCTCTGCCGCAGAACTCCAAAAAGCAGTTCAGAAAGAATTTGCGCTCTATCAATCGGTCGGCAAAGATAATCGAGGCACTGTCGGCTTCACGGGCTACTTTGAACCTGTTCATACCGCTAGCCGAGTCCGCACCGCAGAGTACCGCTATCCGCTGTTTCGCTTACCTCCTAGCTTTGACACCTGGAAAGGCAAACTCACCCGAGAAGATCTAGAAGGAAAAGACGGCTTACAAACGGGGCGGCTCAAAGGATCAGAACTCGTGTGGATGCGCGATCGTCTAGAAGCCTTCTTGGTTCAAGTGCAAGGCTCCGCCCGCCTAACCCTCACCGATGGCAGGACCATGACCATTGGAGTCGCTGGACTTACTGACTTACCCTACACCGGGATTGGACGCGAACTCGTCAAAGACGGCAAACTCCGCCTCGAAGACTTACAGCTTCCCAACGTCATCAACTATTTCAAACAGCATCCTGCCGATCTCAACGTCTATCTGCCGCGCAACAGGCGCTTCGTCTTCTTCCGCGATACTGGAGGCGCACCTGCCCTTGGAAGTTTGGGCGTTCCGGTAACAGCAGAACGCTCGATCGCCACCGACAAAGCCCTGATGCCACCCGGAGCCTTAGCCCTCGTTCAAACTCAACTGCCCGTTTTCAATGCCCAACGCCAATTAGAGCAACGATCAGTCAACCGCTATGTCTTAGATCAAGACACCGGAGGAGCGATTAAAGGCGCGGGTCGAGTCGATGTGTTTATGGGGACTGGAGAGCAAGCTGGCAACAAAGCGGGACTCGTGAATTCCACGGGACAGCTTTACTATTTGTTGCTCAAATCTTAGTCAGGAGTATAGGATGGGGAGCCTATTGGATTGAGGAGGAGCATTTGAGCCTACAAATCGCTTTGCAGCGTTCCTAAAGGGTTAGCTTCTATCAGTTCAGAGAAATTGACCTTGCCAAGCTCAAAGAATAGTGCTGACCATTACACTCAACTACGAAGTGCAAATTAAGAATTACAGTAATGGTAGGTTGTAAATTGTCCTAATCTTCGAGGGCAGTTAGCAGGTTTGAGAGACTGACACGGGCAGTTTCATCTGTGTTGCGCTCTGCCTGCTTTAGCGTTGCCGAAAGGCGTCCTTTCGTCTCCCCCTTTATGGATTCATCCCTAACCATCACCTTACAAATCGTAATTACCGTTATTGCGGGAATCGCGGCACAGGTGATTGCAGAACTCGTTCAGGTTCCTGGCATTGTGTTCTTGCTGATCATTGGCATCGTCCTGGGGCCTAGCGTTCTAGGCTGGCTCCACCCCGATCAGCTAGGCGTTGGGCTAGAAGTGATGGTCTCGCTGCTCGTTGCCGTCATCCTGTTTGAAGGGGGATTTAATCTACAGCTACGGGAATTAGGGCGGGTTTCAGATAGCTTGAGAAACTTAGTTACGGTTGGCACGCTGTTGACGATGATCGGGGCAGGCATGGCAGCCCACTGGTTAAGTGAGTTCCCTTGGTCGATCGCGTTTCTCTACGGGTCGCTGGTCGTCGTCACAGGCCCCGTGGTGATCAATTCTCTGCTAAGACACGTAAAAGTCGATCGGCAAGTCGCCACCTTACTCGAAGGCGAGGGCGTGTTTATCGATCCGGTTGGCGCAATTTTGGCAGTGGTTGTTCTCAACGTTTTGCTAACCGATAATCCCAGCCCGTTAAATATTGGCAGCGACTTAGTGATTCGGCTCGGCGTCGGAGGCGGCATTGGTGCGATCGGAGGTGGACTGCTAGGAGTCATTGTCAAACGCGCCAAGTTTTTGTCTGAAGATCTTAAAAACTTAGTTGTATTGGCGAGTTTGTGGGGCTTCTTTGGCTTAGCTCAAACGATTCGCAGTGAAGCAGGGTTAATGGCAACAGTTGTGTCTGGCGTTGTGCTCAGAGCCTCTGCGCTGCCAGAAGAACGATTGTTAAAGCGGTTCAAAGGTCAGTTGACGGTCTTAGCCACGTCAGTCCTGTTTATTTTGCTGTCAGCCGATTTGTCGATCGCAGGAATTCTGGCCTTGGGCTGGGGTGGTTTATTGACCGTTCTAGCGCTGATGTTTATTGTTCGTCCCCTCAGCGTTTGGATCTGTACGTGGAATAGTGACCTCAACTGGCGTCAAAAGATTTTCTTAAGTTGGATTGCACCCAGAGGCATTATTGCGGCTTCTGTGGCGTCGCTGTTTGCCATTGTACTGGCGCAGCGTGGCATCAACGGCGGCGATTCGATTAAAGCGCTTGTCTTCCTAACGATTATCTTAACCGTCGTGCTTCAGTCAATCTCAGCACAAGCGATCGCAGATCTGCTACAAATCACCTCCAAAGAAACAACAGGAATCGTCATCGTGGGATGCAGTCCCTTGAGTTTGCTGATCGCACGGCTGTTTCTAGAACGAGGAGAATCCGTTTCGCTGATTGATACCGATCCAGATTCGTTTCCAGAAAATCTAGACTCTAATATCAAACCATTCGTCAGCAGTGCCTTAGATACCGAAGTGTTAGAAGAAGCGAACCTCGCCACAAGCGGAACCTTTCTCGCGATGACCAATAACGGCGAGGTGAATGCGGTAGTGGCGCAGCGGGCGGTAGAAGAGTTTGCGCCGCCGCGAGTCTTAGCCGTCTTCCCAGGCGACGCTCAGGTGACAGTATTACCCAAAGTTCAGCAAGCGTTTACGCCTCAATTGCTGCTAAAAACGTGGAATGAGTATTTAACGAGTGGAGATATCAAACTAGGAGAAACGACCTTTCGAGAAGAAGGATTAGAATTTCAGCAAGCTCATTTACGCGCGTTGGTTGATGCGGGGAGCGTGTTGCCGCTCTTGATAGAGCGCGATCGCGTCTTGCAAGTGTTTACCGCCGAAACTGAATGGCAAATCAGCGATCGCTTGATCTATCTGCTCCACGATCCCAAACCCAAACTGCTCAAACTCTTGTCAGGTTCGAGTCAACTCCGCCTAACGCTAGAAGAACTACCCGAGATTGAAGAGATTCCACTGCTTGAGAGTGCATCCAGCCGAGAGTAACTAACGATCGCGATCCTGATGTTCCTCGTTTTAGAACTGATGTCTCCTAGCGACGGATGCGCCTAAAAAACGGAAGCTTCCTGTTCCTTGAAATCAAGGAACAGCAGACCCGGCAAGACAAAGCTAAATGGATCACATAGATCATAAGAAGATCTGTAACGCTGCTTATATTGCACACATCCGATTTGCTGTGGGTAGCGTACCGTTATTGTCCTAGCTCAACCATGCCTGAAATGACTTCCTACAACACCGACAAAATCCTCAATCAGTTGGATCAAGCGCTCAGTCGTATTGGAGTACAAGACAATGGAACGATTCGCGATCCAATCAGCCAGTTTTTGTCTGCCTCAAAGGTAGACTTGTCTGAGAACACACTCAAACGGTTGCTCAGATCCTTAAAGAAGGATTCTTCTAAGCCTGATCCAACCACGGCTGATTTTGTAGGGCTGACGGCTAAAAATGACCTAGCGTTCTTTAATGCGGACAATTTGAGCAATGTTACCACCGTAAAGGTGAAGGGACTACAACGTGATGAGAGTCTAGTGGACGTTGACTTTCGCCCCAACACAGGTCAACTATTTGGCGTCGGTAGCAGCGATCGCCTCTATACAATTGATGTTAAATCTGGTGCGGCTACTCAAGTAGGAACTGGCACGTTTGCAGTAGGACTAGACAGCAAGGCATTAGGCGTTGACTTTAACCCGGTTGTCGATCGCATTCGAGTTGTGAGTGATGAAGGTCAAAACTTGCGGCTCAATCCCGACACCGGAGCGGTTGTAGATGCCAACATGATGATGGATGGAGTCCAACCGGACGGTAACCTCAACGGAGCCACTGACTCAATTGTGGCAACAGCCTACACCAACAGCTTTACAGGAACTCCCAACACGGTTCAATACGGTATTGATGCAGAGACTGACCAGCTCTTCATCCAGAATCCGCCTAACAATGGTACTCAAACCTTGGTTGGTTCGTTAGGGGTTGATTTTGCTGCGGGTGCTGGCTTTGATATTGTCTTCAAGAACGGCACGAACTCTGCCTTTGCCACGTCTAACTCAGCGCTATATTCGATCGACCTGCAATCAGGGGCGGCTACCTTACTCGGTAGCGTCAAAGATGGGAAAAAAACAGTTGACCTCGTTGGCATTGCTGGAAGAAGCCCAATTGTGAAGCCCGATCCCACTAAAGCTGAGTTTGTGGGGCTAACTGATTCCAGTGATTTAGTGTTCTTCAATTCCAATGCCCTAAACAATGTCACCAAAGTCGATGTCAAGGGACTGCAATACGACGAAACTCTCGTGGGTATTGATTTCCGTCCCAACACAGGTCAGCTATTTGGCGTTGGTAGCAGCGATCGCCTCTATACAATTGATGTGGCTACCGGCATGGCTACACAGGTAGGAACTGGCACGTTTGCAGTAGGACTAGACGGCAAGGCGTTAGGCGTTGACTTCAACCCGGTTGTCGATCGCATTCGAGTCGTCAGTGATGCAGGTCAGAACCTACGGCTCAATCCCGATACTGGAGCGATCGTGGATGGCAATCCGATGATGGATGGGATTCAGCCGGATGGTAACCTCAACGGAGCCACTGACTCAATTGTGGCAGCAGCCTACACCAACAGCTTTAAAGGGACGACCTCGACCACGCTGTACGGCATCGATCCAGAGACTGACCAACTCTTCACTCAAGACCCACCCAACAACGGCACCCAAAACTTGGTTGGTTCGTTAGGGGTTGATTTTGCCGCGGGCGCCGGCTTTGATATTGCCTTTAAGAACGACACGAACTCTGCGTTTGCCACGTCCAACTCATCGCTATATTCTGTCAATCTGCAATCAGGGGCGGCTACCTTACTGGGTAGCGTCAAAGATGGAGTAACACCCGTTAAGTTGACTGGTTTTGCAGCAACTGGGATGTAAGCCTTACCTTGTCAAGTCACGGCTGTGTGACAACGGCGTAAAAACAGCAAGCGTGCTGCCAGACGCTATGCGATCGCTCAGATTCTCATTGAAGGATTTGAGCGATTATTTTTTGTATAGCGCTACGCGAGTACGTTAGGACAATGCCTGAAGGCGGCATCGACACAATCACGAAAGTTTCCAAACTCATCCCAGCGTTGCCGCATCCAATGCTTCAACACCCACCAGCAAGGTTCAATCT
>JAHHHO010000119.1 GCA_019359315.1 Myxacorys californica WJT36-NPBG1
TTTCTATTTGGTGCATCTGACCCACAACCTGCAATGGCTTCTAAGCGACAGCATAACCAGTCTTTTAATCGTGAATTCACCGTCCTCACTAGCTTTCCAGCTTCTTAGTTTTGTCAGTCAAGCAGGGATTGCTGCTGAAGTATCCACTTGAGGCATATGAATCTTCACAAGCTCTACGGTTTCTCGAACCAATGCTTCAAGTTCATTAACCGCTACAGGAGCTTCATGACGAAACAAGTTTTCGAGACGAGAGGCAAGATTTTCAGGGGCAATCTCCATTTGCTCAATAAATCTGCTCATTCGCTTGAACTGAAATGTTGAGTAATATAGGTGGTTCAATCCAGACAACACACCGAGAAGATTTTGGGCTGATTCAACCAGAATTTGGTAGTACCAGAGCGTCGTGTCCCGTTTGGCAAGCTTTTCCTGCATTCCCCAAATTGCGAAAAACTTGAGATAATGCTCGACCATCGTTTGCGCGAGTCCATCCGGATAATTTGCGACTTTGGCTTTCCACTGCTGAATCAGCGCTTCGCCGTATAACGGAATGCCAATCAATGTTCCATACAGCATTTTCACGATCGGAGATGGAACGTCAAACCTCTCCAAGACGGTTGACATTTCCTTTTCCCATTGTGCGATCGTCGCATGAGCAAACTGAAATTCAATCCCGTCCATCAGGAAACTTTCCCCAAATGCACCGTTTCGTCGATCGCCTAAAATCCCAATCAACTCTGAACCCTGATTTTGCTGGCGCGCAAGGTGCAACTCCTCTTCAGAAGGCAATTCGTCGTAATAAAGCATTACATCGCAATCCGAGTATTCATCGCATAGCCCTTCTGCGACGGAGCCTGTAACCATGACAGCTTTCGTTTTTGGGTTGGCGATGTACGCTTTGACATTGCGTTTTGCTAATTCCAACAAGTACTGAGTTCTATCAGTCATGGATAGTTGTGACTTGGGTAAAGGTATACATCTATGATGCAGCACCGAATTGTGCCAGCTAACGACTATTTAGACTGAAAGTTTTTGCCTAAGATCTTAGATGGGTAGATGGACAGAAAACTTTCAGTTTTATCTATTCAGTCTATTTATACTAAAAGAAGCGATCTTCTTCATCGTTCAACAAGCGATCGCTCTGAACTTTAGCAGAAGCGATCGCTCTAACAACTCGCTTTACTTGTTACCAGTACCTTCACTGACTACAGCACAGCAAGCTCTTTGAAACAACGACGTGTTAATTCCATTCGAGCAGATGGATCTTTCTTGTTACGAATATCGATGTTAGTGGCATAGAAGTAAACATTCTTACCTTTTTCTAAGTAACCAACTAACCAACCAATTTGCGGTGTTACGTCGCCCACAAAACCAACCCAACCTGTCTTACCTCTGATTGTGTAGTCTGGGGTTTGCTCCATAATCATCATGTCTTTGACCATCGAGAGCGATCGCTTGGAGAAGGGCAATTCATTATTGTAAAAACGACGGAGAAACTGAATCTGCTCTTGAGGTGTAATTCTCAGTTCTCCCTCTAACCAGAATTTATCAATATCATCCTGACTGCCAATTTTTTGGTTGCCGTATTTCACTTGAGTGACCCATTTCTGCATCTGGTCATATCCCACTCGACGCGCTAAAACTTGGTAAAACCAGTAAGCAGAAAGCTTGATTGCCTCTCTCATGTTCAAGTCTCGGTTCCATTCAGGCAGCTTTCTTTGAATTCCATCCCACGTTAGAACCGCGATGTCGTTTGAAATAACTCCTGTTTCCAAAGCAATCAAAGAATTCAAGATCTTGAAGGTGGACGCAGGTAAAAAAGCCGTTGTGTTTCGTTGTGGGTTGTGTTGAAAGATGCGATCGTTGTTCAAGTCATAGATCAGAATTGAACCTTCAACCCCTAGCTCTCGAAAGTGCTGCGCAAAATCAATGTTTTGGGCAACGTCTACACGAGTTGGAGACTCAATCGCTGAATTCTTGATTGTTGCTGCTGATTGCACGGTCTGAAACAAGATAGTGGCAATGCAACACGATGTAACGAAAACCATCACGGCAAAACGAACGATTCGATTCATAGGCTTCTACAAGTAGCGAGATGATAGACAGCCTTGAACTACACGAATAGGCTCTCGATTTGCGGAACTTGAGATGCATCGTCTCGCGACTGTAGTTATTTTGCCGCGTTGATCACGCTGCTGAAAAAGCCGATCGTAGTATCTGCCTCAGGTTTGGCTCTGTGACTTACTCATCATTGTGACGTATCGAACTGCTGTAGAACCGTTGCTTTAGCGTTGACTGGGCGATCGCAAAGTTAAACGTGGAATCCTAAAAGCGTTTTTAATAAGCCAAGGAGAGGTACTGGTCGAGATCGCTTTGGCACTGGGCAATTCCTGAACAAAGATGCAAATCGAAACTTTAAGACTTGAACTAATGCTCTTAGAATCAAAGACTTTTTGCTGTCCTGTAGATTCTGGTGTATGAGAAAAGGCGAGGAAAACTTAGAGTATTCTTTCGCTAAAATACTTCTTTCTTATTCATTTCGATTGTTAAAAATTGACTCAAAAACTTGATGCTCGCTTTCAAACTTACTAAAGTGAGATAAGGATTCTGCTACCGATCTGGAGGAATGTTGATAGTGCAGAAAGCCAACTGCAATCGACGCTACAGCCATTCAAGCTGAATTATTGAGGCAATTTATCTACCGGAATTAATTGCTCTTGTATTCTCTTAATAAGAAAAGTCTATTCATCGCTAATTACTAACATTAGTAACTAGCGATCGCGCCTCATCGCTTTTCACTTCACCTACAAAAGAAAAGCGAACTGTGCAATAAGGAAAAAAACTATGAAGCATCGAGAAGGAACCCTTCAAGGATTGAAAGGGACAACGCTCTATTACCAAAGTTGGCACCCCGAAGAACCGAGTCAGGCCGTCGTGACACTGGTGCATGGCCTGGGCGGGCATAGCGGTGTCTTTCAAAATGCAGTGGAGTATTTGGTGCCACAAGGCTATGAGGTCTATGCCCTCGATTTACGGGGGCATGGACGTTCGACTGGACAACGAGGATATATCAATGCTTGGGCGGAGTTTCGAGAAGACTTACGCCTCTTTTTACGCTTTGTGCGGACTCAGCGAACCAGTTGCCCGATGATCCTGTGGGGACATAGTTTAGGCGGAACGATCGTGCTGGATTATGTCCTGCGATCGCCCCACGAAATCCAGGGATTAATCGCTACAGCCCCTGCTCTGGGCAAGGTTAATATTTCTCCAGTGAGGCTAACAATCGGGCGGCTTCTCTCTCGGATTGCACCTCGATTTAGTCTGAAGCTCAAGATTCCCACCAATCTAGGATCGCGCGATCCGCAAATTGCCGCCTCCTATTTAGTCGATCCACTACGCCACGAATACGGTAGTGCTCGTCTAGCCACCGAGTATTTTGCAACCGTTCGCTGGATTTATAGCCATGCTTCTGAGCTGCAGATTCCGCTGTTAATTATGCATGGAAGTAGCGATCGCGTTACGTTACCCGAAGGCAGTCGAGCATTTTTTCAACGAGTCATCTTCCCGGATAAAGAGCATCGCGAATATCCGGGCAACTACCATGATCTTTATGTTGATTCCGATTACGAGGAAGTGTTTTCGGATTTAGAAGACTGGTTAGAAAGACACTTAATTGGTGCAGAGACTTGTCAGCCATTTATCAATGAAGCCTAACTCACCTACGGAGGAGAAGAATCACTATTCTTCTTACGAACGATGTTTAGTGCCAAAAGAATTCATCAACTTGAGCAAAGGATTCGGGTTTCTCCATTGGAGCATACATTACCTGCGTTGCTAGATGAAGCTTGTCGCCTCCGCCCAAATACTGCTGCCTTCAATCAATCTATAGAAGCAGGATGGCGATCGCTCTCAAACTCGGCGTTCCAAGCTAAGACTGAGGCATTAGCGTTAGGATTGCTGAATTTGGGGTTGGAGCGGGGTGATCGTGTTGCATTGTTGATTCGGAGTGATGTGAACTTTGCGATCGCAGATATGAGTTGCCTGTTAGCAGGGTTAGTCGATGTGCCGATTGACTTAACTCAAACGTTGGAAAATATTGTTTTTGTCTTACAACACAGTGAGGCAAAAGCCTTCATTGTTGCCAATTTAGAAGTGCTACAACAGGTTCTACCTTATCTAGACCAAGCTTCAAATCTTGAGCATATTATCTTGGTGGAAGCTCCAGCCAATTCGGTCACGCATCCGCACAAAATTTATTCATTGGATCACGTCAGAGCCGCAGGACAAGCTCAGCATTCTGCAAGTCAGGTTGATGCTCTGCGAGCAGCACTTTCCCCCCATGATCTAGCCACACTCGTTTATGTGCCTGGAACAGATGGACAGTTGCTGGGCGTCATGCTAACCCATGAAAATCTTTCAGGGAATGCCTTAGCAGCATTTGGAAGTCTATCTCGACTGCAATGGGGAATGCAGGAAATTGCGCTTTCGTTTCTGCCCTTAACCCATGTGTTTGCACGATGCTTAATCTATGGTCACATCTACTATGGTCACACGATTTACTTTTCTAATCCTAATCGTGTTCTAAAACATCTTAAAGAAGTTAAACCAACCATTTTCGCTTCGGTTCCCTTACTCTTAGAAAAAATCTACAGTAAAACGCTAGAGCAAGCGAATAACTTACCGTCCAAGAGATCGCGACTGGCGTTTGCCTTAGCGTTATGGCTTGCCAAACGGTATAAGCTAGGATATCCAACTTGGGGAATTTATGCACTGTTGCTCAAACTTGCAGATCGATTCGTGTGGTCGCCGTGGCGATCGCTATTTGGGAATCGTCTGAAATATTTGCTCTGTGGAGGTGCAGCCTTAAAGCCGGAATTAGCAAATGTGTTTGCCGCAGCAGGCGTTGAGATTTTTCAGGGCTATGGATTGACGCAGGCGAGTGCAGTGGTCTGTTGTAATCGCGATCGCGCCAATCGGGCTGGGTCAGTTGGACGCTTGATTGAAGGAGTAGAGGTTGCGATCGCGCCCGATCACGAAATCCTCGTTCGAGGGGCTTACGTCACTCCGGGTTACTACAAAAATCCAGCAGCAACTGAGGCGGCGATCGACGAGCAAGGCTGGCTGCATACAGGCGATTTAGGTGCTTTAACGAAGGATGGGTTTCTGCAAATTACAGGACTGAAGAAAGCCCTCTTCAAGCTTTCAACGGGAAAGTATGTTGCACCTCAGCCGATTGAGGCTCGATTGGAGGATTCGCCGTTGGTCAAACAAGCGATCGTGGTGGGTGCAGATCAGAAGTTTTGTGGAGCACTCATTGTTCCAGATATTGGGGCTTTGCGGGAGTTGAAACTGGGCTTACCAGAAGAGGCTTTGCTGAAGCATCCGTGTGTGCTGTCGTTGTATCAAGCGATCGTCGATGAGGCGAATTGTCATCAGCCTTATTGGGCAAGCGTGAAACGATTTCGGCTCCTAAGTTCTAATGAATCTATTAATCGTCATGAGATCGCAAGCGTATTGGCTAAGGAGATCAGTCTCTTATACACTGGAGATAGAACAACGCCACAAGATTCGTCAGAGTTTGATCTTCAAGAAATAGAATGTCCAATCATTCCCACTAAAGCTTGTCCAACCTTTGCTCAATCTCTCAATCTCTCAATTCTCAATTAACCTCTCAATCCTCAATTAACGACCTCATTGAAGGGAGGATTTTAGAATTATGCTGAAGCCATTCCGAACTGTTGCTGTTCTAGGTGCTGGCGTAATGGGAAGCCAAATCGCCGCACATCTCGCCAATGCAGGTTTAACAGTTCACCTACTCGATGTCGCTGCTACTACTGGGCGAAAGAATGATCTCGTTGAAACGGCCTTTAAAAAAGCCCTCAAACTGTCCCCGCCGATCTTTTTTACAGAGAAAACGGCTCGACGGGTCACTCTAGGCAACTTCGATGAGCATTTTGATCGGCTGAGCGGAGTCGATTGGGTGATTGAGGCCGTTGTTGAGAATTTACAGATTAAGCAACAGTTAATGCAACGCTTAGAAGCAATCATTCAACCTGAGACGATTGTTTCGACAAACACTAGTGGCTTACCAATTCATTTGGTTGCTCAAGGCCGCTCAGATTCTTTTCGTCAGCGCTTTTTAGGCACTCATTTCTTTAATCCACCTCGCTATCTTAAACTGCTGGAACTGATTCCTACTCAAGACACTGATCCAGATGTGCTCAATCGAATGAAATGGTTTGGCGAGTTGTATCTAGGCAAAGGCGTTGTGATTGCCAAAGATACTCCCAACTTCATTGCGAATCGGATTGGTATGTTTGTCACTCTGCTGGGCATAAAAGCATGGACAGAACAAGGCTATTCGATTGAAGAAATTGATACCTTAACTGGAACCCTAATCGGTAGACCTAAATCGGCAACGTTTCGGACAGTAGATTTAGTCGGGCTAGATACGCTGATGTATGTTGCGGATCATCTTTATCAAGCTGCCCCAGAAGATGAGCACCGCGATGTTTTTCGAGTTCCTGACGTGCTGCGTAAGATGGTTGCAACGGGAACGCTCGGCGCGAAAAGTGGACAAGGATTCTACAAAAAACAAAAATCTCAAATTTTGTCTGTGAATCCGAAAACGTTTGCCTATGAACCTGCTCAGCCGTTGGATTTAGAGGAAATTAAGCAATTTGAAACCTTGCCTTTGCGCGAGCGCATCCAGTCCTTGTATCAAGTTCCTGGACGTGCAGGCGATTTTTTCCGTCAAACTACATTAGCGATGCTGAATTACAGCGCCCATCGAATTCCTGAAATTGCTGACAATCCTCAAGATATCGATCGCGCGATGCGCTGGGGCTTTGGCTGGGAAATCGGGCCTTTTGAACTCTGGAATGCGCTGGGATTTGAAACCGTGTTAGCCGATATGAAAGCCGCTAACATGACGGTGCCTGAATGGGTACAAAAGCCATTTTATGAAACGACTCCAGCAACTTCTAAACAACCAATTTGGCAGAATTCTGAAGCTGCTTTGTTAGATGTGGGTGATGGAGTTCTGTTATACGAATTCCGTTCTAAAGGAAACACATTAAGCAACAAGGTTTTAGAAGGTTTCGCTAGTGTTTTAGAAATTCTAGAGACTAGGGATTACAAAGGCTTAGTGATTGGAAACGACAGCGCTCATTTCTCGGGAGGGGCAAATCTAGCAGAAATGGCAATGATGGCACAGACCGGGAATTTTGATGCGATCGCAACCCTAATTGTGGAATTTCAATCGCTTCTACAGCGCATTCGCTACTTCCCGAAGCCCATTGTTGCTGCAATTCAAGGGCGTGTGTTGGGTGGCGGATGTGAATTGGTGATGGCGTGTCCGCAGGTGGTTGCTGCTGCTGAAACGTACATTGGCTTAGTCGAGGTCGGCGTTGGATTGATTCCCGGCGCAGGCGGAATTATGCGAATGGTTAGCCGCGCGGCTGAACGGGCTGCAACGGACTCCACTAGTCATATTCAGCCTTTCTTGAGAACGGCGTTTGAAACGATCGCAACTGCCAAAGTTTCAACGAGTGCTTACGAAGCCAAAGAACTGGGATTCTTGCCCTGTGATACGCGGATTCTCATGAGTGGAGAGCGGCGATTAGAAATTGCCAAAGCCGAGGTGTTACACCTCGATCAGATTGGTTACGTTCCTCCCCCTAAGAACGATTCCATTATGGTGCTGGGTCGTCCAGGTAGAGCGGTGTTGGAACAAATCGCTTACGTCTTCCAGCAATGCGGATTTGCCAGTGAGTACGATCGCTATCTTGCAACCCGTCTCGCTTATGTGATGACAGGCGGAGAACTTTCTGCCCCTGCTTTGGTTTCTGAAGATTATTTACTGCAACTAGAACGCGAATCCTTCTTGCCCCTCTTGAGCCAACCGAAGACCCAAGATCGAATTGTACACATGCTGAAAACGAAAAAGCCGCTACGGAATTGAGGGTAAAGCCATGATGATGCAAAATGCTTACATTGTGAGTAGTGTTAGAACTGCGATCGCGAAAGCACCACGCGGAAAACTTCGGAATATGCGCTCGGATAATCTGGGCGCGACCGCCGTGGAAGCTGCGCTTGAACGAGTTCCAGATCTCGATCCAAATGACGTTGATGATGTGGTGTTTGGATGTGCGTTTCCTGAAGCGGAACAGGGATTTAATTTAGGACGGGTAATTGCTCAACGGGCAGGATTGCCAGATTCTGTTGCAGGCGCTACGGTGAACCGATTTTGCGCCTCGGGACTGCAAGCGATCGCCCTCGCCAATCAAGCGATCGCCACTGGACAATCGGACGTTATGATTGCGGGTGGTGCCGAATCGATGAGTCTGATTCCAATGGGCGGGCATGATCTGTTGCCCAATCCAGAATTGATTGCCGAAACGCCAAAAGTCTATTGCACGATGGGAATGACCGCTGAAAATGTGGCGCACCTGTATGAGATCTCTCGGGCAGATCAAGATGCATTTGCCTTGCGATCGCATCAACGCGCGATCGCGGCTACCCAAGCTGGACGATTCAATGATGAACTGATCCGAGTCAACCTTCACGAAACGCTGTATCTCGATGGCAAACCGCAACCTGTAGAAACGATTCTACAAACTGATGAAGGGCCTCGAACAGATACAAGTTTGGAGGCGCTAGCTCATTTACCTGCTGTGTTCAGAGTTGGCGGCAGCGTGACAGCAGGGAATTCTTCTCAAACCTCAGATGGTGCGGCGGCAACCATTCTGGTGAGCGAAGCCAAACTGAAAGAATTCAAGCTGCAGCCATTAGGACGGCTGCTAGGATTTGCAGTTGCAGGCGTGCCCCCGGAAATTATGGGAATTGGTCCTGTTGCCGCTGTTCCAAAGGTTTTACATCAAGTCGGACTCAGTTTAGACGATATCGGATTGATTGAGTTGAATGAGGCATTTGCAGCGCAATCGTTAGCCGTAATCCGTAAGCTAGGACTCAATGAGGAAATCGTGAATGTGAATGGAGGTGCGATCGCATTAGGACATCCATTAGGTTGCACCGGAGCCAGAGTAACAGCAACGTTGTTGCATGAGATGAAGCGTCGGGGGGTGCGATATGGGTTGGCGACGATGTGTGTCGGCGGTGGGATGGGTGCCGCTGCTGTGTTTGAGAACCTGATGATGTAAGGAGTCTCATCATGATTTTCTTATCATTGACGATTCTGATCATGGGTCTATTGCTATTGGGATATTTTGGCGCACCATTATGGCTTTGGTCGTTGTATGGTGCGAGTGTACTGCTAACAGTACAAGCGTCCTTCTGGCTCTGGGCAATTTATGGCAGTGTTGCGCTCATTCTTAACGTCCCTTGGTTGCGTCGGAACCTGTTGACTGCGCCACTGATGCAGGTCATCCAACCGCCGAAAATTTCTGAAACAGAACGCGCCGCTATTAACGCTGGAACAGTTTGGGTCGAAGGAGAATTCTTCTCAGGTGTGCCTAACTTCAACCGCATCAATCACGAACCTTATCCAGCCGTGTCGCCTGAATTGCAAACTTTTCTGGATGGTCCTGTGGAGCAAGTTTGTCGCATGGCGACAGATTGGGAAATCCATCGCCGCAAAGATTTACCTGCGGATGTGTGGCGTTATCTCAAACAGGAACGATTCTTCGGCATGATGATTCCAACCCAATACGATGGCTTGGGATTCTCGAACCTTGCCTACAGCAGTGTGATGATGAAACTTGCCTCGCGATCGTTTATCCACACCGCAACGGTCGGTGTTACAAACTCGCTAGGCCCAGCTAAGCTATTACTCCATTACGGTACTGAAGCACAAAAAGATCACTACTTGCCACGACTTGCACGGGGAGAAGAAATTCCTTGTTTTGCCTTGACTGAACCCACGGCTGGATCAGATGCGGCAAGTATTACATCTAAAGGGATTGTGTTTCGAGGAGAAGACGGAAAGCTATATCTGAGGTTAAACTTCCGAAAACGCTACATTACACTAGGCGCGATCGCAACTCTAATCGGGCTCGCAGTCAAGCTATCTGATCCAGAGAATCTATTGGGCAAAGGCGAAGACGTTGGCATTACCTGTGTACTCGTTCCATCCAACACACCTGGCCTGATCTTAGGCAAACGTCATGACCCAATGGGCGTACCGTTTTACAATTCTCCAGTGGAAGGACGTGATGTTGTTGTTTCGGTCGATCAAATTATTGGAGGCGTAGAACAAGCCGGACAAGGCTGGAAAATGCTCATGCAAAGTTTAGCGGCAGGACGAGGCATTAGTTTTCCAGCAAGTTGTACTGGCGTTGCTAAGTTAGTTGCCCGAGTAACAGGTGCCCATGCCAAAGTTAGAAAACAATTTGGCTTATCAATCGGTCGATTTGAGGGCATTGAAGAACCGTTAGCCCGAATTGGCGGACTCACGTATCTCCTGGATGCGGCTCGGATCTATACGGCTAGCGCCGTGGATCAAGGTGAAAAACCTGCGGTGGTCTCTGCGATCGCTAAATATCAATTCACTGAAATCACCCGAAAACTCGTCAACGATGGCATGGATATTCTAGGTGGTTCAGGCATCTCTCGTGGACCGAGGAATCTACTTGCGAACTTCTACACCGCAATGCCGATTCCGATTACCGTTGAAGGTTCCAATATTCTGACGCGAACATTGATGATCTTTGGGCAAGGGGTGATTCGGTGTCATCCTTATCTCTACGAGGAAGTAAAGGCGATTGAAGCAAACGATGCGATCGCATTCGATCAAGTGTTATGGAATCACATTGGATTGATTGTGAGAAACGGTTTCCGAACGGTTCTACTAGGCTTGTCTCGTGGTCATCTAGCACGGGTAGCCATCAGTCCAACCGCTCGCTACTATCAAAAACTAGCTTGGGCATCTACAACCTTTGCTTTTCTCACAGACCTGATGCTGTTAGGGTTTGGAGGCTCACTGAAGCGACACGAGAAACTTACAGGAAGATTAGCAGATTGGGTGTCATGGATGTATCTGGGAACTGCAACGCTACGGCGATTTGAAGCTGAAGGATGTAAGCCAGAAGATCTCATTTTCGTGCATTGGGCAATGCAATATAGTTTTGCGCAAATTCAGCAAGCGTTAGAAGGCATCTTGGGTAATTTACCCATTCCCCTGCTCCTGAGCTTTGTAAGATTGAATCCGTTCGGTGGTCTTCCGTCCGATCAGCTTGGAAGTCAGGTTGCACAAGCACTGCAAATTCCTGGAGAAGGGCGCGATCGCTTAACCTCTGGCATTTACGTTCCGACTCATCCTGATGAAGCTTTAGGACGACTAGAGCAAGCTTTAACGCTTTCTAATCAAGCTGAGCATCTCGTTAAAACAGTGATGACAGCGAGCCGCGCGGGTCAATTGCCTCCAGGCAAACTAGAGGACTTAATTGCCTTGGCACTCAACGCTGAAATAATTTCTGATGCGGAGGCTGAACTGATTCGGGCAGCAGAATCTGCGCGATTGGATGCAATTCAGGTTGATGCGTTTACTTTGCAAGAATATTACGGCAGCGAATTACCTGCACCGAATTTTTCAAAAGTTTTCATGCAGAAATAATGGTATGTCAACTTAACCCTTTAACCCTGAAGTAAAAAATTGTCCTGGTTCTACCCAGTTCGCGATCTTTTGCTCATGTAATCCCGTCATTACCTCTCTTAAGCGCAAATATTCAACTTGCGCACTCCGATTAAGCCTACGCCTCGGGTGAAGTGAAGCGCTATGGCTGGAAAAACGATTTGCGTTTCCGTCCATTTTCTGCGGCAACAGCACAATAAGCGATAGCCGGCGTTGCATAATGGAGAGATGGATAAGGTGATTCTCTGCAGTGCCCGGAATGCCAGTCTACTCACATTCGGAAGAATGGAAAACGCAAAGACAAGCAAAATCATATCTACGTGGACTGTGGGCGA
>JAHHHO010000005.1 GCA_019359315.1 Myxacorys californica WJT36-NPBG1
TTCAACAAGCTCAAGCACTTTCGCCGGGTCTTTTCTCGCTTCGAGAAGACCGCCAAGAATTTTCTGAGCTTTGTTTATTTCACAGCCTTGCTGATTGAACTTCGCTGAAAGGTCAACAGAACCTAGATGGGTTGCTAAATCGCAAAGTTACTAAACGCAAAGCCAGTGAGATCGAAATGGATATCGCGCCCGAGAATTTCGATTCGACGCTTAACCAATATTGATTAGCCACTATACAACCGGAGCCTGCTGGTTTGTCGATCGTCACTCTCTTCCAGCAATTTATCGACCACAAAGCCAGCGAGGGGATTTCCCTAACCTCAAACCTTGAAATCAATAGACTTATTGGGGAATAAAGTGGGCTTAAGGACAAAGTTTTCCGATTCTTCTTCCAGTTATGCTGCATCAAGATAGAAATTCCACAAACCTGCTGCATTCAACATCAAACAGTCATCGAAATCACGTATACGATTTCGATAGGCATCCGTTACTGCCCGATATCGCTTGATGCTTGCCTAAGCCTGTTCACACACTACTCGTTGACGGCTGAACTCTCGGTTCTCCTGCTTCTGTTGTTGGGTTAATTCGTGTCCCTAGCTTAGCCACGACCGCTCAACAGTTTGCCGCAGGCATTCGGGGACATTGGACCATTGAAAACCGTCTGCATTGGGTCAAAGATGTGGTCTTTCGGGAAGATGATTGTCCGCTCAAACTCGCTCATGCACCAGAAAACTGGGGGCTCATTCAGACTTGGGTGGTCAACCTATTTCGCTTACAGGGTGAATCCTCGATTACCTAAGCATACTTAGATATCCAAGTCATCAAACTTCAGCTTAGAGCCGAACGTTTCAATAAATTCCCGACGAGGGGCAACGCGATCGCCCATCAACACAGTAAAGACTCGATCGGCTTCTGCCGCATCCTCAATTTCAACCCGCTTCAGCGTTCGCGTTTCAGGATTCATCGTGGTATCCCAAAGTTGTTGCGGCATCATTTCACCCAATCCCTTAAAGCGCTGGATGTTATAACTGGCGTTGGCTGGGAATTCTGCAATCCGAGTTTGCAAGTCGCGATCGCTGTAGCAGTAGTAGTGATTTCGACCCCGTTCAATCTTGTAAAGCGGCGGACACGCAATGTAGACATAGCCTTGATCAACCATCATGCGCTGGTAACGGTAGAAGAAGGTGAGCAACAGGGTGCGAATATGAGCACCGTCTACGTCCGCGTCCGTCATGATGATAATGCGGTGATAGCGCAGTTGCGACGAGTCGAATTCCTCACCCTTGATGCCTAACCCGAGGGCGGTGATCAATGCCTGAATTTCAGTGTTCTTGTAGATCTTGGCATCGTCCGTTTTCTCGATGTTGAGGATCTTACCCCGGAGCGGAAGAATCGCTTGGAATCTGCGATCGCGTCCTTGCTTTGCAGATCCTCCTGCCGAATCCCCCTCTACAATGTAAATTTCTGATTCGCCTGGGTCGCGCGAAGCGCAATCGGCAAGCTTTCCAGGCAGCGTTGAAGATTCTAGAACCGACTTACGGCGCACCATTTCACGGGCATGCCGTGCGGCTTCTGCCGCTTTGTAAGCTTGAACTGCTTTCTCAATAATCGCGTCGCAAACGCTTGGACGGAAATCGAGATACTCAGTCAAGACTTCGCCGACTAAAGAATCAACAATGCCTCGAACTTCAGTATTTCCGAGCTTTGTTTTAGTTTGACCTTCAAATTCGGGATCAGGAACTTTCACCGAGATAACGCCGGTTAAGCCCTCGCGGATGTTTTCACCTGCAAGATTGGGTTCGCCTTCTTTAAGCTTGTTGCGCTTCCGAGCGATCGCGTTCAAGGTGCGAGTCAGAACGGCTTTTAATCCTTCTAAGTGAGTTCCACCATCGACAGTACGAATGTTGTTGGCAAAGCCAATGATGTTGTCGGTATAAGCATCGGAACACCATTGCAGCGACACCTCAACCTGAACGTTGTTGCGCTCGCCTTGCACATAAACAATTTCTTCGTGCAATGGCTGCTTTTCGCGGTTCATGTAAGCGATATACTCGCGAATGCCGCCTTCATAGAAGTAGACTTCAGTATGAACATCCTCGCCTTCTAGCAAGTGAGAGCGGTAGTCAGTGAAGGTGATTCTGACGCCGCCATTAAGGTAGGCTAACTCTCGCAGCCGACCAGAAAGCAGTTTGTAGTCGAACTCAATACCCGTGGTGAAGATGGTGGCATCGGGCATAAAGGTCATTGATGTGCCAGTTTTGACGGGAGACAGAGGCTTAACCTCTAACTCGCCCACCGCTACACCCCGCTCAAACCGTTGCTTATGAACTTTTTTGTCGCGCCAAATGGTAGCTTCAACCCAGTCCGACAGAGCATTTACAACTGAAATACCAACTCCGTGTAGACCGCCTGATACTTTATAGCCGCCACCGCCAAACTTACCACCTGCGTGCAGGATAGTCATCACAGTTTCGAGGGCAGACTTGCCGGTTCGCTCGTGAACATCAGTTGGAATGCCGCGTCCATCGTCAGTAACGGTGACAGATCCATCGGCATTGAGGGACACTTCAATATTTTTACAATAGCCAGCGAGAGCTTCATCTACGGAGTTATCTACAACCTCGTACACTAGATGATGCAACCCACGCGGTCCGGTTGTGCCGATATACATACCGGGGCGTTTGCGGACTGGCTCAAGACCTTCAAGGACTTGGATCTGTTGGGCACCATAGTTCGTCGTCATATGTGAAGCGCTCTTTTAGGGCAACTAAAGCTGGAATTAGTAATGGAAGACTAAAATCTATCAAAATTCTAGCACAAAAGGCTTGTAAGCGATTTTCAGGCAGTCTCGCAGGAAGTTTGAAATGGGGATCGATCAGTCTGTTTTGTATCAGAAGGAAGAAAATGGCTCTTTAAATCTTGGCTTAGACCTTGGCAGGACTCCAGAAAAATCGACAAAAGATACATTTGTACCATCTCTTATTATACTCTGTGGCGCAACGGCATCAGGAAAATCTAGTCTGGCGCTCTCCCTAGCGCAGCGTTTGAATTCAATCATCATTAGTGCAGATTCGCGCCAAGTGTATCGAGAGTTTAACATCGGAACGGCAAAACCAACCGCACAAGAGCAAAATCTTGTGCCGCACCATCTAATTGATATCTGTGAACCAACGGAAACGCTGACAGTAGCAGAGTTTCAAGCGATGGCGAGGGCAATCATTGAAGGAAGGAATGAGAGTGGAGAGACGCCTTACAGCGACGTCAACATCAGGAAGGATGAAAAAGCGATGCCGAAACACTCCTTTCATCCCTCATCCCTTCCTGCGTCAGCGTTGCCGCAAGGCGTCTCTCGTCCCTTATTGGTTGGCGGCACTGGGCTGTACCTCAAATCGATTGTGCGGGGCATGAAGATTCCGAGGGTTGCTCCTCAAGCGGAGTTACGATCGCAGCTTCAGACACTAGGACAACCGCAACTTCACGCCTTTTTACAACACGTCGATCCAGCGTCAGCTCAGCGAATTCATGCGAACGATCAGGTGAGGACGCTGAGAGCGTTGGAAGTTTTCTATGTTACGGGTCGCCCGATTTCTGAGCAGCAGGGCGAAGATCCACCCTCGTATCCGATTTTGCAAATTGGATTAGAATCAAGCATTCTAGATCAACGGATTGAGAAACGTACGGCGCAAATGATTGAAATGGGATTTGAAACGGAAGTGAGAATGCTGTGTGAGAAGTATGGTGAGGATTTGCCACTTCTTAATACCTTGGGCTACAGCGAGATGAAGCAGTATTTGCGCGGCGACGTTTCGTTAGCAGAAGCAGCACGATTAATTGTGCTGCATACGCGACAGTTTGCGAAGCGTCAGCGCACATGGTTTCGATCGGATCAGACAATCGAATGGTTTGATTCTGATTCACCGGACGTGCTGGAACAGGTTTGGCAGCGCTTCACCCAGTTTTTGCAGGCTCATACAAAATGATGCGGTTGCCGTCCGGATCGTAGGCGTAGATTTCTCGACCGTGGGACGGGTGAAGAATGGCTCCGGGCGGTGGGTAGCCGAGAGAAGTCAGGTGCGCGATCGCATCGTCCAAATCCTCAACTTCGAGACAAAGGCTGATAGCCGGATGGGGCGACAGTAATGATTCAGCGTCACGGGGTTTGTAAATTCCCAGGCGGATGTCCTTGATCTGAAATTCTGCATAGACGTTTGGTAGGTGAGCCGTCGCGCCTTGACTTAGCAATTGCCCGTAGAACGTTACAGATTGCTCAACGTTGAAAGCGGCGATCGTGGTCAACGCCCTGCTAATTTTCATCTTCCAAAATCCTCATGAACTACGAATCAGAAATCGCTAGATTGGGAGAGAACCTTCTTGAGGATATGGCAATGACTGCTACACTCTCTGCTCCTCAGTCTATTGAAGCGTGGCTTGGTGATGAAGCTGAAGATTTGCTCACGTTTAAAGCAAAAGTGTCGAAAGACATGCTGCATTTGCCTGGGGCGGATTTCGTCGATCGAATATTTGTTGGAAGCGATCGCTCTCCCCAAGTCCTGCGAAACCTGCAACAGCTCTATTCAACAGGGCGATTAGCGAATACAGGTTATCTTTCAATCTTGCCAGTTGACCAAGGCATTGAGCATTCGGCAGGCGCGTCGTTTGCGCCAAACCCCATCTATTTTGACAGCGAGAATATTATTAAGCTGGCGATCGCAGCAGAATGTAATGCGGTTGCAACAACGCTTGGAGTTCTAGGCAGTGTGTCTCGCAAGTACGCTCACAAGATTCCGTTCATTACCAAAATCAACCACAACGAACTGCTGACTTACCCTAATCAAGCCGATCAAATTTTGTTTGCCTCGGTTGAGCAAGCTTGGAATTTAGGCTCGGTGGCGATCGGGGCCACCATCTATTTCGGTTCGGAAAGCTCATCGCGCCAGATTCAAGAGATTAGCCGGGCGTTTGCTCGCGCACACGAGTTAGGCATGGCAACGATTCTTTGGTGCTACTTGCGAAATCCAGTGTTCAAGCAAGACAAAGATTATCACCTCGCCGGAGATTTGACTGGGCAAGCCAATCATTTGGGCGTCACGATCGAGGCAGACATCATCAAACAGAAATTGCCTGAATACAACAACGGCTATGGGGCAGTGGAAAAAGCTACAGGCAAGAGTTATGGCAAAACTAACGAACGAATTTACACTGACTTGACAACTGATCATCCGATTGATTTAACTCGCTACCAAGTGCTGAACTGCTACGCGGGACGGGCTGGACTGATCAATTCGGGTGGTGCGTCAGGAAAGTCTGACTTCGCGGAAGCCATTCGGACGGCTGTGATCAACAAACGCGCAGGCGGAAGTGGCTTGATTTCGGGTCGCAAAACCTTTCAGCGACCGTTTGAGGAGGGCGTCAAGCTCTTTCACTCGATTCAAGACGTTTACCTCTCTCCCGATGTCACGATCGCGTAGTTAATTTAGCGTTAAGGTTTCTCGGCTAAGGATTAAGGTTTGAGTTAGAATCCTCTAGAATCCATGCCTGCTTCGGTTAGGTTTTGGATCTAAATTTTCTACTCAACCTTAATTTTTAATATGAAGTTGGCAGCACGGGTCAGTCAGGTTACGCCTTCATTAACGCTTGCGATCGATGCAAAAGCCAAAGCGATGAAACGCAATGGGGTTGATGTTTGTAGCTTTAGTGCCGGAGAGCCTGATTTTGATACGCCCGACCATATTAAACAAGCCGCAGTAGCAGCGCTGCAACAAGGTAAAACGCGCTATGGCCCGGCGGCGGGAGAACCCAAGTTAAGAGATGCGATCGCCCATAAGCTTCAGTCAGACAACAATCTTTGCTACAGTGCCGACAATATCATCGTCACCAATGGCGGTAAGCATTCGCTATACGGGTTGATGATGGCGCTGATTGAGCCGGGAGATGAGGTGATTATTCCGGTTCCATTTTGGGTAAGCTATCCCGAAATGGTGAAGCTGGCAGGTGGAACGCCCGTCATGGTGAACACGACGGCAGAGGCGCACTACAAAATTACCCCAGACCAATTGCGGCAAGCGATCACTCCGAAAACGAAACTATTTGTCTTGAACTCGCCCTCGAATCCGACGGGAATGGTATATACGCCCAATGAGATTCGCGCGATCGCGCAGGTGATTGTCGAGAAAGATATTCTTGTGGTGTCGGATGAAATCTACGAAAAGCTGTTGTACGACGGAGCCGAGCATCTCAGCATTGGAGCCGCTAGTCCAGAGGTCTTCGATCGCACGATTATTAGTCATGGATTTGCTAAGGCGTATTCGATGACGGGATGGCGGGTTGGATATTTAGCGGCTCCGGTCGAAATTATTAAAGCGGCAACAAAGATTCAAGGACACAGTACGTCGAATGTGTGTACGTTTGCTCAATATGGCGCGATCGCGGCGTATGACGGCTCGCAAGAGTGTGTCGAACAGATGCGCCAAGCGTTTGCAGAACGGCGACAGGCTATTTTTGATCTGATTACGGCGATGCCAGGATTAACGTGCGTCAAACCAGATGGGGCGTTCTACCTGCTGATTAATATCAGCAAGTTTGGCATGGGTTCGTTGGAATTTTGCGATCAGTTGTTAACCGAGCATCAAGTGGCGGCTATCCCAGGAATTGCGTTTGGGGTGGATGATCATATCCGGTTGTCCTATGCAACAGACATGACCACCATTGAACGAGGAATGGAGCGGTTGGCTATGTTTGTGAAGTCTAAACTGTAGAGGGTTGAGCGCTAATTTTTAAAATCGTTTCTGTTTAAAGGGCGATCTCACGGCTTCAATCTGTGATCGTGCCCTAATTTTCCGCATCCTGAATCTGTTGCAACAGCGATCGCTTGCAAACTCCAAAGGATTGCTTCGCTTTGCGGAGTGTTGGTTGCACTTGATAGAACGCTTGTGCTGTTTAGTTATCGGCTAGTTTGGGTGCTTCTGCTTTTGAATGAAAAAGGCAATTCACAGAACTGAGAAAAGGAACCTATACTGAATTTAACGTTGGGAAAGGATGTGAATCAATGCAAACGCCAACCTACGAAGAGGTGTTAGATTTGGCTCAACGCTTGAATCTTGATGAACAAGTTCAGTTGTTGCAAGCGTTAAGCCATCTGATTTACCGATCTGCTGCCGTTGAAGGAAGTGACGAAGTGATTTCGCCAGCAGAAATTGCGGAGAGTGAAGCTGCAATACAAGATTATTTGGCAGGACGCGATCGCGGCATCAGTTCAAAAGCGTTGAGACGGCAATTATTGGGAGAGCATCTTGGCTGATTGGGATTATGTTCTCCTCAGACCTGCTCAGCGCTATCTAAAACGGATGCTGATTGAGGATCAACTGAGGGTGATTGAAGCGCTCGATCGATTGGTGCAAGATGCAACGGGACTCGATATTAAACCGCTCAAGGGTCGCCCTGAACTGAGATTACGGGTTGGGAAATATCGGGTTTTGTTTGTGGAAGATCAGGAGAATGAGGTTTATGTGGTGACGACGATCGCACCTCGTGGGGATGTGTACAAGTAGCGATCGCTAGGGTTGGCTGGGAAAAGGCGATCGCACCTCCAAAACCCGCGATCGCACCGCTCCAATCCGCGATCGCTTATCTTTGAGCTGAGATCGTCGTTCTCTTCTGTGCGATCGCACCTCATTGTTGCAGGTCGATTGTGTGATCGCTTTCGGCTTGAAGATCTTGGAGGAGCGATCGCGTCATCGAATGGTTAGACAGTTCTGCAGATCGATCGCTTTGAAGCACTTGCCACAAGAAAGCTCGGAATCGTTGCCAAACGGTTTGTGCCTTTAGATGCGTTTCTCCTAATTGCTGATAGAAGATTGCAATCGATTGGAGGAAAAACATTTCTGCTTCTGCATATCGCCCCAAGATTACATAAAGTCCTGCCAAATTGTTTAACCGGATTGCTACATCCTGATGGTCGTCTCCTAACGTTCGTTTACTGATTCGCATTGCCTGAAGGTAGTACGATTCTGCACTAACATACCGTCCTTGCAGCTCGTACAGTACTGCTAAATTGTTCAAGCTTGCGGCAACAGAGGGATGGTCTTGTCCTAACCGTCGTTGCCGGATTTCGAGAGCTTGCAGATAGAGCGACTCCGCATCCCCATACCGTTCTTGAGATTTATATAATCCTGCCAAATTGTTCAAAATTGTAGCAACAGCGGAATGGTTCTGTCCTAACTGCTGCTGCTTGGCTTCGAGAGCTTGCAAATAGAGCGGCTCCGCATCCCCATACCGTCCTTGAGACTTATACAGTAATGCTAAATTGCTCCGACACGTTGCCACATAGAGATGGTTGTCTCCTAACTTCTGTTGCCAGATTTCGAGAGCTTGCAGCAAGAGCGGTTCTACCTCAGCATATTGCCCTTGAGATCGATACATTAATGCCAAATTATTCAGGCTAGTTGCCACATCGGGATGATTGTCTCCAAGCCGCTCGATCACAATTCTTCGACTGTGCAGATACCATTCCTTCGCTTCCTCAAACGCTGATTGTTCTTCATAAAACCAAGCAATCCGATTAGAAGGCTCAATCAAGTCTTTATCCGTAAGCCAAGGATTGAATGTTGTTGCAGCCTCTTTAAGATGGGGAATCGCAGGTGTGAATCTCTTCATTGCCTCTAGCGTCATCATCTGGGGAATCTGCTCTGCAACTTCTACCATCATCTTACAAAACGATCGCTTCCACTCCCCCACCTCTGCCATCTGCTCTCGCTTCACCGCAAAAAACTCTCTCAACAATTGATGCAGTTCATACATCCCTTCCCCAACCCGATTCAGCAAACTCAGATCCACTAACTTCTCGTCGCGCAAATCCTCAAGGTCTTCTTCATCCCAATCCGGCAAACAGCCCTGCACTAACGTCCACGGAATCTCAGCCAAGGCAAACAGACTCAGTAATGCCGCCAACTGCTGCGCCTCTTCGTTTAGTTCTTGCCAACTCAACTCAAACGCTGCCGTCACACCCAACGTTGCGGTCATTCCCGGCTCTGCTTCTAGCAGCGCTTTCGCTTCTAGCTTTTTATCTTGCAATCGCTGCCACAGTTTCGCCAGCGAAACATCTTTTTTTCGCGCCAGATATCGCCCCACTAGTTCCAGTCCTAGCGGCAAACAGCCCAACCATTGGCACAGTTCCTTAGCTTGATCAAGGTCTTGATCAATTCGTCCATCCGTGACTAGCGATCGCAATAATTCCAGCGCCAATGCTTCCGAAAGCACCTCGATTTTCAACGATTCAACGTTTGCTAGAGGCTGCGATCTCGTCGTCATCAACACCTTAAAGCGCGACTTTGCGGGCGGCAAAAACGGTGCGATTTCAGCGTAGTCCTGCACATCATCAAACACAATCAGACAATCCGCCGATGGAAACTGTCCCCAACACCACGCCACTTGTCGAATCAAATCTGGCAGTTCTGGCAGCGTTAGATCAAGCGTTGTTCGCGCAAAATCCACAATCTCGGTTCCCACATCCACCCGTGCATTCAGCCAACAGACCCCACCCGGATACGTCTGCGATTGTAGATGTTTCAACGCATATTGCACCGCTAATTCTGTCTTGCCAATCCCTCCCATTCCAGAAACTGCACAAATCGATACCGACTGTCCCTGCTGTAACAGCGAGTGCAACGTGTCGAGCGTGTCTTCTCGTCCTACAAACGTCTGCGTTCCGCGTCGAGTTAGATTGGTTGGGGTACTTAACTTTGCCCGTGCCCCTCCAGGCGTCTCCTTTCAATGATGGTGAGTATGTTCTCCTCCCTGAAAAACTGTGTTTCCATCCCGCATTTGGTTTTGATAGTTCGTCCCGCCGTAGTTGTTCTGCTGTTGGTTCATGCTACTCTCGTCTTGAATCACTTCTAGATGAATTTCTTGCGCCAACTGTTGAATCCTTGCGGCAAACTGCGGATCATCGTCCATCGCCACCTGCAAATAAGCAGTCAGTCGATCTTTTTCAGCCAAGTTTCCCTTTTCGATTTCGGTTAGTGCTGCTTCTGCTGTCGGCTTTCCCCACAATTTCTGACGAATCCCCTGATACAAGTCGTCAAGCTTCTTCAATCCTGTCTCAGTAAACTTCTTGGCAAGCTCCCCTGCCCCCGATTCAATAAACTTTCTAAACGCAAGATCAGCGATCGCGGCAGCAGTCAGGGTCGTTACAGGTTCCATAAGGGCAAGTCCGACATATTTCTATCCCTTTTCTACTCTAGAAACTAAGAATCTTCCGCAAACCCTCACGATTTCTGTAGAAAACAGCAACTTTTCTATTTGAAGTGCCATCATTCCTGTTTCAAGTGGAATTGTTCCTATCCGAAATGCCATCGTTCCTACTTGAAATGCGAGCGCTCTATTTTCAAGCAGGATCATCCGAGGTCAAAGCTCGATCAGTTGAGGTTAAAGCTTGACCGTCGGAATATGGAGAGCGATCGCAGATGAATAGAGACTCAAACCTGCTCCTTTCAAACCTATCGACAACACAGCGAGAACCCCCCATTCTCCGCAATCTAGGATTTGTCACCGCAATTCTGCGAGATGTTGTCCTCAGATATAAGCTACTTTAGAGATTGGGATTTCTTACGGTTGCTTCGCCACCTCCGAAGAGATTCGTCACGCGAAGTTCCAGCGTCCTTTGGAGCTTGGCAAAGCCAATCGCGCCGCTCCATCTATTTCTTTGAGCCATTAGCCTTCCATGAACATCCTTAGCAACCTGCTTCCATCTCCCAAAAAACGTCGGGGAATCGAGATCAAATCCCCTCAAGAAATCGAGACCATGCGCCAAGCTGCCAAAATTGTCGCGATCGTCCTCAAAGAAATCTCCGAAATCGTCAAACCCGGCATGACCACCGCTGATCTCGACGCCCACGCCGAAAAGCGGATTCGCGAGATGGGCGCAACCCCAAGCTTCAAAGGCTATTATGGCTTCCCAGCCTCTATCTGCTCCAGCATCAACAACGAAGTTGTTCACGGCATTCCCAACCCCAAAAAAGTAATCCGCGCCGGAGACGTGCTGAAAGTCGATACTGGCGCATTTTACGAAGGCTTTCATGGTGATTCATGCATTACGATCGCCGTAGGCAAGGTAACGCCCCACGCTGCCAAGCTTATTCATGTCGCAGAACAAGCCCTCTACAAAGGCATTGAACAAGTCCGAGCCGGAGCCTTCTTGCTCGATCTCGCCGGGGCCATTCAAGATTACGTCGAAGAAAACGGCTTCAAAATTGTCGAAGACTTCACTGGACACGGCGTAGGACGCAACCTCCACGAAGAGCCATCCGTATTCAATTTCCGCACCCACCAGATGCCGAATGTGAAACTGCGAGCAGGCATGACCCTTGCAATCGAGCCGATCGTCAATGCTGGCTCCAAAAATACGCGCGTTCTCCCCGATCGCTGGACAGCCGTAACCGTAGACAAATCCCTTTCTGCACAATTTGAACACACGGTTTTGGTGACAGAAAACGGCTACGAAATTTTGACCGATCGGACGAAGATTTAGGGTGCACTGAAACCGTAGAACTTGTTGGCAGCAGATTTGATAACCGATAAAGGCATCCGCTATATCAGTTATCAAATCTGCCAACCGAACTCTAGAGCTTTCTAGCACTCACAACCAACGCGCTACTCAATCAGCGAGGTTACCCAAGTCGTTTCATTCTCTTCAGTCTGCTGCGGCTGAGCCAATCGCCACGTTTTTCCTTCGCGTTGACGCTGCACATACACCTCGAAGGGATTATCGCGCTGGCTGGCTTCTTGAGTCTTCAGTTTGAGCGTGAAATCGTAGGTTCCTTGCACCCGGTAAGACGGCAGATCTTGAATCGTGACCGGAGTTTGCTCAGCAATTTCGACGCGATCGATCTTCAGCGCCGATTTAGGCAATGATAGTTTTAACTGCTGACTCAATTCT
This sequence comes from Myxacorys californica WJT36-NPBG1, assembly GCA_019359315.1. Lineage (GTDB taxonomy): Bacteria > Cyanobacteriota > Cyanobacteriia > Leptolyngbyales > Leptolyngbyaceae > Myxacorys > Myxacorys californica. The sequence goes on from JAHHHO010000005.1 coordinate 11,933, forward strand.
TGCTGAGTTTGACCGACCTGAAGCGCGATCGCTTTTCGCACCAAGTTTTTGCTCGGCAATCCATTCCCACTACAAGCGGTTAACAACGCCACTAACAGCACCGACAACACAACTCGAATCCATCGATTCACGGCTCTATCCTCACCATATCGCTCCTTCTCCTAGCCTATCAGCGATAGCATAAGCCAGACGGGTTTGAGATGGAAATTTCACGATGGCTGAGAAATTTATTAGGTTAAGCGATTCGATTTACGAGTATCTCGTGTCTCATTCGGTGCGAGAGACAGATGCACTTGCTCAACTACGAGCAGAAACTGCCACTCATCCGCAAGCTCGAATGCAGATTGCGCCGGATCAAGGTCAGTTTATGGCGCTGTTGGTTCGGCTGATGGGTGCGAAAAAAGCGCTAGAAGTTGGAGTGTTCACGGGCTACAGTTCCTTATCCGTGGCGTTGGCACTGCCGCCCGATGGCAAACTCATTGCCTGTGACGTGAGCGAAGACTACACTGCGATCGCGCGTCGCTATTGGCAATTAGCAGGCGTTGCGGACAAGATCGATCTGCATATTGCACCCGCTTTAGAAACTCTGGATCACTTGCTGCAAGAAAGACAGGCAGAAACGTTTGATTTTGCTTTTATTGACGCAGATAAAGGCAGTTATCAACACTACTACGATCGCGCTCTGCAACTTGTGCGTCCAGGCGGACTCATCGCGATCGATAACGTGCTTTGGTCAGGTCGAGTCGCTGATCCAACCGATCAAGACAAGATTACCAACACACTCCGGGCGTTTAATCAAAAACTGGCAGCCGACGATCGGGTGAGTCTTAGTCTTGTTTCGATCGGAGATGGCTTAACGCTGGCCCTTAAGAAAGGTTAGGATGCGGCAACCCCGTGAGTTTGATAGTGGTCTAGAAACTGCTCAAACTCTGGAGTAAATACGTCTACTTGAACCGAGGCATTAACTTCTCGCAGCTTTTCCCAACTGGAATCTAGAGTTGAACGAGTCTGTTGATTCATCGACAGAAACGATAGCGATTTTCCCAGTTTGACCGCTTGCGTCATGCCAGACAGTAAGATGGAAAGTCCAGCTTGGTCAATGGTGTCAATCCAAAGCAAATCGACAACGATAGCATCGGCTTGCGCGATCGCGTCACCTAAATGTGTTCCAAACGAGGTTTCAGTTAAATCTGAAAGATTGCCGTTCGGCTGCAGAACTACTGTAGTTGGAAAGGCTTTATCATCCGTTGAGTCTAAAATCAATTCACCGTTTATCATGCCGGTTCTTTTGGTTTGACAAGTCTCTGAGTTCTTTAAGGATGAAGTAAATCAGACAGAATGGCGGCGTCATCCGTCACCAAGTACTGGTGTTTTAAATCACACGAAATTTTATGGACGTTCGAGCAGGCTATACGCTTCCGGTATTTGCATGTGCGGCTGCGATCGCGGCGCTAAAACAGCTCCAGACATCTCAAGCGGTTGCTTCGGTTGAGGTAGATTTGATTCAACCCGCTCGAACAGTGAAAATTGAGATCGAGCAGGTGGCAAGCCTCCAACCCGGAGCCGCGCTGGGAATCACGCGGAGCGATCCAGGCGACAATCTAGATTTGACGCGGAATACTCCAGTCTGGGCGATGGTGAGTTACCAACAGGAAATGGGGGAAGCCCGCGTTGTGCTAGACGGAGGAGAAGGGGTTGGACGGACGGGCGAGGGAGCCGCCATCTATGCTTATGCTAAACGGTTGTTGATTGAAAATTTAGAGCGATCTCTCCAACCCAATGAAACGATTCGAGTCACCATTATTTTGCCAGAGGGACGATCGCTCGCCAAACGCACGTCCAATGAAGCCTTTGGGGTGGTCGAAGGATTGTCGCTTTTGGGAACCTCTGGCATCGCTCAACCGCTTAGCGCTCCCGGTCAGCTAGAGCTGTTTCGACAAGAGTTGCAGGAGAAAGCTCAGCGATTTGACTGCCTGGTGTTTTGTGTCGGTGAGAACGGGTTAGATTTGGCGACTCGACTAGGAGTTGAACCAGAAAGACTAATTAAAACCGCAAATTGGCTCGGTTCGCTGCTGGTCGAAGCGGGTTTGCAACAGGTGAAGTCAATTCTGCTCTTTGGCTATCACGGAAAACTCATCAAACTGGCAGGCGGAATTTTTCATACCCATCATCATGTTGCTGATGGTCGATTGGAAATTCTGACGGCTCACGCCGCTAAAGCAGGACTCCCAACGGTAGAGCTACAGAGGATTTTTGATTGCGCCACAACCGAAGACGGCTTGAACTATTTGAGAACTCTAGATGGAGATTGGGTCGAGCGAGCGTACAGCGCGATCGCAGAAACGATCGATCATCGCTGTCAGGCTTATATTTATACCCATGCCCAAGCCTCTGTTCAAGTCGGCTCTGTGCTGTTTGATCGGTCTCGTCAGATTCTCATCCAAAGCCAAATTGCAACCACACTGTTGAAGCAAGTTTGCTAATGTAATTAAAATAGCCAAACAACTCTATACATCTAGTTAAAGACGCATTTTGTATTGTTCTTTAAAACGACGCTTAGCCAGTTTGCCTACCCACACTCAGACTTTGATCAGGTGAAATTTCCGTGACAGCACAGACAGAACAATCCCTTCTTGATACAACCGCATCTACGAACACATCGACTCTCGACAAGCTCAACCGCCAAATGATCGTCATTCTAGACTTTGGCTCTCAATATTCTGAGTTGATTGCGCGGCGCATTCGTGAAACTCAAGTTTATTCTGAGGTGTTGTCGTACCGCATGACGGCTGAGCAACTGCGTCAACTCAATCCGGTTGGAATCATTCTCTCTGGAGGTCCGAGTTCGGTCTACGACAAGGGCGCTCCGCATTGCGATCCAGAAATATGGAATCTGGGAATTCCAGTTTTGGGCGTTTGTTACGGAATGCAGTTGATGGTGCAACAACTGGGAGGCAAGGTTGAGCGAGCAGATCTTGGCGAATACGGCAAGGCGAGCTTGATGATTGACGATCCGACCGATCTACTGACGAATGTGGGCGAAGGCTCCATTATGTGGATGAGTCACGGTGATTCGGTGACGACCATGCCTGACGGATTTGAGATTTTGGCACACACAGCCAATACGCCTTGTGCCGCGATCGCTCACCACGATCGTAAACTTTATGGCGTTCAGTTTCATCCAGAGGTGGTTCACTCGCAGGATGGACAGTCTCTGATTCGCAACTTTGTTTATCACATCTGCAAATGCCATCCAACCTGGACAACCGATGCGTTTGTGGAAGAAGCGGTGCGCGAAATTCGGGGCAGAGTCGGAGATAAGCGAGTGCTATTAGCGCTGTCTGGAGGTGTTGATTCATCCACGCTGGCGTTTTTATTGCATCGCGCGATCGGGGATCAGCTAACGTGCATGTTTATCGATCAGGGCTTTATGCGCAAGCTAGAGCCAGAGCGCTTAGTCAAGCTTTTTCATGAACAGTTTCACATTAATGTGGAATATGTGAATGCTCGCGATCGCTTTTTAGCGGCTGTCGCCGGTGTGGATGATCCGGAAGAGAAACGCAAGCGAATTGGGCATGAGTTTATTCGAGTCTTTGAGTCAGAATCAAGGCGGTTAGGCCCGTTCGATTACTTGGCTCAGGGTACGCTCTATCCTGACGTGATCGAGTCGGCAGATACGAATGTTGATCCGCAAACCGGGGAACGGGTGGCAGTCAAAATTAAGAGCCATCACAACGTCGGGGGCTTGCCTAAAGATCTCCGATTTAAGCTGGTAGAACCTCTGCGGAAGCTGTTCAAAGATGAAGTTCGGAAGGTAGGACGCTCGATTGGTCTGCCTGAAGAAATTGTGAATCGTCAGCCGTTCCCAGGCCCAGGTTTAGCGATTCGCATTCTCGGTGCAGTCGATGAAGAGAAGCTCGATATTTTACGCGATGCTGACTTTATCGTTCGTCAAGAGATCAATCGTGCAGGCATGTATAACGATTTTTGGCAGGCGTTTGCCGTATTGCTTCCCGTTCGCAGTGTGGGTGTAATGGGCGACCAGCGTACCTATGCTTATCCGATCGTGCTGCGATTAGTGTCGAGTGAAGATGGCATGACAGCGGATTGGTCTCGTGCTCCCTACGATTTATTAGAAACGATTTCTAACCGAATTGTGAATGAAGTGAAAGGAGTAAATCGAGTGGTGTATGACATTACCTCGAAGCCGCCTGGCACGATTGAATGGGAATAGGATACGGCGATCGCAGGAATCGCGGCTAGTTCATCAAAGGGGCTAGCCACCAACTTCCGGCAAAGCCGGAGGCTTGGAAAGGGGAACCGCTCAAAGCGGATTAACCTCTACCATTCATCCGATAATCGCAACTGTTCAATCCGTTGGTCTTCACTCTCCTGTTCTTGAATGTACTTACGAACTGTCCCTTCATCTCGTCCTACCGTCGAGACATAGTACCCTCGCGCCCAGAAATGCTGTCCCACAAAGTTCTTCCGCTTCCCCCCATAGTTCCGCGCGATCGCTATCGCACTTTTGCCTTTGATCAATCCCATTACCTGCGACACCGAGTACTTGGGTGGAATCGAAATCAGCATATGCACATGTCTGCACACAAGTGTCCTTCTTCGATCCGACACTCCTTCTGTCGAGCCAGTTCGTGGAAGATTTTCCCTAAATACTACCGCAGTTCCTGCTCCATCGCTTTGCGTCGATATTTGGGAATAAACACCACATGGTATTTGCACTCCCATTTTGTATGGCTTAAGCTACCGATATCTTTCAGTTGAGTCTCCTTGACGCGAAGACCACAATTGCTTCGTGTTAACGAGACTTTTCCTGAGACTCCCGGTACTGTCAAACTGTGGGAGTTCCCCAGCAGAGCTGGAGGTTTACCCGATTGAATTATCAAATGCACAAAGGCTTGAATGTTCATTCCGGTTAATGCCCTCAGCAATCAGTCTTGACCCATTACTCGCTCAATGCCCAGCATTTGTTTCATCCCAAGTAGCCTTGCGATGATTATGACCTATTTCACAACGGGTCTAACTTTCGTGGCACTACTGGTATGCTCATGCTGTCGCTACGTGCTGTCATCCTTTGAACAAACGTTGAGCAAAACGGTCTACTGATAACTTTTGGCTTGAGTCTCAAATAGCTGAGCATAAGCCCCTCTTAGTTGAACTAGCTCGGCATGGGTTCCGCTTTCGATAATGTTGCCGCGATCGACCACATAGATCCGATCTGCCATTTTCACCGTTGAGAGCCGATGACTAATCAATATGGCCGCTTGATCTTTGATCAGCCTCCGGAAGTTTTGAAACACTTCATACTCGGCTTTCGGGTCCATTGCGCTCGTGGGTTCGTCTAGAACGATAAGCTGCGACTTCCGCAAGAAGGCTCGCGCTAAGGCAACTTTCTGCCACTGCCCGATGCTGAGTTCTTCACCTTGATCAAATAGCTTTCCTAAAATCGTGTCGTAGCCGTGTGGCAAGCTGCGAATCACTTCATCTGCACCCGAATGGCGAGCAGCCGCAACAATATTATCGTGGGTTGGAGGAACTTCAATATTGCCTAGCCAGATGTTTTCGGAAGCAGAAAAGTAGTACTTAACATAATCCTGAAAGATTACACTAATCTGACGGCGTAAGTCAATAATATCGTATTCGCTTAGGTCAACGCCATCGAGCGTAATTCTTCCGGTCGTTGGAGCATACAATCGACACAGTAGCTTGATTAGTGTAGTTTTACCAGAGCCATTCTCACCGACTAATGCAATCACCTCACCAGGACGAACAGATAAGCTAACGTCTTTGATGGCCCAGCGAGTTGTTGTGCCATATTGGAAACTAACCCGATCAAACACAATCCCCGATCGCATGGGACAAGGAATAAGTTTCGGGTAGGCAGGTGCTTTGATTCCCGGTTCGAGTTCCAAGAATTCATAGAGATTTGTCAGAAAGAGATTATCTTCGTACAGCGCAGATACGCTGCCCAAAAGTCCTCGGAGAGAGCTTTGGCCGCGCTGTAGGGCTTCGTGATAAATGACTAAATCACCCAGCTTAAGTGACCCTTGTAACGTTTGATAAACGATGAAACTGTACGCCGCAAAAATTAATGTGGCTGCCAAAAGTTGAGCGGCTAGACTGGAGAGCCCTTGTCGGGTTTCGATCGTTAGTCCTTCTCGATAAAGCTGCTGCCGAATCGCATCAAACCGTTGACTAAACAGTTTTCCTAAGTCAAAGAGTCGAATTTCTTTCGCAAAGCTTGGATCGGTCAACATCCAACCCAAATATTCTGTCTGGCGTTCCATTTCGGTGCGCCGCCGATGCCAGCCAAAAATCACCCTTGCGTACTTTAACTTGACTAGTATGGCTGGAAGCGCAGCAACAAACAGAATTCCCGCAATGCCCCAATGCAAGGAGACCAGTACACCAATCATCGTCACCAGAGAGATGCCTTCTTGAGAAACTTGTACCAAATTGTTCAAGATTTGATTGGGGCGGTAACACGCTTCTTGTTGAGCACGCTGAAGCGAATTGTGATACTCCGCGTTTTCGTAATACTCTAGGTCAACCTCGATCGATTTAGCATGAACAATGCTCTGCATGTAGTTTGTGACTTTCTCAGACTGGGCATGATTCACTAGATCTGATAGAGACGCACAAACCGTTGTCGCTACAATGCTGGCTCCTAGCAACGCAAGTAGCACCATCGTCTGCTGAAACACCCCACTTTTATCTGCGATCGCCAAGCTTTGGGTGACGGCATCAATCAGAAGTTTCGTGAGATATAACCCGATTAGCGGCAGAATGCCCTGGATGATCAGCAACAGAATGCGAGCAACAGTCCACGAGGGAGCCGCCTTCCATACCAAGCGAAGGGCAGGCAGAAAGCGGAGGGACTGTTGAAATTTGCGAACGAGGCGAGAGGCAGACATGTAGCAGCATCTAGGCGAAACAGTGGGTCAAGTTCTGCACAAAGTTGAGCGCTTGTTGCGAATTGGAAAACAGGGCTGGATGCTCGTTCCTAATCTGTTGGCTAAGACTCTCGACCGACTGGGTTCCGTCACTATGAGATAACACATAGAGGATGGCTTTTCCGCGATCGCTTAAGTGCGGTTGATAATCATGGGCAGCTTTTCGGATGGTCTTCAGCGTCATCGGGACGCCAAAAAGGGTCGATTTCTGCTGCTGAGTTTGATTAAATTTGACGTGCCAAGTCCAATCGCCATGAGGCGGACGCTGAAGTTTTAAGCTAACGTCCTCCCCAATCTCGACATCAACCGGAGGATCGATCGGTAAGAAAGCCGCTGACCAGTGCAGCAAAGGTTCGTGGGGAGCTGTAGAAAGCCAAGTGTCTCCTAACAGCATGTTGAACCATCCTGCCCAGCCGTGGCAGGTTCCGGCTTCTGAGATCGTTGCTTTGACATCAACGTTGCAGTGGGTGCTAGTAGCAGTGTAAAAGTCTAGCGCCATCAATTTTGTTGGTTCTGCTAAGTACTGCGCGTTGGCTAACTCTCCACGGCAGTAGTGAATCGATTGACTCACATAGGAACGAGCGGGGCTAGGATCAAGGTTGAGATGTGGGGTTGACCACACGCCAATCTCATCTTCGTACAAGTTTGGAACAGAAACCGGGACGGCTTGCATGATGCCTGCTTCAGGAATGAGAACACCACCGGGCTTAAGATAGCGATCGCGGGCGTAAAATAGCGAAGGCAAGAGATCTTCCTCGATCAGAAAGTTACCCGTAAACACCGAGACGATGACATCTACAGGTTCTGGGATTTCTACCTCTTCGATCTTGCCGTGTAGACATTTCACGCGATCGCCAAATCCATTTTTTTTCGCGATCGCGTCGGCAACAGTGATGATATCTTCGGGTTCTACTAAGTAAACACGCTTAGCCCCTAATTGAGCCGCGAGCAAACCGTGAATTCCCAATCCTGCTCCCAAGTCGAGAACCACGCTGTCTGGGGTAATGACTTTCTTGAGCGCCTCTAGATACGCAAGATTTCGGCGCTCATCGAGCGCCATCGTTTGTTGACCTCGCACAAATGAATAGCTCATGGGGATTGCAATTCCTTCAACATAAACGTGTACACATCGGGCAAGCGATCAAAGGAGCGCGGATAGTACAAAGTTTTCACGGGAACCTGTTGTACTAACCGCACATAAGCATCCAGCAAATCCGGATGTTTGGGAAGAAATTCGTTGACATCATAGCCGTGGATCAGCAGATCAAAAATGGCTTGCGTGGCAGGTAGCGCTTCGGTATAGATTTCATCATCGCTTTCCGCTAGAAGATAGAGGGCACCAAGCGGAACGGGGTGGTGATGTTGCACTGCACCCAACTGCTCTGGAGCGTAGAAAATTTTGTAGGCTGTTTCTGCTGAAGCATCCAATCCTAACTGTTCTCCCGTTTCGGGATACAGCTTAATGCGCGGATTGCCCAAAGTTACGTGGTTACGATCGTCGACAACTAAAACGTCATCTGTGACAAAACCCGCTCCTCGACTTGCACAGTAGGCACTCAACGTGGATTTGCCCATACCTGAATAGCCTACAAAGGCAACCGCAACGCCGCGCAGCGAAACGGCATTGGCATGAATGGCAACTCGGCCCTGTAGGTTAAGACAAATTCCCGTCAGTACGCTGCTAAACCCAAGAACGAGTTCTCTAGCATCCAGTTCTTCTGCGCTCTCCCGAACTAGGACATGGATAGCAGAACCATTGGCAGTAACCCACGCTCCGATGTCTTCTGTCCAAGGCACCCAGTAGCGATCGCCAGTAGCACTCAACGATCGTGTTTCTGTTTCCACTTGATTTGGAACGCCTTCTAGGGTGATACCAATCTTTGGAGAAATGGAATCTAGTTCAGTTTCAAGAGTTTTAAGAAGAAGCTGCATAAACTTAGGCACTGGTGATAATGTCGTTTGAAATTACTGGGCTTAAAGTCTTGAAACGAAGGCATTGCATGAACGTAGAATTTGAGAAAACAGGTTAATTGAAGATGTAATTCATCGAGAAGCTAAAATAACTGAATTTTATGAATGTTGTATCTAAGCTATATTGCTGAATTGAATGCAACAAACTGTAGTATGTTCTTTAGACTCATATAACATTCATCTTGCTTCATGCTCAGACGCAAACCAAGAGGTTTACATTATAGGATTTATACTGATTTACACTATGGATTTAGACTATAGGGGATGTTCATAATTAGCTTATATTTAGTTCAGATTTTCTATAACCGTTGATTAAAAATTTAGAAGCTCAGGAAACGGTAACAGCAGTAAAAAAACCGCGAATTTTTAATACTACTGTTACCGTATATGGTACAACTTAGCCGAGTCTAAATTAGAGGATTAAGGTAATCCTACCTAAACTATAAGTTCCTAAATTAGCTCAGGATAACTGCACCTCATTTGAGAGCTAGGTCTAGAACCGAACTAGGACTTATGTTCCTCAGTTCGCCATGCCGCCACCGGGCGCCATAATCATCAACATGTTGGCACCAGCAAACCCAGCATCGGTATAACGACCAACGTTCATATTCTGAGTCAAGTCAACTAGCATTCCTAGTTGAGAAACTTTCATCGCTGAGTAGACTTTCTTGTTTACATCATTCATCGGAAAAACTCCTTCTATGTGTTAGAAATCGAAACGAATTATCGATAGAAACACCATCAATAAAATAACAGAAAAATTGCTTTGTTAAACCCTATTTCTACAATTACAAGAAACTTTTACATAAAACTATTATAAGTTAAAACTAATATGAGTTTTTTTATAACCATCAAGAAGCCTTAAATACCAATTTGTAAACGCAAAAAAGCTGAAGAAATGGTTTGCAGAATTATTCTCGAATGGCGTTCCAGGTGAATAATTTTTGACATATCCATTTCGATAGTGAAACAGGCATTCTTCTAGTTCTTTGAAATCAATTCTTCTTTGTAAAATGGGCGAAGATTTGATCTTTTCTAATAGCATTAATACAATTTCCCCTCGACCAATGCCCGCATATTTTAGGGGATCAAAATAGTTATTTTTAGGGCGCAATCTCACATCATCTGGCAAGGTCGTTCGATTTGCTTCTCTAAAGAAGAGTTTGTCGTGTTGAGAATTACTTTGCAGCGATGGATGGATGCGGAAGGCAAACTCAGTCAGTCGTTGATCTTGAAACGGTGACGTACTTTCTATTCCATGAGCCGCTAGAAGAAATTTATAGTTCTGTGTATCTCCAGGAAATAAGGCACCCTCAATGTTCGAGTTAAGGCTCGCTACCTGACCGTCAATTAACTGCAATTTGAAATATTGCTTCAACGCAGTTTGTACTTCAGATTGGTTAGCGTAAGCCGATGTTATCCAAGGTGGAATTGGGTTATATCGACGCTGACATCGCTTAAACCAGAGCAACTGCCACGCTTCGGGTAGAGATGGCAGAACAAATTGATTCCAGAGAGTCGACTTCCAATTTCCGTAGGTCATGAAGTAATGAAAAACCTGTCGCCAATTGTTAACTCCAGCTTGCTCTTTCAAGCTGGAGTAGCACAGTTCATCTCCCCAATCGCCAGTAAACATGAGTCCAAATCCATTCTGCTGCATCTGCTTCATTAACCGCAGTTGCATCGCGCTATTACACATCATGAGCGGATCGTCTAAAAATGGAACGGTGTCCCAAGGATCGCTAAATGTCCAAGCATCATCGCAGTTAACAGCGTGCCAATGGATTTGGGGATATCGTTGCAAAAAAGACTGGATAGATTGCCGCTCATCAAACTCTGGAAATACGGTGGTGATGGCTGAAAACGCATCGATCGCTGGTAGCTGATTTAAGAGCGAAACGGCGATCGTTGTCGAATCTAATCCACCGCTCAAAGTGGTGCAAACGGAACGGCAATTGCGGAGGCGATCGCGGACGGCACAATTTAGTAAGTGCCAAAACTGCTCGTAGTGCTGTTCAGCAAATTTAGGCGATAAATCCCGGTCGAGTGGTTCCAACCGAGCAATGCGCCGATGCTGCAAGTGTCCTCGTTTGACCACAAGCGCTGCTCCTGGCAACAATCGTTTAATGTCAGCAAACGGCGTAATCTCCGGAGGATGTGCTTGCAAATCGCACAGGGTATGGGCAAGGTAGAGGTCATCGAGTTGTGAACTGACGCAGGGATGGTGAAGCAAGCTCAGCGATCGCGATGATAGTAACAACGTTTGGCCATCCCAGTAGTAACAGATAGTGCGTCCTCCTACCTTGTCACATCCGGCAATCAGCACGTCTTGAACGGTATCCCATAGAATGAATACAAACTCACCAATCAGATAGCGCTGAAACTCTTCACCCCAGCGGCGGTAGCTCTCAAGGATCAGTTGGGCATCGGTCACGAGAGAACGTCCTGCTAATATCGCCGCGCGATCGTCCAGTCGCCCATCCCACACCAGCACACAGCCTTCTGCTTCAACCACGGGAGTTTCTAAGCAAGATTCGGGCGTGTTGAAAAACTGAGTGCGCCCTAAACTGATCTGGGCTTGGCGATCGTGCCAATCCCCTTTACCATCAGTGCCCAATATGGTGAGATCATCCAGCATGGTCTGCCAAGGAGTTTGCTGCTGGCTATTCCACGCCGCTAAAATTCCACTCATCTTTCACAGGGGATTTGTAAGGGGATCAAAACCGTCGTTCATGACCGCACCTGATCTGCTTCAGCAATCAGACCGAATGCCATTAGGTCTTGCAAAAATATCTGCAAATCTTGCAATACCTGCGATCGCTCAATGTCGTATTCTGCCAAAATCTGATCAACTGCAACTGCAAGGGGTTGCTGAGCTTGCAGGGCTTCCCAGAACGTAATACTGGTTTCATTCAGACTGTAATACGCTCCGTTGGGAATGTGCAGTAGGATCGCTTCGTGTTCAACTTGGCGATACAGCACATCATCATGAATCTGAAAACGCTGGTGATTCAGAAACACTTCATCGATTTTAAGTTGAGTTGGTTGCTGCATTGTTTTTCCTATTAATAAAAGTTTTCTGAGCAACTAAAGAATCATCTGCTTCGGATATTCATTCCTATCCGGAATCAAACGTTTAAAGCTGATCGGTTCTTCAAACGCAGCATAGAGCTCATGAACATCCGGAACATCATTCAAAACACTGCCCTGATATTCCACCCAAGCATGAGCTTGAAACTCACCGTTACATCTACGAACACCAATACGAAGGTCAGTCTCAATGCCTTGACGATGCAATAAGTACCACAGAATCAACGAGCGCTTGAGGCAGTTTGCCCAACGCGGAGTGTAGTAGCCTGCACGACTGACCAGATAAATGGTTTGGGCAATGCAGTGGAACAATTCAGAATGCACCGGAGCAGCATCATGAAACTGCTTAGCTAGGTGAGTTTGAACTCGTTGCAATCCCCATAGCTTAAGGGCAAGTGCGATCATTGGAAACAGAACTAGCGCCTGTAGAAAGAGCGAGCGTTCTTGCCAAGGCAGCCGTCTCCAAGCCTGCCATTTATGATCCAATCTCTCTAACCAACTTGTTGTTATGATCAAAATGCTACATCCATAACTAAAGTTGCCATTACAACCTGACTCAATGCACTAGCTGACTTAACCCATTACTTAGCTCGATCCATTACTTAACTCGACTCATTACTTAGGTTGACCCATTAGTACGTTCTCTCCAAACCCTTCTAATCCGGATATTCAACGCTACTTTACAGATTCTTCACACAAGTTTAGGTAATCTCTCGGTGCATTTCTACCAGCCATTCTGTCTGCTCTCAGCGTCAGATTGCTCTACTTCAACAGAAGGCGAATCGGACGAATCAGAGGATAGAGGAAATACAGAAAATGCGGGAGTGGCAAAAATGTCTGGTCGTTTGTATTAGGTTCAGCAATGCGACCAAGATGCCAGCGCCAGTGCTGCACTTTGTCTTGAGATTTTTCTAGAGTTTTGAGCTGAAAGAGAAAGTCTTGTAGAATCGGAAGCCTGTCTACTTTGCCAGAGAAGTCTAAGATCTGTTCACCTGCTTGTTGAGCGATCGCTCGAACTTTTCGATTCGACCGTATGGTGTGTGCAATCAATTCGGGCAGCTCTACGTCCAACAAGCTATTCGCTAAACACAACCCAGTTAGAAGAATTTGCGTTGCTCCAAGGTGCGCGGCTTGTGCCATTACAACGTCCCAATCCATTTGAGGATAAGATCGCACACACTCTGCCACATCACACACCCATTTCAGACGCTTCCAGCATTCTTTGGCACCATGCATACAGAGATATAGCAACAAGTCTTCTTGACCCAAACTAGGCACAGTTTGACCCTGCACCGCAATCAGTTGCCGACGCTCCCACAGTTCTTCAAAGGTGGCTTGGGTAGACAAAAAATGTTGAGGCAACAGTTTATGGTGCAAATCAATCATTGCAATACCATTGTTGAGTGGAAGCTCTCCCGATGAATTAACATAAGCTGCCTCTCTTGCATCGCTGAGATAGCGCCAGCCCCGCTCGTCTACTGCATATCCTTCCTGTTCGATTAGGAGCGCGATCGCGCGATCGAAGTCTTTTTCATGCACCAAAATGTCGAGATCCCCAAACTGTCGTAACCCCAAACCTTTGTATAAATTTGCTGCTAAAACTGCTCCCTTGTAAGGCAGCGCCAGAATTTGATGGGACTCTAAAAGGGATAGGGCTTTAAACAGTTGTTGGGTCAATGCGATGTTCCGTAGCGCGTAAGCTGTTGCCGTACGGCGCAATGAACTAAGAATGTCAGCAGGAACGGCTTCTGAACAAACTGCATTGAGGGACTGGTAGACCAACGAGGAGACCTCATGACGCTCGACAAGGTCAAGCAATAAATCCCAGTTCAGTGGTTCCTTGACGATCGTTCTGATTTCCTCGATCGTTTCTAGGTTAAGCGTCGTGCGAGCACTACACAACAGCAAAATCACTTCGGGACGCCGATCAAACACCCAAGACGGGCGCGAAATCTTCTTGTCCCTAGAATCTAGATTCCCTTCCTCAATGACGCAAAGCTGAAAATAGGTATCGACTTTCGATTGATTTGAGGCTTCATACGCCTGAAGACTTTTAAAGTGACGGATGATTAGAGTGAGTGGGTTAATACCCTGAGGAATCAACCAAGTGCACCATCGTATCAGCTTCCAAGTGTTGTAAAGCGACGTACGCGTTAGCCACTCATGAACGGCAACACGAGCTTCATCAAGCGCACCATCGTACTCTAGTTCAATTGGTTTCTCATGAAAGGTATAGGAATTAAAACCATGAATACCGCTAACTTTCTCGTTAGCAATTTCAATTCTGTCTAGGCGCGAAACTTCAAAATGATAGAGATCGTGGTAGGTCAACCAATGATGGCGTAGTTTGACCATCCGTCCAGCAATGCGAACCGGATCATTACTCACACATCCGAGCAGCCTTCTGACTCGATTGCTGATTTTCGGCTGCCAGTAGGGGCTGAATCGTTGGAATGGAGTTTCCGTGTTACCGCTTGCTGAGTTCATGACTAGAATCTGAGGTTTGTTGACTGGTTCTGACAAGTGCAGGACAAGGTTGCTTCAAGTTAGCCATCAAACTGTATAACAGATATAACTCGTGTCACTCGCGTCTCTGAGTGCTAACTTTGCGACAACAGCCCCTCTGACAAGTAGAAGTCTGATCGATAATCTAGACATCTAAAGGCACTAGGATCTGAATTGTACACAGTAGAGAAAGCACCCACCTACTAGTATACATAGAACTATTTATACTGCACTACTTTCCGCTGTCAGATCTATTGCTTTAGAGTTGAAAAACTAATTACAGATTCAGCGTAATGAACGCAGCAACAGCATACTATGGAGTTGCATTAAGCGTAGTGCTTTTCATTTATCTAGATTTTATTTGTAGGGATCTCCTAGCGTTTTTACTTTTGAAACTGAGTTGTCGCAACAGCTATCTACTGTGTAGATAGCTTAGTTGTAAATGGGATCGGTACACCGCTGAAAGTAAGGGTTGTTGAGTTATGCTGCATCTGATGGGGCATTCTGCCCCAGAGCCAAGTAATTTCTGCTGAGCCACCCGAGCCGCTCAGTCCAGATCCTTCTTATCATGTTAGATCTAAAATCAGATTAGATCTAGAAACAGATTAGATCTACAGCGGTTGCCGCTTGGATAAGCTACATGAGTGGAACTAAGAAGTTATTGTTCAGTGCTTCCCTGTGGCTTACTAACCTGAAAATCGCTGTAGAAACAGTTTTAGATCTAAAAACAGTTTTAGATCTAAAAACAGCTTTAGATCTAAAAACAGAATCTTCATGGAGATTTATAGCGTTAGCTCAAGATCACTTGTCGAACTTGAGGTGCGATCGCGCGCCAATCGAATTTTTGGCGAACATACTCGTGACAAGCCACACGGGAAGGTAATTGAATTGTCCCGGTTAGTAGGTCAACCAATCGAGCCGCGATCGCGTCAGTGCTTGTTGTCTCAGTGACCAACTCTGGAGCAAACGGAGTCATCACTTCGGGCATTCCCCCTACAGGAGTGCAAAGTACGGGCGTTCCACTCGCGAGCGATTCTAGGAGAATTAGCCCAAACCCTTCGAGACTCTGGCTTGGAACAACTGTTAGATCGGCGGCTTGATAGGCGATGGGTAGTTGTTCATCTGGAACATAGCCGAGGAGTTTGACATGATCCCTCAGCCCAAGCTGGTCAATTTGCTGCTCTAGCTGAGGTTTGATCTTGCCCTTGCCTGCGATCGCTAGCCAAACATCGGGAACGTGCTGTTTGACCTCGACTAGTGCCGTCAGCAAATTGTCGATGCCCATTCGATGAGCTAACCGACGCGGAGTAAATAGAATCGTGCGATCGCACGGAAACCCAAGCTGTTCGCGAGCAGCTTGGCGCGATAGGTTTGCTTGAAAGCACTGTAAATCGACGCCACCTGGAATCACATGAATCCGCTCCCAGGGAACGCGATGCATCTCGTGCAAGATTTGACCAAAGGCTTTGCTGAGAACAATGAAGCGATCGCAGCGTTGAAACACCTGATGTTCCATCCATTGTTTCAAGGCAATGTTGCAGCGCCCAAAGCCTTCCTGCTTACTCTCCATTGCCCAAGGCCCATGAAAGGTGAATGTGACCGGAACATCTTTAGGAAGCTGGTTGAGCAGCGGCAAGCTATAGAGCACAAAGTGCAAATTGATAGCATGTGGCGTTTGCATCTGCCGTTGGCTGAAGCGTGCCTGGCTCGACCAAAGACGCTGAGGTAAGGATGAGTGTGGTGTAGCCAAATTGGTGAACGCGATCGACGAATCCGTTGCATCGGGTAGGCCAACACCACACAGTTCGATGCGATCGTTTTGCTTAGAAAGGTGGTGAGACAGTTCGTAGAGATAACGATTGAGTCCACCGGGAGTCTTAGGAAACCAGCCCATGCCCACACATAGGATGTCAGCAGGTGATGTATTAACGGGGTAGTTCATGAAATGGTAGCCGTTTTAACTGACAAAAGTTGAGTTGGTAGAGCACTCTGTCAGTTGCTATCGAATCGTAGCCACATCTATTTCAAAAACTGTTGATTTTTGGTACTTGGCTTCTCCATTTTGAGCAGCAACATCAAGCCTTTTGGTCAAAAGCAATATCAAATTTTCTTAAACAGAAAATCGACGCTACAGGGAAGTGAAGAGCGGAGGGGAGGGAGTTTTTGCAGCAAAAAATAGTAAATTGTTTCTACCGCTCCTCGATTGAGAGTGCTGGGATCAAAACGTATCTGAGTCTCAAGCCCTGCTTGTTCTGCTAGCTGTTGAATTTTGTCATAGATTAGTACATCTTCAGGAACCTCTGGTCTTTTTCTGTTAACTCGTGCATAAGCAAGCTTGTAAAGATATTGCTTACAGGCAGGTTCGTGTAGATATAAACACACTCCTCCCTTTTTCAGGACTCGATGCACTTCTTCTAACGTTTTTCGATATTTAACAAAATGATGCGCTGACTCAAAACAAAAGATGAGATCAATGCTTTCGTCAGCTAGAGGAATGTCATAGGCACGACACTGTAGCTTTTCATCTAAAGTGGTTTTGAGAACGTATTCCCATTTGCTCGCAGATGCGATCGCATATTGACTAATATCAGAAGCAATCACATACTTTTCTGGAAATTTCCGTTTCAGAAAACAGGAAGCCCAGCCTTGCCCGGCACCAATCTCAAGAATGCGTTGCGCTGTTCTGAAGTGATGTTGATGGTAGTCAAGCTTCTCTAAAAAAATCTTAGCCTCGCAGAATTTGCTGACTAAATTTTCTACTGCCTCAGATTTTGGGCTCTCGACCGGAGAGTTTTTCCAAAATTCGATCTCAATTTGTTCCTTTTGCAGAATGTTCATAAGGCGAGTGAATAATAGAATGACTCCGTTACTTCAATCTTCAATTTGGACTGTCATTGTTCTGAAAATTGAATACTGCATCGTGGTGAATGCATTGTGCAACGCTTAAGATAATGCTGCTAAAAAACATTCAGCGATCACTCGATCAGATAGGCGAAACTTGTTCTGGTTGAGCAGCTAGAGAATTTGGTTTAGGGTCTAGGGAAGCAGGTGCAATCTTTCCTTGATTTGGAACAATCTGCTCTAACAATTTAATAAAGTCAGCAGAAATTTTTTCGGGAGCAAAGTGTCGAGCGGCTTGTTCTCTCGCTTGCTGACGTAGTTCTTGACGGTGAAGTTTGAGATCTGCAATCAGTTCCCGAACCTGCTGCTCAAATTGATCCATGTCGCCCGCCGGAAACTCGCGGCGACACTCTCCCTCGACCACTTCAGCAGAGCCGATCGCATCACTTACCACAACACACAGTCCTTGGCTTAAAGCCTCACCAACAACAATTCCACCCGGCTCATAGAGACTCGGCAGCAGCAAGATGTCAGCCGAGTTATATGCTTTAGAAACATCATGGTAATTCATCCCACCTCGATAGGTCGCCACCTTGGGATTGAGGTCTTTTAGGTGTTCACGATAGTCTGACCACTGTGTCTTGTCTCCAATCACCTCAATTTCAACCTGTCCTGCTAAATCATCTAACCGCTTGCTGAGTTCAATGATGTACTGGAGCCCTTTGCGAACACTGATTCGAGCCACAAATAGCAGCTTGGTGACGCTTCGACTTGCTGCCGCCGCGTCAGATGCCTGAACCTCTGCTAAGGGCTGAGGACGGGCAGATTGATAAAGCACAGCTTGGCGTTCAGGTTCAACGCCATAATCATGTGCAACTAAATCATTGAATCGCTGGCTCATGCCGATGATCAAACTGGGTTTCCGCAATTCGCGCTTTTGAACCCAAGCTCGATAGGTCAACATAACGCGAGTGATGTAGTGCATCCAGAAGTTCTCTGATTGCAGAGCATAAGCGCTCTCTAATCGATGCCAGCGCAGTTCGCCAGCCGCATGAACGCAGGGATAAATCACAATCGGCGGGAGACGATGGCGATTTTGACCTAGCTTAAAGAGCTCTGTTTGAGAGATTTGAACAATGCAATCATAAGGATGCTCAGCGTGGCGATCGATCAACAAATCGCATAAGCGCTGGTAGGCACGAGTACGAGAGATTGTGCCTGAGAGAAAAGCTTTGAATGAACTATTGCTGTACCACTTCCCCCACTGCCAGCGAGTCGGCGTTGAAACAAATTTCAGATTTGGATACTGTTTTGCCCACTCAGGTTCCCCCTCGTCAATGCCATAGCAGTCTATCTGAACCCCTGAATGGAGTACTGCCTGCATCAACATGACTGCGATACTGCCTACGCCACTTGTTCCGTGTACTCCGCCAAACCAAGCAATTCTCATTCTAATTTCCTTTCTAATGCCGTTCTACAACGATGAGATCTTCTGAAATGCCAAGCTGCACTTCTTTGTAAAGCTTGACTGTGTCTTGAACCATCTTTGTGACTGAAAACTTCTGTTGAGCTGTATTGCGAGCAGCTTCTGACATCTGCGATCGAAGTTGGTCTTGATCCAGCAGAAGTTGTAATCGATCTGATAGTGCTTCAGAATCATCAAATGGCACCACAAAGCCATTTAATCCCTCGTCAATTTGATCTTTAGCGCCTCCGGCTGGTGTTCGGATAGGAACTGCACCGCAGCACATTGCTTCCGCAACAGCCAATGCGAACCCTTCTGATCGACTGGGTAATGTGAAAACATCGGCAGCCCAGTAGGCTTCTCGAAGATGATCGACGTAGCCCAAGAATTTGAAACGCTCTGCGTCTTCTACACTCGTGAAAGCATACTCTTTAATCTGTTTCTCTTCAGATCCTGACCCCACGAACAAGCATTTCAAATTGATGTGTGGGGATTTTTCTCTTAGATGCCTCGCCGCTTCAATCAGCACATCGTGCCCTTTATTCCAGCTAAGTCTACCGACAAGAACGCAAACTTTATCAGATGGAGCAAATCCAAACTTTTGCCGAGCAGCCTGACGTTCATCAGAGTTGGGAACCCGGAAATAGTCTGTGTCAATTCCATGAAAAATTCTACGAATTCTAGTTTCAGGGAAGCCTAAATCTTGGCGTAAAAAGCTGGTAATTTCAGACGAATAGCTGATGAACTCCTCCGGGGAAAAAAGTCTTAGAAACAGCTTGTAGCGTTGTGTTTTGGAGTTTAGAGTTTCTGCCTTCAATGCCTTTGGATCGTCCCCATGAATAGAGGGATGATAAGTTGCTACACAACCTATGCCAGTTATTATTTTAAGAATTCGCGCAAGAACTAGCATAGAGTAGCCATGCGCGTGAAATAGAGAAATGCCATGCCGACTCACTACAGACTTGAGACGCCGTAAACAATCGATACTTGGAAAAAGAGGATTCAGATGCTCGAAGATTATCCATTCTTCAGCAATGTCTTGGAGCGCTTTGAAGCGACGAATGGAATTATGGTCGTAAGACACAGGACCTGTGATGAGCACCACATTCCATCCAGCTTTTTTAAGACCGTTTATGAGCGTCTCACAATGCGAAGAGACGCCATCATTGCAGTCGACTCGCTTTAAGAGAAATCCGATCGTTTTCTGATTGCTCATTAACTATATCTTTCCGTAATACATCCTCAGGGACTAGTTACCAACTTCTGGTAAAGAGAGAATCAAGACTTTAATTTCGATCAATGAATGCTCACATGTTCTTATACAAAGAGGCATCATTTTAGCTGTGGTTTCCATTCCTAGTTCTTGGATTGGCGATGCGATCAGGAAGTTTTTGTATATATCTTGATACCACAATGATATTGGGTCTGCTGGTAGGCTTAAGTAGGCCTATAGGCAAAATAGAAATTAAGTGGAAAAGCAGCAAAAATGCTTATGACTGAAAAGACATAGAACTTGGAGCTGTCCTGCTTTTCCGGACTAGAACTTACAGAATTTATCTCAAGATTGATCAGAATCTTTCAGCCGTTGGTGCTGATAGTATTTATCGGCCGCTAGGCCCATTGCCAAAAAGCCCCAAAGCATTACTCCGCTGACTCCTGTATTTGGACCATTGACCGGTATCCGCACTAGACTGCTTACAACAATCGCACGAGCTGCACCTGTAAAGGGATCAAAGCTATTAGCATTAGAGCCAAGAAACAGTTTGAAAACGAGTAGAAGTAGTCCACCAAAGTAGGGTAGCGTTCCTAACCAACCCAAGTAAAAGAACATAGCTAAGATCGTGTTATCTAAACTTCCGCCACCAATGCCTTCTCCAACCACGGTAGTAAGCGCCTTGCCAATGGAATTTTTGAAGTTATCTTGTCTGCCCGCAGCGCTATCATCTTCTTTCACATCTGAAAGAGTAGTTAACCGAGCATTGATGCGATCTGCAAAAGGTTCCATTGTTGCCAAGGGAACGACGCAAAGACCCATAATCAGGACGATGGCAACTAAACGCATCTGAAGCTTCGCTTTCGCAGAACCAACTAGCGCTAGCAATCCAGCTAACCAGCCTAGCCAACCAGCGCGAACCAGCGCTAGCAAAAAAGACATATAGCCTGCTACGGAAGCAGGAAGCACTAAAGGTCCTTTCATGGTGAGGAGCAACAGTAAGGCACCTGCCATAATTGCCGCAAACGGTTCCCCAGCTTGCATGGTGCTCCAGATGCGGGGAGCCTCTTGATCAGGGTCTCCAGAGGCAGAAACGAAGTTCGACTCAATCAGCCATTTGCGATCCCAATCAGGCAATGACATAAATTGGTATACACCGTAAATTCCCATTATCAGTACGCCCCACGCAAAAATACGTTGGACATTGTTGCGGTAGCTGGGGTACTCTCGCCAATTGGCAAAAAGATAGAAGCCAAACGATAAAGGAGAAAGCCAGTCTAAGAGGCTTCTGGCAACGATAAATGGAGACTTTTCAATCAGTCCAATGCCGAGACCGTAGATAACGCCTACTACAGCCAAGACGAAAGGTAAGCCTCCTTGACGACCGCTGCTAGGAAGTTTTTTCCAGAGCGTGATTATGCTCACCAAACTGACTAAGTAGGGAGCTAGCAGCATGGGACTTGGATCTGTGAAACTGCTGCGATAATCTGATACCCGTCTGATAAACGCAACCAGAAACCATAGCCACCAATTGAAACCGACGTATAGAAGGGGGGCGCGGTAATAGAGAAAGACACCAACTGCCAATGAAGCGGCGGGAAACGCAATGTTGAGGATCTTTCCTGCCCCTGCTGCAATACATGCGATAGTAAAGAGAGTTAGCGCAAAAATTGCAATCCATGCTGAGGCCGGTTGCAGTCCGGCAAAGGGGCTTTTTTGAGCAGATATAGAGGGGTTGGTCGTCATGGTAGTGGTTAGTTTGGGGTAGCGCAACCGAGCGATCGCACAACCCTAGATGGTTCTGCTGCGCGATGTGCCGACTGAATCAGCAAAAACCTCGCCACGCTGATTGATCAATTCTTTGTAGACCGCTTCATAACAAGATGCCATTGCCTCCCAGCTTAAGCGAGTTGCTGTGACCCGTCCAGCACTGCCGATCGATTTAGCAACGGCGCGATCGCGCTCTAACCGATTCAAGATTGCGATCATTCCATCAAGGTCATTACTGCTCTTCAACACAAATCCGTTCTCTCCGGAACAAATGAGCGTAGAGGCTCCAACAGAGGGGGCAGTGATCACGGGAATGCCACTGGCAAGCGCTTCGACAACAGCAAGCGAGAAGGGATCATAATGCGAAGGAAACGCGAATGCATCGGCTCCGCGCAAGAGAACCGGAATATCAGTTCGGTAGCCTAGAAAGTGGACGCGATCGCAGAGTTGCAACGCTTGCGCCATAGCTGGATATGGGCTTCCTTCTGTGACTCCAGCCACAACGAGATGAAGATTAGGATCGAGGTGAGGCAGCGATCGCAGTACCAAGTCCAGATTCTTGCGATTAAGCTTGATATCTCCTGCAAAAAAGATTAAAAATGCAGCATCAGACAGATTCAGTTCACGTCGCAACCGATTCTCTTCTCCGGTTTGCAGAGGACGAAATTCGTTCGGATCAACGCCATTGGGAATCACCGAGATTTTAGCGGCAGAAATTTTAGCATCCTCGACTAACGACTGTTTCACAAAGTCAGACACCGCGATCACCACCTGCGATCGGGCATAGGATCGTTGTTCCCAAACTGCATTGATTGCGGTATACAGCCATTGATAGGCGCTAGACAGCCCGTTTGAAAGCTGTGCAGGATGATAAGCGCACTTCAACCAATTGGAATGAACGAAATGGCTCGAATTGACATCAGCTGAATAGTACGTAATACAACCGTTGAGGTGAACAATATCGAACTCGTTGGCATGTTGATTCAGAATATAACGAGCCTTCAGCGCAAAGACCTGATTTTGCAGCAATGCACTGGGAACCCAAGCTGGAATCGGAACACGATTCCAAACGAGATTTGGTTTAGCCGCTAATTCTAAATCAACGTCGGTCGCAATCAACGTAACGCAGTGACCTTGCTGAAGCAGATAACGAACCAGTTCGTAATTTACGCGCCCTTGTCCATCCGTGTGGATTACCTTGTGCGTAACAATACAAATTTTCATCATCACCTCTCACTGCTGTTTTAAGGAGTCCAAACGTTGAGCCAAAGTTAGAAACGCTCAATCAGTACTGCACGATTGCTCATCTTCTCCAAATTTGGTAGTCACGTGTGGTCGCGGCGTTTTGTGTCTCCACGTTTGCCAACCTTGCGAGCGCCCCCGATGCGATGCCAGCCATTTCTGAACCGCCAACTGCTTTTCTTGAGGCAGAAATCGCACTAACTGCACGATCCCTCGATTGTCGCGTGTTCCGACCAAGGTCATCCACAGCCAGTAAACGAGTCGTTGCAGAACCGACAGATGATCAAGCACTACGACCACTTCGTTATGCGCTTGATTAGACCATGCCAAGGCATTAAAGTGAGCGCGTTGATCTTCGTCAAAACGATGCGCTGGATAGTGATCGACGGCAACGGCTGGATCATAAATCAGTTTCCAGCCGCGTCGCTTGACTGCCAAACTAAAGGCAATTTCAAAATGCACTTGTGCGCCTGTTCCTTTGAGGCGATCGTCAAAGTGTAGACTTGTGCTTCCTGCGGAAGTGGCCAGAGCGTTAATGGCGCTCTTGCGAAAACTCATGTTCACGCCTTTGAGAACGTCCACTTCGCGATCGCCGCCCACGCCAATATGATGATTGCCAATCACCCGACCAAACCACTGCACTTGTCCCACCGTCTGAGCGGAACCGCCTTCAAGCCGCGTGCCGTGATAGACCCAATCTCGACCGCCGACACCACCAACAGAGGGATCAGCGAGATAGTGCGCCTCAATCCGCGCTAGCCAATCGGTGTGGGGCGCAGCGTCATCATCGGTGAATGCAATAATGTCACCCGTAGCGTTGTCTAAGCCAGCATTCATAGCGGCAATTACGCCGGGAACACTGACCGTGACAGAGCGCAGGTTCAACAAACCTGTGTCAAACGACTCTAACCATCTCCAGGTTGGGGCATCTGTATCACGCACCACCACAATCACTTCATCAACAGGACGAATTTGCTGCTTCAAGGCATTGAGGCAGCGATTTAAATCATTCGGGCGGCGATAGCTGGGGATGATGACGCTAATAATCATTGCTCAAATCTCAAGTTGGGCGAACCAATAACGTTGCCATGCCTGTTGTAATCTTTCGACGAAATAGCCAGGGAAGAGAATTTGTCAGTTGCTCAAGTTGCTCAACCCACTTTTGCGGTAGTCGTTTCAGCAAATACTCTAATTTCAGATGACCGTGGGTGAGTGGGTTATTGAATACTTCAATTTCAGCAACTTGTAAGCCAGCCAGGTTTGCCAGTTGATCTACTTCATCTAAATGCAGCAGAAAAATGTGTCCATCTGCATCGGGCGCAAACTGCACAGCTTCAAATACAGAGGGATCAGCGCACTCTGAGAATTTAGGGAGCTTATTGCGGAAGTACTCGCCGTTGGGCGTTGTCATCACAATGTGACCACCAGGTTTGACTAATTGAGCGATCCTTCGCAAAAAGTCATCTGGGTGAGCAACATGTTCAATAATTTCGGCAATTAGAACCACATCAAAGCAGTGATCGAAGCCCAGTGTGAAGACATCACCTGCCGCGAAGTGCAAGGTTCCATACTCATGTTTGAGTTGAACGTATCCCGCCAGATCATCTCGCAAATCATTCCAGGTGACATTGTATCCTGCTTCAGCAAGCAACAGACTGAAGTTTCCCTGTGCAGCTGCAACGTCTAACACTTTTGCACCTGGTTTTGCCACCTTTTGGACTAATGCTAGGGTTTGTTTGAGTCGATTTTGGTAGGCATAGGTGTGACCTCGATGGGCATCGCTACCGTACACCTCCACCAAATCAAATTTGTAGCTATACTTCCAGGTGTCAGACCAAGTTGGGTCGAATTCAACGTTTTTCATAGCTCTACTCAGACTGTTACCGATATCAGGTTATCGATGGAAACCAACTTTAGGTCGCTCTCAACCATTGTGATCGTTGCCATAATCGTTCAATTCGCGATCGCTTGATGATTTCGGGTAACCCATTTAGAGATCGACGTTTCAATAAGTACAAGGTCAAGTGAACAAAGTAGACGCTGATAAATAGCAGCAGTTTTGATACATTCGGGAATAGATGTTTGTAGCGCTTGATGCCAACGTACAGCCGAGCGGCTTCAATATAAATTTCGTAATCGGTTAGATTTCCGATACTTGGCGAAGCAAGAGTGCCTTTGAGAAAGCAAATGTTTCTCACTTGTAGTTCGGGAACACTAAGGATGCGATATCCCCGCTTTAATGCTCGTAGACACAGTTCGGCATCTTCATACCCAAAGAAAATATTCTCATCCCATTGTTCTTGATCAAAAAAAGTACGGGGAAACACTGCTGCATGAATCACCACGCTTTCGGGTGCATCTGTTGGATAGAAATATCCTCGAAAAGATAGCTTTCCAGGTAAAAGAGCTTGACCATCTAAGTCTCGGCTGATGCCCGTTAAGATCGTACAATCGCGCTCTTGACTGGGCAATTGGGCATACTGCTCTAACGCTCGTGCAATAAAATCGGGTTCCACGCAAATATCATCATCAACAAACGCAACCAAATCTCCCTCGGTTACCGCATTCACGGCATTGTTGCGATTTCCACAAACGCCTGTGCGGGGACCTGTAATGTACCTTGTGCTTGGATAGCGTTTTACAACTTGCTCTGTTTGCTGTTGGCGTTCGGGGTCAGAAGAATCATCAGAGACAATGACCGAGCAGGGTTGAACGGTGGAATTCCATAGGGCTTCTAGACAGGCATTCAGTTCCTGGGGTCGGTTTCGGGTTGTAATACAGATTGACAGTTGCATGGGTTCGTTTTCTCCATCTCATGAGCCGATCAGGAATCCTGCACTCTTCGCCCAAAATCGAGCGAGGTAATTCACTCGTTCGCGCCAGTTGTAGAAGCGCCAGCTTAGAATCAGATTTGAAATCGCCACGGCTTCACTCAAATTCCACTGCTTTTTCAAGTAGTAGCGCGATCGCCGATATTGAAGATTACGCGCTAAATCGACCCGAACCGGATAACTGATGTTGTCTAAGAAGTCGTTGAGGTAGCGATTGGTCATTTCGATGCCGCTGAGCGATCGCAGTTGCTTCTCGAGCGAAACCGAATCATCGGCATGATTGTTAGACCCATGAATCCGGTAGCTCGCCAGCACTTCATGTATCCCTTCAATTGATCCGAGAAAGGCTGTGCAGTAGACCAAACAGCCATCGGCACAGAGCCGCCATTTCACCGCATCCATCGGCAGTACTTTTGCTAATGCACTGCGCCGATACGCGAGTCCAGATGTGGGCGGGTAGTTCCACGCATGTCCGGTGTCGAGAACAATGTTGGCTAAATCTCCATTGGGGAGCCACTCATTACTGAGGTCATCAATTACGTTGTCATCCGCGTCAATTAGATTTAACGGATGCATGACGCCAGCAATGTTAGCGGCGCTATTAAACTTATCCACAATTCGTTGTAGTTTGTGGGGCTTCCACACATCATCAGCATCGAGAAATGCGATAACGTCTCCGGTCGAGGCTGCAAACGCGGTATTGAATGCGGCTCCCTGTCCTTGGTTTTCTTGAAAAATCGCTTTGATGATGTCGGGTGCTTTCTGTTGGTAGTCAGTGATCACTGTGCGGCTGTCATCGGTCGAGCCATCATCGACAATTACCAGCTCGATGTTGGCATAGGTTTGGGCCAGCACCGATGAGATCGCATCGGGCAGGTATCGAGCATAGTTGTAGTTCGAGATAATGACGGAGACTTTCATAAAGATTAGCAAGTTTCAACAGGACATTTAGCGCCCGATGGATTAGTTTCAGAGAATGCAGTCAAAAGGCTTTGCCCAAACGCGGGTCTTGAGAATAAACGATTCGCACGACTCCAAGCTGCCTGCCGTTGAGCCAATGAATTACTTCGGCTCAGTTCATGCACTTTCTGTCTAAACTCTTGGCTGGAACTCAAGGAGTAAAGCATCCCTGCATCACCGACAATCTCATCAAAGGGAGAGAGGTTGGGTGCAACAATGCTCAATCCCTGACCCATTGCTTCAACTAGAACATAGCCCCAATCATCCAGACGCGATCCAAACAAAAAGACATCCTGTTCAGCCATCACGTCTTGAAGTTGGTCACGAGGAACGCGCCCGATAAACTCTGCTGGGAAATCATTGCTACAGACCCAATGTTGAAAAGCATCACTGGCAGCACCTGCCAGAGTAAGCTTAAAGTTAGGTTGACTCTCGGCTTTGAGCGCATCAATCATCCACTTCACTCGTTTGCGGGGATCTTCTAGATTCTCAGCCGCAATCAAAAGCTTGCAGGGCGACGTACTAGAAGTCGGGATCTGATTTGGACGCACAAGCGTTCCAGGATGAACTACATGAACGCGAATATCTTGAGCCATAAGTTCGCGTTCTAGCTTATGAGAAACAGCCAACACAGCTGTGACGCTCCGGTAAGCAGACCAATCTTTTCGCCACCATCCCAAGAAGCTAAGTCCGGTACGAACCGCTTCTTTTGAAAAACTCCATCCTGTAGACGTGCCCACTTTAGCTAAGTATCCCATCAGTGAGGTTGGATATGCCCAGCCGACTACATATTGTGGAGTCGAGATCGTAGGATGTTGTAAACTTGCCATGTTCAAGAAATAGGCGGAGGGTTGAATACCTCGTTGTTGAAGATGATGGTGTAGAAGATTTAGAAAATTGCTGGGTTGACCAGATAGGTTACTTACTTCCTGCCTAATCCTTGAGAAAAGCTGGCTGCTCGGTTGAGAATAATCTTGAGGATTAAAGCGCAAAATATCAACAGCAGGTGTTCCGGGCAGTTCGATATCTTCTGCACAGATAAGCAAGACAGGCTGGCCGAGTTCGTGTAGAGCATGGGCAGCTTCCCAACACCACGAAGCCATTCCGTTATAATTGGCTAAGTAAGCAATCACAAACATATAAATTCACCATTAAACCTACTAAACTGCTTGCTTTTAAGTTTCAGATTCTCTACATAATATGGAATATCTCTCATTCCGAACCAACCTTAAACTTCGATGATTTTAGATCTTTGGAATTTTGTCCAAATAGCGATTAGAATTGTTCTCCAAGGTTTAACCAACTTAGCTTTAGAGTATTCTTCAACCCTTACTTTGTCACATTCAAGGATGTAGTATCTGATCCTATGAGATGTTCCTGTTTTCGCCTGCTCGTTGTATCTTATCGTTCCTAAAACTTGCTGAATTGAAATTGAAGGCGAATAATTAGAAAAGTGCAGCCATAGTTCTATAGTCTAGAGCTAGATAAAAAGGCTTTACACATACTCTTATTCAATCCCGCAGTTCGCGAGTTCAAAAGGTAAAAACCTGATGAACAATCAACTCTAGCGTGGAGTAAATCTCTTCGCGAGGCTGATATCACAATGCCAGAACATCAAATTGTGATATCAGTAGATTACTTGATCATCGAAATACTTCAACAAGCATTGCTATTGGAAATGATAGGAATTCTCCAAGCAGAATCAGGATCTAGTGAGACAATGGTGGCGTGCTGGATAGATTATCGAGGAATTCTGTAATCTCTTGAACTGCGAGTAGTTTTCCTCGCTGACTTGCCTCATAGAAGCGGTGTTCTCTAGAATACCTTTTGAAAAGGTGATAGAACTGGCGTAGCTTTCCGCGCAATGAAGAATTAGAAGACATAGCAGACCAATTTGGGTCACCTCGCAGAAAATCTAGTACGGCGTTGGAGTAGTGTACTCCCTCAATGAGCTTGAGAAAGTAGCTTTCTTGGAGCCGTTGCGCTGGAATCAAATGCGTAAGTTTCAATGCTGGAAACAGCCCAGTTCCCAAGTTTAGGTCGTGCGCGGTAAAAGCGAGATCGCTATCTCCGCCAGAAGTAAGCCGTTGCCCTTTTCGGTCAAGTTCGAGCCGTTTAGGATGATGAAAGACTAGCTCAGCGTATTTTTCAGCTACAAGCTTACGCACACACAATCCCGCTCCACAAGGAGTTGTTTCGTAACTATAGAGATTTGACCATTTGTTATGATCAAATTCTCGAATTGCTAAAAGAATTAAATAAGGCTGTGCCCAGTCGGGGGGCGGAACTTCAAATTCACCTTGAGTTTGTCCGCCCCAAGCTCCTACGAAAGGAAAGTTTTTACTGATTTGCAAAGCAATCTCAAGGTAGTCCGAATTTAAGACATTATCATCATCGACAAAGATCAAAATTTCCGCTTCTGCTTCTCTAATGCCTCTCAGACGGGCAGGAGTTAGACCTAATTGCTCTTCTCGAAGACAGCGAGCTTTAGGATGCCAACTCAAATCAATTTCGGCATTTAGAGATCGATCGCTGGCATTATCAATAATTAAAAGTTCCCAATGCTCGGTCGATAAGGTCTGATCTTTAAGCGCATTCAAAACCCTGTCAAGATAATGACGACGAGGATTATGGGTACAAGTGATAACGCTGATGGCTGGTTTCATGGAGAGTACAATGGTAATTTAGTGTAACTAGTGTCCTTTTTGAAATAGCTAGAGTGCAATTACTTCGCCCTCTATTAAGTTTGTCTTTTTCTATTTCCCATAGCAGTTCATTTAGTATCTAATTTGCTCACGCTCAGTGCTGAAGTTGGTGATAATTCCAAAGCTTGCCGCGTTGAACCAACAAATCCTGGTAGGTTCCCTGTTCGACGATATGCCCCTGCTCAAGGACAACAACCTTGTCGGCACGAACAATGGTAGACAGTCGATGCGCGATCGCAATCACCGTCCTTCCCACTGACAAGTCTTCCAGCGACTTCTGAATCAATTGCTCCGACACAGAATCGAGCGCACTGGTCGCTTCATCCAGAATCAAAATTTCGGGCTTGCGGAGTAGCGCACGTGCGATCGCGAGGCGCTGTCGTTGTCCGCCCGATAATCTGACCCCGCGATCGCCAAGCAGTGTATCAAATCCTTCTGGCATATCCTGAATAAATTCCAGTGCATTTGCCAATCGTGCTGCTTCTATGATCTCTGCTTCCGTTGCATTATCCGTACCGTAGGCAATATTGTTGAAAACAGTGGTATTGAAAATGAATGTATCCTGACTCACAACCGCTAACTTACGGCGCAGTGAGGTAATTTCAAACCGCCGTATATCAACGCCATCGATCAAAATTTGACCTTGGGTGGGATCATAAAATCGTGGAATCAGATCCGCTAACGTTGTTTTACCTGCGCCCGATGCTCCAACCAGCGCCGTCATCTTGCCCTGCTCAATACTTAGGGTGATGTCACGCAGCACGAGATTAGTCGGTTCGTAGCCAAAATCAACTGCCACCAGATCAATCGATCGCTTCAACCCCGGAAACAGAACAGACCCATTCTGAAAGTAGTCCTTGTCCTCCGATCTCAGCAGCGCCTTCACGTTGTCGGCTGCCCCCTTCATGAAACTAAGATTGGCTCTTGTACTGTTAAACTCTTGCAAAACAGGGACTAGCCGAAACAAGACAAAGAAGAACGTAAGCAGGGAGCCAACCTGTAGCGCTCCGCTTGGCACTAGAACAGTGTATCCCCACGCAATGAGTCCAATTAAGATCGTGGTTGAAAATCCCTCTCCTAGGGGTTTAACCGAGGTCATCGCCGCGACCGCTCGGCTCGATGTACTAACAATTTCACCACTGGCACGGTAATAGCGCTGTCGTTCAAAATCATTCGTCGCAAATGCCTGAACCGTGCGAATGCCATTAATTAATTCGATCGCGATTGACGTAAACCGACCACTAGCTGCTGATACGGCAAATCCGGTTTGCCGCACCCGTTTGTTTAGGGTTGATAACGCAGTGGATAACAAACTCAGCAACAGCAACGAGATTAGCGAGAGTTGCCACGAGATCAAAAACATAGAGATCAAGTAAGTAACCGTCGCTAGTATCCGAGTTAGAAGGTACGCAATACCACCAAAAATTGATTTCAGTTGCTCAGTTTGAGTAGTAATGGTGTTGATCAATTCGCCCGAACGAGTTTTTGCAAAATAGCTCAGTTGAACCGCTTGAAGTTGCTCAAAAATCCGTTTACGCAAACGATCAAGTAGCTTTAGCTGAGTCCGTTCAACAAACACGGCCGACAAGTAGCTAAAGGCAGCCCGCATCCACGTGGTCAAAACAATCACTATCGAGATTCGATAAAGCTGACTCGTAGCCGATGAATCAGTTCCAAAAATCAAAGCGTCCAGTCCGCCCATTCCAGTCTTGGCAACTTTAGTGCCAGGAGTCGTCAGACTTTGCAAAAACGAAAGCAGTAGACCGATGCCAACCCCTTCAAGAAGCGCAGCTAGCAACGAAAACACGATCGCCAAGATTGCAAGTTGAGGAAAGTATTTAAATTCGCGTAAGATGATGTAGTTATTCTGCCAAAATGCCGTAGGTTTTAATAGCTTGCGAAGTAAGTTAGAAAATATCAAGGACATGGGTCATACTCTAAAAGTGATCACACTGCTACGATCAGTTCTGTAGCTCTAAAGTTCAGTTGGTGTGTTGAGTCATTATTTGGATTAGTTTTCGCCAAATCGCTCTCCAAAGCGGAAATCGCCAACCTGCCCACTCAGTTTTATCTAAGTATTTATAGAACCAGTCTTGCTCAGAGTGATGACGGCAATTCCAAGGTTTATACCCAGCTGTGAAATGAACAATGTAGGGCTGGTTTGTAAGGTTGTTAAACACTGTCTCTGAGAATGGGCTATCTTCCCAGGAGCTGAACTGGTGAAGATATCCTTGACTGTTCCATCGAGGATCTAGCTCTCCCCACTGCCCCGCTAAAGTAACGTTTAATCCATCTTGATCATGGTAGCGAACAAACTCTTTATGCTTCGTGAGATACTCCAGCGTTCTCGCTCCAATGCTTTCGGTTCGCCATTTCTCAAGGTCGATCAACAGCACTCCTGAATTAAAGTACTTACTGGTGCTGGAAATTCCTAAGCTCTTGTAATTTAATAGCCCTACTGCTGCATCAGGGAGAGCAAAATCCTGAACTGCTAACACACAATGCCCGTGGAAATCAGTGTTCCACAAGAGGTCAATATCAGCATCAACCACTAAATCTGAGTCAAGATAAATTACCTTGTCGAGATGATCCGGCAAGAGATCGGCAATCAAGAGCCTATAGTAAGCAGCAATTGTAATATGACGTGAAATGACCATATCTTTCAAGAGGTCTTCTGAGGGCGTTAACCAATGCACCTGACAACGACTCTGATCGATAGATTTAAGGATCTTACGTTTACTAGAGTCTCGAATTCCGCCATCCAGTACAAATAGTTCCAATCGCTTAGCTAAATTGAGATTTGCAAGTACTGAGTAGGCAAGCGCTGCAAGTGGCATCGCGTAGTTATCATCGGCAGCACAGACAATTGAAATCGTTTGAGCACTGCAAATTGGTACGTCTAGAGTAGTTGGCGTAAATTGGCTCGAATGGGTTCGATTTAGCATGGTGATTTAGAGAAGCTTCAGAATAAGAAATCACGGGGCAATCCTACGGAGCTCAGCAAAGCTATTCGCGAGAGTTTATCAATGCATCAATACGCCCCAAATCCTGAAATCACTTTAGGGATCGTCATCAGCAAAAATTTGAAATCTTGCACCAGCGACCAATGGCTCAGATAGTTTAAATCGTTGCGATTGACGATATTGATATCCAACTGTGTCGATCGCGCCTCCACCTGCCATGCACCCGTAATGCCCGGCAACGCATTCAAGCGATGCTGCAACTCTGGCGCAATTCGCACTGCATCATACAGCGCCCAAGGACGCGGACCCACCAAACTCATCTCTCCCCGCAACACATTTAGCAGTTGCGGTAGCTCATCCAAGCTATAGCGTCGCAACAGCCGCCCGATCGGCGTAATGCGAGGATCATCCTTGAGTTTGTGCAACCCCGCCTGATTGCCCATCACCTGATGATGTTGACGTTCTGCATCTACCACCATCGTGCGAAATTTGAGGATCTGAAACAGCTTACCGCGCTCTCCCACTCGCCATTGCCTAAAAAGGATTGGTCCTGGAGACGAGACTGATAACAGCAGCGCGATCGCCATCATTATCGGACTGCTCAACAGCAAAATCAAGGCAGCAGCAAGCCAGTCAAACGAGCGCTTAATCTTCCATTGCAGGGGGTTCGTCACACTCGGCAGATTGCGGGTTGGCAGCACTCGCACATAAGCAGGCTTCTTTGCTCCATGACAAGCATTTGCCCACGATCGCAGCTGGGATTCACCCAAGGGTAAATCTAACCGAACTAAGCGAACCGGCGATCGTTGCAAACAATCCACCAACCCTTCTGGGGTTTCAAGCGGCGGCAACGAAATTTGCTTCTCCAACGGAACCGAGCGAACAGCTAACTTACGCTGCCGCCAAACCAAGGAACATCCGGTCGGGTTTGCCAACCGGGACGGGCGAGCAGGTAAAGAACCTAACACTGAAACACGATTACTCATAAAACATCCGACTGAGAAAGGGCAATCAAAACTGTCTAGGTCAACAGCATCAGTCAGATACACCACCAACAAATACACAGGAAACAGCGCAAAGTCAGAATTCGTTTGAAAATGAAAAATGTTTAATTCGACTAAGCCGCTACATTGCTAGTCGCAACATGATGAGCACCATTTGCAACTACGCCAATTACATTCAGACGACTCAACGCATTCGTCGCTTGAGTTAACTCTGTGCGGGTCACTTGACCTATCCGTCCTACCATCACCACACCATCACAACAGCCCGCCGCCAATACTGCATCTACCATCCCAATCACAGGTGGCGCATCGATCAAAATTAAGTCATAGGTCTGCTTAAAGGTTGCCATAATTTCTTTCATCCGAGGAGAACTGAGAAGCTTTGCTGGATCGGGCGGAGTGGCTCCAGCCGTCAATACAGCAATGTTGTTGCGCAGACTAGAAGAGCGAGCATCGACTTGCTGAGGAAGCGGAGCATTGCTGGTGAGCAAACTAGACAGCCCCCGACTGTTGGGCAGATTTAGAAGCTTGTGTAAACTGGGGCGACGCAGATCCGCGTCAATGAGCAACACTCGTTGATGCAACCGAGCCGCACTCATCGCCAGTCCTAATGCCAACATGGATTTGCCCTCACCTGCCAATGCTGACGTGATCACTAATGACTCCAGCGGATTTTCAGCACTGAGTAGCTGAATGTTTTGATACAGCAAATCTAACGATTCGCGCATCGGTTGCCAGTGCAACACGTGATTGATTGACGCTGTTGTTGCCACTTCAGGCGATCGCGGAAACGGTAAGCTCAATGGCTCTCCCTTCTCGCTAGCGAGCGCTTCTGGAATGACGCCCAATAGAGGTAGAGAGGATTGTCGCTTCAGATCATCAGAGTTATGAACGGCATCATCCATCGTTTCGCGAGCAAAGGCGGCCGCCCCTCCTAAAAGCAGTCCTACTACACCCGCCAACATCAGATTTTTAGGCAGATTAGGACCTGTTCTGACCCCAAGCTGAGGCTCTTCTACAACTTGCCAAGCAAATCCGCCCCGGGCAATCTCTAGCCCCAGATCTTGTTTTGCTTTTAGCAGTTGCTTTAGCGTGTCTCGATTTAATTCGACTTCTGGCTGTAGGCGTCCATACTGCGCCAATAGTTTCGGGAATTGTTTGAGTTGCGATCGCAGTTGTTCTTGGGTGTTTGCCAAGCTAAAATAGCGCGTTTGTGCCGCTTGCAAATTAATTTGAGCATCCACCAACTGCCCAATCAGCGTTAAATCTAGGTCTCCCAACTGTCCAGCCTGCATTAAGGCATCTTGATTTGCCGAAGCCGCCGAACTACCAATCACTCGACTAACTTCTTCGCGCAGCAAATCAACTTGCTTCTGTCGCTGCTCCAGTGCCTGCTGCACAAACGGCGTCTTATCGGTGAAGCGCAGCCGTTGCTGCGCGATCGCGAGTTCAGATCTCTGAATCTCGTTCAATAGCGCCTGATACCGGGTTGATTGGCTCAACCGTGCTGCAATGACTGCCTGCTGAGGAGAAAGCGCAACCTGTTGTTGAACACTGTTATAGCGGGTTTGCAGTTCTCGAATTTGAGCCGCATTGACCTCCTGCTGCTGTTGCAATTGAGCAAAAGCGTCTGCACGGGCTTTAGCCTCGCTCTCTGGATCAATTAATTCTTGGCTCCTGCGAAACTCCTCTAGCGCGGCCTCAGACTGCTTCACCTTGCCATCAATCTTAGGCAGCTGATCGTTAATAAACGACAATCCACGATCGAGTCGCTGTTTTTGCTGAGCGAGGTTGTACTGCAAATAAACTTGCTTTAACGCCCCTAGAACGGCTTGTGTCTTCGCGGGATCATCACTGGTGTAGGCCACCTCATAAATTTTCGTTTCACCCGAATTGCTCTTTTTATCACCAGCTTCGGATGAGACCGGAGCAATCGAAATCGATCCCTTAAACGCTTGAACGCTGCCCGGATCTTTAGGATCTAGATCCTCATAATCAGCTTGCAGCAGCTTCATCGCTTTTTGTAGCAGGCTTGAACTCTGCATCAAGCTGAGCTGCGTGGCGGTATCAACCTCCACATTCGAGTCTGCAAACTGATCTTCCTTCTGCTGCGTTTCTTTGCCTCTATAGTTTGGCTCGACTAAAAGCTGCATCGAGCTAACGTAAGTTGGCGTCTCTTGGGAGGTCCGAAATGCGCCTACTCCCAGCGCGGCGACCAGAATTCCTACGATCCAAAACTTTCGTCTCCACGCGATCGCAAAGATCTGACCGTAGCCAGAATCGTTGTCTATCGAAGAACTAGGCAGCACTGGGGATGTAATGGTCATAATACCCTTGATGATTTTAGAGTGATTTTTGAATTCTCACAGCGTTACAAGATTTGATTCAAGCTGTTGATACACTTGCTGCATTACCTGATTGACTTTTACAAAAAATGTTTCTTCTGAAAACTGAGTGATGGCATGTTCGCGAATTTTTGAGTAATTCCATTGGATATTCTGTGATCGCAGTAATGCCATTTGCAATGATTCGGGTGTTTGTCGGTTAAAAAATACACCCGTTTCTTCTGGAATCTGGGTATCGAGAACCCCACCTGCTCCGTACGCGATCACTGGTGTTCCGCTTGCGTTGGCTTCAACAGGAACTAAACCATAGTCTTCCAGAGCAGCAACCACGACTGCTTTCGCCTTAGACATCAACTGTTTGCGTTCGTCGTCGCTCACGTATCCCAAAAACTGAACGTTCTTTGAGGCTTGCGCTTTAAGTCGTCCGCTTTCAGGACCATCTCCTGTAACCAATAAGGGCAAACCGAGCCAGTTAAAGGCTTCCACAATCACATCTAAACGTTTGTAGCTAATCATTCGGGTTGACGCAAGATAGTAATCTTCTTTGCGATCCGAAAAAAGAAATTTGCTCGTATCGATTGGATAATTGATCACGATTGCGCGTTTGCGATAAATATTCTCAATCCGACGCGCTACTATACTCGAATTTGCGATGTATAGATCTGGCTCTTGCGCATACTTTAAGTCATACGATCGCATCACCCGAAAAATCCTTTCTAAAACTGGGTAAATCGTATGGAAATCCCGATACTCTCGTAAATAGGTTTGGGTATCCCACAAAAACCGAGTGACATTGTGGCAAAAGCAAACGTGATAGCCACCCGGACGCTTTCGCACCGCTTTCGCAAAGCTGGTACTACTGCTGATAATCAAATCATAATCACGCAAGTCTAACGCGCGAAAGGCTGGATAGTAAAAAGGCGCTAATAGCCTAAAATGCTTTGCCGCTCCAGGCACTTGTTGTAGCAAGGTCGTCTGAACCGCGCGATCGCCTAAGTTAATAGTGTGTTCTGGGTCAAATAGCGACGTAAAAATGTCTGCTTGAGGAAAGTGCTTGCACAGCAACTCAAACACGCGCTCTGCACCACCTCGCTGAGTTAGATAATCATGAACTAGGGCAATTTTCATTACAGTGAATAGCGCAATTTTCAGTAAAGCCTGGTTGTTTCGCAGCGTAAAAAATGAAATCTTCCTAAAACCGCACCCGTACTAAGAAATAAAACGAAAAAAACACCAAAATTAGATTAATTAGCTAAACGAACTAGGAAACATGAGATAACTATACTAAAGGCTTTGGATAATGATTTTAAGGTTTAGTTAAATGCTAGTAGACATGTATATAGAAACAAGAAAGTAACATCAAAACAATCTTTTCAGACATTGATTAGGATTCGCATTGTTCTATGACAAGTAAAAATTTTTGCCATGCTATGGGAAGCGAAAATTACCTATCTCACTGTTAGTTGGCTCAACAGTATTCAGATTTCATTTGAATGAGCCGTCTTAAGATAAAATCCCTGTTTTCTAGTGATGATACAACATCTATTTCGTGCGATAGAGTTTTCAGCATGAAATAGCATGTAAGTTGCTGTCATCAGCTGAAGCATAGCGACATCAATGTAAGACATGAATCAACCTGGCAAACGGTTTCAGTAAATAGAGATGAAAGCTTGATCATGATTTTTACTACTTACACTACTGCTTACTAAAGAAAAGACCACTCACTTAAAGAGGTCTAGAGGCGTTGTCCCTACAAGCATCGTCCTCACCAACACAGCTAGGAAGATATTACTGCTCCTGCTTAATGCAATACGGAGACACCAGTTAATATCCGGACATTTTCGATACTTCTACTGAAAGAAGCTCGGCTAAGTTATGAGTTGTTGACAAATACACTCAGTAGAAATAATAGGCTAGTTATTTTATGAGTCGGTATAAATTCTAGTGCTTACTGAATATCTTACTGAAGCTAACCCGCAAAAGATTGGCTTCGAAAACCTGGATTATCTGCTAAATGCAACAGAACTACTCATCTAGTTTTAACTAGCTTTAATTGAGCGCGATGGCATAGCTCTACTTAAGTAGAATTGCGGATTTAACTGGCAAAATTGCAAAATGCTGTATAGACTCATAGTGGAGTTGGATAAACTCGCTGTGGAGTTAAATGAGTGAGCCTAAATTGCCTAGCTGCCTATCCGGGTAATCCTGTTTTACAGTGTCTTTTAAATTAGTGTCTTTATAAACTCAAGAGGAAGCATCTCCGTTTCGGTCGCGCTAAATCGTGTCATATTCAGCCAGTAGGAACTGCATCAATGACTAAATCAGTTGAACAGACGGAACAATTTATTTCCATCGTGGAAGATCTCTTGCCTACAGATGTCTCTTCTCACAATTTATCAACCGATGAGATGATGCTTGATCCAGTTTCAGATGAAAATGCTGATTTTTATGAGATTCACAGCGCAGGACCATTAACCTACTTCAACTATTACTTTGAGACCGCTGGAGCTTCTGCTCGCTCTCCAGAGGCAATACCGCGATCGCACTTTAGCGCTCCTCTCAAAACAGGTTTAGTCGGTGTAGGACTTCTGGGTGCAAGTGCGGCAGTTGGTTTTCTCTCGGTGAAGGCAATCCAAGGTCAGCCGATTTCTCTTCCAGAAAAAACAGGAAAGATATCGGAGTCACTCCGTCGCCAGAATACAGCCAAACCTGCATCGACTAACCCGAATCCGCCAGAGCAGATTAACCCGATCCAATCAAAATCGACTTCATCGTCTAGCTCTCCTCAAAAAGCAAAGCGTACCCTACAACAGTCACCCGTCCCGGTTTCTCAAACAACAGCCCGGCAGAAACTACAGCAGATCCTTCCCATTCGTTCTGCTAATGAGAGCTTATCTGTCGAACTGAGTCCATCGCTCGCTCAGCCTTTACGCAAAACCACTGCCTCTAGCCGCACTCGGCAAACGCAAGCCTCTCTAAGCCCTGCTAAAGCCGCGACCAGCGTCAAGCAGAATATTGCTCCTCCGGAGGCTTTAATCGTTGAGAAACCTCAGACGCCGAGCTTCACTCAGTCCACAGGCACTAAACAGGTTCAACCGCAGGTTGCTCCCTCTGCTCTCCTTCCTGCACTCCAGCCCATTGCACCCAGTGCCAGTCTTCAAGGGGAGGTGGTGAGAGAGGCGCCGAAAGATTTGGCAGATCCACGGAAGGATAATCCTGCTACCTCTGAAAGCTCGTCCTCGCTGGAGCAAGGCGCGACCCTTCAGAGGTTGGCGAAGCCAATTGGCACTGTAGGAGAAGCTAGTCCAAAGAATCGTTTGATTGATATTGATCAGATTCTCAGGTCTGCTCAGAGTTTGCAAGAGCTGATGGCGTTACCTCAAGCTCTTCCTGAGAGCATTAGTGCGATCGTGATGCCCTTAACAAAGCAAGCCGCTACAGAGGTTGAACACAACAACACCCCTAACTCGTTCGCGCTTCGCAAATTAGATTCAGCAGAGTACCGCAGCGAGTGGTTACAGACAGCTAAAGCGTTTGGTGCTGAAGCCTCTGATCCCTCGTTGCCTAGCTATGGATTCATTAACTATCAGCGTCGGGTCATTATTATTCCGCAAAGTCCTGATCTAGCAACCATTGTCAGTTCAAAAACTAAGGTTGTGGAGCAAAAATCGAGCAAGAACAAACAGTGATGTTCTAGACGTGATGTTCTAAACATACGAATGAAGTAATCTAGACAGCCCGACTAAATTTAGATCGGTTGATTCAAAGAATTGGTTGATAAACAGCCCAGTGATACCATCGTGCAACCCAATAGACGTGAAAACGCAAATTGTCCGACGAGCCAATCGCTGATTCGGGTTTGCAAGATTTGGATGTTTGCACTCAGATGACCTTAATAAGTTCTAGATAATTGCAGCGCGATGCACCAGAGTTATAGAAGCATTAAGTAACGAGAACTCATAGCTCAATACCAAAAACAAGTAGCGTCGAAAGCGAATTTTCTCGAAAGGCTCAGATGGAAAGCCAAGGAGTACTAATTGCTTTCGCGCTTGCCATGCGATCGCTACTAATACCAGATCTGACCCCAAGAGGACAACAACTTGTAGCCATCTAATAGATGAGCCTTTTTGAAAAAATAAAAGTCTGGGGAGCGAACATTACATCTTGCTTCCCAGACTTTATGCAAAAGTTTCAGTTCTACCAAACAGGATCCAGAGAACGCACTGATTTTTAATACGCGTAGCGATCGCTCACACTCTAGCTCAATGAGCTGACCAGTTCACCCAATCTTGAGGCTTGAGAAAAATATCATAGAGGCGGGCTTCTGGGCTTTCAGGTTGTGGCTCAAAGCCATACTCCCATCGCACTAAAGGCGGTAAGGACATCAGAATCGATTCAGTCCGTCCGTTGGTTTGCAACCCGAAGATTGTGCCGCGATCGTAAACCAAGTTGAACTCGACGTAGCGTCCGCGTCGATAAAGTTGGAAATTGCGCTCGCGATCGCTGTATTCACTATTTCGACGGCGTTCTGCGATCGGCACATAAGCGGGCAAAAAGGCATTGCCGCACGATTGCACAAACTCAAACAAATCTTCCCATGTCCGATCTTTCACCGCACCGGCTGCCTGACTTCGATTAGCAGCAGGGCTGTCTAACTGAGAACCTGGATAGGAGACTGGATAGAGAATTCCTTGAGTGTCCTGGTAGTCAAAGAAAATTCCACCGACGCCACGGGTCTCATTGCGGTGCTTCAAGTAAAAATACTCATCACACCATAGCTTAAAGGTCGGATAGTACTCCGGATGGTGAGCATCACACGCCGACTTCAAGGTTTGGTGAAAGTGGATGACATCTTCTTCAAACGGATAGTAAGGCGTCAGGTCAATGCCGCCACCAAACCACCATACGGGGCCTGCTTCAAAATAACGATAGTTGAGGTGAACCGTTGGAATATAGGGGTTACGTGGATGCAACACCATCGACGTTCCGGTGGCATAGAAGCTGTGACCTTTTGCTTCTGGACGCTGCACTAAAATCGAGGGCGGTAAATCCTTTCCCCAAACCTCCGAAAAGTTAACGCCGCCTTGTTCAAACACATTTCCCTCGCGCATGACTCGCGATCGCCCACCGCCACCTTCCGGACGCTCCCAGCTATCTTCTTGAAACTTGCCTGCGCCATCAACGGCTTCTAACCCCTGGCAAATTTTGTCTTGAAAAGATTTAAGCCAATGACTAACACGATCGCGAGAATCCGACGGAGGT
Organism: Myxacorys californica WJT36-NPBG1; assembly: GCA_019359315.1. Taxonomy (GTDB): domain Bacteria; phylum Cyanobacteriota; class Cyanobacteriia; order Leptolyngbyales; family Leptolyngbyaceae; genus Myxacorys; species Myxacorys californica. Next base: position 53,071 of record JAHHHO010000005.1, read on the forward strand.
AGTGCTTGGGACGTGGTTTTTTCTGAGGTGGAAAAAGCAGTCATATATCGCGGTTCCTGAACAGAAAATAGCGTTTTATGAAGTGGCAAAGAGCGCAACAAAGGCTCTGGGTCGGCGGCAACATAACCTTACTCAACCTATTGCAACCATTTAGCAATCCAGTTGAGAGTCAGCACTCCGCAAATGCAGATTTATCCAGACTATCGTGAATTGGCGATCAAAATCACCTCTATCGGGTATCCGGAAAACAGGATGAGCCTCTAGAAAGCAGAATGATTGAGTGTAGAACTATTTGAGCATCGTTAAGTTCTATGAACGCGCCATTTTCGCTATAACAGATGAACGTCATTTTTAAAGGCTTGATGAGGTGCGCCTGCGAATCTTGCGAAGTTATCGCTCTCACGTAAGCTTTTAGAAGATATCCAGCCTCGGATCGCTGAGCTTAGTATCGCTTCTTGTCCGGTTGATCGTCACCTGTTATCCCATTTTAAGGAGGATAGCCATGTTTTATAGTCCGTGGAAATTCTTCCGGCGCAGGCAGCGTCGCGTGCAGCGATCGCTCGCCAAAACCTATCAAGCGGTTAGTACTGCCTCGGTGGATGTTCTGTGGAAGAAGATTATTGATCTCGATGACGTATCCTGGCATCCCTTACTGTCCAGCACCAATGTGCCCCGTGGACTCGTTGCTAAGCCTGGATTAATCTATGAAGCTGTGACTCGACTCTCCCCCTTTCCGATTCGGATTTTTGTTGAACGGGTTGATCCAGGCGAACTTTTGAAAGTCCGAATTCTCGCCATTCCCGGCCTTGAAGAACGCGTGACTTACGAAATTAAGTCAACCCTTTGCGGAACTCGTGTGACCTACTCAATGACGCTACATGGATGGTTGTCCCCCTTGATTTGGTCAATTATTAAGCCCTATGCCGCTAGAGTTGCCTCTGATCTCGCTGAAGCGGCAGAGCATCCAGAGCGAGAAATTCCTCACAAGCCGTCGCAACAAGGCTGTTTTGACTTCTAATCCGTTTTTTATTCCTGGAGGAGACCTCCCCATAGCGGTAAGATCGAAAAGACGCTTTTTACGTCACATTTCCTTGCTGAGCAATTCACCTAAACCGCCCAGCGATCGCATTCTGCTTAAAACATGCCGACAACCCTCAGTTCTGAATCTGTTTTAGAAGTCCTTAAACCCGTTCAAGACCCCGAACTGCGAAAGAGTTTGGTGGAACTGAATATGATTCGCAATGTCAAAGTTGAGGATGGAACCGTAAGCTTTACCCTGGTTCTGACAACGCCTGCTTGTCCATTGCGGCAGTTTATTGTAGAAGACTGTGAGCGGGCCGTGAAAACGCTACCCAATGTGAAGCACGTTGAAGTAGACGTGACGGCTGAAACGCCCCAGCAAAAAGGATTGCCCGATCGCGTTGGCATCGAAGGTGTGAAGAACATCATTGCCGTTTCTAGCGGCAAGGGCGGCGTTGGCAAAAGCTCTGTCGCGGTAAACGTTGCCGTTGCATTGGCTCAAAGCGGGGCAAAAGTCGGACTGATTGACGCAGATATTTACGGACCCAACGCGCCGACCATGCTGGGGTTGGAAGGCTCTAGCATCACGGTGCGGCAGTCCCCTCAAGGCGAAATTCTTGAACCTGCGTTTAATCACGGCGTGAAGCTGGTGTCGATGGGCTTTTTGATTGACAAAGATCAGCCTGTAATCTGGCGCGGTCCCATGTTGAATGGAGTGATTCGCCAATTCTTATACCAAGTGCAGTGGGGCGATTTGGACTATTTGATCGTCGATATGCCCCCTGGAACCGGAGATGCGCAACTGACGATGGCGCAAGCCGTGCCCATGGCAGGAGCGGTGATTGTGACCACCCCTCAAACCGTTGCTCTGCTCGATTCTCGGCGCGGCTTAAAAATGTTCCAGCAACTCAACGTTCCCGTACTGGGAATCGTTGAGAACATGAGCTACTTTATCCCACCGGATCTGCCCGATAAACAGTACGACATTTTTGGCTCTCAGGGTGGCGAAAAGACGGCTCAAGAACTGGATATTCCATTACTTGGCTGTGTTCCGCTAGAAATTTCCTTGCGGGAAGGCGGAGATCGCGGCATTCCGATTGTCGTTGCCGCTCCAGATTCTGCTTCTGCCAAAGCGTTAATTGCGATCGCTGGGCAAATCGCTGCTAGAGTATCGGTTGCCGCACTGACTTGATTTTAGAAAGATCGGCATTTCAACATCGAGGACAACCACGAGGGTCCATCTCCACCCCTATCTCCCCCTATCTCAACCCGCTATGTTCCGCAAATCCAAATCGTTCTTACCGCCTTATCTAAGGGGGCTGTTGCAGCCGTGGCAAGAAATGGACTGGCTGCTGTTTGCAGTTCCAATTGGCTTGACCCTTTTAGGCGGACTCATGATCAGCAGTGTGGAGGCAAACGTTGGGTTGACCGATTGGTGGCGGCATTGGATCACAGGCGGCATTGGCATTATTTTGGCGTTGCTGATCGCGCGGTGGCGCTACGATCAGTTATTGCAATGGAAATGGTGGGTCTACGGCTTGACCAACGGCATGTTGCTGCTGGTGATGTTCTTTGGAACCGAAGGACTGGGGGCGCAGCGCTGGATCAATATCTTCGGGTTCTACCTCCAACCCTCTGAGTTTGCCAAGCTGGGCATTATTATTACGATCGCAGCCATGCTGCATCAGCGATCGGCGTCCACCATTCCGATGGTGCTCAAGGTTCTAGCCGTTGCTGGTGTACCATGGATACTCATCTTTTTAGAACCTAATTTAGGCACATCCCTGGTGTTTGGAGCTATCGCAATCGGGATGCTCTACTGGGGGAATGCTAACCCAGGATGGCTACTCCTGCTCATCTCTCCCATCGTTTCAGCGATTCTGTTTAATGTGCTGCTGCCCGTTTGGGGAGTAGGAATTGCCGCGATCGCAGTTTGGATTCTGTTAATTGGATTTGTGGCTTGGAGAACGTTGCCTTGGAAACCCTACGGTACGCTAGCTCCTGTCATACTGAATCTTCTAGCAGGAGGATTGGGGCGCGTCCTCTGGCAGTTTGTTCTCAAGGATTATCAGAAAGCTCGCATCGTCATGTTTAGAAACCCAGAGCAAGACCCGCTTGGGGGCGGATATCACTTAATTCAGTCCAGAATTGCGATCGGGGCTGGAGAACTTTGGGGACGAGGACTCTACAAAGGCACACAAACCCAGCTAAACTTCATTCCCGAGCAGCACACTGACTTTATTTTCACGGCGATCGGCGAAGAACTCGGTTTTATTGGAGCCGCTGCCGTCCTTCTATCATTTCTGCTGATTTGCTACCGATTGCTAGTCATCGCTCAAAATGCCAAAGACGACTTTGGTTCTCTGATCGCAGTCGGAGTTTTTTCGATGATCGTCTTTCAGGTCACCATCAACATCGGCATGACAATCAATCTTTCTCCGGTTACTGGAATTCCCCTGCCGTGGCTGAGTTACGGAAATGCCGCGCTGTTAATGAATTTCCTCGCCCTCGGACTGGTTGAATCGGTTGCCAATTTTAGGCAACGGTTGAAGTTTTAAGGGCGCTAGAGACACCGAAAAATCGAGATTCATGCCCATAAGGGAGCCTCGGCTTGTAGACTTGAGAGTAAATCCTTACTTTTTCCGATTCATTATGCTTTTACCTGGTGCTGCCGTTCGGGTCACAAACAGTGATGATACTTATTACGGCTTTCAAGGACTGGTTCAACGAGTCAGCGACGGCAAGGTTGCCGTTCTTTTTGAGGGCGGCAATTGGGACAAACTGGTGACCTTCCGCATGACTGAGGTAGAGCTTGTTGAAAGCGGAAGCAAAAAGAAAAAATAACGAACGATGCGTCTTCCTCTCCCTCAATTTGCGGCTCAACAGCGATCGCCCGATCACATTGCCGAGGTGATTGAAACCGCGACGACTGAGTTCTTGTGTCAGTGCCTAGAGCCTGACGACCTCAGCTTTCCGGTGATGCCACCGTTTGGCAGTTGGGTCAAATCGGTGGATGAGGAATCGGGAAACATGATTTACGCCGTGGTTTACCACGCTACGACTAGCCCGATCGATACCGTCCATCGCGCTAGAGCATTAGGCATGTCGCTTCAGGAATTGCGAGAACAACAGCCGCAAATCTTCGCCATGCTCAAGACTGAATTTCGCGCCGCGATCATCGGCTACCGGGCGAACACCCATAAAAAGAACGGAGCCTCATTAGGGGGCGTTTTTCAACACCTACCGCCGCGTCCACCGCAAATTCATCAAGCCGTCCATCAGTGCGCTGCCCAAGAAGTCGTTGAGTTTAGCGAACAACTCGATTTTCTCAGAACCCTGCTTCAAGTTGGGGGCGCTCCAGTAGATGCCTTAACAGCCGCCACTATTCGAGAAATTTATCAACTTAGAAAAGCAGATCGGGCTTGGCTCGTGCAAGCAGGACGAATGCTGAGTTTGTTGCTCAAAGACGACTACGATCGCTTGCGGGTGATCCTTAGCCAAATTCATCTCTAGGTAGATTGTAGAAAGAAAAGTCACCTGATATCTGTAAGATTGCGACAGAACGCTTTCACTTCCCTAACCCAAAATCTTGCATGCTACTAGTTGCTGGTCCGACTCAACAGGAACCTATTGTTCCTTTCCTCATCCTGCTTGCCGTGATTTTGGTCATTCCCCTCCTGTTTGAGCGGATGCGTTTACCAGGATTAGTTGGACTGTTGGCAGCAGGGGTTGTGCTAGGTGCCGACGGGCTACAGGTTCTCAAGCAAGACTCAGAATCAATGCGGCTATTATCAGATATCGGGTTGGTCTACTTGATGTTTGTGGCGGGGCTAGAAGTTGATATTGAACAATTTAATCGCACCCGTAATCGATCGATCGGCTTTGGCATATTCACATTTCTCGTGCCTTTGCTCACGGGAACCTTTGTGGGGCGGCTATTTGGCTTTGATTGGAACGCTTCGGTTCTGATTGGCTCTTTGTTTGCGTCCCACACCCTGCTGGCCTATCCCATCGTGAGCCGGTTAGGCGTCGTCGGCAACGAAGCGGTGACAATAACGATTGGGGCAACCATTTTTACAGACATTGGTTCGCTGTTGGTTTTGGCGGTTTGCGTTGGCATTCATGCAGGGGACTTCTCCCCGCTTAAGCTAGGTGTCCTACTTGGGTCGCTGGCGATCTACACGGTTGTGATTTTGGTCGGGTTTAATCGCGCTGGGCGAGAATTCTTTAAGCGCTCTGGCGACAATGAAGGCAACCAGTTTCTATTTGTTCTGCTGGCCCTATTTCTAGCCTCGGTTGGGGCACAACTCATCGGCGTTGAGAAGATTGTCGGTGCGTTTTTGTGTGGGCTTGCCGTAAATGGAGCCGTCGGCAACGGTGCGGTCAAGGAAAAAATTGTCTTTGTGGGCAGCGTTTTATTTATTCCGATCTTCTTTGTGAACATGGGGCTGCTAATTCGGGTTCCAGCCTTCATCAAAAACTTGACCAGTCCGCAGCTTCTAGCGCTGACAGGAGCGATCGTACTGGGTTTAATTGCGAGTAAATTCGCAGCAGCCTTATTTGCAAAGCTACTTTACCGCTATAACTGGCAAGAAATGATGACAATGGGGTCGTTGTCGTTACCCCAAGTTGCCGCCACGTTAGCTGCTACTCTGGTCGGCTACCGCGTCGGACTGCTGACAGAAGGGGTTTTGAATGCCGTCATCATTCTGATGCTGGTGACTTCCACATTAGGACCTGTTCTCACAACCCGCTTTGCCAGTGGTTTGAGGGTAGAAGGCAGCGATCTCCAGGCAGCAGGAGTTGCTTCAGGCTCTGCTTCAGCGACGCTCGATTCGTCCAGAATCGTCGTTCCAATTTCCAACCCCAATACGGAGCGGTATCTGCTTGAAATGGCGGCAGTGATTGCGCATCATCAGCCTGGGCAAATCGTGCCCCTAGCGATCGCGCTTCAACAGGGTCAGTTAGATACCCCTTCTGTCCAAGCGGCGATTAAGCGCAGTGAGATGCTTCTAGACAATGCAACCGCTATCTGCAATGAGTTGAATGCCGAGAAGAATTTGAATGCAGAGGTTGAACCTGTACTAAGAATTGATGACAAGGTTGCTCAAGGCATTGTCCGTTCTAGTCGAGAACACCATGCCAGTCTGATCGTGATGGGCTGGCAAAAGCGCACTCGCTTTCAAGAACGCTTGTTTGGCAGCGTAATTGATACTGTACTGTGGTCGTCTCATTGTCCGGTCGCGGTGAGCCGATTGTTGAAGTCCCCTTCCGACATGCAGCAAATCCTGGTTCCGATTGAGAACTTGACTCAGCGATCGATCGCTGCGCTGCAACTCGCCGAAATTATTGCGACTGAAAATCAGGGACGGCTCACTATTCTGCATGTCTGCGATCGCAGAACGCCTCCTAACAAACAAGCCTGGATTCGTTCTCAACTAGCACTCCTAATTAAGAAAGACAATCCAACGTTTGAGTATGAGGTGCAACTTGCCCCTGGCGAGGACGTTGCCAGAGCTATTTTAAGTGCCTCTCAATCTAGTGATTTGCTGGTGCTTCGCTCGTCACGTCGCCCGACTAGCGCTGGAGGGTTGCTAGTCGGTGACATTACTTTTAAGGTTGCGCAGCAAGCGGCATGTTCGGTTGTCATGCTAGGTGAACCAGAACGAATGGCGAGAGCAGTTTTATCTACTCCACAACCTGTTCAACGCCCTTCTCTAACCTGATTTATTTATACCCATCCCTTAAGAGTCAAACAGCCTCGTTCCCAGTTCAACCCTCACTCTTAACACATCACCCTCGATACAAACATATCTGTACCTCTTTTCAAGCATAGGTTTGGAGGCGCGGATTTGAATTGCTACTTCACCTTGGTCAACGAAGTTGAAATTTTGTGTAAATTTTCTCGGATTGACTTGGGTTTGTTTGAATAAGAATGTGAAATTCTATACAAGTCAGTCTATGGCTAGCGACGAATTTACATGGGTAGCAACCTTCCAATAAAATCGCTCCCCTAATCTCTATCGTTGACCGACAATGATAGTCAACACGGGTGCATACGCGATGACAACTCAAGAACTAGGTTCCGATTCTCCAGTCCGCGTTTTACTAATTGAGGACAATGAAGCGAACCGACGATTGATGAATGACTACCTCAGTTATTGCGGGTACAGCGTGCTGGCTTTAGCAGAAGGGTGCTTATTCGAGTCGGCGATCGCGGAATTTAACCCCCACGTGATTGTGCTGGACTTGAAACTGCCAGATATCGACGGTTATTACCTACTAGAGAGGCTCCAGCAACATCGAGAGTGGCAACAGATCCCAGTCATTATTGTGTCTGCCTATGCATTTCAAAAAGATCAGCAACGCGCTTTAGATCTAGGCGCAAGGCAGTATCTCGTTAAACCGATTCGGCTCACAGATTTGATTGCGGTTATTCGCGAAGAATTAGCAGAACCAGAATTAGGCAACCCTGACGAGTAGCTGATTACAAAGACTTCCGAAACGAGGAAGATCAGCAACTTTTGAAACAGCCTTTCTCATCCCTTGCCTCACGAATTATTTAGGGCTTGCCCCAGCCTAATTTTGCTACAGCTGAGAGCGTGCGGAAACTTCTACACCATTTTGCTGACTTGTGATGTAAGTTTCGATTGTTCTACCAAGCTCTTTAATCGTATTTCCTGACTCCAAGATTTGTGATTCCAAGGATGAGAGCAATAGCATTGCAGCTTGTAGCTGATTAAGAGCGGTTTCCAGGCTCTCGCGAGTCTGGCTCTCAAATTCGTCTGAATTCATGTTTCCGTACTGTCAAGTCTAGATTGATACCTATGACTATAATGACTACGGTTCGGTGATCGGCAGTGTGAAGTGAGCAGATTGATTTAAAATTTAAACACGGCTTCCTCTATATAAAGCTTTGAAGTTTACCTTACCTCTGTGACTTCATCCACGAAAACACTCGCTCTCATTCAAGATCCGGATCGTTTAGAAGCACGCCTTAAGGAAATTCCACAAGAACCTGGCGTCTACTACATGCGGGATAGCAGCGATCAGATTCTGTATATTGGCAAATCGAAACGGTTGCGATCGCGCCTCCGCTCCTATTTCAATGGTCACGATACTCGACCTCGGATCGCGTTGATGATGCGGCAGGTGATGGAGATTGAGGTCATTGTCACTGACACTGAAGCAGAAGCTCTTGCCCTGGAAGCGAACTTGATCCGGCAGCATCAGCCTCACTTTAATGTGCTGCTCAAGGATGACAAAAAGTATCCCTACCTCTGCATCACCTGGTCTGAAGCGTATCCTCGAATTTTCATTACCCGAAAGCGCCGCATGGCAAAGGAGCGCGATCGCTATTACGGTCCTTACACCGATAGCCGCACTCTGCGGACGACGCTTCACCTAGTCAAGCGAATTTTTCCACTGCGGCAACGTCCGCAACCGTTGTTTAAAGATCGCCCTTGTCTGAATTACGACATTGGCAGATGTCCTGGTGTCTGTCAGTCGATGATCTCTTCAGAGGATTATCGCAAGACGGTTCAGAAAGTAGCCATGATCTTTCAGGGACGAACAAGCGAGTTGGAGGAGACTCTCACCGCTCAAATGGAGAAAGCCGCAGAAGATCTTAATTTTGAACACGCGGCGCGATTGCGCGATCAGATTGTGGGACTGAAGAGCTTGGGAGCAGAGCAGAAAGTCTCGTTGCCGGATGATACGGTGTCGCAAGATGCGATCGCGCTGGCCGCAGATGAACATCATGCCTGCGTTCAACTCTTTCAAATTCGCGCCGGTCGTCTCGTCGGACGGTTGGGATTTGTAGCCGATGCTCAATCGGGAGAACCCGGAGCCATTCTGCAACGGGTATTAGAAGAACATTATCAAAGCGTCGATCCGGTGGAGATCCCGGCGGAAATTCTGGTGCAGCATGAATTGCCAGAAGGGGAGATGCTGGCAGAATTTCTCAGTCAGGCCAAAGGGCGAAAGATTACGATCGTGCATCCTCAACGCCAGAAGAAGGCAGAACTGCTCGAAATGGTGGAGCGCAACGCTGAATTTGAATTGGCTCGGACTCAGCGATTTGCCGATCGCAATGCTCAAGCCATGCTTGATTTAGCAGAAATTCTAGATCTGCCCGAACTGCCCCGTCGGATTGAAGGCTACGACATCTCTCACATTCAAGGCTCAGATGCCGTGGCATCTCAAGTTGTTTTTGTCGATGGAATTGCGGCAAAGCAACATTACCGACACTACAAAATTAAGAATCCGAAAATCACGTCTGGGCATTCAGATGATTTTGCAAGTATGGCAGAAGTGATTTCGCGTCGGTTTAAGAAGTATGCAACAGCAAAGGCACGAGGCGAGACTATCATTCCTGCCTCTCAACCTTCAACGCTGAAGGCGCAGTCATCCTTAGCCGACTTCCCAGATGTGGTCATGATTGATGGCGGAAAAGGTCAGCTTTCTGCGGTGGTTGCTGTTTTGCGGGAGATGAATTTGCTCGATGATGTCAAAGTCGTGAGTTTGGCAAAGCAGCGCGAAGAGATCTTCCTGCCAGGTGAATCGCTGCCGTTGCCAACCGAGGCGGAACAGCCCGGAGTTCAACTACTCCGGCGGCTGCGAGACGAGGCACACCGATTTGCTGTGAGCTTTCACCGTCAGCAGCGCACGACCCGAATGCGGCGATCGAGCCTGGATGAGATTCCGGGGTTGGGGCATTATCGCCAGAAGCAACTTCTCGCCGAGTTTCGCTCGGTTGATTACATTCGAGAAGCTACCCCTGCTCGACTGGCAACAGTTCCAGGAATTGGTCCGCAAGTGGCTCAACAGATTTATGACTACTTTCATCCGAGCCAAGCCTTTGCATCGGATGAAGGAGCAGATGAATGATTGTAAAACCGGAACCTATTTCTTGAGGAGTAGATGATAACTTTGTAAAGTTAAATGTCGCAACTTTAAGTTAAATTGCGTTTCTCACAAAACCTTGGCGAGATTGATATTGTTGAATAACTCGCTAAATGTTAGGAAAAGTTAACGTTATGCAACCTACTCAAAAGCACCTTGGTCAATCATTCGGAATGGTCTTACTGTTTGCTGTGACTTGTGTTGGACTCATTGCCATGATGTCTCGTTTTGCTTAATTTATTTCTTAAGCTCGCATCACCATCACGTTTTCATATTGCCTAAGCAGCAGATTCTCATTCAGATTCTTCATTTTGCTTAACATTTTTTCTGGTGTGATCGCCAATCCTTCTCATAATACAAACTATAAAAACGGGCAGAAGCATCTTCAAGATGCTTCTGCCCTTCCTTTTTGAGCAGAAATCATTAAAGCCGTTGCACCAAACTTAGACCGTGGGTATCTGTGCCGCAGGTGTTGAATAAGTTGTACTTCGCGCCTAGTTGCTGGACATGCTGTGTCTCTCTAGGGCTGGGTCGCCAGGGTTTAGGATTGTTATACGAATAGAAGGCTTCTACTCCGTCGATACCAGAGTTAGTGGCGGCAGGAATCAGATCATCTGGTGTCCGGCGGTACCGAGCCGGGTGCGCGAGGACGGCAAGCCCTCCCGCTTGATGAATTGCAGCAATGACATTGGATGCGATCGCGGCCTCTGCCAACGGAGCCTTTCCCTGCAAATAGGGCGCGATCGCCTCGTGCTCAGGATTAAAGGCAAACCCTAAAATGTGAACCTCAGTATCGAGCAATCTGGACGTAATTTCAGTTCCTGTCCATAGATGCGGCACAGCCTTCTGAGTTGACTGTTGCCACGCTTCGAGCCAACGTTGCGCTGCATAAAATCCAGCAATTTGGTGATGATCGGTAATGGCAAACCCTTTCAAGGAAAGGTCGATCGTTTGTTGTGCTAACAACTCAGGCTGTAATTGACCATCCGAACAGTGAGTATGCATGTGAAAGTTGTAGGAGCGCGGGCAACTTTCGGCAGTCAACGATGCGAACACCTGCCGAAGAGATGCCGCATCCTGCGCTGCTGGCTTCTCAAACGTTGAAACTGGAGCAAGATTAGCAGCCATAAGTGCCTCAACCATGAACTGGCTTAGTCGTTTACTATTCTTAATTTAGTCTATTTATTAAGACATCATCTTAACAGCGATCTCCGTTTCAACTTTCTTCATCAACCGCTTCGAATAGCGCTTCAATAGAGCCAACTTAATGAAAGTGGCACATCAATAACGTTTCTACCTATAAATTAGTGATACTTTGTATAGCTAATTCTTCTGTATTCCGTGTTTTCTCTGTAGATCTAGGCGTGCATCCTTGAAAATGTGATGACAAGTTCAGTAATATCCGCGATGACGAGACATTTTAGCCCTAAATCATCGGCGGCATTGTGAAGTACTGATTTCGGTTGAGTTCCTGAGAACATTGAATGAGTTCGGATGTTAATGATGATGGGATTTCCCAACAGCTAGAAGCAATCTGCCAACGGCTAATTTTGTTTCGCACTTCGCTCCGTGAAGCTTTAGAGGATCGTACAGAGGCGCAATCTATTTTGGGTGCGGAATTACAGCGAATTCTTGAAGAACTGCAAGCTGTACAAATGACAATTCAGCAACGCTCTTCTTTGACTGAACTGTTTGAGGTAGAACGGTTACAGACCTCGCTGCAACAAAAAGAAGTCTTGCTGCGAGAAATTCATCATCGCGTGAAGAACAATTTGCAAATTTTTTCGAGTCTATTGGATTTGCAAGTGATGCGGACAGACGATCCGAGTGTTCAGGAGTTGTTACGGAGCAATCAGAGCCGGGTTAATTCGATCGGGCTTGTGCATGAGCGCTTATCCCAAGCGAGTGATTTAACTGAGATTAGCCTAGGCGACTATGTACAGGGCTTAGTTGTTACGCTAGTCCGCGTCAATGCGATCGATCCAAATCAAATTGCGTTACGTATCCAAGCTGACCCTAACATTCAGGTGCTAGCCGATCGGGCAATTCCAATTGGGTTAATTCTTCACGAACTGATCTCAAATGCTCTCAAGCACGGCTTGCAAGGCAGGGGGGGCGAGATTTTCGTTGAGCTAAACCAAAATTTCGCAGGGCAAGCGACGCTGGGAGTGAGTGACAGTGCCAATCGGTTGTCCGCAGACTTTGACCCCAACGCTACGGATTCATTAGGATTTCAGCTAATTAATTCGTTAGTGCAGCAACTTAGCGGCACACTACAGATTGAGCGAGGAACTCAAACGACGGTTCGAGTCAGGTTTAACATATTCAGCGATCGCTAACGATAGAACTCGCTATCTCAAAGAACTGACTATTTCGTGAGACCATGCTCTAGCGCAAAGCGAACTAGCTCTGTTCGGCTATTCGTGCCAGTTTTACTAAACAAACGACTGACATATTTTTCTACATTTCGGACGCTAGTCTCGAGGCGACGGGCAATTTCTTTGTTCATTAATCCGTCCACCACGAGTTCTAAAACGCTTTGCTCTCTGGGCGTAAAGTCCAACTTCATCGGTGGGGGAGTCGTTGCGATCGCGCCTCTTTGAGTCAAGATCGCCCGAATCTCAGCAATTTGACGCGACAAATCGGCTACGTCTGGATTCTCACCGTCACTACTTGCCGCTTTAATGGCTGCCCGTTGCTGAAGTAGACGAGTGACGATCGCGACCAATTCATCTGGGTCAAATGGTTTTGGCAAGTAGGCATCACAGCCTGCACCATAGCCCTGAATGCGATCGTTGGTCATGCCGCGTGCCGTCAGAAACACAACCGGCAAGGTTTGAAATCTGGGATCTTCCCGCAACTGCTTTAGAAACTCGTAACCATTGACCTGGGGCATCATCACATCTGTGATCACAAGATCAGGCAAGACTTGCTGCACCAGTTCCCAACCATCGCGGGCGTTGCTGGCAGTCTGCACTTCAAAGCCACTGTCTTCTAAGTAGGCTTGCACTGCCTCGCGAAGTCCTGGTTCATCATCTACCAATACGAGTTGCCCCAGCATTGCTGATCCTCTGTTTTGTTTCTCTTAATTTAGCGAACTTTGGGCGCGAGGATGCATTTAGGCAGCTTTACAGCCATTCAATCTCTCGGGCTTGTTCGGGTAAAGTGGCTTGGCGTTGCCCGATCGCGCGGGCGTGAGCGCAAATCAAGCCGAGTGGAGTTCCCACTAAATCTACTGTTGCTGCTGTACCCAAGATTCGCTTACTGGCTGAGAGCGGTAGTTCCTTCACGATCCAACGGGCAAGGCGGTAAGTGTACTCCTGTAGATTCGGTTCACGCATCAGATCGACGCCGTGCAACTCGTGGAGATATCGATTAGAACGACCGTAGCGCCGCCATTGGCTCCTGAGTTCCGCTAGAGTAGCACGGTGGCGATGACGGACAATCGCTGATTCTGCAAATCGAAACTGCCAAGACGTTTGTTTCAGAATTCGCCAACACAAATCGGCGTCGCCGCCTGTGGTTAAGTAGGGACGAAACAACCCGACTTGTTTGAAAGCATCTAACCGGACGGCAAGATTTGCGGTTTGGCCGTAGGCGCAAAAGGGATGCGCGATCGTATGCTTTTGGGACAGCGTTTCCTGACGCTCGGCATGTTGCTCCAACAAGGTCTGCCCTAGCAGTGCTTGAATTTCTCCTGCGACTAACCCCACCGCCGGATCAATAAACGGCTGAACTAAATGGGTGAGCCAGTTTGATTCTGGGCGACAATCGGCGTCTGTGAAGGCAAGAATTCTACTCGTTGCCGTTCGGATACCCTGATTTCTAGCCGCGTAAGAGCTTTGAATATGAGGTTCGCTGAGTAGACGAATTGTGATGGCTTCAGCTTGCGCAGCGGATCGGAGCAGATCAGAGGTGCGATCGCGGCTGCCGTTATCGACCAGCAGGTATTCCACACGATCGCGCGGATAAGCTTGCGATCGGAGACAGGCGAGTAGATCAGGCAAATCTGCTTCACCGTTATAAATTGGCACAATCACAGAGACATTTGGCAGAAACAGAGAATCCATCGGTTCGTATTAGTAGGGCTTGATTACAAAAACGATCCAGAATATCGTTCTTCTGTAAAGTACCCCCATCTAAATTTAGAATCGATGCCCAACATTATCATTGGCGTTATGGGAGCCGGCGAACAAGCAACGCCAACCGATGTTCAGAATGCTTATGCTCTGGGTCAAGAACTCGCTAAAGCCGGATGGGTTGTGCTAAGCGGAGGACGAGATGTAGGGGTCATGGATGCGGTGAGCCGAGGGGCAAAGCAAGGTGGAGGACTGACGATCGGAATTCTTCCAAATCAAACGACTGCCATGTCGGAAGCGATTGATATTCCGATCATCACTGACATGGGCAACGCTCGAAATAATATCAATGTTCTCTCAAGTCGCGTTGCGATCGCCTGTGGTATGGGAGCCGGAACCGCATCAGAAATTGCCTTGGCGCTCAAGGCAGATAAGCCCGTCGTTTTGCTTACAGACGATCCGGTAAGCCAAGCTTTTTTTCAGCAATTGGGAGGAGAAAAGGTGTTTGTTGTGCCGACGGTCAAGGAGGCCATCAGCACTGTCACGCATCTCCTGAAAAACGATTGAGATGTTGATTGGACTGCTAATTTTTCTCGCTTTTTAGCACAATGCTTTAAAACTAAGAAGTAGCTTGACGCATTTTGAGGTGCAAAGAACTGTGGTAGAGAATCGCGATCCGTCAGAGATGGGCAAAGCCGATCGCAGCAAAGAAGAATTTCTATATCCGACTGCGCGCTATCGAGGAGAGTTCACCCCAGAGCATCTTGCCTTTAATGCCAACCTGCAAGAATTTGCTCAGAGGGTCTCGTTGCTGTGCGGGCTAGAAACATCTGGGAAAATTCCACCAGAGCAGGCTTACGATGATATTAAACGCCTTTGGAAGCAACTCAAGGAATCAAAGGAAAACCTGCTCCGACAAACAGACGGCGCAGAATAGTAGGCGATCACCCTTGGGCGCTGTTCACGCGATAAAAGCTTTGATTTGCCCCAGATTCATCGCGTGACGGACATCCTTAGTTCTCCTTTTGATTACCGTACCAGGGATTAATTTGCAAGACACCGCTTGGCTTAAAAACCACCTTAAATGAGGCAACTGGCTCTTGCAACTGAGCATTTGGCTCAGATGGTTTGCCAAGCTGGACTAGCGGTGTGTCTTTGATGTACTCACTGGCAATTTGACCATCCGGCTCATAATCAACAATAGAACCATCTGCTTTCACACGCACTCGATACACCAAATCTTGGTCGAAGGGGGGCGTCCCTTTCCAGTTTTGGTCGATCGTGTCGTACAGCTTCGGTTGCAAATTCTCTAGCTGTGTCTTATCTGTAATTTCTCCGGGCGTGGTTGAAACAGTGGGATTTAGGAGGTTGGGAGAAGGGCTAGATGACGCAGGACTTGACGCGGCGGCTGAACTACCCGTAGGCGTAATTTCTAATTTGCCTTGGGGCGTGAAAACAACCTTGTACTGCGCGATCGCTTCTTGCACCGGAGCATTACCATTTGCTGGAATATAAAGCAAATTCAGCAAGGGCGTTTGCCCAACATTGTTTAGCGCGGCCTGATTTTCAGCTTTGTAACCTACAATATCGCCATTCCTTGCTACACCAAGGCGATATTCTAAGTTTTCGGTGAATTTAGGCGTTGTCTTCCACTGACCGTTGATTTGGTCATAGAGCCGTTTACCGAGAGCATCTAACTCTTGCGGAGCGGTAATAGCTGCCGAAGAATTCAACGTCTGCTCTAGCTGCGTCAAATCGGGAGATGGACTAGTGGATGCTAACGCCTCAGGAGAAGCACCGGCAGATTGGGAAGCAGCCGGACTGGCAGATGGACTGACTACAGGACTAATCGATGGGCTGGGCGTGTTTGAAACTGCGCCCGGACAGTCGGAGGCTCCAGGCGTTAGACATTCTGGAGTTTTTACCTTGAAGGTTGGCAAGCTCATGAGTGCTAACGCGGTTAGCGCCAATCCAGACAATCCCACCGTTGCCGGGACAACTTGCTTTGCGATCGGCTCTCTACTCTTCGCATAGCGCTTCGGTACGGGCGCTAAATTGAGTGACCAGAAGGGCAACGTTTGAGTATCTGCCACAAATTGATCGATCGCTTCAACCAAATCAAAAAGCTGTACCGTGGTTAGATCCACCACCTGATGAGCAGTTATTGCATTATTCTCATCTGGATCAACGCTAAGACGATGATGGTTGCGATCGAGCCGTTCTAGCTTGACGAAAGAGGGGCGATCGCTGTAGGTATGGCGCGGTAGATGAATGCCGCTCAAAAACTCTTGGGCATACAAGCTCACCGCCGTCACGAGGCTTTCAAAAAATTCTCGACCGCCTAAGAGCGGCTTTTCTTGTCCCAAGTGGCATTCTGCATTGATCAGCAGCGACATCACCGGCCGCATTTCAGCATCAGCCGCCCCGTTTTGATCAGACAATCCTTCTAAAACGAGCGTGCAATTTGGCAAACTGTACTGGCGTTGAATGGTCATGACACTTCCCCATCGAACAAGCTAATCCACAAGCGCTGCATTCCAGAAGTTCCGGTGCAGAAAAGCAACTGGCTCAGCAGGTCTAATGCCAACTCGTTTAGTTTCTCATCAGAACTGTAGGCCATCACTCCCGCACGGCGCGGATTCATGCGGCTGCGGAAATGGGCGCGGAATCGCTCTAAGTACTCGGACAACCGGAAGTGATGATCGGGCGATAAATTCTTTTCGCTCAGTTGCTGATATGCCAGCAATAGTTGACGAATCAACACCGTTAACCGCCGCGCCAGGTAACAGGTGACAACAACCAGGGCTTTGGCTTCAAGCAAGGTGAGAGGACGGCGTTGAGCATAGCGCCGGAAGGGATTTGTACTCCGCATTCGCCAGAGCGTGACGCGATTTTTGAGAATGCCGCGCAGATCTAAATCGTTGGCGATCGCTAAAACTGCTTCTGAACCGCCTAAGTCGAGGGCTTCAATCGCTAGCAACAATAGATCAATCTGCAACCGCGTTCGAGGAGGACATACACCCTCCGCGACGGGAGGATCAGGCAAATTATCCAGAATAATAGGCGTGGGAGGGGTTGACGGGGCAGATGGACTATTCAACTGCATTACGCTCACGGAGACACTCATTCCAATTGCGGCTTACTAATCAACGAGACAGGATACACCTGAATACAACAAGAACCTTAAAAGTTCCTGGTTCTAAGGCGGGCAACTTGATTCTAATGTTGAGCCGATTCACTCGACATCCACGAGAATTCTACCCAAATCGGGATCGCGATCGATAGATTCTCATCAAATGTCAAGCTAGATGTTTCGCAATCAATCAACTTTTTATTCTAATCGGCTAACTACTGCTTCTGTGATAAGTTTGCTCATTCATTCTGCCAAATCAGCCCAAGATCGGTGGATAAATTGAGCGCGCCTGACAAGAGAAATGGGAGAATGGGAAGAACTTACATCAATCTCTAAACCTCCTGATTTCAAGCTCGGGCTGCGAAATCATGGCTTCAGAAAATGGGCGTAAGGAATTCTTTTTCGCGTTGATCACATTGCTAGGAAACAGAGACATGCTCAAACGAATGGTTGCTATCCTGCTGGTTGTTGTTGCCTTGAGTTTGCAGGGTTGTGTTGCGGGGGGCGTGACCGGAATGAAAAGCTTTTCTGACAGCATTGATGGTTATCGGTTTTTGTATCCTAATGGTTGGCTGCCGATTAAAGTCAGTAACGGCCCAGATGTGGTGTTTCATGACATTATTGAGCAAACCGATAATGTCAGTGTGGTGATCAATCCGGTGCAGAGCAAGAAGACGCTGGCCGATTTGGGAACGCCGAGTGAAGTAGGCTATCAGTTGGGCAAGAGCGCGATCGCCCCTGAAAATTCTGGGCGAACCGCTGAATTGGTGTCGGCTGAGGCCCGGGACGTCGCGGATCGGCAGTACTATACGCTGGAATATTTGGTGACGTTGCCGGATCATAGTCAGCGGCACAATTTGGCCAGCGCGATTGTGTTTCGGAATAAGCTGTATACCTTTAATGCTTCGACACCCGAGGAGCGGTGGGGCAAGATGAAGGATGCGCTGGAATTGGCGGTGCGATCGTTCTCGGTTGATTCTTGATGGAATTGGGATGACTTTGGGTTAATCGGTTGGTTTGGGGGTTTTGGGTAGGGACGCGATACATCGCGTCCCTACGGGGCGGTGTATTTGTTGGTTTTTATCATGATTCCTTTTGTCCTAGCATCTGCATCACCTGCCCGTAAACGATTGCTGCATACGGCGGGAATTGAACCATTGGTCTATCCCAGCGATTTTGATGAATCGCTGGTTAAGGTCACAAATCCATTAGGTTTAGTCGAAATTTTAGCGCAGGGAAAGGCAGAGGCAACGATGAGAGCGCTTTTTTCTCGCCAGGCGGAACTTCCATCAGGGTTCTTTTCCCGCAATCCAGGTTTAATTCTCGGTTGCGATTCGATCTTGGCGATTCAGGGTGAAATTCATGGCAAGCCTAGAGATGCTCAAGAGGCGATCGCGCGCTGGAAACTCATGCGCGGACAGATGGGCGAACTCTATACAGGTCATGCGCTCCTACGACCCTTCACGACCGAACAAGGCTCCTTGCTGCCCTATGCGCCGCTGGTGCGAACCCAAGTCACCCGGGTTTACTTTGCAGAAGTGAGCGATCGTCAAATTGAAGCGTATGTGGCGACCGGAGAACCACTTAACTGTGCTGGGTGCTTTGCTTTAGAGGGTCGGGGTGGCTTATTTGTCGAAAAGCTGGAAGGCTGTCATACCAATGTGATTGGTTTGAGCTTGCCGCTTTTACGCCAAATGCTGAGCGAAGCAGGCGTTGATGTCATCGACTATTGGCGCTAAGGACATTTAGATTCAGGACATTTAGATTCAGAACATTTAGATCCAGTCAGAGCAGTCAGAGTATCGATGACTAAAACCGTGAAGATTTGCCCGCACTCCCAAATCGCTTCTTAAACTAGAGGTAACTCTGGTGTTCTTGCTGCGACGACTCCCCCAGTCTCCAACTTTTCTAACCGACGTGCCGAATTGGAACAAACTTATTTTGGACGAAACACATGTTGGACGAGTGGAGCGATCGAACCTGTTGTGCGATCGCTACGAAATTCGTAAACGACTCGGTCGGGGCGGATTTGGCGTTACCTTTCTAGCGCGAGATACTCAGCTTCCCGGAACGCCACTTTGCGTGATTAAGCAACTGTGTCCTAAAGTGCGCGATCAAGGGCTATTAGAAAAGGCGCGTCAACGATTTGAACAAGAAGCCACCGTCTTAGGGCGGTTAGGTACTCATTCTCAAATTCCGCATTTGCTGAATTATTTTGAGATTGAAGGCAAATTTTACTTGGTTCAAGAGTATGTCCACGGTTTGACGCTCAGTAAAAGCGTGCGTCGTACTGGAGCCTGGTCAGAAGAGAAGGTCAAATGCTTCTTAACCAGCTTCCTACCCGTTTTGCAGTACGTTCACAAAAATCAAGTGATTCACCGGGACATCAAGCCCTCAAATATTTTGTATTGCCCAGAGGATGGGCGCTTGGTGTTGATTGATTTTGGAGCGGTGAAAGAAAAGGTGATGACGGTCGATCCGGCGACCTGTCGAACGTTTTCGACTCAGTTTATTGGAACCGTGGGATTTGCACCTCCAGAACAGCTTTCTCTGCGCTCTGTGTTTGCGACCGACCTCTATGCGTTAGGCATGACCTGCCTCTTTCTGCTGACGAGTAAGCCACCTCTAGAGTTTGAATACGAACCGCGCACTGGAGAAATTTTGTGGCATCAAAATGTGCTGGTGAGCGATTATTTTGGACAAGTCTTAGACCGAATGTTGAAGGTGTCGCTAAAAGAACGATATCAATCTGCCGAAGAAGTATTGAGGGCGTTGGAATTGGAGTCACACTTAGAGACGCTGCTGCCTTGTATGAACAATCAGCCCCTCGCTCCCCTTCCAGAGCCGCCCCAACCCGAAGAATTTATTTCCCCGATCGTTCGGACAGCAAACGCGATTCGCGAATGGCAAGCCCGCCTCAACACCAAACGCCCTTAAGACGGAGACGGGCAACGCCCAATGACAGAACCCTAGATCAGCCCGTGTTTCTCATTCCAGCAGCAATACCATTGATCGTCAGGAGTGCGCCCCGGAGCAGTTCGCCTTTGCTGTAGCGCGATCGCACCACACCAGATGCGGCTAATGTCTTGTGCTGCCGCAGCCGCTTTAATAGCGACACCTGCAAAAACCCAAGCGGAACGATCGTTCCGTTGCGTAACTGCACCGATCGCTGCAACTCGGGATCGCCGTCTAGCAACCGCTTGTGCCCGGTAATGGTCAGCACCAGTTCGCGAGTGAGATAAAACTCGTTACAAATCTGCTCGAACACAGGCGCAAACCGCTCTCGATCCTCTGGAAGCGTCAGTTCTTGAACGTAATAACTCGCAATTTGAAGATCGACTTTAGAGAGCGTCATCTCAACTCGTGAGATCGCCATTCTAAAGAACGCCCACTTGTAATAGAAATAGCGCATCAGAGCAAGATGTTTATCAGGGTTTTCGTCGAGAAACATCTTTAGTGCCGTCCCGACTCCATACCAGGAGGGCAACAAAAATCGGCTCTGCGTCCAGCTAAATACCCAAGGAATGGCTCGCAGGCTGCCAAGATCTTTTTTGCCGCCGCGCCGAGCAGGGCGAGAGCTAATTTGCAGTTGGCTAATTTCTTCAATCGGGGTGACTTGATGGAAGAAATCAATAAAATCGGGCTGTTCGTAAATCAGAGCACGGTAGTGAGCGCGCGATCGCTCTGCCAATTCTTCCATCACTTCATGCCACGGCTGGATATCGTCAAATCCGGTTCGCAGCAAACTTCCCTGAATCACCGCTGTGGTGACGGTTTCCAAGTTATAGAGTGCCAACTCCTGCAATGAATACTTCGACGCCAACACCTCTCCCTGTTCGGTAATTTTGATGCGACCGTTTACACTCCGTCCAGGTTGCGCCAAAATCGCTTCGTAAGCCGGACCACCGCCCCGTCCCACCGAGCCGCCGCGCCCGTGGAAGATTCTCAGCGCCACCCCATAGCGATCGGCGATCGTTTGTAGGGCTTGCTGGGCCTTGTGAATTTCCCAATTGCTGCTGAGAAAGCCAGAATCTTTGTTGCTGTCAGAGTAGCCCAGCATCACCTCTTGCAGCGAAAACTGGGGGAGATCCTCTGGGTGGTTTTTCCGCTGTTCGTACTGCTCAAATCCACCCGACAACATGGCTCGATAAAACGGTAGCTCAAACACGCCTGTCATGACTCCCGGCGCTTTCTGCAAGTCCTCTACGGTTTCAAAGAGCGGCACCACTCGCAGCGTGCCAATTCCAGTCACAGGATCGTACAGCCCGGCTTCTTTGGCGAACAGCAATACTTCCAGCAAGTCACTCAAGTCATGGCTCATGCTGATGATGTAAGTGTGGCAGATGTCAAGACCAAACTCCTGCTGCAACTTGCGCACCATACGGAAGGTTGCGATCGCTTCCTGAGTCCGCTCTGAAAACGGCATCCCGGCCGGGATCAACGGTCTGCGAGTTTGCAGTTCGGTGATCAGCCAGTCGCACCGTTCTGCTTCGGTCATCTCGTTGTATGACTTCGGCAGCACTTGCAGGTACTCCACAATCTCGTTCATCGTCTCCGCGTGGCGCGGGCTTTCTTGGCGGATGTCGAGATGAGACAGATTGAACCCAAAAATTTCGACTTGAGCGATCAGATGCTCCAAATCGCGGCAGCTTAAGCCCGTTTCAGCTAAATTGCGCTGAATCAGGTGAAGTTCGGCCAGAAAGTCGGTTCCAGACCGATAATACGTCGATTCGTCGTATTCCGGGACATCCTGCTGGAGGCAGTCCCCGCCAGAGAGAATCTGGTTGCGATCGTGAGTGTTCTGCAACCGCTGGCTAATATAGGCCAGCTTTAAGCGATAGGGTTCCTGGCGGTAGCGAATTGCCAATTGATCGTACACAGCGGGCATTCGCTGCTGGTCTTGCTCTAGCGACTCCAATAGATCAGGCAGAACGTCGCTCCAGTGCAGCGATAAGCTGAGCAAATCACTCAGGCGCTTCACCGATTCGAGATATTTCTCTAGAATCGTCTGACGCTGATAGCAGGCCGTTTGCCAGGTGACCTGAGACGTGACCGATGGATTGCCATCGCGATCGCTGCCTACCCAAGAGCCAAATTGACAGAAGTTTCGTCGGGGCATCTGCATGGCTGGAAAGGAGGCATGAACCGTCTGCTCTAGCCGTTTGGAAAGATGCGGGATCGCATCAAACAGAACTTCGCGGAAGTAGTGCAAGGCGTTATCGACTTCATCTAAAACCGTCGGCTTAAATTGATGCAGTTCATCAGTGCGCCACCACAGGCGAATCTCTTCCGTTAACTGCTCTCGCAGGGCATCCGCGTCCCACGATGCCGCTAGGCCCATTGCTTTGAGGCTATCTTCTACCCGGTCAAGTTCTCGTAAGATTTTGACAATCCGGCGCTGCTTATCGCGAATTGTGGGGCGCACAATCTCGGTCGGATGGGCGGTAAAGACGAGCCACACATCCAACTGATTGATCAGCCGTTGGATCTGCTGAGGCGGAACGTTGAGTTGCCGCAATCGCGGAAATAACCAGCGAAAGGTTCCGATTTCACGGCGAGAGGCATCTTCATGCAGACTGCGCTCTAGAAAATCGGCTTCGGGTCGATTGGTTAGTTCTTCATCCTGGCGGCCGCTGCTCTTGGGTTTCTGCGACGGAACGCCCTCACTAGCAACTCGATACTGAATTTGCTGGTCTCGCTGCTCGTAGTGTTGCTCAACAATGTTGATTAATTGAAAATAAAGCGCAAAGGCGCGGGCAGCCCGAATCGCCTCATTGAGATCGAGCTTTTCGACGACCTGCAACACTTCTGATCCGGTGAATGTGTTCGCTTGTCCTTCGGGGGAACACATATGTCTTAGTTGATTGAGCAAATCAACGAGTTCTTGACCGCACTCCTGTTGCAAAACAGCTTCCCAGAGATCCTCAACTGTTTTAACCCGAAGCCGCAAAAATAAATCAGACGTCATTAAATTATCAGACGTTATTAAATTATCAGAGGCCACCGATGCAACGTCTTCGGGTTGAGGTGAGGTAAAGCTGATATCTGTGACGAGACCAGAATCATCTTGTGAGGGGAGGAGTGAACTCATAAAAGATAGTCCAGCAGGAGTCTTAGATGGGTAAAGCGAGAAGGGAAGAGAAAATGAGCTAACGCGCGAAGATGCAGTTAGAATTTCTGAATTATCGGATAACTGCACTCAAAACTCAAAGTTCAGAAAAAGCTAACTTTGATCGGTCGGCGTATCCGAATCCTCAGAGAAATCTAGCGTGGGTAGGCGATCGCCGCGAAAAACCTCCTCGCTCATCGCGCCGACCTCTGCGATCGCTCGCGCTAGGGCTTGTGCGCTCACGAGTCCAACTAATACGGGAACGGTTGCCACACTTAGAGCAATTTCTGAAGGAATAAATCCAAATAAAAGCGAGTCACGAGATTGAGCGGAGGACGAATCAGTAGACTGCATCGATAGTAATCCTGAATGGGCTGCTAATTAGTGATTAAAGTAGCGGTTAGCCAACCTTATTAAAGAAAATTGGGAGCCAAATCGTAAGTTTCAAGGTCTTAAAGTGGCTAATTTTAGCGTTGTTCTTGTACACTTCTGTCTGACGGCGATGTCTGGTAGCAAAAAACACCCCAAATTTCGGAATCACCTTTTCAATATGAAATTATAATTCTGCATAACACTTAAAAATGCATACCACTGAAAAGGCCGCAGGAGTGAAAAACTACTTCACCAATGCGACGGCTTGTGCTTACCATAGCAAAGAAAAGATTGCGAAAAACATAAAGTCAGCGTAAAAGCATCGACGTAAAACCTAAGGTGTATCGATAGGCACCGATATCGCGCAGAGCGCAATCCCGAAGAAACCGCAGCCGTCAGTCGAATAGAGCAACTTGATGTTAAATCCCCCTGAGTCTAAGCTATCTGTGTCCGACCCGATTCGCCGTCAGCCGTCGTTGATGCAGTGGCTCCACCGAGTCGCTGGAGTGCCTAACGTTCTAATTCAAGTTCGCATACGCGGCAACAACTTGTACATCCTTTACGAAGCGAAAGAATGTCCTAGCCAGTCCACGGTCTTGGCTCAGATGGTGCAAGCCTTAGCAGAGACTAAGCTACAGCTCTTACTTCCAGCCGATCAGCCAACGGTGTATCAAGTTGTTCTCTACGGACGCGCTCAGGGTGAATCGCGCCCTCAGTGGGCAGAGGTGATTTATCTCGACCAGATTGAGCGGTATCTAGAAAAACTCCAAGAGGCTCAAGCCCAACGCCGCCCGATCGCGCTCGACTCGTCGATGATCGTGTCGAATTTTAGTTTAGCGAAACAGGGTCACTCTGCTGCGATCGCGCGGTATCTCAGCGAAGCCTTTAGTAACTTAGGCGTCGCCGTTCGCGCCAATGTCAAGTCTGTCGTTCTGCCCGAAGACGCCAAGCTGCCCGAAATCGTGAATCTGTCTTCGGTTTTCACCAGTTCTCAATCGCTCACTCCCAAAGCATTGCTGAACCGCTTGTGGGTGCTGTGCGAGTCCGCCTATAGCCCTGATCCATCGCTGATGGCAGAGCCAATCGCCCAAAAGCTGCGAGATCTCGAACTGCATGGATTCCGCGATGCCATCGTCTTTAGCCAAGTCCGGGGAGAAGCAGAACCCGATTGGACGCTGAGAGTCGATCTGACACCGCCCAACGAGATGCTGAAAGAATGGGCGCGATGGGGCGATGTTGAAGCGCTGGCTCGTTTGTTTAATCGAGTTTTCTTTGAGCAGAGCATTCAGGTTTCTGTGGACTTGATGGACATTACTCTGCATATTTCTTGCCAGGGGAAATCTGTACCCGACAAGCCGCGCGTTTTGGCGACCCTGCTGCCACTTTTAGAGACGATCGCGCCTCAAGGCATTCACTGCGCCACAGTCTACGGCATCGGCAACGAAACTGGAGACCACGCTGATGAAGATCCTACCTCGCTTGCGCCAGCTTGGGTTGAGTGGATCAATTTACCTGCTGCTGAGCATCCAGCGCTCGCCGATTCGACTTCGGCGTTGGCGAAACAGGGCGATCTCAGCGCGATCGCCTTCCAACTGACACGTCTGCTCAATCCAGATCTAGATGTACAGTTAGCAACTGGCGGCATTCGGCTTCAGCTTCGTCAACGGGATGAGTTGATGCACATCATGACCGATGCGCCGACCTGCCCACCTCAGAACACGGTCACGACTACGGTTGTTGACTTGCTGAAATCTTTAGAATTGCCAGAACTGCAAGGGGCGCGAATTCATGGACGCCGTGCAGGGCAATCACGCCCCTTGTGGAGTTACGGGGTTGATTTTGTCTGGAACGACTCTTCTATCGCACTCCGCGCCAATCGTCTTGTTCCTGAAGCGACGCCCGAATTTGCCGCATCGGATGCCTATGTCGGCGATTTGCTCAGCAAAGATCCGGAAACGTTGACTGTCCGACCCGATCTGAGTGGAGATAATCCGGTCTTTCGTCATCGAGTCGTTGATGCCTTGCAACGATTGCTGGTGCGATCGCAACTCTTCATGCTAGAGACGCCGACCGCGTTAGCGGCATATGAAAAGCCAAAATCCATTCTTAGTCATGAACGCAAAGTTGCGATCGTCTGGGGAACCTTGGGACTACTGCTGACCTTGCAATCCGATTGGGTGCTAGGGCAACTCGTAAAATCCCAAGCTCAAGCGCCCCCGGAACCCTCTCCAACGCTCCCGGCTGCCTCACCGACGAGTACGTCGCAGCCGTTAAATCTACCACAAGTCTCTTTGCAAAAGTCCTCTGGGTTTAGCGGCGAGCAGGGCGCAAGTTCCTCTGGCTTTACCCAGGATGGACAAACAGAATTAGCCACTCCGACCGAGTCACCCACCCCAACAGAGAGCACTCCCAGAGCGCTGCTAGCGTCCCCTCTAAGGCCCAAAGCGGCTGTTGATCCCGCGCGATCGCCCTATCCTACGTTCAACGCCAATCAACTCAACGAAAAACTCGTTTTGTATCGTCAGTATGTGTCCCAGTTCGGTGCGCCCGATATTTTGATTGTGGGCAGTTCTAGAGCGATGAGAGGCATTGATCCCGTCATTCTTCAGCAGACGTTGGCAACGCAAGGGTATCCGAATTTAAAGATCTTTAACTTTGGCGTGAACGGGGCAACCGCGCAGGTGATTGATTTAATTGTGCGGCGGATCTTGCCCTCTGAGAAAATGCCGAAACTCATCTTAGTGGGTGATGGTTCACGGGCCTTTAACGGCGGCAAAGCCGATGCGACGTTCAATGCGATCGCGTCTTCGCCAGGTTTCAAAAAGCTTCCCGATGCTTCAACGGCTTCGGTTACGGTGGCAACGACGCCCACTGAAGCCTTTACCAAACCTCTAGAAACAATTTCTCAGACTAATTCCGTTGTGGCTGATAGCTATCAAGCGGTGAACAATCAGCTCAACGGGGTGTTGAGCAACCTTTCAACCCTTTATGTGCACCGAGAGAAACTGGTTACATTCTTACAGAATGGGTTGAAAGGTCGCTTGAGCCAGTCCTCGGCAGACAGTGAAGAGACGATCGTCTCAGACGGACAAGGGCTAATTGACATCAACGGATTCCTACCACTCTCGGTTCGGTTTAACCCAGCGACTTACTATCAAAAGTATTCGCGGGTTCCAGGTAACAGCGACGCAGATTACGCTAATTTCTCGTTAGAAGGGCAGCAGTTTGAGGCACTAAAGTCGTTGGTTGCCTTTACGCGATCGCGAAAAATCCCCCTCGTCTTTGTCAATTTGCCCCTCACCGAAGCGCATCTCGATCCGTTCCGTCGAGAGCGCGAACAGCATTTTCAGCAAAAAATGCTGCAAGTGTCAGGGGAATTAGGCTTCACCTACCGCGACCTGTTGGACAACTGGAAAACTGAGAATGATCTCTTCTCCGATCCCAGCCATCTCAATCGCTACGGGGCTTATGTTGTATCTCAACATCTTGCTAAAGACCCGCTGATCCCGTGGGTCAAGCGATAGAAGAGAATTATTCTCGCCTTACCGACCTACCAAAGCTGAGAAAGCCCCAGCGTCCACTCCTGAGCCATCTTCACACCCGAAGGTGATGTGAGATTGTAGTGCAAGGGCGTGATGGTGATGTAGTTTTCCCGAATTGCTTCAACATCAGTCGGTGCAGTATCGGTTACATCAGGATCTTCAACATCTTCAAGCAACTCGCCCGCCAACCAGTAATAGATTTTGCCTCTTGGATCAACCCGTTTCTCAAATACATCAACATAGCGGCGGACGCCTTGCCGGGTAACGATCGTCCCTCGAATTTGATCCCGCTCGACTGGAGGCACATTGACATTGAGCAACGTTAACGTCAACGGATGTTTTGCAAGCTGTTGCACTAACGCGCAAGCAAAATCGGCGGCAGGCTGGAAGTCACGAGAGGAAAAGCTCGTTAGACTGAGCGCCACGCTAGGAAATCCCTCGATTAGCCCTTCCATCGCGGCGGATACGGTTCCTGAGTACAGCACGTCTGTTCCTAAATTGGCTCCGTGGTTGATTCCAGATAATACGAGTTCGGGCGGTTCATCCAACAGGGCCCAAATTGCCAACTTCACGCAGTCTGACGGCGTGCCCGAACATGCCCAAACCTGAACCGAGGGATGAAAGAGTGATTCGATTTTTTCGGCTCGAATCGGCTGATGCAACGTCAGTCCATGCCCGGTAGCAGACCGTTCGCGATCGGGGCAGACTACCGTTACCTGATGTCCCGCTTCTGCTAGGGTATTTGCTAAAGTCCGAATCCCTAGCGCATAAACACCGTCATCGTTGCTGATCAGGAGTCTCATTGAATCCATTACACTGATATAGACAAACGCACTTTCTTAGTATGACTGCTCAGACGATCGAACTCGAAGCGCAATTAGACGCAATCCGGCAAGAAGCTCAAGCCGCGATCGCGACCGCGACCTCTCTTGACCAACTCGAACAACTGCGCGTGAAGTATATGGGCAAGAAGGGTCCCATTCCGCAAGTGCTAGGCGGTATGGGAAAGCTCGATCCGGCTGAGCGTCCCCGGATTGGGGCACGAGCCAACGAGGTGAAAGAAGCGATTCAAGCCGACCTCGATCGCAAGAAAACCGACCTGCAAACGGCAGCGATTCAGGCGCAGCTTGAGGCAGAAACCCTTGATGTGACGATGCCAGGAGTGTATCGATCGCAGGGCAGAATCCATCCGCTCAACGGCACGATCGATCAAGTGCTTGATATTTTCGTGGGCTTGGGCTATACCGTAGCCGAAGGTCCCGAAATGGAGACCGATTACTATAACTTCGAAGCGCTGAATTTCTTGCCCGACCATCCCGCACGGGATATGCAAGACACGCTCTATTTGCCGGATGGAAACCTGCTGAGAACTCATACTTCGACCGTGCAGATTCGCTACATGGAGACGAACGATCCTCCAATTCGAGTTGCGGTTCCGGGTCGTGTCTATCGTCGCGATACCGTCGATGCCACTCACTCTGCCGTATTTAACCAGATTGAAATTTTAGCGATCGATGAAGGCATCACTTTCACCGATCTAAAAGGCACAATCAAAGTGTTCTTGCAAGAACTATTTGGCGATGTCGAAATTCGCTTCCGTCCTAGCTTTTTCCCGTTTACAGAACCTTCGGCTGAAGTGGATGTGCGATGGAAGGGGCGATGGCTGGAGATTTTGGGATGCGGAATGGTTGATCCCAATGTATTGAAAGCCGTCGGTTATGATCCTGAAATCTACACCGGATTTGCCGCTGGGTTTGGAGTTGAACGGCTAGCAATGGTACTGCATCAAATTGACGACATTCGTAGGCTCTACAACAGCGATTTGAGGTTTCTGAAGCAATTCTAGATGTAAAAACATCTCTGTCGTAAATTTCGATGTTGTAGATGGAAGTCTACTCAATGGCTGATTCCCAAGCAGGACTCCGTAAAAACGTTAGCAGTTCTCGGTTTACGGTTTGCGGAGCTTCTTGCTGAATCCAGTGTCCACAATGAGGAATCAGCTTTACTCTAAACGGAGCCGCAATCAGTTGATCTAGCCCTTCTGTCAGCTTGTGACTCAGGAGAGAATCTTCATCTCCCCACAAGACGAGAGTTGGTACAGCGATTGGGTCGGGCGATCGCCATAGATTGCGAATCCAGTTGAGCGGCAGAAATAGCTGACGGTAGTAGCTCAGCGCGGCAGCGATCGCACCCGGCTTGCTCAATGCCCTCTGGTAAATCTGAGCATTCTCTTCCGAAAACGCGCCTTTACGAACGGCGTGTTCTTGAAACATATTGCGAATAAACGTCCGCAAGTTGAGTTGAATCAGCCACTCTGGGACTCCAGGTACCTGAAAGGCTAAAATGTGCCAATTCCGGCGCAGTTGGTCTAAGTTGCTCAGCATTTCTTGGGCAAACCGTTGCGGATGCGGGGCGCTCAGGAGCGCCAACCGATTAAGATGCTGAGGAAACTTTTGAGCCAGATTCCACGCGATCGCGCCGCCCCAATCGTGCCCTACAACATGAGCGCGGCTGTAGCCCAAATTCTCTATTAGGCTTCGAATATCTGCGGTTAGCGTATCGAGATCGTAGCCATGCGTTGGCTTTTCAGAGTCGTTGTAGCCGCGTAAGTCAGGAACAACAACCTTGTAGTGGCGAGCTAACGCTGGAATCTGATAGCGCCAAGAATACCAAAACTCAGGAAACCCATGCAGCAAAAGAACAAGTTCGCCATCACCCTGAGTGACATAGTGTAGACGAATTCGGTTTGCTTCAATGAAATGATGCTGCCACTGAGATTCAGAATGAAATTCAGAAACGGTCATAGCAAAAGGCTAACAGCCCCTAATGTACTTAACTGTCGTACACCCTTGCAAAGGATTAGGCTGCATAAATCAAAACTCCGCTTTTCAGCTTATCACCGAACTACTACGTTCTAACCGACCCTTACTGGGATGCCAAAGCTGAGGAGCACTGTTTACCTAACGCATCATGTACAGTCAGAGAGCTAGCAGCCTGTGAAGGGTCGAACTAGCGCAGACTTTCAGCCGGAAGGGCTGGACGGTAGTCTGAAGGTTTAATTTGAAATTTGACCAAATTCGCGAGTTCTTGAAGTTGGCTAATGGCTTCCGCCCCTTCCAATTTCATTAACTCACGGTCATCTCGCATTTCTGTCCACGTGATTCCATAATCAGAAACCAGAAAGCGGATTAGATGGTTGTTGTCCAAGCTCACCATAAAAGATGCGCTATTCATTTGACCACCGCAGGTATAGCACGATGCAAGATACCCTCGGTTTTCCAGTACAGTCGCCAATGCTTGGAGATTCATTACCAAGTCTTGAACGAATTGTCGGTGTTGTTCAGCAAGTCTTAAGAACACGGGGATTCATCCTCCAATCACCACACTAAATTCTAAACCTTATCTTAAGATTTTAACGGCAGTTTTTTGATATCAGCAGATACACCTTCGAGAAGGCAGATTTCGACAGATAGGTTAGAAAAAATACCTTAACTTCCCCACCATGCTAACGAACAAAGGAAGGAATCAAAGTAGCGATCGCAACAAGTCAACGAAACCTCTTAAAACTTGACGGTTCTTACCGTTTTGTGATGTATCTTCTCGGGGAGAAACGGCTGGAACGTTGAAATGAGTGATATCTAACTAACCCTATACATAGCACGATAGCCACTGATTCTGGAGAAGTCTCTCATCATATTGGCGGATTTGACAGGAAAACTACGGGATCGCGAAAAAAAGAGCGCTATATAGGCGCTCTTACATATATAGATAATAAGTAGAGCTAATTGAACTCTAGTTAACCGTCCACCAACCTACAGTTGGACCAATAAATCGAATCGTTAGCCAAGCCGCAACCAGAAGAATAATGCCCGTCCAAGCTCCGGTTGTAGTGATTTTAGTGAATCGGTCGGCTTGAGTTTTCGTAAACGGTAGCCAAGGTGCGATATTTGGCTCTTTGCCATATTTTTCGCCCAGCGTTTCTTTGCGACGTTTTGCTTCTCCCACGGTGTAATTCTCCGTTGTGCTATCTGCGATCGTAGGGTTCTTTAATTGATCATAGCGCCTTCAGTAGAGTGACTGTTAATCTTCCCAGGGATGAGTGGAAGCAGGTGTGAAAAGGCTGGGGTCTAAGTAACTCGTTCGAGCAAGGGGGCTAAGAGCCGCCAGAACTTGGGTTCCATAAGTGCGGTGAATGACGCGAGTATCCAGTAAGGCAACGATGCCTTGGCAGTCGCGAACCGGGGCAACAGCGCGTTGTAACTCGCTCAGAGCGTCAGGCAGAAGGTAGAGGCGGAACCAATCTTGGCGCAGTTGTTTGTAGTGGGCAACTCGTCCCGCGACAAGGGGATGTTCTAGCGATGGAATCGGCAGAGTTGCGATCGCGAGAACATGAGGCGCAGGTAAAACACTCTGATGCGCCCGCCAAAACTCCCAGCCCGCAATTAAAATGCCGTTGTCATCTAAACAAGTGCGCTCGACTTGGACTCTAGAACCAAATTCTGACGCCAAGATTGAGCCAACTTGAGCCTTGAGCGGGGTATCACCGATCAAAATCACCGATAGCCCTTGAACGGACGTGCTTGCTGTGAGCAGCGATCGCAGTTCCCGTAAGATCGCCTCTTGAAACTGGGGTGTGTTTGGCATCGGAATGCCTTCAGGCTGATAGAGCTGAATCACATCGTCCTGTCGGTCGAGGGCAAATTTTAGACAGGTGAGGTCGTCGGTTAAGCCAATGCGATCGCGATAAATGGTCGCTTCAGGCTCTAAATCTAAAGCTCCGCCAATTAAAACAGTCGACTGCTGAGACCAAATTGGTTTTAGGGCTGACGCAATTTCAACCGGGGCGCAATGCAGCACAAACTGCCCTGATTGACGTGCAATCGTCGTCCAAACCAGTTCGTCTTTAAGCTCTAGCCGCTCAAAAAAGGTTTTCCAGCTTTGAGGGAGAGGGTTTGGGTCACTGGGAGTAGGGTGTAGAGTGCGTTGGAGGGTTTGAAGAACTTCCCGTTCTGACTGCTCAATGAGATAGCACTCGTAAGGATTGGCGGGATGTTGAAAAATGGTTCGCGTGAGTTGAATTCTAACGTCTCGGATAGTTTCTTGATGGCTAGGACAAGCTAGCATCAGCGCTTCCCAATCGGCGGCATGAAGATGAGTTGTGAGGCGCTCCCGCGTCCAAGCTTCGAAATCATCAACGCCATCGATAATCGTCGGGATGCCAGCCGGAAATCTGCCTTGATGGTGGATACGATCGCTGAGCCATGCTTCTGGCGTCGTCAGAACAATGCCTCGATAGTCAGGAGCAATCCAGCGATCGCTCGTCTGAATCGGCTTTGGGTGGCTAATCCATTGCCGTAGACGAGGAATTTCTACTAGTAAAATTCGCTGCTGCACCTGTTCCGAGGCAACCACAATCACAGGTTCTTGCCACATCAAGATCGGAACTAGGTAGCTCAGCCGGTAGCGCCCGTGATAGCCAGATGGCGCGCCTGTTTGAATTAATGCACTCCGACCCAAACGCAGCGCACGTGCCACTAGACGAGCCATCGTTAAATGGTGCGCCCAATAGGGTTCGCCTTGCTCCCTCAAAAAAGCACGGAGTTGCTGATGGACTTCTACCTCAATCACAGGGCTGCACTCACTGCGTACTAAGAAACCATTCTGACACACCTAAAAAAAGGAAAAAGGTAAAAGCAAGCAAGAAAACTTGCGTCTTTTACCTTTCATTCCCATTAGAGTGAGCCAAATTTAGAGCGATCGCGATACTAGCGTCTTCTACCTACGCGCGCGCGTCCACTACCAAAGGAGCTGGGACGGTTGATCCGAGACGGCGTAGAGCCGTTAGAACGGCGCAGTGTACTAGAGCCATATCCTGATCCAGATGGACGTCCATAGGTTGTCGATGGGCGACGCACACTTGGATTGCGATAACCAGGCGAACTAATGCGACCCGTCGAGCGGAACACTTGACGATTTCGTTCAACCGCAGGTGGAGCGTTGTAGCGCTGTTGGTAACGATTCACCGCTTGACCGTAGCTGCTGCCATATCCACCAAACCCACTGAGGGGAACTCCAGGCTGATAGACAGGTGGCATATAGTATTGCGGACGGAAAAGCAGACTACCGATCGCTTGTCCTGCTAGCGCACCAGCAAACGGAGACCAAAAACTCGGTTCTTGGCGCACAACCACTGTTTCACTTTGCCCCGTCTGAGGATTGGTCTGCTGCTGAGTCACATTATGGACATACTCAATCTTGAAGTCTTCAGGAATGTGCAGCGACGGCTGATTGTTCTCGACTTTCAAGTAGGCTTTCTGCCCCGCTTTGACTTCCTCATCCGTGAGACGTGCCATTTGCAGGTTCTCAGTTCTTAAGGTTGAAGGAGCGCCAGCAGGCGTATTCAGTAGAGTGATGTCATATTGCCCCGTCCCATCGTCAAATCTAGCTTGCTGAACAGGGTACTGTCCATTGGGCAACTGGGTTTGAGCGCGGCTGGTCGCTGCCGGGTTTGCTGTATTAGATGGGCGGGAATCCCCCAAAGAAGGCCCTCCACATCCAACGGTTGTTAGACATAGCGCTGCGGACATCGAGAGAGCTAAAAATTTTCGTAACATGGATCGAACGATCTTCATAAGAACGGTATGGGCTAAGAACTCAGGCGTACATTCAGTATCCTAGCGAGCAAGATAAAACTCTTTCTACTGAATCTGAAGCTAAAGCGGAATCAATTCTGGAAAGAACTCTAACAGTTGGTCAGAATCAAGCTCATCACCCAATCGAGAGGGAGAGAAGTGGACTTGAATGGCCCGCAAGCGATCGCTGTAGTGAAGATTGATGATTTCCTTCAGTCCTGCTTCGAGTGCTCTGAGGCTGGCTAAATCGGTTTCTAACGCTGGCACTTCGCCCTCTGCCGCGATCGTAATCATGACGATTAAGTTCTGAGTGATGGGTAGAGATAACGAGGCATCGACATCGTCTCCATCGTCTAGCTCGACGCCACTCATATAGCGCTGAGCAGAATCGGTGAACAATTCGTTCACATAATCTCCAGCTTCCCCTTCATTCCAAATAACGTCTCCTTCATTGGCAGCCGAGCGCCAGTAGGTTTGGTACTGCAACAGTCCCTGACAAATTTCGACTAGCCCTTCTCCTAAAACAGACAAGTCGCCGTCTGACTCGACCGCTTGACTTGCCGCCTCGTTCAGAATGCCAAGAAAGGGAGCAACCTCTTTTCCAGCTAAATGTATAAAGATCCGACAGACCGCAAAGCGAGTTTTGCCACTAAATTGATTGAAGCGATCGCGCCACGAAGCCATGAATTTAAACCCGTGTTGCTAAATACTTTCTCACTCTATCGAGATTGAACTTAAAAGTGGTCTGTCGTAAGGTCAGATTTCCCTACTTGAATTTTATTAATTTGCCGTCTACTAATTTGCCATCTCTTTATTTGATGCCGTGAGTCTGATCTATGATCTCAACACTCCTCGTCTCGATCGTGCAGCAAATACCACGCTGTCTAAAATTCGCCACGTTCGATCAAAATCTAGGTAACTTGACTCCATGAATTTTGCTCAGGCTAAACGGTTTTTTCTAGGTAAAACATTACCTACTAGCGCTCATGCAGAAGAACGGTTGACGAAAGCGGAAGCACTAGCAGTCCTCTCATCCGATGCGCTGTCCTCTGTCGCGTATGCCACTCAAGAAACATTGCTGGTGTTGGTTGCCGCTGGGACCAGTGCATCCATTTTGGGACAGTCATTGCCGATTGCGATCGCCATCATTGTCCTCCTCGCGATCGTCATTCTCTCGTACCGCCAGACCATTCGCGCTTATCCTCAAGGCGGCGGTTCCTATATCGTTGCCCGCAGCAATCTCGGTCTGTTGCCGGGTCTGATTGCTGGCGCATCGCTGATGATTGACTATATTCTCACGGTTGCGGTGAGCGTATCTGCTGGGATTGATAACTTGGTGTCTGCGATTCCCGTGCTGCGTCCACTCACGGTTGAACTCTGTCTCGTCTGTGTCTTTTTGCTGATGATTGCCAATTTGCGCGGGGTCAAGGAGTCAGGACGCTTATTTATGATCCCAACCTATGCCTTCGTTGCCAGTATCTTTCTCTTAATTGGTATGGGGCTGTTTCATCAGGTGACTGGAACGATTGACCCCGTTCCACCTCCCGTAGAAGAGCTAGGTCACGTCAGCGAACAACTGAGCTTATTTCTCATTCTTAGAGCGTTTGCCGCGGGATGTACTGCTCTGACTGGAGTTGAAGCCATTTCAGATGGAGTATTAGCCTTTAAAGCGCCAGAGTGGAAGAACGCCAGCCAAACCTTGATAGCAATGGGCGTTATCCTGGGCTGCATGTTTCTAGGCATTAGCTATCTCGCCCATGCCTACGAGTTGGTTCCTAGAGAAACGGAAACGGTTTTATCGCTGCTCAGTCGCCAAATTTTTGGGGGATCGAGTCTGCTGTACTACTTCCTGGTGCTGTTCGCGACGCCGATGATTTTGCTACTAGCGGCCAATACAGCCTACGCTGACTTTCCGCGACTGTGTTACTTTTTGGCACGGGACGGATTTCTACCGAGGCAACTGGCTCTACTGGGCGATCGCTTAGTCTACTCGAACGGTATCTTGCTCTTGAGCATTTGCGCGGCAGTCTTGATGGTGATTTTCAAGGGCAGCACTACCGCCATTATTCCTCTATACGCAGTGGGCGTGTTTACCTCGTTTACGCTGTCCCAAGCGGGAATGGTCCGCCGCTGGTTTAGAGAGCGAGGCCAAGGCTGGCAAGCGAGCGCTCTGCTGAATGGGCTGGGTGCAGTTGCCACAACAGTTGTTCTGGGCGTAGTCATCGCGACGAAGTTTGCGCTAGGCGCTTGGGTTGTCGTGATTGCGATTCCCCTAGCCGTTTGGTTATTTATAAGCATTCGCCGGCACTATCAGTACGTTGCCGATCGCTTAAGCATTCAAGGAATTGCACCCCGGAGCCACATGCCGCGTGCGAAGGGTGTAACGGTGACGCATCCTGCGATCGTCATTGTTGGACAACTCCACCGAGGCACTATTGAAGCATTAGACTACGCGCGCAGTATTGCTGACGAAATTGTTGCCGTTCATGTCGATGTTGGCACCACAAATCGAGAAAAACTGCAACAGCGTTGGCAGGACTTAGAATCTGACATTGACCTAGTGATTCTAGATTCATCCTATCGGTCTGTGATTGCACCAATTCTAGACTTTGTAAGCCAGTACGAGGCACAGCACCC
This sequence comes from Myxacorys californica WJT36-NPBG1, assembly GCA_019359315.1. Classification (GTDB taxonomy): domain Bacteria; phylum Cyanobacteriota; class Cyanobacteriia; order Leptolyngbyales; family Leptolyngbyaceae; genus Myxacorys; species Myxacorys californica. The sequence goes on from JAHHHO010000005.1 coordinate 89,499, forward strand.
GGATGTGCTATCGACTATCATTATTCCGGCATTTGTGCCTCGCCGCTGGTGGGAAAGTTTACTGCACAACCAAACAACGCTGTTTCTCAAAAATGCATTGAGAACTAAAAAAAGTCGGGTCGTGACCACCGTGAGGTACTACCTATAAATCGTGAAGTACTACCTACAAACCTATAACTACCTACAAACCTATAAGTAGAGAGGCGGAATCCACAACGTCCCCCAAGTGCAAAAATCTTCGAGTTCTTGAAGAACTCGAAGATTTAAAAATTACGCAGTTTTAGGTTGCGTACTTAACTTTACGGCATAGATGAAATTGGAACATTCCGAAAAATGTTTGTGCCGGGGATGCGAACATCAACTCGTTCTAAATCTTCGGGAACGCGAAACGCCAGCGTCGCCTCGGTCGATTCGCCAGGGCGCAAGCGCTCTAGCGAAATTGGCTCATCCCCCGCCGTTTGAAAGTTTACGACTGGAAAGGATCGGTTGGTTCGGGTGTTGAGTGCGATCGCATCGCCTAGAAGAATGTTGTCTCCTCCCTCAGCCGAAGATGGTGATCCTGTAGAACGACTCGCTCGCTCAAATCGGACTCGTAAATTTACAAGATTCGCGGGTGCCGCCGTCCGCTCAGCAGAAAGAATCTCGACTTGCCCATTTCCTTCCAAGGTAGCCTGAACAAACTTACCAGGTTCAATGGTTTGAGCTTGAGATGGCACGCTTTGACGCACTCGTTCTACAAAAGAACCGCTCTGAGTAGAGTTGCTCGGAGCTGATCCTCCCCCAGTTCCAGCAAACGAATTGGAAACGGCGCTGCTTGTGGGGGAACGAACGCCCTCAACTTGACGCCGCATATTCGCCATCTGAAGCAGAGCAAAGCCGCTCAAGAAGAAGGCAAAGACCGATAAGACCAAGGCTAAACCTGATGCAATATCATTCAGCGTGCCACCCGAAGATCGAGGGGCAGGTGGTACCTGTTTGACTCGGTTAGCACTTAATGGATCAGAATTAGGCTCCTCAAGGGTGGTGGGATTGGCTATCCGAAGCTCCGGAGAGGTTCGCTTTGCGAAGTCCGTTGCATCGTGTCGTTCTTCTGCCATGGGGATCACCTTGGAGAGACTACTATGCCTTCGATCGTATTCAATGAGTTCCGGATTCTAGTCCTCTCTTAAGAGGGATTTAAGATGTGAACTACGATTCTGCGCCGTATATCCATAAGAATATATATTTTCACTCATTCAGAATAAAAGCCAATACAATCGTTTCAATCTTGCCTCGTCATTCTAGCGATCGCCAACCTCTTCAAGATTCCTTCCATGACCACCCACTTCTCTGATCCAATTGACTCTGCTTCATTCCAGAAAGCTACATGGCTCAAGTTTCTCTTGCTCAGCAGTTGGATCAGTAGTTGCCTATTTGTATTGCTTCCTAACCGCGCTTGGTCTGCTGCACCCGCGCTGTGTTCCAGTCAGCTTCCTGCCGCGATCGAGGCAATTGCGAACCGACCCATGTTTCGGCGATCGCGCTTAGGCGTTTTGGTACAGACGTTAGGAAAGCGAGAAACCCTCTATGCCCGCGATGCAGAGCAGTATTTTGTTCCCGCTTCTAACGCAAAACTGCTGACGACCGCTGCTGTTCTGAGTAAATTTGGGTCTCAATATCGGATTCGCACTTCCGTTTATGGCGCTCAAACGGCCAACGGGTGGCAAATTCGATTAGTCGGACAAGGCGATCCCAGTTTGACGGATGCTCAGTTGGTTAGCCTCGCTCAGCAGCTAACGCAGAAAGGCATCCGACGCATCGCGCAACTTCAGGTCGAAGATATCGATACCGAGCCGCTCAATGACGATTGGGCAGTGGGAGATGTGCGGGAAAGTTATGGTGCACCAGTCAGCCGATTGATTTTAAATCGCAACTTACTCGCGCTGACGCTTTCTCCTCAAGCCCTTGGACAACCGCTACGCCTCCAGTGGGAAGACTCAGCGCAAGCCGACCAATGGACAATTGAAAATACGTCCGTGACAGGGAATGCTCAAGCGTCAGAGTATGTGGTTGTAGAGCGAGATCTCACGCAACCGATTCTGAGAGTGTCTGGGCAACTCCGAGTCGGGGCGGCTCCATACTCTGATGTCGTCGCAATTGATGATCCCGCCGCCCATTTCTTGAAACACTTCCAGCAGGCTCTTTCTAAGGAAGGTATTGTGGTGGATCGCGCTCAAGTCAGCCGACTGCCTAATAGGTTCGGCACAGAGATTGCGAGTGTTGATTCGCCTACGATCGCTGAGCTGATCAAATTTACCAATCAAAATAGCGATAATCTTTACGCCGAGGCGTTACTCAAACTCTTGAGTCAGGGGACGCCTGCTAAACTCAGCCCGTCTATTTTGGCTCAAGGACTACTGACCCTAACGGATGTCTTAAGTCGCTTAGGAATTAATAGCGAACGGTTTTCTATAGTCGATGGAGCAGGCTTAGCTCGTCAGGATTTGGTCACTCCTTCTGCCCTTGTCGAAACGCTGCAAACGATGAGTCAACAGCCCGAAGGCTCGCTCTATCGAGCTTCACTGCCGATCGCAGGTCTGAATGGTTCGCTCCGAAATCGATTTCAGAACACCCCGGCTCAAGGAATCCTGCAAGCGAAAACGGGAACGCTCACCGGAGTGAGTGCCATGTCAGGCTATGTTAGCCCCATTCAGCACCCGCCGCTTGTGTTCAGCTTCATTCTTAATCAGTCGAAAGACTCAACCTCATTACAACGAGACGCTCTAGATGAGATTGCCCTGCTCTTAGCCCAACTGCGATCGTGTCCTTAGAAACGCACTTAATATCCCACTACATAGAATTTACGTTAAGAACTGAACCTAAATTTGCCTTGACTGAGTAGAATGACGTTATACAGTCTTTGCGACTTGTTGACAACTGTTTTTATCTAAAACTGTTTGTAATTGATTGCGACTCCATCCATCTAATTAACGTTGGAGGTTAGGCTTTAGCGATTGATTCTCTAGGCAGCATTCTCGCTGTCTACCCCTTATCCAACCTTACCTACAGGTGCCTGTGAACGAAAGAGAAAGAAGACCCAATCGAGATATTCCCATCATTAACGATCGCATTCGGTTTCCCAAACTTCGGGTAATTGATGCTGACGGTGCCCAGCTAGGGATCATGACTTCGAGAGAAGCGCAGCAGCTAGCTGACGAAAAAGAACTAGATCTCGTGCTAGTGAGCGACAAAGCGGATCCACCCGTCTGCAAAATTATCGACTACGGGAAGCACAAATTCGAGCAAGAGAAAAAGGCGAAAGAAGCCCGCAAGAAGCAACACACCGTTGATGTCAAAGAAGTCAAGATGCGCTACAAGATCGAAGAACACGATTACCATGTGCGAATCACTCAGGCGCAACGCTTCCTGAAGTCAGGCGATAAAGTAAAAGCTACGATTATGTTCCGTGGACGAGAAATCCAGCACAGCGACCTAGCAGAAACATTGCTGAAGCGCATGGCTCAAGATTTGCAGGAAATTGCAGAGGTGCAGCAAGCCCCGAAGAAAGAGGGTCGGAACATGATGATGTTGCTTGCGCCTAAGAAGTAAGCGGTTTACTGATTCACCTTATTGGTGAACTGATACTTAACAGAGGATGGCCAAATAATGCCATCCTCTGTTTTTTCATGGCATACCGATTTCTAACGCGACCCTGTATAGGGGCACGGCAGTACCTACAGGAACAATGCTTTTTAGAACAGGGATCAGCGAAACACGGGTAAGTTTCCACAGTGCAAACTCAATCCTCATCAAAAGAATCTGGATCAAAAAATGTAATTCGATTTGGGAATGCTAAAGGGAACTCATCTTTATCCACAGTCTGAGTACGATTCACCAGATCACGCTGCACACATCTTTTATCTTCAGTGATTAGCCCTCTGGTGGATTGGCCCAGTCTGATTTACGCATTCAACCCGGGACAGCACGCTTCATGGTATTGACAAATCAATTCCGCAAGAAAGAGGGGTTCGGAGACAAGCTCCTACGCTGGATTAACCTCCGTGAAGGGGAAGGCAAGCGAACGGCGTCAATGTTTGCGTTTTACACCACAACCTCGTGGGGTTTAATTTGGCTTGAGGCGTGTGCCCTCGATCTTTTTCTGTCTCAATATGGCGCAGCGACACTGCCGCTCATTTATATTCTGAGTTCTGGCATCCGAATCGGATTAGGGCTACTTTACTCGTGGATGCAGCGATTTCTGCCTCTACGTTGGGTGATCATCCTCATTGCGATCGTTATTGCTCTGCCGCTTCCTGCCTTTTGGATTGGGTTGGGATATCCCGCAGGAGTTGAAGTTGCAGGATTTGTCGTTCTCAAAACTACAATTTTGTTGATGCAACTTTGGCTAGAAGCCAGCCATGCTTTAAATGATCTCAATGCATCAATTACCGCCAATCAACTATTTAACGTCCGAGAAGTTAAACGCACCTACCCCCTCATCAGTAGCGGAATTCTATTTGCAGATGTGGTTGGCGGGTTCTCGCTGCCGCTTCTGTTAGCTGTTTTACCCCGCGATCGCGGCTTACCAACCGTCATTATGGTCTCATTCGCCATGATGATGGTCGGTGCAATCGTTTTGGTTTACCTGAGCCAATCTTACCGACAGTCGTTTCCAGACGCGCGGCGGCGACACGATGACGCTGTTAGTGAATCGTCAACTCGTCGGATGCGGGGAGAGATGCGGCACTATGCTATGCTGCTACTCGTTTTCTTTGCCTTGGCGCAGGTGCTGCTCTTGCTGGTTGAGTTCCAATTTTTGAGTCAACTTGGAGAACAATCAGGGGCGACAGGCAATCGTTTTCTTCATGGAGAAGTGGCTGGCTTTTTGGGGTTATTTAATGGATCACTTGGCATTTGTGAGCTGGCGATGCAGTGGCTCTTTGCCAGCCGCCTGATCGGTCGGATCGGGGTCTTTGCCGCGGTGATGCTACTGCCTGGACTGACGATTTTGTTTAGCAGTGCCTCTTTCACGGGGTTAGTGCCCATCTTTTTCATCGTGGTCGGTCTGCGATTTCTCTATGAGCTACTGCACTACACCATTTTTGCTGGCACAGGTCCATTTCTGTTTCATGCCATTCCAGACCAGTATCGCGATCGCATTCAATCTCAAGTCCGGGGGATTGCAGAACCCGTTGCAACTGCTATCACCGGGTTCGTGTTGTTAGGAATTGGCAGTTTTGGATTGCAGCAGGCAGGTGCCACTGGGCAAAATCTGGTGTTTGGCATGATGATTTTGCTTGCGGGGGGATGGCTTGTCGCGATCGCAATCCTGCGGTCAAAATACGTTGGGTTGCTGGTTCTCAGCGCTGGGCGAGGGCAGTTAAGCGGCTCCGAAGTCGATTTGCGGGCACTAAAACAAGCGGTGATCGAAACGCTAGAAAAACCGGGGGCAGAGGCAGACAAGCGATCGTGTGTCGAGTTGCTCAACCAAATTGATCCCAAAACCATCGGCGATGTTCTCGCCCCGCTTTTGAGCAAGCTATCGCCTCTCCTACAACACAAAAGCTTAGAGGTGATGCTCAGCTATCCAAACGCCGTTCACTTGCCTACCGTTCGGAATCTATTGGCAGAAAATCCGGCTCCCGAAGTGACTGCGATCGCGTTGCGCTATCTCATGCTGACCGATGAATCTCCCAACATCAAACAGCTTGAACCTTCGTTGCATCCAGATATTCATCCTGTCGTGCGCGGAACTGCCGCATCGCTCATTCTGCGTTGCGGCAATCCTAAGCAAAAAGCGCAAGCAACCAACACCTTACGGCTGATGTTGACTAGTCAGAATAAGCAAGAACGAATCATGGGCTGTCGGGCATTGGGAGAAGCAGTCTATCTGCAAGCCTTGCGGGTCTATGTGCCAAATTTGTTAGAAGATCGATCCATCCAAGTGCGACGGGCAGTGCTTGAAGCGATCGGAGCAACGCGCTCAGAAGAGTATTATCCCTACTTACTGAAAGGAATTCATCTTAAATCGACTCGTGAAGCGGCAATTAAAGCCTTAGTCAAGCTAGAAAACGACGCCTTACCCATGCTGGTGCGATTGGCAGAGAATGTTCATCAGTCTGACCTTGTGCGGAGTGAGGCTTGGGGTGCGATCGGAGAAATTGGCACAACCGAAGCAATTAACATTCTGATTGCTCACCTCACTACATCTTGGGGAAATAGCCGTCGCAGCTTACTCAAAATTCTGCTCAAAATTCCTCAAGAGCGGGGTATTGAACGGGTGTTAGATCAGCTTGGACGAAGAGGAATTGAAGCGCTGATCGATCAAGAAATGATGTTTATTGGGCAAGTGTACGGCGCGTTGGCCGATTTAATTCCTGAACGGTTGCGCGGGCAAGAAGCCGACATGCTTAGGAATGCGCTTCAAGATTCACCCACTGATGGAATTGAGCGGTTGTTTTTGCTGATGAAATTTCTCTATCCTATCAGTGCCATTCAGGTCGCTTCTTTCAATTTGCAGTCTGGGTCGCGAATTCACATGGCACAAGGGCTAGAAATTCTAGATAACACGTTGGATATTGTCAATAAACCTGCTGTTCTGGTGCTGCTCGATCGCAACCTACTAATTGACAAGCTGCAAAGTTTATCTCAGTTAGTGTCCTACGTGCCGATGCGTCCCCACGATCGCGTGAAACATTTGCTGAATCTGCGCCACTTTGTTTCAGATTGGACGTTGGCATGTTGTTTTCATCTGGCTCAACGGGAACGTTGGACTTTGACGAGTGATCAAATTTTGTCAAGTCTCGATCATCCGACTGGATTTGTGCGCGAAGCCGTGCTGAGCTACTTACGTCTTGCGTCTCCACAAGCGCTCGCTCGTATTTTGCCGAATTTACAGAGCGATCCGAACCCAATTGTTGCCAGTGAAGTGAAGAGATTGATGAAGGAGTTAGGAAGCGAGGCCCAAAGGGGCGCTCTCCACTCTCATGCCCATGAAAATTTGTCGAACCCTGCCGAGCCACAACCCCTGTAGCATTTGACACAAGACTTCGTAAAATTTGGATACGTGAGATTTGAATAATAGTGCCTACCCCGCCCGACCATGCTAAACAGTTTTGACCGCCTGCTCCTAATCCGACAAGTCCCGATTTTCCAAGAGCTTCGGGATGATTTTCTGGTGCGGTTGGCATCGATTATGGAAGAACAGTCATTTGGGGCACGGAAGCCAATTTTTACTCAGGGAGATGAGGGGCGATCGCTGTATGTGATTGTGTCAGGCCGCGTCCGCGTGCATATTGGCAAACAGGAACTTGCCCAAATGGACAAAGGCGGATTTTTTGGCGAAATGTCTCTGTTTGATGCCGAAAAGCGATCAGCATCGGTTACCACTCTTTCGGTTTGTGACTGTTTGGTTTTAACGCAGCAGCAACTCTACGAAGCGATCGACGAAACGCCGGGAATCGCGCTCAACATTATTCGGATTCTCTCGCGGCGCATTCGAGAACTAAATGTGAGAATCAAAGACCAAGACGCTGAGCTGATGTCCTTTAAAGGGCCGCCAGAACTGGAAATAGAACCATCGCGATCGCTTCGGGTTGTGCCCAATGTTCGGCCTAATTAATAGGTAGGCATTGGCAGTGGATGTGGAAGTAGATTTATATAGATGAAGGGTCAACAGATTTGTTTATCCACTACAGCCGTTACTCCATCCACTGCTAACGAGAGACCTCTGCAAATCCTACGATCGGGGGTTATCTACGCCCTCTGCCTTAGAACTACTGCTGAGCGATTCCTTCGCAATCTGCAAAACTTCTGATTTCACCTGCTCGTAGTGACTCGCCGCGCACCAAGGACGAAGGTACAACGTTGTTGTCGTTGCCGAAATCGTATCGACATGACATGTCGTTTTTGGCTCTTGCAAAATTAGGGGATGATCTTGCAGCAAGGAAAGCAGTTGGGTAATGGTAGAGTCGATGACGCGATCGCCAATATCAACCGTCAAATCGACGCGCCGAGTGCCCATCACTGTATTGTTTTTCAGCGTGCCGCTAAAGAGATTGCTGTTGGGAACCGTAATTCGCACGTGATCGGCGGTGAGAATAGTGGTCGAAAATAAGCCGATGTTATCGACCAATCCTGCCACGCCTGCTCCTTCGATCGCATCTCCCACTTCAAAGGGGCGAAAACTAACCAGCAAGATTCCCGCCGCAAAGTGAGACAGACTATTTTGCAGAGCCAGCCCGATCGCGAGACCCGCTGCACCCACCACGGCGACCACAGTTGTCGTTTGAATTCCAACGGTATTGAGGGCAGCGACAACGCCAATCATCCACACCAAAATTCCTGACATCTGTGCCAAGAATTTCTGTAAGGTGGGTTCTGCGTATTTGAGCAGACGAAAGGTAAGGTGTCTCGCTGTTATTGCTCCCCACCGCGTCAGGAGCAGGATTGCGATCGCTTTAAAGCACTGAAATGCCAAGTTTGACAACTGATTCTCAAACACGGGTTGAGGAAAATTCAGCGAAAACCCTAAAATTCCTTCAGTCTCAGCCATAGGCGTATCCTCCTTAACTCTGCTCATTGGGGTTCTACATTGGCAGTCTGCCAACTTCCATAAACCCTTCTAAGGAGGATCAGTTTAAACGGTTTAGGCTCTAGATTGACGATGAACTTCAGAAATGGGAGGTTTAGCTCGGTAAGGCTTGCCAACCGAAACACGGGGCAATCGATGCTTAAAACTACACAAAATTTCCCAAGAAATGGTGCCCAGCAACTTGGCCCAATCGTCCGCCAAGATTTGCTCATTGCCGTCTTGTCCGATCAGCGTGACGACTTCCCCTTCTTGCAGTGCTGGAATCTTGCTCACATCTAGCATGATCTGATCCATCGTGATGGCTCCAATTTGAGGAACCCGCTGTCCCCGAACGAGAACCGTCATTTTATTCGATAGATTGCGAGGAACGCCGTCTGCATAGCCAATTCCAACGACGGCAATTTGAGTCTCGCGATCGCAAATAAATTTGTACCCATAACTCACTCCAGTTCCTGGTTGCAGCGTTTTTACCTGAGTCACCCGCGCTTTGACTTGCAGCACAGGTTTGAGATTGACGCGATCGTTCAGGTGGTCGGCTGGATAGAGTCCATAAATAATCAGTCCTGTCCGTACAAGATCGTAGTGAAGGCTAGAGTCAGTCAGTGTCGCTGCCGAATTGGCTAAATGAAAATGCGGCAGTGGATGGGCAGGGGCCGTGCTATTGGGATTAAACCCACAGGCATGGAGAGCAGACTCATAGTGCTGTTGCTGCTGACGCAAAACCGTTGGATCAGGATCGTCGGCAGTGGCTAAGTGAGAATAAACGCTAGCGATCGCTAAGTTTGGTAATCGCTGCACCAACTGCACAAACTCTGTTGCCTGCTGCCAGGATGTGCCCAAACGGGACATGCCCGTGTCCAATTTGATATGAACAGGTAAGGAAGCGCGACTGCCCACGGCTTCCGAAAAGACAAGCGCTTGTTTAGGCGTGCAGAGCGTTGGCTGGAGTTGCCACTGCGCGATCGCGCGAATTTGCTCCGCCGTATGAGTCGCTCCCAGCACCAAAATCGGCGCTTCGATTCCTGCCTCTCGTAGCTCGATTCCCTCTGGAATAGTGGCGACACCTAGCCACGTTGCGCCTGCTTGCAGAACCGTCTGGGCAACGGTAATGGCTCCGTGTCCATATGCATCAGCTTTCACAACCGCCATTAAGGCAGTTTGCGGCGACAACAAGCTTAGAATCTGCTGCACATTATAGGAGAGGGCCGCTAAATCAACCTCTACCCACGCCCGTTCTCGCTGCATCAGAGCAACACTCGGACTTTGCTCCCAACTCAACATCACACCTACTCCTTCTCACACCCAATATCTGCGATTGGCAAAGCCAAACTCCAAAGGATCGCACCCTAGCACCTAAAACTCTTCATTCGGACTTCTTAAACTTTTGTAAGAATAGTGTTTGAACTTGAAGTCTGGTGAACCTGAATTGCTCTTTACTTTATATTGTTTTACTCAAAAACAATATGGTTGCTCAATAAAGGCGCTGTCTCGATCGAGAAGTCGTGTGTCAGAAAAATTCTGGTTCAGCATTTGCTCAGTGCTGTCGTTGCGCCCCAACTCTGCATTTCGAGGAATGTGTTAGCATCAGTACTAGTCAGATTGTCTTAAACAAATTCCTGGAATGGGCAAGGTTCTGGTGCTTAACGCTTCCTTTGAACCGCTTAACATCACAAGCTGGCGGCGAGCCGTGGTGTTGCTAATCAAAGGAAAGGCAGAGCAAGTCGAACACAACGGCAAGTACATTTATTCGGGATTTCCCTTACCCACGGTTATCCGATTGCGTCACTACGTTCGTGTGCCGTACAAAGAAATCTCTCTAACGCGCAAAAACATCCTGCATCGCGACGAGCAGATGTGCCAATACTGTAGCTATCGAGGAGACGATCTAACCCTCGATCATGTGATCCCGCGATCGCGGGGCGGAGAAGATTCTTGGGAAAACATGGTAACGGCTTGCGTTCGTTGCAATGTTAAAAAAGGCAACCGGACGCCCAAAGAAGCCAATATGCCATTGCTGACGACGCCTCATCGTCCTCACAGCAGCCTCTATTTTGAGGTGACGAAACATGTCAAAAATGGAGTAAATCAAGAATGGCGTAAATATGTAATCGGAGATTTGGAGATCGAAGGATAGTCTCTCGGCCTAGAGCAGCTTCTATCGATTAGATTTTAATTTCTCCATCTCAAGACATTTTCTCTCCATCTCAAGACATAAAGCCTTCATAAAGCTAACGCTTTTGAAGCTTTTTTGCGAAGATCAGGAAGTACCAACTGAAGCAAGGTTTCCAGATTTAGAGGAACCCCGCAGCAATGCCGCTAATTATAGGTACTGTCTTGGTTCTCTCGTCTGTCTCTATATGCAATTTGATCCGAGTCCACACTCCCCTAGCTCAACTACCTCAATGGAACCAGAACTTATCCTGACTGGTTCAAACTCTCGCTCCACTGAGTACGTACCCTCTGATGCTGTCGGTAAGCTAAATGGTTCTGGCTACGAACAGCGAGGACGGTTCCCGTATGATTCAGCGCGATCGTCAGAGCAAGAACAAAAAGTCGAAGTGTTTCGGAAACTGTTAGAAAAGCATCGCGGTGAGCGTCAGCTAGTCATTCTACAGGATTTTCCTGATCCGGATGCCTTGTCTTCAGCTTGGGCCTATAAGCTGATTGCTCAGAAATACGATGTCAATTGCGAAATTGTCTATGCTGGAATGCTGAGCCACCAAGAAAATATTGCGCTGGTGAAGTTGACTGGCATTCCGTTACAGCGCTGGACGCCTCAGATTGCTAAAACGAAAGATCTTTCAAACTACAAAGGCTGCGTCTTCATCGACAATCAGGGCACGACGAGCCAGCTTTTCTCGGTCGTTCAGCAGGCGCATGTGCCGATTACGGTGGTGATTGATCATCACAGTATGCAGGATGATCTGAATGCTGAGTTTATCGATATTCGGACAAACACTCGTGCTACAGCAACGATCCTGACGCAGTATCTGCAATCTGGGATGCTGAGGCTAGATAGCAATATTAGCGAGCATGTGAAATGCGCGACAGCGCTGATGCACGGGCTGCGATCGGATACGAATCGGCTGATGCAGGCTCAAGAAGAAGATTTTCTAGCCGCCGCCTATCTCAGCCGCTTCTATGATGGGCAGTTGCTCAACACGGTGCTGCAATCGTCCCGATCGCGGCAGGTGATGGATGTCATTGAGCGATCGCTGAAAAATCGCATTGTGCAAAACAACTTCTCGATCGCGGGCGTTGGCTATTTGCGCTACGACGACCGAGACGCGATTCCGCAAGCCGCAGATTTTCTAGTGACTGAAGACAACGTGCACACTGCTGTTGTATATGGCATTGTTCACGATGACGACGATGAATTAGAACTCGTGGTTGGCTCGTTGCGAACGAATAAAATTACGCTCGACCCCGATGAGTTTATCAAAGAGGCATTTGGGCAAGACTCTCAGGGACGCTTCTTTGGCGGCGGGCGATCGCAGGCAGGCGGATTTGAAATTCCGATGGGATTTCTCTCTGGCTTCTCCGAAAGTAGCGAGTACGCCAAAATGAAGTGGTCTGTCTTTGATACCCAAATTAAGCAAAAACTTTTGCGTTTGGTGAATCCAGAACAAAATTATCCGCAGCAATAGCGCGTTGAGTAGGGATCAAAAGACAAGGTTCAACTGGGGAACTGAGAGGAGGTTCTCGTGTTGAAGATTTGAGCATTGAGGGTGGTTGAAGTTCGTAAGATAGGCGCTATAGTCGGAGTCAATCACCCAATGCTCTCTTGATCATGGATCTCTATCTCATTCGCCACGGCTTAGCTGGGCAACACGGCGACTATGCTAACGATGCAGAGCGTCCCCTCACGGATGAAGGCAAGCGCAAGACTCGGCAGGTGGCGAAGCAGTTGCACCAGTTGGGGTTGAAGTTTGACTTGATTTTGACTAGCCCTCTGATGCGAGCTAAACAGACGGCTGAGATTCTTCAAGCCGAGGGACTGAGCAAGCACCTAGAGATCGCAGATTGTTTAGCGCCTGGAGGCGAGCTTCAGCAGTGGTTAGACTGGTTGGCAACGTGGAGAGCGCCTAACAAAGTTCTAGCGTTAGTGGGGCACGAGCCAAATTTGAGTAATTGGGCAGAAATTTTGGTGTGGGGCAATGCTCATGGAAGCTTAGTGCTTAAAAAAGCAGGCGCGATCGCGGTTACGATTCCAGATTCGGGAACCCCGATCGCGACGAGCCGGCTTTTTTGGTTAACACCGCCTCGCTTCTTAGGCAGTCATAAGCTGTAAGCATTAATAAAACATTAATATGCAGAATTTAGTGGCTCAGTTTAATAGAATTCCGTGCTAAATTCTGCTAAACCCTAATATCCTATTGCTGTAAGCAAGTCAGGCTCCTGTTTGTCTCACCACTATCCGCCCTGTCACATTGAGCCTGCGTTGATCCAAGATATTCTATAAAGTAAGTGCCCTCGATAATGTCGTAATGGTTCCTTCCCACACTGAACTTCAGGTTTCTAAAGATTCGCTTCGTGTGCTTGCACCGCATGGGATTGGCTATCGGCTGAAATTGCTTTCCCAACTGCTGGGTCGGCGATTTCAAGAGAAGCTTGATCCCTTTGGGCTGACGCCGTTTCATTGGGTGGTATTGTGCTGCTTGTGGCAAGAAGATGGGCTAGCAACGTCAAGCATTGGCGATCGGTTGCAGCAGGTGGGTGGAACCTTGACTGGAGTGCTCGATCGCATGGCAGAACGCGATCTGATTCGGCGAGAGCGCGATGCTCAAGACCGTCGAGTGTGGCGAATTTGGCTCACCAGTGCGGGACGGCGATTAGAAGACTTGTTGCCACCCCTTGGTGTTGAGATTCGAGAGACGGCGTTAAAAGGACTCTCTTACGCTGAGCGAGAACAGTTCTCCAACATCATCGATCGCATTATTGTCAACCTTCAACCCAATCCATCTGATCCGCCTACTACATCCTCGCCGCTTGGCTGGCAGTCGATTCTTGCGCCTTATAACATGGGCTACCGCATTAAACTGCTGGCTCAGTTGGGGATGAGAAAGTTTCAAGAACTGCTCGATCCCTTCGGGCTGACGCCGTTTCATTGGGTAGTGTTGTGCTGTTTGTGGCAAGAAGACGGGCTGGCAACCTCAAGCATTGGAGAAAAACTACAGCAGGTGGGCGGAACCTTGACCGGAGTGCTCGATCGCATGGCAGAACGCGATCTAATTCGGCGGGAACGCGATGCCGAAGATCGTCGAATCTGGCGAATTTGGCTCACCGATGAAGGCAGAGCGCTGATAGATGACTTGCCGCTGCTCGCACTGAGCATTCAAAACTGTATGGTGCAAGAAATTTCGGCAGAAGACCAAGCGAAGTTATCGGGTTGGGTAAATCAGGCGATCGCAAACCTAAGTTGAGGCGACAGCAGAGGCAGTTGTCGAAGTTTCTTCTAGCGTTTGAATCAGAGTGCGGGCTTGATGTTGAATGAGTGACCAATCGCAAATTGCAGTTCCTCTAGAGTTGCGCTGATTGCTCATGGCTCCTTTCGGAAATAATCCGCTTGACAGTCCAACCGCGATCGCGCCTGCTTCGATCAAAGCTTTGGCATTGGTCGGCGTCACTCCTCCGGTTGGAATGAGCGGAACATCTCCAAGCGGTTGTTGCAGGACCCGAATATAGTCTGCACCGCCCACGGCTTGTACGGGAAAAACCTTAACGCTACTTGCTCCTGCTTGCCAAGCCGTAATGATTTCAGTCGGCGTCAGCGCACCTGGAATCATTGGAATTTCTTTAGCAACAGCAAGCCCAATCAAGTCGAGATTGGTATGGGGAGAAAAGGCAAATTCTGCACCCGCCGCGATCGCGTCTTTTAGCTGAGCCGTGGTTAGAATTGTGCCTGTTCCGATCGTACAAGTGGGTAGCTCAATTCGCAGTTGAGAAATTAGATCTGCCGCGCGATCGCTATCCCAAGTAATTTCAATTAGTTTCATTCCCCCTGCTGCAACTGCTGTTGCCATCTGTTGCCCCAAACAAAATTGGGGAGCGCGAATCACTGCGATCGCACGATGTTGTTGAGCTAATTTCAACCAAGTTTGGGAGTCCATTTGGTTAACGTTCAATTAAGAGAAACTGAGTTGAACTTAATATCTCTTTACTCAAAACCTTTGCTTTTTTGCTAAAAGAACAAAACACAATTACAACTCATTCATAAGAAGTAGAGACAGGTTAGGTCGTTAGAAAGAGGGAGCCTTCTAATTGAATTTATACACTTAGGCTGTAGTGACGAAACTTTAGGAGATAACACATATGGCTTTACATAAGATTAAAGACTTTGATCCTGATTATCGTAATCATTTTGATGGTGACGATGTAAAAGATCTAGATTTATATGCTGGTGATGAAAAAATTGGTTCCGTAAACGATGTCTTAGTAGATGAAAACGGCCAATTCCGCTATTTAATTATCAATACTGGTGCATGGATATTTGGTAAAAAAGTAATGCTGCCGATCGGCCGTGCGAGAATTGATTATAGCGCTCGTCGCGTTTATGCCGATGGCTTGACTAGGCAGCAAGTAGAGGCTCTACCAGAATTCACGGATGATTTGAAGATCGATTACGATCACGAAGAGCAGGTTCGCGGCGTGTATCGCTCTTCTGGTACGACCGGCACGACTGGCATGACCGGAATGACTGGTATGACTGGAGCAGCTGGCACGACCGAAGCTTCTTTGGATGCTTCCGCTCCTCTAAATTCCCCGACTCCGGTTGAAGGAATGCCCTATACCGGTTCCTCGATGGGTGCTACGACAGGTGCTTTCGCCGCAGATACTAACTCAGGTGCTTTCGCCGCAGATACTAACCTTGGTCGTGACTATGATCGCGATACCTATAACTACGACGAACACGATAGAGACTTATTCGACTTAGGTCGTCAGGACGACCGCATTCGGTTGTATCAAGAGCGCTTGATTGCTAGCAAGACTCGTCAGAAGACCGGCGAAGTTACTGTAGGCAAGCATGTTGAAACTGAGACGGCTCGCGTTGATGTGCCCGTTGAGAAAGAGCGTGTTGTGATTGAGCGGGTTAACGCGACCGATACAACTGCTGTTACTCCAGGTGAAGCTACGTTCACCGGAGGCGAAGTCGCTCGCGTAGAAGTCTACGAAGAGACGCCTGATATCCATAAGGAAGCGTTCGTTCGGGAAGAAGTGCGCGTGAAGAAGGTTGTGGATCAAGACACTGTGACTGCCGAAGACGAAGTCCGTCGCGAAGAACTGGACATCGATACTCAAGGTCGTCCGATCATCGACAACGATCGTACCAACGTCGATCGCGCTAGTCGGTAGAACTGAAAGCTTTGCTTTTAGGCTGCACTTAATTAGTAATTAGGTAAAAGTGGGCAGAGCTATTTCAAGTAGCTCTGCCTCTTTTGAAAGAGAAGAAGTGATTTACTACAGGAAAATGGCTGGCAAAATGTATACGGAATCGTCACAATATTCCGATAGCAATCCGCTTGAAGATCGGCTGGATAATCTTAGACAAAAGTTAATTGGATTTGAAGTAGTTAATCAACAAAATGAACTTGTTGGAATTGTTGAGAATCTGATTATTGATGCAACGCAACATCTAAATTTTGTTTTGACCCGTTCTCTGTCTGATCCTCTACAAAAAAGCTTTTTATTAGAAAGTAGATTGGTCGATCGTGTAAATCCAAAATCTCGCGCACTATTAGTTAGTTTAAGTCCTGCTGGTCTTGCAAATTTGCCTGTATATCCTATGCAATCCGACGCCTCAAAAAGGGATCTAATCCAGTCAGACAATCGCCTTAGTTCTCGTCATTCGCCAGCAGACCCGCAAGCGATTAGCGCAGAGCGCAACTCCGCAGGAACCGCTTCTCCCATGACGCAGAGCGCAACGGGCGCAATTCCGCAGGAACTGCTTCCTCCTAAGGTGATTGAACAAGATGTGGTTGAACAAGGTGTGGTTGAACAGCAAGATGTCCTTAGACAGAACGTTGTTCAGGAAGAAACCATTCGCCTGTTAGAAGAACGGCTTAAGGTTAATTACCAGAAACAGAAGGTTGGCGAAGTCATTGTCCGTAAGGAAATCGAGACTCGCATGATTCAAGTTCCGGTGCGTCGCGAGAAATTGATTGTTGAGCAGGTTGGCGATTCCCCTCGGAGGCTCGCGGAGATTGACTTAGGACAGGGCGAGATTGAGGGCTTAGAACTCCTTGGCTCAGAAGCGACTTCAGAACGTACCATTGCTTCTGGTTCTACGGCGCAGGGTTCTATCGTGAAAGGCGAAGTTTCGTCTCCTCGAACTGCGGCTTGGTTGTTGGATGCGATCGCGCGTCAATCTAATCACGGTTGCAAGCGGATTCGTATTGAAATTGAGCTAGACAATCCGAGTCATCAGGAAACTTATCAAAGCTGGTTAGATCGTTGTCGCTAACTTCTCTAGCGATCGCAGCGATATGACCGTGATGAGTTTGTGTCAACAGTGATGACTGAGATTCAGATTTCGGTGGAAGATGATGGCGCGATCGTAGAGAAAACGCAAACGGATAGCGATCGAGTCCAAAAGAAATGATCCGCGAATGTTACAACGTTCGTAACCAAAGTCGTAATGTTCGCAACGAAAGTCGTAACGTTCGTTACGAAGGTCGTAACATTCGTGACCAAGGTCGTAATGTTCGTGACCAAAGTCGTAACATTCGTGACCAAGGTCGTAATTTTTGTAACGAACGCTACGATAATCGTGACCAAACCTATCGCAATCGTGACCAAACCTGCAAACCTTATCAACCTGCTCAAGCGACCTGCAAAATCTTCCTCGCAAAATATACCTTTAAAGTCTTTGTCTCGTTTCTTTCCGTATCTTTCTAGATTTTCCGAATCGAGATGTGTCAAAATGTGAAGTGTGTGGATCACTTCTTCCCCCTCTACAGCCCTAACACCAACTGCTGTTGCCCTAGGAAACTTCGATGGCATTCATCTAGGGCATCGTCAGGTCATTTCGCCTGTTCTTGGCACTGGCACTGGCAACCGCCCCACCGTCGTCACCTTTTCTCCCCATCCCACTGAATTCTTTACCGGGAAACCGCGATCACTGCTGACACCCCTCGACGAAAAAGCCGCTTGCCTCGAAGCAATGGGAGCTGAGCAACTCGTGATGTTGCCCTTTACCCAAGAACTGGCAGCCCTGACCCCGCAGCAGTTTGTCGAAGAGATCTTAGTGCAACACATGCAGGCGCAGCACGTCAGCGTCGGCGTAGACTTTCGGTTTGGCTGCAAGCGACTCGGCACAGCAGAAGATCTGAGCGCGATCGCGGCCACCTTCGGCGTCAGCACCACGATCGTTCCTCTCCTCACCTTTCACGGCAAGCGCATCAGTAGCTCCTCCATTCGGGGAGCGCTTCTCAGTGGAGACGTGAAAACCGCGAATCGAATGTTAGGTCGCTCCTACCGTTTAGTCGGGGAAGTGGTCAAGGGACAACAGCTTGGACGCACCATCGGCTTTCCAACCGCAAACCTACAACTGCCAGCCAACAAGCTAGTTCCTCGACAAGGCGTGTACGGCGTCAGAGTTTCTGAGCCAGGAAAAGAGCCATTGCCAGGAAAAGAGCTATTGGGCGTGATGAATATTGGCAACCGTCCGACCGTAAACGGTTTGGCACAGACCATTGAAGTTCATCTACTCGATTGGACAGGAGACTTATACGGGCACACGCTCACCGTTGAGCTAGAAGAATTCATTCGCCCTGAGCAGAAGTTTGCTTCCCTCGAAGAGTTACAAGCTCAAATTAGCGCAGATTGCGAGATTGCAAGAACGACGTTAGCCGTTTCCTCGTACCGCGCCAATCAGATTTAGCGAAACCTTCGCGTTCGATCAACACGCTTGAGCGCGCCAAGGGCGGGAACCCTGAGTATGATCAACAGGATTCTTCAACCCCTAGGATTTTCGCTATGAGAGACCGGATTGAGCAACTCGTTCAGAATTTGAACCGTGCTATCGTTGGAAAACACGAGGCGATCCGCTTGGTTCTGGTTGCCCTGCTCTCTGGGGGACACGCCTTGCTAGAAGACGTTCCCGGCGTTGGCAAGACCCTATTGGCAAAATCGTTAGCCAAATCCATTGACGGCAAGTTTCAACGGTTGCAATGCACACCAGACTTGCTGCCGAGCGACGTGACCGGAACCAACATTTGGAATCCCAGCACTGGAAGCTTTGAGTTTCTGGCTGGCCCGGTGTTCGCCAACATCTTGCTAACCGACGAAATTAATCGGGCTACTCCCCGAACGCAAGCTGCCTTGCTCGAAGTCATGGAAGAACACCAAGTAACGATCGATGGTCATTCCCGTAAAGTACCGGAACCCTTCTTTGTCATTGCCACTCAGAACCCTGTGGAATACCAGGGAACCTTCCCGCTCCCCGAAGCTCAAATGGATCGCTTTGCTTTGTCATTATCGCTCGGCTATCCCACGGAAGCTGAGGAACTGCAAATGTTACAGCGACTCTCCACCGGGTTTGCCCCCGAAGCTCTGCAGCCTTGCATCAGTTTGGAGGAGGTGCAACAGCTTCAGAAGTTGTGTACTCAAGTCACGGTCGAACTCTCGTTGCAGCAGTATATTTTGAACCTGGTTCGAGCCACCCGACAGGATGAAGAAGTCACGCTGGGTGCAAGTCCGCGAGGAACGCTGGCGCTACAGAAAGCCGTTCAAGCGTTGGCATTTTTAGAAGGCAGAGATTACGCAATTCCAGACGATGTAAAAGAACTTGCGCCGCACGTGTTGTCTCACCGCATCATTTCGGCAGGCGGACGGCGCTCTAGCGCGATCGTTGATCGACTGCTGCGCTCGATCGCAATTCCATAAGATAGTAAGGTGAGAGGTTCAACTATCGTCCGCCTTTATCGATGGAAAACTGCTATGCTTTCGTCCTCACTAGTTGTACGAATTCCGTCCTCCATTCTCGCGATGACAGATGACCAGTTTTTTGAGTTCTGTCGGTTTAACCGTGACCTGCAAATTGAGCGCGATCGCTATGGAGAAATTTCAATTATGTCCCCCGCAGGTTCAGAAACTGGAAATCGAGAAGCCAGAATTATTCATCAGTTAGTGAACTGGTCAGACGAAGACGGTACTGGACTGGCATTTAGCTCTAGCGCGGGCTTCAAGCTCTCGACCGGGGCAGATCGTTCTCCTGATGCGTCTTGGATTACAATCGAGCGCTGGAACACACTCACGCCTGAGCAGCAGCAAAAGTTCGCTCCGATTTGTCCTGATTTTGTCGTTGAGCTGCGATCGCTCTCTGACAACCTCAAACCCTTGCAAGAGAAGATGGAGGAGTACGCGCAAGAACCGGGATTTCGGTTGGGTTTGTTGATTGACCGCAAGCATCGAAGAGTCTACATTTACCGAGCGGGACAAGCAACCGAATGTTTAGAGAATCCTGAAACCGTAAGCGCTGATCCCGTGTTGCCAAACTTCGTTCTAAAGTTGAGTAAGGTTTGGTAGAAGTTCTGCATTCCTGAAGATTTTTTAGATTACGGACGGATTTCACCCAGCGATCAGCGGGACAAGCTCTGAAAGATGGCTCGTAATGCGCCAGAATTTAACTAGGGAAACACGCAGGACGCGATCGAATGGATATCAAACGTGGATTTGTCAGTGCAGTCGGCAATACGCCACTCATCCGCCTCAATAGTTTTAGTGATGAAACTGGGTGTGAAATTTTGGGCAAAGCAGAATTTCTCAACCCAGGCGGATCGGTTAAAGATCGAGCTGCCCTCTACATCATTGAAGATGCCGAAGCAAAAGGCTTACTCAAACCGGGAGGAACGGTAGTCGAAGGAACCGCAGGCAACACAGGAATTGGACTTGCCCACATCTGTAACGCCAAGGGCTACAAGTGCCTGATCATCATTCCTGATACTCAATCTCAAGAGAAAATTGACCTGTTGCGAACTTTAGGTGCAGAAGTTCGCACGGTTCCAGCAGTTCCTTACAAAGACCCGAACAACTACGTCAAACTGTCGGGCCGAATTGCGGCAGAAATGGACAACGCAGTTTGGGCAAATCAGTTCGAGAATCTTGCCAACCGTGAGGCACACTACAAAACGACCGCTCCAGAAATGTGGGCGCAGACTGACGGCAACATCGACGCCTGGGTGACTGCAACCGGGACAGGCGGAACCTATGCAGGCGTGTCGATGTTTCTCAAAGAAAAGAATCCGAACATCCGATGCGTGCTTGCTGACCCAATGGGAAGTGGGCTGTATAGCTACGTGAAAACCGGCGAGATTAAGCTTGAAGGCAGTTCGATCACCGAAGGCATTGGCAATAGCCGCATCACCGGAAATATGGAAGGTGCACCGGTCGATGATGCGATTCAGATTGACGATCGCGAAGCGATTCGGGTGATCTACCAACTGATGGAGAAAGACGGCTTATTTATGGGCGGCTCGGTAGGAATTAACGTCGCGGCAGCCGTTGTCTTGGCAAAACAAATGGGAGCCGGACATACGATCGTCACCGCTCTCTGTGATGGCGGCAGTCGCTATCAGTCCAAACTATTTAACCGAGATTGGTTAGCATCGAAGGGATTGTTACCGAATTGAAGCTGACTCATGAGGATCGGACTAGAGCCACAATGCGTGCGAGTTTGCCAGAATAAGTCGTGTCGCAAACTGGGAGCCGCTAAGGTACTCGCTGCGTTTCAAGCCCATCCCATAATAGGGGTCGAAATTGAGAGTAGTCGCTGTCTTGGGCAATGCGGGAACGGCCCGATGGTACTCGTCTTGCCCGAGCAGGTTTGGTATTGTCGGGTGTCGCCTGAAGAGGTAGACGCGATTAAAACTCGTCACTTAATTAATGGACGCCCGATTCAATCGATGCTGTATCGCAAATTTCACGGTTAGTGCAAGCCCTTACGCGATTGGCGCTGCCAAGCTTCAAAGAATCAGCGCAAAGCGCAACTTTGAAGAAAATGGCTTTACCAAGCTCCGCAGGGGTTCGAGAAGTCCGTTGGATTGCCCGATCAGAAACTCAGCCTGGTGAAGCCTTAGCGATCGATACCGCTTCTTCCCATACAAAGAGTTGCGCTTCGGTGGAACCCGTTTTAGCATAGGGCTAGTTTTTTAGAAGAGAGTTACACAGCTTTTCCAAAGCTAGGTAAAGAGGTGTCTCCTGTCTTTTTCTGACAACGAACTCAGCGTTGAGGCAAGTAGAATGAATCGACCCCAGCGACGATCCCTGCGGCTCTACGTCGGAGAAAGTGAGACCAGCTACCCTGAAGGGGAATTGCGAACTAGCCGTCATGCGACTTGGCTAGAACTCTTCTTTGATCTTGTGTTTGTCGTGGCGATCGCAGAACTGGCGCATTTTCTCCACGACCATCTCGATTGGACGGGCATCGTTAGTTTCGCTGTCCTGTTTGTTCCAATCTGGTGGCTGTGGATTGACTTTAGTTATTACGCGGATCAGTTTGACGTTGAGCGAGGATTTTATCGCCTGATTATGCTGGGTGTCATGTTTGGGATGATTGTGCTGGGATTAACCATTCCAGAAGCGCTACAAAACGGATCAGCCCAGTTCGCGTCCGTCTATGCAGCGTTGCGCTTTGTGATCGTCGGGTTATATTTTCAGGCGTGGCGACTGGTTCCCGAATCGCGAGAACTCACGAAGCGCTACACGCTCAGTTTTGCGATCGCGCTTGTTTTATGGCTTGTCTCGATCGTGCTGCCGCCTCCGGTTCGATTCGTTCTTTGGGGCATTGCCCTGCTGATTGAGATTAGCAATGGTCCGATTACCTACGTCACGATTCGATCAGTGCCGGTTCAGGTGTCGCACATGGACGAACGGTTTGGGCTATTTGTGATCATTGTTTTAGGAGAAGCGATTCTGGCTGTGGCAACCGGAGTTTCTGACATTAAATGGCAATGGCAAGAAACCTTGACCGCAATCAGTGGGTTCATTGCCGCCGTGAGCTTATGGTGGCTGTATTTTGAATGTGCAGAAGATTCGGTGATTAACCAGGCACTGCGAAGCAATCAGAAACGAGCGTTGTTGAAATCATTTGTTTATGGCTACAGTCATGTGTTGGTGTTTGCCGGGATTGTTGCGTCTGGAGTTGGAATTCAGGCCGCGATCGAAGGCGTAGACGTAGGACAGTTAAGCCTTGCAACCTGCACCGTTCTGTGTGGAGGAATCAGCTTGTATCTGATTGGACTCACTGCGGTTCAGTGGGCAGCACCGCGATCGTTACCGAATCGAATTCTGGGCGGACGGATGTTGGCCGCGATCGCCTGTGTCGCCTTGATTGGACTAGGCGGATTTCTCGCTCCGGTTGCGTTGATGGGACTTTTAGTGCTGATTCTGATTGGACTAATCCAGTTTCAATCGCACAGTTCAACGGCGTTGAAAGAATTGCAATCCTAAGCTTGCTGAGGTTCCTATGAAGTTGAGCCTTGCACCGATTCTTTGGAGCTTGGCAGAGCCGATCGCGAAAGGTAGGGCAAATCGACCACTTCACCTTGACTCTCGCCCGCTTTCACCTCCAAGCCTGCGCCGCCTGCTTTCGTGCGGATGTAAGCGAGAGCGATCGCTCCAGATTGGGTTTCAGCCACGCTGGTTAGCGTTCCGACTTTCGTGTCCTCAACGGTTACAGTTGTGCCGACTTCAGCAAGTTGATCGAGTCGGACTCCCCACAGTTGTTGCTTGACCCCGTTGTACGTATCGAGTCTGGCGATCGTTTCTTGCCCGATGTAGCAGCCTTTGTTGAATGAAATGGTGTGCCACAGTCCCGCTTCTAAAGGATTGTAATCATCGGTCAACTCGTGTCCCGGCATAGGGCGACCTTGTTCGACGCGGAGATAGTTCCAAGCGCGATCGCTGAGTGCGATCGCACCCGCTTCGACTAAAACGGATTGGATATTGGAGGGCGCAATCAAGGTGTAGCCTTCTGTGGCTAAGCCGCTTCCAACCGCCACTCTCACTTCCTGCCCGGCAATCGTGAACATGCGATGCGTTCCGTAAGGTTGCCCGACAATCTCTGCAGCTCCCAGTTTCTGGAGCAGGGCGTGACTTTGTGGGCCGAGCAAGCTGAAGGCAAATGTTTGGTCTGTTCTATCCGTTAGCTTCACTTTATCGGCGAAGAAAATGTAGCGATCGAGAAACGACATAATCTTCTCAGCCATTCCAGGTGACACCATCAGCAAGACGGATTCATCAAGAATATAAGCCGTTGCTAGATCGATTGTTCGTGCTGTGGACGTGAGAAACACCGTATCGCAGCCTTCTCCCGGTTTACGGAGTTTGAGGTCGTTAGTGCTTTGGTTGTGAAGGAAGCTCAGCCGATCCGCATCGGATACTTCAATGCGTCCCCAAGTGCTGCGATCGTAGACGGCAACGCCAGAGGTTACGGCTTCAAGTTCTGCGTTAAGGGTTTGATCTTGAGTCATGACTGTGAGTTTAGCGTTTTATCGATTGTCCTACATATCCTCAGCATAGCCATGCGACTGCCCTTGTCGTGCGACGAGTGCGCTTCAGTAAAATAATAGAGAGGCTAACGGAGGCTGTATGCTTTTAACCGCTAAAGACTTAGAGATGGTGCAGGCGCAATACCCCGACTATCGATTGGAGTTGGTGAACGGAGAAATCGTGATTATGAGCCCATCGGGGTATGAATCGGATGAGGTTGCGTTTGAGTTTGGTCGTCAGTTAGCAAATTGGACGAAACCTCGCAAGTTGGGGCGTGTGACAGGTTCTAGTGCAGGATTTGTGCTGCCGAATGCAGATACTCGTGCCCCAGATGTGTCGTTCGTCGAGGCAAGGCGGTTACGGCGGAGTCCACGCAGTTTTGCCGAGCTTGCTCCTGATCTGATGGTAGAGGTCAAGTCGCCCACGGATAGCCTAACGAAGCTGAGAGAGAAGATTGAGAAGTTTTTGGAGATGGGAACAAGGGTTGGAATTTTGATTAACCCGGAGCAGCGTTGGGTTGAAGTTCGCCGCTCTCAGCAGGAGCCGATTGTGCTAAAGGATGGTGAGGTGCTGACAATTCCAGAACTTCTGCCTGGATGGGAGGTGAAGATTGAAGAGTTGTGGTCGCCGGAGTTTGATGAGGAGTAAGGCGCGATTTGTTCATCAGGTCGGCAAATTATCAAAAATCTCTGACACGAGCCGCTTTGTCTTGTCATCTAATTCATTCCAGTCAACTTCGCCCGTTTCATCAATTAAACTCGTATCGACCTCAACCGGGCGATCGTCGGTTAAAGGTTGATTATCGGTTTGAAAGCAAATTCTGTAGCACAGCTCCCACAGATCAACCGTCACCTGCCGATCGTTGTGCTCTAACTGCAATTCGTAGCCTGGATAAGGATTCGGAAGATGCGACAAAGACTGCTCAATTTGCATCGCTTGATCCGGTGAAGCCGTTTTAAGCTGCTCTTGCAGCTCCGCCACCGTTGCCTTTACATCCTCAGGAATTCCATCTGCCCACACCAAGGCATCGCGATACGTCCCTTTCCACGTCGTTTCGTCTAACTGCTTGCGAAGATTATCAATCAGGCGGATAAACGCAGGCTGCATCAACACTTCTGCCTGTTGCCACGTTTCTATATCTGCAAATCTAGGCTTCATCTCAAAAAGGTGAAAACGTAATGAGGTATTGGCTTCATACTAAAGGGTATTGCCTTACGCCAAAGTCCCTCTGCATGAAGATTGTTTTCTTTGGAACGCCGCAGTTTGCCGTTCCCACACTCCAAGCCTTGCTGTCAGATTCTAGGTTTGATGTCGTTGCGATCGTCACTCAGCCCGACAAGCGACGAGGACGCGGGAGCGAATTGTCGCCGTCTCCAGTTAAAGCAATTGCAACATCGCATCAGCTTCCAGTGTGGCAGCCCCATCGCATCAAAAAAGACGAAGACACTCTAGAAAAACTTCGAGCGACCGAGGCGGATGCGTTTGTCGTGGTCGCGTATGGACAGATTCTCTCGCAGCAAATTCTCGACATGCCGCGTTTGGGCTGTCTCAACGTTCACGGCTCGATTTTGCCAAAATATCGAGGAGCCGCGCCGATTCAGTGGTGCCTTTACCACGGTGAAGCGGAGACGGGCATTACTACGATGTTGATGGATGCGGGAATGGATACGGGTGCAATGTTATTAAAGGCAACGGTTGCGATCGCGCCCCTCGACACCGCCCCTGATCTCGCCGCCAAACTATCTACGGTTGGAGCAGAGTTGCTGATTGAAACCCTACTGAAGCTGGAAAACCAAACGATTCAATCAATTCCCCAAAATAATGCAGAGGCAACCTACGCGCCGTTGATCAAAAAAGCCGATTATGAATTGGATTGGTCGAAGAGTGCGATCGCGCTGCACAATCAAATCCGGGGGTTCTTCCCCAACTGCACCACGACCTTTCGCGGCAGTGCGCTTAAAGTCATGGCAACCATTCCCCTCGAACCCACGTTGCTAACTCAGCTTCCGTCAGAGTTTGCCACACTTCAGCAAGAAACCTCTAGTCTGACTTCAATAGACCCACCCGGAACGATAGCTCCACCCGGAACGATTGTGGCGATTCTTAAAAATCGTGGAGCTGTCGTGCAAACGGGAGACGGACTATTGTTGCTAAGGGCCGTTCAGCAAGCCGGTAAACGTGCTCAGTCTGGGTGGGATTTTGCTAACGGCGTGCGGTTAGAAGTGGGCGAACAGATTACTCGTGATTGAACGTTGCCCCTGGGTGAACCCGTGAAGGCGTAATTCAACCGAATTGCCTACGCAGGATCGTAATAGCGGCATCCTTCACACGGACCTTCTGGATTCACTGCACATCGCACAATCTCCGATCGCGCACTATACGCGCAGGTTGCATCGCCCAACACCCAACGCCCTGCAACCAAACTCCGTTCTACCGGATGTTGCGTTTTCTGAACATAAATAGCAATCTTGTGCAATCGATAGCGTCCAGACCTCAACTGATAGCGATGCCGACGTTCTAAAACCGTATACGTCTGACCCTCTAAATCAAAGTAAGTGCCCGGTTGCGGAGACCAATCGAGATGTACGTTTCCAAGGGACTGCTTTGGATGAGTCAGAATAACCTCTGTTGGCAGAGTAGTTTGCTCCATGAGAAATCGTGGTTGAAAAAGTGTGTTGTCAACAGCTCAGAATCTTCTCGATGGTAGCGCGATTACTTCACAATACAAAATTCGCAACTCGTAATGAGGAATGCCAATGACTTTACTGACCCAGACTTTACTTGCCTAAATACGCTTCTAGAACTTGAGAATTTGTTTGGATTTCCGTTGGTGTCCCTTCTGCAAGATTTTTACCTTCTGCTAACACCCACACGCGATCGCAGATCGACATAATCACGTCCATATTGTGTTCAATCACGAGAAAGGTGAGACCCTGGCGATTCCAATAGGTAATGTATTCACAAATTTGCTTGATTAACGTCGGGTTCACGCCCGCCGCAGGTTCATCAAGCAGAATTAATTTTGGGCGCGTCATCAGCGCCCGTGAGATCTCTAACAGTTTGCGCTGTCCGCCCGATAATGCGCCCGCATAGTCGTTTGCTTTCGCCGCGAGTCCAACCGATTCGAGAATTTCTAAAGCGCGATCGCGGGCGTCCCGTTCTTCTTGGGCAATGCGTCCCGGCAAAAACCACGTACTCCAAAATTTCTCCCCAGTTTGCTGCTGCGCGGCCAACAACATGTTATCCATCACCGAGAGCCGCGATAAAACCCGCGCCACCTGAAACGTGCGAGTCATGCCTCGTTGAGCAATTTGGTAGGGTCGCAATCGCTCAATTGGCTCTCCATCAAACAACACGCGCCCCTGATCCGGTTCGATGAAATTTGACAATAGATTAAACAAGGTTGTCTTTCCGGCTCCATTTGGACCAATTAATCCAGTAATGCTGCCTTGGGCCACCTCAATCGATGCATCATTTACCGCTTTTACGCCACCAAAACTTTTCATCAATCCTGTTGCAGACAGAACTGGCATGGGCGATTTGGAAAGGTCAGTCATCGTGCTTTGCTTCAATCCAATTACGTCTTCAATTTAATTACTGACCAAGGGTCAATTACTTACCGAGGGTCAGTTCGTCTTTATTGCCTAACACGCCTTGAGGACGCCAGATCATCAGCACCATTAGAATTAGGCCGATCACCATAATTCGCAGTGCGCCCACCTGATCAGCTGCGATCGGGAGCCGTTCTAAGTCTCGTGTTAAGGCCGTATATGCCCAATAAATTCCCGCACCCAACAGCGTTCCGGCATTGTTTCCAGCACCGCCCAGAATCATGATAATCCAAGCTTGAAACGTCACTAGGGGTTCAAAATTGGTCGGGTACACGGTACTCAACTGCCACGCAAAAAACGCACCCGCAATCCCCGCAATAAAGCCACCCAGCATCAGCGATTGCAGTTTGTAGGCAAACACATTTTTACCCAAGGCTTTCGCGACTTCTTCGTCTTCCCGAATGGCTTTTAGCACCCGTCCCCACGGCGATTTGACCAATCGTTCTAGCGCCCAGAAGACGATCGCGACCGTGATCAACGACACGAACAGCAAACCATTTGCGGCTGGGCTACTGCGGAAATTGTAAAGCGCGATCGCACTGACGAGCCAAAGCCGAACTCCCAGCAACACCAACAGCCCGGAGCCAATCGCCACGATCCGCTTCTGCCAATTCTTTGCCCCTCGGATTTGGT
Source organism: Myxacorys californica WJT36-NPBG1 (assembly GCA_019359315.1). Classification (GTDB taxonomy): domain Bacteria; phylum Cyanobacteriota; class Cyanobacteriia; order Leptolyngbyales; family Leptolyngbyaceae; genus Myxacorys; species Myxacorys californica. Next base: position 117,804 of record JAHHHO010000005.1, read on the forward strand.
GAAAAAACCGCCTGCCTAATTTCCACAACGCCAGCCCAAAAATAGCGGTGATCACAGCAACCATGCCGATCCGAGTCGCAACGGTCGGACGAAAATTCTCCAAGGGCAGCGGAAAACTTTGCACCCCAAACGCACCTTTAGTGAGCCATCCTTCGTTCAACGCAATTAATCGCACGAGTTCCGACACCCCAATCGTAACGATCGCAAGATAATCCTCCCTCAATCGCAGCGTCGAAAACCCCATCAGCAACCCCAGCAATGCCGCTAACATCGCTCCAATCGGAACTGCGACTAGCAATGGCACACCCGCCAAACTGAGCAAAGTCGTGCTATAGGCCCCCACAGTCATGAATGCGACATGACCAAAATTAATCAGTCCGGTGTAGCCCCATTGGAGATTGAGTCCCAGGCTGAAGAGTCCATACAGGGCAACCGACGTGATTAGAAAGACGAGATAGCCAATGATGCCCGTGTCAAACGAGAACAGATAGTTGAACACAGATATAGCAATGAACGATTCTGAAATCCTATCGTAATGAGGAACACGAACCGTAGAAATTGCTACGAAAGCTTACGAAGGCAGCTACGTTTAGCGCAATTTCCATTGGAGCAATGGGCACTCTGAAACCATGCCTCGCCTGCGTTCGTTGCGCACACCCACTCTCTCTTCTGCCCTTATGAACTTCTTTCGTAGTCGCGCTCACAATCTTATTGAGCATCTCTCTGATGACGAATTAGAAACTCTGTGGGGAGTCCTCGAACCGCTCTACTGCGATCTCTACATGCTAAGAGCAATTCAAACCGCTAAACGGGCTCACAATCCCGGCGATACACTCACCCGCGAAGAAGCAATTCGGCTCCTGCCCCTCCTCCAGAGCGCACCCCGCACCCTATGAACATCACTAAACCTTTGACAATGGGAGGCACGATTCTCCCGTCCCGGCTTGAAGTCCGCTACGATCGCGCCTTTCTCCTGGATCTAAAAGGCTTAGAAACGGCAGCTTTTCAGCGCATTCAGCAGTTTGTATTTAACGAGTTTTTCCAGACTGGCCAACTGCAAGAATTAGCAGAATTTCAACCACTTGGCACCAGCGAGATTTTTTATCGATTTACAATCGACACCTATTTGATTAGTGTTGAGATAACGGGACAGATCATCAAATTTTTACGAATTCTGCCCAAGCCGACTGTCTAGAAATGGCGTCCTTGGGTAGCGCGATATGACGAATTTCTTAAATTTCCCCCTCTAGTCCCTAGTTCGGTGTCTGTTGCCCTTATAAACTGAACGTTGCGCTTATAAACTGAACAGAGAAATGACGCAAGGGGCTTTGATATGAATGCTGTGGCACTTTGGCAACGCTACCAAGACTGGCTTTACTACCATGACGGCTTGGAGGTGTATCTCGATGTCAGCCGGATGCGATTTGACGATCGCTTTGTTGAGCAGATGCAACCTAAGTTTGAGAAAGCCTTTCAAGACATGGCAGCCCTAGAGGGAGGCGCGATCGCAAATCCTGACGAACATCGCATGGTTGGCCATTACTGGCTGCGCGATCCTGACCTTGCACCCAACGAAGACCTCAAACAAGACATTATTCAGACGATTCAAGACATTGAAAGTTTTACGCGCAAAATTCATCTCGGTGAAATTCGTCCTCCCCAAGCCGAGAAATTTACCGATATTCTATCGATTGGCATCGGCGGATCAGCGTTAGGACCGCAATTTGTGTCCCAAGCGCTTGCCGCATCGCCACCCATGGCGATTCACTTTTTTGACAACACCGATCCAGCAGGCTTCGATCGGGTTCTATCCGGGCTGGGCGATCGTCTGCGAAGCACACTCGTTCTCGTCATTTCCAAGTCCGGCGGCACGCCTGAACCCCGCAATGGCATGTTAGAAGCTCAACGCGCTTATCAGCAGCAGGGCTTGGACTTTGGCAGACACGCGGTGGCCGTGACTGGATACGGTAGCGAACTTGACAAACTCGCCAAATCTCAAGGCTGGCTGACGACGTTTCCAATGCACGATTGGGTTGGTGGACGAACATCAGAACTTTCGGCGGTCGGTCTACTTCCAGCCGCTCTGCAAGGCACTGATATTCAAGCGATGCTTTCTGGTGCCAAAGAAATGGATGTCGCCACTCGTGTGCCCAAAATTAAGGAGAATCCTGCTGCCCTGCTGGCGCTCTCTTGGTATTTCGCAGGCAATGGCAAAGGCGAGAAAGACATGGTGGTCTTGCCTTACAAGGATAGCCTGCTTCTCTTTAGTCGATATCTTCAGCAATTGGTAATGGAGTCGCTCGGTAAAGAGAAAGATCTAGACGGAAACGTTGTTCATCAGGGCATTGCTGTCTATGGCAACAAAGGTACAACAGACCAACATGCCTACGTGCAGCAACTCCGAGAAGGCGTCCCAAACTTCTTTCTCACCTTTATCGAAGTCTTGCATGATCGTCAAGGCACGTCTGTTGCTTCCGCCATTGAAGTCGAGCCAGGTGTGACTTCGGGAGACTACCTATCGGGTTTACTCCAAGGCACGCGCAAAGCCATTTATGACAACGATCGCGATTCGATTACCGTGACGATCCCGGAAGTGACTCCCCGTCACGTTGGCGCACTGATAGCGCTGTACGAACGCGCTGTAGGGCTTTACGGCTTTTTAGTCAACGTCAATGCCTATCACCAACCCGGTGTCGAAGCGGGTAAGAAAGCGGCGGCAGTCATTTTAGAGTTGCAACGCAACGTGATTCAGGCGTTGAAACAAGAAAGCCGCCCCATTACGATAGACGCCCTAGCCACCAAAGCAGGTGCGCCCGATGAAGCAGAAGCAGTTTACAAAATCATCCGGCACTTAGCGGCAAACGATCGCGGCGTCAAGCTTCACGGCAGTGCTGGACAGCCAGGACGTTTAACCGTAAGTCTATGAGTTTGATCTATTAAATCCATGACTGATGAAGGTTTCATCAAAAGTTCGTGAAGTTTGCCCCTTCTAGAACAGTGACTTGCTATTCTTTTCATGAGATGGAACGCTACTGTTCTAGAGGTTTTTTGGATGCGTAACTCACTTCGATCAAGCGTTTTCTTAGCTTCCTTGTTGGCGTCAACCGCTTTAGCGGCGAGTGACACCATTGCGGCTGATCCAGTTCCATCTTCCATTAGGCTAACTCCGCTGCAAACAACGCTGGGTTCACCGTCGCAACTCAATCCCTCGCCGCTAGGACCGCTCCAACTTCCATCAGGAACCCCTTCAAATTCGCTAGGGGCGACGCAAGATCCATTAAGGACGCAGCGATCGCCAGACTTTGTTCAACCAAATTCCAACCCTCAAATTCGCCAGAAAGAAGCGGATGGAATTCCGCAGGTTCGTCAACGGCAGATAGACGAGACTCCCCAAGTCCGCCAAAAAGACCAAGATCCCTTTCAACTTCCGCCCCGCCGTCGTCAACCTCAACCCAAAATTCGGCGTTATGAACCCACTCCAACTGGCGCGGTAGGGGGGATTAGAGGTCAAGTAACGGTTAAACCCATCTGCTCGGTTGTATCTGTGACAGATTGCGTTGCCCGTCCTTACGTGGGTACGCTGAATGTCGTTAGCTTGGATCGCACCCAGCGTGTACGCATTAGAACAGATAATCAGGGAGAGTTTCAACTTCAGCTATTGGAAGGGATCTACATTATTGAGCCTGAAACTGGGTCTTTTCCTGCCTTGAGCCAACGGACAGTGAGAATTGTGTCTGGTGCGATTCGGGAGGAGGAGTTTGCGTTTGACAGCTACGTTCGAGACGCTGAACAACCCGGCTCCTCTTCCCAAACTGTTCGACAGGCTGAACAACGCCAATCATCCTCTTTCTAAAAAGCTTTCTAGTTCTTCGGTACGTTGCCGAGTGAGCCGTTCAATACAACTTTGCTCTATCATCGGTGCGATCGAACCCCCTGCAAATCTCTGCTGGGCAAATTTGCAGTTTTCATCTCGAAATTTAATCCAAGCGAGTTGAGCCTCAACCAACAGATTTCCTAGTGCGGTGCGATCGTAGGTTGACTGAACTCGTCGATACACCTGATTGAGAGCGCGATCAGCGGCTTGCGCTGCATTGGCGGCACAGAGGTTCATGTCTTCCTGAGTTTGCGGATCTCTACAATTGGGTTGCCTTGCCATAAGTTCGGCATTCACGGGTTTAGTCAGGATGACAACGCTACAGCAGGTTATCCACCCTATGAGTTGAAACAAAGGTTTTCTCATTGAAACAGGGTCTTGGTTGTATTGTTTAGAGTGTCTCAGGAGATTGTCTCAGATTTCACACGATCCTTGGCAATGGGTTAGGTAAATTGCCGTAGAACCTAACTTGTTTAGCAAGTAAGACTATGTCATTGAACGATCAAAGTCATTGAAAGACCAAAAAAATGGGTGAGCATTGCTCACCCATCCTAAAATCACAGTAAAAAAACGCTGAAGCGATATCCTCTAACGGTTCGGTTGAGGGGTCATCCGCAAATAGGGTTTCACTTCTGTCACCCCTTTCGGGAATTTCTCCCGCGCGGCATCGGTCGGAATCGATGGCACAACTACCACATCGCCGCCATCCGTCCAGTTTGCTGGAGTGGCCACGCTATAGTTGTCCGTCAGTTGCAACGAATCAATCACCCGCAAAATTTCTTCAAAGTTGCGCCCAGTACTAGCAGGATAGGTGAAGGTGAGCCGAAGCTTTTTGTTGTTGTCGATAATAAACACCGATCGCACCGTCAGCGTATTATTAGCGTTGGGATGGATCATGTCATAGAGGTCAGAAACCTTGCGATCGGGATCAGCCAAAATCGGGTAGTTCACACTACAGCTTTGGGTTTCGTTGATATCTCCAATCCAGCCTTGGTGAGACTCAGCTGTATCGACGCTCAGTGCGATCGTCTTGACGTTGCGCTTATCGAATTCGGGCTTGAGCTTTGCTACTTGGCCTAGTTCGGTCGTGCAAACTGGGGTGAAGTCAGCCGGGTGGGAGAAAAGTACAACCCAGCTATCACCAGCCCAGTCGTAAAAATCGATGGTTCCTTCAGAGGAGTCTTGTGTAAAGTTGGGAACGGTGTCGCCAAGTCGGAGAGCCATAATGTTCTTGTTTTCCTTTGCGATCGCAGATAGTGACTAACTGATCATGCCATAAAACTCCGGTTTTCCGGTCGGAGTTTAGATCTATTCACGATTTTAGCGAATTAATGGGACAAATCTCAAGGATCTAATACAGCCTCAAATTAAGAATCTGGCCTTCTCCCTGAAGCAAAGACTCTCATTTGCTTTTGATGAGAGCAATTAGTTATAGAGAATTTACTTAGGTCAGGTTTTTGTCATGCTCCGTTCAAATACTCAAACATGTTCGGTAAGGGCAGTCAAACTCTTTTAGAAAGTTTTAGCAATTGGTTGAAATTGCTGAGTCTAAGTGATCGGGTTTTAGAGTTTAATCACATTGGCTTACGTTAAATTCCTTAACCAGCTCTAATTTTTTATTAAAGTCCCATTTGCCCTGGGCAAGATACTATCTGATTGAGACCCTCACAGAATTGAGATTCATGGACGCTAAAGCTTTTCTAACAGTCGATGAGGAAGCCCTCTCTCTGAAACAGTGCCTCCGCTATTTACAGACATCAGGTAAGCTGCAAGGCTTCCTGGGCGATATTTTACGTCAGTATGTTTTGGAGCAAGAACTCAACACCCGCGAAGACTTAGCCATTAATCCTGCTGTCATTGAGCAAGCCGTTATTGATTTTCGCCTCCAGCAACAGCTTACCGATCCGAAAGTGTTTCAGGACTGGCTTAATCGTAATGGTTTAGACTACTCTACGTTTCATAATCAAATTTCATCTAACTTCAAAACAGAAAAGCTTAAGCAAGTTGCGACTGAACCGAAGCTGCAAGAGTATTTTATTGAACGCAAGGTTTTTCTCGATCGCGTGGTGCTGTCTCGCATCATGGTAGAAAATCAGGAGCTCGCCGAAGAACTCAAAATTCAGGTGAAAGAGGGAGCCAGCTTTGAAGAGTTGGCACGAGAGCATTCGGTAGCGGACGATCGCATTGCCAATGGCATGATGGGACCCGTCAGCCGAGGAACCATGCCCGATATTGTTCGAGCCGCGATCGATTCTGCGAATGAAGGTGATCTGGTTGGGCCGCTTGAGATCGACAATCGCTGGGCGCTGTTCCGGGTCGAGCAAGTGTTACCTGCATCACTCGATAATCCTCAATTGAGCCAGATGCTGCGAAATGAGTTGTTTGATCGGTGGATGGGTGAGAAAATCCAGAAAATGAGCGTCAAACTGCAAGTTGGTGAAGAATAATCGCGACCGTTTTGATCTGCTGTCCCCCAGTTCTGAGTGTTAGATGCTTACAAACGACATTACCGCCAATCTTCCGTGGGAAGCGCCGCCCCTGTGCTTCCTTAGCCCTGATCAGCAAGTTCAATTTAAGACAAAAGCAGTCATCCAACGGTATCGGTTAGGACAATTGCTGTGGTCAGAGGAAACGCCGGGTGTCCAATTAGTGGTACTGAGTGGAAAAGTTCGGCTGGTTTCGGAAGAAGAGAAGACCATTTTGCTCAAGCCTGGGGAATGGGTTGGCGAATTGCTCGATCTGCCGGGATGGAAGGCACGGGCGGCAAGTAATGATGTCGTTGTCGTGCAGTGGCGGGCAGAGACGTGGGCATCGTTGTCTTCCGCCGATATTGAGCGGTTCTGGGCAATTCAGCGCGATCGCTACCAGCCCCAAACCGATGTTTCTCCCCAACCTGTCACAAGCTTTCCGTTTGTCTCGGGCATGAATTCGGGAGCGGCGTGTCTGACGATGGTGGCTAACCATCTGCAAAATCCGGCTCAACTGGAGTGGGTGCAACGGCAGTTGAGAGGACAACGCCCCACAAATTTAGTTGATGCGGCTGAGAAATTGGGGCTACAGTTACGGCGCATTGAGTCTACCTGGCAGAACTTACGGCTGCTGAATTTTCCGGCACTGATGCAATGGGGAACGCCAAATAGTGAGCCACACTGGGTCGTGGCTTATGGTGTCAGAGGCGATCGCTTAATCATTGCTGACCCGATGAATCCCACCATGACGTGTGAGGCGATTCATCGCTCGGCGGTGCAGCAATCTTGGAACGGGACACTCTGGCAAGTCGAAGCGATTCAGAAGCAGGAGCGGTTTAACCTCAGTTGGTTTTTGCCTGCGGTGTGGAAATATCGCGGGCTATTGATCGAGGTACTGGTTGCCTCAATCACATTGCAGATTGTGGGTTTGGCGACGCCGTTGATTACTCAAGTCGTCATCGATCGCGTCATGGTGCAAGGTAGCGTTTCAACGCTAGATGTCATGGCGTTCGCGCTACTGGGCGTTGCGATTTTTGAGGCGGTTCTCGGTATTCTTCGCCTCTTTATTTTCACGCACACTGCCCGCCGCTTGGATCTGAGTCTTTCGGCACAATTATTTCGTCATTTGATGCGGTTGCCTCTGGCATATTTTGAATCTCGTCGGGTGGGAGATACCGTGGCGCGGGTTCAGGAGTTGGAAAACATTCGTCAGTTTTTGACGGGAACGGCACTGACGGTTGTACTGGATTCAATTTTCTCAGTCGTGTATTTGGCGTTGATGTTTTTCTACAGCATTCCGCTGACGGCTGTGGCACTGGCAGTGTTGCCCTTGTATGCGGCCTTGACGCTGACTACGACTCCAATTTTGCGGAACTGGCTGAACGAGACGTTTAACCGCAGTGCCGATAGTCAGTCATTCCTTGTCGAGACGGTGACAGGAATTCATTCGGTCAAAGCGCACGCGGCGGAAAAACCCTCGCGCGATCGCTGGGAAGGATTATTTGCTCGCTACATTCGCACCAGCTTTAAAGCCTCTACAACGTCGAATATCAGCAACAACTTAGCTGACTTCCTCACGAATTTTTCCTACCTGCTGATTTTGTGGGTCGGGGCGCATCAGGTGATTGGGCAGAACCTGACCATTGGTCAACTCGTTGCGTTTCAGATGTTGTCGGGACGGGTGACAGGTCCGTTGCTGAGATTGGTTCAGCTTTGGCAGAACTTGCAGCAGGTGTTGCTATCGGTTGATCGGATTGGAGACATTCTCAACGTTCCTCCCGAAGCTGAGCCGGGATCAGGGCTAGTCTTGCCGCCGCTTAAGGGGCAAGTGACGTTCGATCAAGTGTTCTTCCGGTACAACCCCAATCAAGAACCTGTTCTCAAGGGCATCTCGTTTACGACTGAGCCTGGAATGCTCGTCGGCGTCGTCGGTCGGAGCGGTTCAGGGAAGAGTACGCTGTCTAAACTGTTGCAACGGCTTTATTTACCGGAAGCAGGTCGAATTTTAGTCGATGGATTTGATGTCAAGAGCGTCGATCTGCATTCGTTGCGGAGTCAGATGGGCGTTGTCTTGCAAGAAGATCTAATTTTCAATGGGACGATCGTTGACAACATTACTCTTGGACGCCCAGATATTAGTGCCGAAGATGTAGTAGAAGCGGCTCGACTCGCGGTTGCCCATGACTTTATCAGCGAACTGCCTCAGGGCTATGAGACCAACACAGGAGAGCGAGGCACAGCCCTTTCAGGAGGTCAACGTCAACGGATTGCTCTAGCCCGATTGTTTTTGTCTAATGCTCCGGTGCTGGTGTTGGATGAAGCGACGAGTGCGCTCGATAGTGAGACCGAACAACAAGTACTGCACAATCTTCAGCAGGTGGCGAGCGATCGTACGGTCTTCTTAATTGCTCACCGCTTCGCACCACTCAAAAAGGCAGATTTAATTCTAGTGATGGAAAAAGGCGTGATTGCCGAGAAAGGGACTCACGATCAGTTGCTGAAGTCGAAGGGATTGTACTGGTCGCTTTATCAGCGTCAGCAAGCCTCGGTTTAGATAATGATGACCCAGCTTAAATATCAGATGGTGATTCAATGGTCAGAAGAGGATGATTGTTTCCTGGTTTGTTTTCCAGATTTTCCGGAGCAGCAATGGCGCACCATGGTGATAGCTATGAGGAAGCTGTCACTAACGGAATTGGAGCCCTCGAATCGTTGGTTATGGCATACGAAGTCACTGGAGAATCCTTGCCGGAACCCAGCACGGTTTTTGTTGCTGCTTGATCAATAATGATTGCCATTCTATGAGTCACACTATTTACTACATGGCGATTTCTCCTCAAAGTAGGCTGTATGCACGGCTGCAACAAGAAAAAGCAATGTATATCCTAATGGTGCATTCTTTTGATTGCTGCTTTAAGGTCATGAGCGAATACGAAGAACCAGAGGATGCTGATGAAGAAACTTTGGAGATCTTGATGAATGGCTATTCAGATGTCTTTAAATCCAAGGTTGAGACGAGGCAGTTAGTTGACGACTTCCAAGCTGAGGTGGAACGTACTCAAATTAAAGTTGCTTACTTTGAATCAAGCTCGGTAGAAATTGAGAAGCGCCTCACCCAAGAGTTAAACAGAAGACAAAGTAGCGATGTTGCATTTTTATCGAGTCTGTTGTTTGGAGATCGCGACTTTGCTCCTCATTGGTTTCCTGGAGTTCGTCAAGACTTGAACCTTGTATCGCTTCCAATTGTTCAACAGGGAGCAAGAATTCTCAGCGGGATCAAGCTGCATTCTCTCTTTAACGTTGATGAAGATGCTGAAGATTGGAATTGGGACGATCCAGATATAGAAGACGCTTTCGAGGGATGGTGGTACGCAAGGCAGTTCTGGTATTGGAAAAGGCTTTATCTTGAAGCTGCTGCCGCACGTGAAGAGATATTGGTTGGAATTAATTGAAGCTAATCTGCGCTGCACCGAAAGCTAAGTTGAGATCGCAAAGGCTTTGTTAACTCGCGATCTCACTTCATATTTTGAAAGATGTTGCATTCAACTCATCACCCACACGTAGGTATTTTCCGGCTTCGGACGGGGCAATTCGAGTATTAACCGCCATTCGGTAAAACGATTTGAACCGATTGCTGGCTACCCAATTTGGGAGGGTTTCTTCTCGCTTGACGGCAAAGGTTTTTTGAAACTGCGGTGTAGCTTCTCCAGAGATGGCATCGCGGGTTGGCACGACGCATCGCAAACAGGGATTGATGCCTTGCACCTGCACATCACCAATTTGAAAGAGCAACGGTTCTTCAGTTTTGGTGTAAAGTCCATCTTCCCAAAATGCCAGGGTTTGACCAATTTCGAGATTGGTGCGGAGGCGCGATCGCATTCCCTCTACCGTCACTCCATCAAACCAACCTGCCGATGCTTCTAAAGTCGCGGTGCTAATCAGAGTTGGCCCAGGCGAAGCTTCGTCGTCTGGAAATCCGGTAGTTCGATCTTGTTGCAGGCTGATAGGAAATCCGAAATAGTCGCTCAGCCATGCCGCGATCGCGCTTCGGGCATGATCCAGATGAAAACTCACCGGATTGTTGCCTTGAATCGAAAGCGTTACTAATCTTGCTGGGAGATTGAACTGCGATCGAATCTGATGAACCTTGGCAGTGCGTTTGCCGTTGACCCATTTTCCGTTAGAGTCCACCATGCAAAACTCGCGATCGCCCTCTAATGCGCCACTCTCTAAAATTTTTGCGTGCCTAACTTCCACCGCGTCTAACGATTTGATCGGATGGATAAAGATGCGATCGAGGGTTGGCATGGTTTGTCCCTATCGTTCAATCTATGAAGGCTGCTTCTACTCTGAGTTTTACTTATCTGGGTTTTACCTAATCTCGTCCTCAAGCTACAGTTTACAAGGTTCGAGCAGTTTGAAACCAATAGTTTTAACTAGGACTGTTTGATATGCAATACTAGAAAGACGAATTTAGAAAAACGTAAATGTCGAAAAAATCAATAACATCAGAAAAACTAGCCAAACTAAATCCTCAAAGCGCCGCGAAACAGCCTTTTATGAAAACGCTGCGATCGCTAACTACCACCTATCAAGCCTTTTGTGCTTACGATGAGCCGCATATTCGTGAACTCGGATTAACGCCGCCTCAGTTTGATGTGCTGTGTACATTGGGAAACACCTCGGGCATGTTCATGCATCAATTGGCAGAGCGAACCTTGGTTACAAAAGGAACGTTGACCGGCATTATTGATCGCTTAGAACAAAAAGGGTTAGTCCGTCGAGAAGTGCCGCCAGAAAATCGGCGCTGCTTTCTCATTGTGTTGACGCCTGAGGGCGAGCAGGTCTTTCAAGACGTGTTTCCGGCTCATATCAGCTATCTGAAGGAGCGATTTGACCAACTCGATGCCGCAGAATTAGAGCAAATCGAATCTGCGTTGCAGCGATTGCGACAAATTTTTAATTGATTTTCTAACTAATATCGAAATCTATCGTAAGGGGCTTACCTTTCGCTAAAGTGAGCCCTATCGTGTCGAAGAACAAAAAGAGGATGAGCGCGTGGATCAACGTTTAAAGCGATCGCAGGAGCTAAAGCAAGCATTAGTCGATTTTGTGTATGACGCGGAAGGAGAGTTAGCAACCGCTTTAGAGGCATTTGTCGCTGAGCAGTTATCCAAATCTCAGTCCAAAGATCGCAAGCAGCGCGATCTGGCGGTCGATTCGTTTCTCGGTCAGGGCCAGGTTGGCGATCAGACACCGCTAGAGTTGTTTGTTAACGAATCGGAATTGTCGGAGAGCGATCGCGCGCTTGTTCTCGGCTGGAAGCGCAATTTTGCTGGACTATTTGTAATTCAGCACATTCTACCCGATGGCTTTAAGCTAATGAATTGGCTCACGACAAATACCTATGTCGTCAAGCCAACCGATGAAGCAACGCTAGAAGCAATGGCACGGTTAAAGCCAGGAGAAATTCTGCTGAGCCGGATTGCACCGGTGACAGAAGACGCGTGGATGTTCTTTAGTCCATACGTTCAGTTGGGTAGTTTAGGAAAGCCAAAGTTAGCGGTTGCGATCGGTAACTTTAAACAGAACTACAAATCCGAACTTTACGGCGACGCTCCAGAGTTGTTAGAAGAAGCGTGGAAATCGGTGGAACGCTATCACCAAGATTTTCTCGACTTTTTTGGTGGTGCAGAAGTGAGCTTACCGGGCTATCAACTGAGTAAAAAGATTCCTGAGTTTCAAGATTTTCTGACAGAACGGCGACTCGATGAAGCAGGCGTCGATCGCAACAAATCGATGACTGAACTGGCGCAAGAAGCAGGCGTCAGCGATGAAGAAATCGCAGAAATGGCAGAAGCGATGGGAATGGATGCAGACACTGCCGCCAAAATGATGACCGACAAAGCGGCGGCGAAAATGGTGACGCCTCAGATCGAATTGCCTCCCGAACTGAAGAAAGCAGAGGAAGTCACGATTTTGGCGCATCCTCGCTGGGGGCAAATGATTTTGCCGAATCATCAGCAGTTTATTGATCTGCTCAAATCCGACGATTGGAAGACGATGAAAGGGTCAGACAAACTGATTCGCAAGTATCTTGAAAGTCCTGAAATCAATACGTATGTCTGGAAGCAATTAGCGAAAGATTACCCGACCCAATTAGAAACAGTGTTACGCGAATTCTTGCAGCAACCCGACTTTGAGCTTGGGCGAGATTTGGATGATCTGCTGCGATCGCACCAAAAGCCTCTAGAACCTGAACTGCCCGAAATTGCCAGCGTTCCGCTCCATCTGCATAATTTGTTTCAAGAAGCATTAGCTGAGGTGAGCAAAACAAAAGCGAAAGAGAAGAGCGATAAGAAATCTGCTAAAGGCTTTCAGCGTTAGCAAGAGTTTGATGGCGACAGCTAGTAGTTTGTCGAGTGGATTCTGCGGGGCGCGTTTTTCTTCTTGACAGACTATAGGCAGTACCGTTGAAACGGCTTCTCAACCGAGGCAACATTTGTGTCGCGATCGCGACAGAGCAGAACTTACGCGAAGTTTCTCGTTGCTCATGCCTAAGTCCTGTAGAACAAATCTTAGTTACTTGCTAAAAGAGACGGGCGGCATTGCCACCCGTCTCTGCTATTTCTCTGATTTTGTTGTTTATGGTCGAAAGCTTTTTTGTTGGAGTTCCAGCTTTCGTATTATAGGTTTTTATGCGTTTCAGAGTGGAATAGCCTATTCATAACTGTAATGCTCATCTCCCTTAGTGTCGGTACGATTTAGTACGCGCTGTAGACAAAAGGTCAAAGTTATGCATCTACTTGTACTGAATGGGCAGCGATCGCTCAGTCATCGCTTTAATCATTCGATAACACTCACAGGACGCTTCTTCTAAATGTTCGCGATCCACTATAGTAATGTTGCCTCGGTGATAGCGAATGAGTCCTGCCTGTTGCAGTGTTCCCGCCGCGATCGTCACACCTGCCCTCCGGGTGCCGAGCATATGAGAAATAAATTCTTGAGTGAGCGGGAGGTCATTAGAATTGATGCGATCGCTGACCATCAGCAGCCACCGCGCTAACCGTTCTTCAATGCTATGGCGGCGGAAGCAGGCTGCCCCCTGTGCTACCTGAAAAAATAGAGTCTGCATGTACCTTAGCAGCAGGCGTTGCAGCGGTCCTCCTCGCTCAAACTCTGCCTTAAAGGGTGCTGCTGCCATGCGGATCCCACTATCGGGGGACTGAACGACCATTTCGTATTGCGCGATCGGGTCGCCTAAAAACACCTCAACGCCTAGCACGCCTTCGTTTCCGATGATCCCGACTTCAATACTCGCTCCGTCTTCTAGAATCGTGACTAATGAAATGATCCCTTGGTTAGGGAAATAGACATAGTCGATCTTGTCACCAGGGTGATAGAGAGTTTTCTTTAGAGGTAGATCAACAACTTCTAAATGTGGCAGAATACGCTGATATTCCTCGTCGGGTAAGGCGGCGAGCAGTTGATTCTTAGATGGACCGAAATTCTGCAACAAAATAGTCTCCTAAGCCAATAGTGTTAACTAACGGCACAAGGAGGGGAATTCAGAGCCTAGTCCTAGTGGCAATACTTTAGAGTGAAAAGCTCGAAGGCATGAACTTTTAACCGATAATCTAATTTTAGCCTAGATTTTGATGGCTCAGTGTTGGTAGTTTAAGCCGCAGACAGTGGAAACCCGGCGGCCAGCAACCATGCAAACAATAGCGAACTCGCGATCGCATAAATCCACGCTTCATTTAACAGTGATTCAACAAACGATAACAATCCTATTAACACTGGAAACAGTGGCAATAGTAGAAACATAAATCCTAATTTGGGTACTACAGAAATCACTAGAATAAATCCGCCAATCAGTACCAAGCTTTGTCCTAACCACCACAGGAAACGGCTTTTAGTACGGATATCTTGTTGAACAATGCCAGACGCGAGAAACCACGGGAAACACGCGATCGCAATCGGCAACCAAACTTTCAATCGGGGTAAAATCAGCCACCACTGAAGCCAGACGAATTGGGCCATCAGCCCAAACGCAATCCAAAGCAGCGCAAACACAGCAAGCCCAATTCCGACTGTTCGCAGAGTCGGACGGGGAAATCGACCGAGAGCCAATAACCACACGAGTCCTGCAATCAAAAACCAAACGCCTACCGCGCCGCCAACTTGCACTCCTCCTAAGGATTGCAGTTGAACGGAAGAATTGAGTAACAACAGTCCTCCGACGGCTGCGATCGCTGAGCCAATCAGCCCGATCGCACTTCTGATAATTGGAACTTTGGTCGGTACTTTGGTTGGTGAATCGGTGATTAGTGAATCGGTTAAGGTTGATGCTGCAAATTTCGGTGCAATCACACCCAACGCCAATAGCCACCCAAATAAATGTAAAAAGTACCAAATCATACGGCGATCGACATAGTGACTTGTAGATTGTCGATTAAACGAGGCATCTAGCCACTTCAACGCCGCTTGATGGCTGCCTCCATTAAACAAAATCGTGATGTGTTCAACGCTTGGCACAACGATTAGCTCTCGCGCCCTGCCTTGCTCGAACTGCGAATTCGCTCCTCCTGCTTGAGCCAGCGCTCTCTCAGCATACGGAATCAGCCGTCCTTCCCAAGTGCCAACCTGCAATTGCAGATTGCGAGGTGCTTGCGGCGTCATGCTTCCCCCCGCAGAAGACACCGCGATCGTCGCCGCAAACCGATTTACGTCATTCACTCCTGCTGAAAGAACGGCTGATCCGCCCATCGAATGCCCCAGCAGTGCTAAACGACTCGCATCGACTCCGGGTTGCTCCGTGAGCGATCGCAACGCCACCTGAAGATTCTTCTGAAGGGCGTTACCATCAACTCCTCCCAACGGGTTCGGATTGGCTCCATGCCCATCAAAATCCCACAGCATAACGGCATAGCCTGCTCGCGCCAATACATACCCATAGCCCAACATCAATTGTTTCGAGCCTGCAAAGCCGTGGGCAACCAAAACGCCGGGTGCAGCTTGGGCTTGTTTTGGCGCAATGTATAGCAACGGAACCGTTTCCCGTTCAAAAAAACGGATGGTGAGTCCGGTTTGAGCAGCGGCAATGCCTGCCCACGAGATCAAAATAAGCAGAACAGCAAGGAAGGATCGCAGCAG
This sequence comes from Myxacorys californica WJT36-NPBG1, assembly GCA_019359315.1. Lineage (GTDB taxonomy): Bacteria > Cyanobacteriota > Cyanobacteriia > Leptolyngbyales > Leptolyngbyaceae > Myxacorys > Myxacorys californica. The sequence continues at coordinate 133,302 of JAHHHO010000005.1, forward strand.
TTGCCAGCGAGTGAACCGAATCATGCGGATCTAGAGCATCAACGACTCTTTGAGATTAATTCATCAAGGTCTAATTGCCGTGTGCCGATAGAAATGTCGTGAGTTCTTCGCGAGTCGGCAAAGACGCTTGCGCTCCAGCTTTAGTCACCGATAAAGCCGCGATCGCAGACGCTTGGATCGTTGCTTTCTGGAGTGGTAAACCTGCGGCTAAACCCGCTGCCAAACCTCCATTAAACGCGTCTCCAGCCGCAACAGTATCTACTGCTTTGACCGGAAAACTAGGAGTCAAAAAGGTTTCATTTTCGGTTAAACAGAATGCACCCAATTTACCTAGTTTTATGATCACGGTTGCAACCCCGCGCTGGTGAATTAGCGTTGCGGCTCGCATTGCACTCTCTTGATCATCTACCGTAAATCCGACGAGTTGACTAGCTTCTACTTGGTTTGGCGTCATGACATCAACCCACGAATACAGTTCCATTGGTATCGTTTGAGCCGGAGCCGGATCGAGAATAACCGTCACCCCTGCCTGTTTTGCAGCTTGAGCCGCCGCCACGACGGCTTCTAACGGAATTTCAAGCTGTAACAGGAGTACCTGTGCCTGTGGCAAAACCTCCTGCAATCGCTCTAGGTCAGCCCGCCCGACTCGCCCATTCGCACCAGGAACGACAATAATGTTGTTTTCGCTGGTATCATCAACCGCGATCGTGGCCACACCAGAACCAATCGACGCATCGACCAAGACGCGATCGCACCCGACCCCATTGGCCATTAATCCAGCCAATAAGTCCTGCCCAAACGGATCATTTCCCACTCGTCCAATTAACTCGGTCGCCACGCCCAATCGAGCCACCGCAACGGCTTGATTGGCTCCTTTGCCTCCCGATATCGTTTCAAACGAATGTCCGGTCAACGTTTCGCCAGCAACGGGCAGGCGAGGAGTCCGGGTCACGAGATCCATGTTGATGCTGCCAAATACGATCGCGCTCATAGGAATTTAGGGTTAGGAATTAGATTAAAGAGGCGGCTGGGACTTAATATCACTTTAGCTTTGCTTCAGTCAGTTAAATCTTGCTTATGAATCGCCACCTTTCTATTCGCAAAATCGTTGTCGATACCGATCCTGGAGGCGATGATGCTTTTGCATTACTTTGGTTGCAAAGCTTAGCCAAACGAGGGTTAGCCGAAATCACTGCCATTACAACTGCCGAGGGCAATGTCAGCGCTCAGCAAACCTTTCAAAGCGCGGCTCAGCTTTTGCACTTGGGTGGCTTCGATGCGGTAGAAGTCGGACGAGGAGTGCGCCGAGCGGTAGAAGACATTGCGGATGCAGCTTACATTCATGGAGCAGACGGCATGGGAAACCTGTCTCACACGCTTCCTGCCGCTGGGCGATCGTTTGCTACAGCACGAGACTCAGACGATATTTTGATTGAAACACTGCAAGCGATGCCGGGAGAAATTACGATCGTGGCGATCGCGCCGCTTACGAATCTTGCCTCGGCTGAGAAAAAATCACCCGGTATTCTAAAACGTGCCAAGGAAATCGTCATCATGGGTGGTGCGTTTCAAACCCACGGCAATGTTACGTCACAGGCAGAATTTAACATTGCTTTCGATCCAGAAGCCGCGCAAATCGTGTTTGCTAGCCGAGACGATCTGGTGGTCATTCCGCTCGATGTGACTCATCAGTTAATCTTTACGCCTGAAATGGCAGCCCAACTTCAGTATCCTTGGAAGAACGCGACTCCGAAATCATTACACTCATCGCCACTCACACACTTTATTGTTGCTCTTTGCGATTTCATGACTCGAACATCATTGACCTATCGCGAGACGCGAGGAGCCCAAGGATTTCTGGTGCACGATGCGGCAACGCTTGCCTATTTGTTTTATCCAGAAACCCTCACGTTTCGTCGCGCTCAGGTGGACATTGAAACTGAAGGCCGATGGACACGCGGCAAAACCATAATCGATAGTCGTCATAGCACCAAATCTTCAGCCAATGCTTGGATCGCTTCAGCAGTGGATTGTGTTTCTGTGTTAGCTGCAATGCTTGAAGATTTGAAAGACCTTACGTGCTGAGCAGAACGTACTGAGCTTTACTTCACCTTTCCTGCTGGGCCTCGATCTTCCCTTTTCCTTATACCCAGAGTCTGATCATTGGGCGTTTTTACTCTCTTCAAGGTCAACCATCCGAAAGATGAATTGTAGCCAATCCTACGCGAACCTTGTGGTGTAGGATGCCGATCCAGACTATTCAAGAATTGGAGAATACGAAATGGTAATGACAATTGACGATACAAAGCGCATGGCGATCGCTACAAAGCTCGCCGATTTAAAAGCAATCCAAGAACTAATTATTGCCAACGAACAAAAACTTATTCCGGCAATAACAGATTCTGAAATTGCTAAGCGCTTTCAGGACATGCTGAGAGACGACCAGAAGAATCTGGGTGTCTTGGACACAGTAATTGTTCAGTACGGCGTAAAGTCAGAGCCTAAAGAAACCGTTACTCAGATGATTCAGGCAATTGATAAGCTCATGTCTGGCTCTGAATTGACAGTGTACGAGAAAGTGTTCCAGCATGAATTGCTGAAGCATGAACAGACAATGACGGGGATCGTGATTCACAAAGCGGCTCAAAAAGTTGGAGCAGACATCGAGGCCGCTATCACACCGCTCAACACTGTTAACTTCGAGAACCGCGCTCACCAAGAGCAACTCAAGGGCGTGCTAGAAAATCTGGGCGTGCGTGAATTGACTGGCATGGATGCAGATCAAGGTCTGTGGTCGCGGGTACAAGACGCTGTTGCTGCACTGACGGGAGTTGCAGGTAGCGTTGTTACTCACAACACTGACAAGTCTGACATGAACCTGCAAGATGTCATTCGGATGGATCACCAGAAGGTGAACATCTTGTTTGGAGAAGTTGAGCAAACCACCGATCCGCAAAAGCGCCAAGAATACTTCGGTCAGATCTTCAAGGATCTAACGGCTCATGCCCGTGCTGAAGAGGAAGTAGCTTATCCGGCGGTTCGAGGCAGATATCCTGAAGGCGACCTGAAGGAATTGTACGACGAGCAAGCTGAGATGAAGGTCATCATGGATGAGATTCGTGGATTGAATCCTTCCTCTGAAGAATTCCTCAATGCTGTGCGCCGTTTGCGTGACATTGTGATGGATCATGTGCGCCAAGAAGAAAGCACCTACTTTGCTGCGATCCGGGATAACTTCAGCAGTGCTGAAAGCGAGCAATTAGCAACTCAATTTAAGGCTGCTAAGAGCAAAATTCAAGATGAACTTGCAGCTTCTACGAAATAGTTAAGTTTGCTGGATTGAATTGATTTAGGGGCGCAAATAGCGCCCCTTTTGTTTGACCAATTCTATTGCGCTGAGCAATCATCTCGCATTATTCAATAGCATATTTAGATCTCTAATTTTTTTGAAGAAATTGGAGACCTCTCTAGACGTGATACAGCGTTTTTCATTCTAGTGAGGCGCAGTAACAGCACTGAGCGAACCAATTCCTGAGATCGCTCAGTGACACTTGGGAGAAAGGGTCATCAATGGCTTTGGCAAGCTCTGGATAACTCCGTGCCCCAATCGGACGCAAAATGCTCTTAATCTTTGAAAAGCAATTTTCAATAGGCGAAAAGTCTGGCGAGTAAGGCGGTAGGAAAATCAGCTTGGCTCCTGCATCCTCAATCAACTTTCTCACCTCTTCACCGAGATGAATGGAGCAGTTATCCATAATGACACAGGCTCCTTTCCACAACTGAGGAACGAGTTTCTGGGAAATGAAGGCTTCAAAGGTGAGACCATCGGTTGAACCCAGCAGATTGCAATAAGTAAGAACCTTTCCCAAACTAATCGCACTGAGCATCGAGACTCGTCTCCCTCGCTTGCTAGGACGCTTGCCGTGGGCTCGTCGTCCTTTCGGTGCACGCGCCCGGAGTCGGGTCAAGGCTAAGTCCACGCCAGATTCGTCAATGAAGATCAAGTCTTGAGCGAGAAATCTTTGAACCAGTTGCCAAAATTCGACGCGTTCAGTTTGTACTCGCTCAGTTTCTTTTTCGTCGGGATGAAGCGTTTTTTTTGAGCGTTAAGTTCAGTTTCTCTAGAGGGTGTTATGCACTTTTGAATCCGATACTGACATACTGCCTGACCATCAGCATGACAAACGCAATCAGGTGAAAGCCCACTAACGTTTCTGCTAATCGCTCATAATCTCGTGCTAATCGCCGGAAACGTGACATCCAACCAAAACTCCGCTCGACCACCCACCGACGCGGAAGTAGCACAAACCCTTTGCGGGCTTCGGGCAGTTTCACGACTTCCAATCGAATCCCCTGTTCCTCGGCAGCTTGAGCCACTGGTGTTCCGGTGTAGCCTTGATCCACAAAGGCAACTTCTACCGATTCTCCAGTCATTTGCTGCACTTGTTGTGCTAAGACTTCAACTTGCGCTCGGTCTTGCTCGTTCGCTGGGGTAACGTGCAGAGCTAACAACTGACCTAACCTGTCCACAGCCATATCCCTCTTTCATCACTTTGGTAGGAGCAAAAGCTGAAAGCTTTGCTGCACCTGCGTTTTGCTCTTTTGTCATCTTCGAGCCGTCAAAATAGGAAACTCGCACTGGAGCTAGGTTTCAGAGTTCACTTCAGCGAGAGTGATGAAAGAGGGATAAAAGGATCACAGCTACTGATCGACCTACTGATCACCTACTGATCGACCCCCCTGTTATTGACAATGGCTTAACAGAAGTTAACGTTGGTGACATAGTAATTGCTACCAGTACGGCTACGTGGTTTTGGTATAAAAGTGACAAGCTTCCCTACGTGAAATCGAGGATAAGAGCTTTGTCGAAATCAACACCTTGAGCGAGCCACTGTTCTTTGAATTGATTGAACCCAGTAAGGTGCTAGAGATTAAGACTGATCGCGTCAGGGTGAGGCACCAGAAAACAGGTAGAACAAGTGTTTTCTATCTTAAAGATGTGAGCGTGCTGGAGAAAGCCCATCATGACTAGCTGCCAAGAGTGGATCGATAAATTTCGTGAGGACTATCTACAGCGCGGTAGTAGTGAAACGACCTGGAAGACTGACTATCAGAAGATTCTCAACCGTTTACCCGCGCAAGCGACGCTGTAAGCGTCGTTGCTGCATCAGACGGTGTTAGAAACTCCGGTCAATACCAAAACTCGCAAGCGATGCTGCATGGTCACAGGTGCGATCGCGCGGTTCGCAGGCATTGACTACGACCCCTCTCCCTATGCAGGCAAGTACTCACCGAAAGCCGTGCAGCCGCGTGATTTGCCCTCTGATGCTGTAATTGCAGAGAACCACGATCGCTTGATTAACCTTGGGTGGAAGTGGGTTTATGGAATGATTGCCACGTATGGTTTACGTCCCCATGAGGTGTTCCGACTCAACCTAGAGGAAATTCAGAACGGGAATCCAATCGTCTTCGTAGGAGATAACACTAAAACGGGTTCGCGTCCGGTCTGGGCATTTCATCCTGAGTGGGTGGGTCAGTTCCGGCTCTGGGATGTGCAGATTCCACCCATCAAGCTGAATCGTCCCAACATCAACGTTGGGCATTCAGCCACAAGCTACTTTCGCGGGTTCGGTCTGCCCTTCCATCTCTATGATCTGCGACATGCCTACGCCATTCGCGCCACGCTCACCTACGGCATGGATTACAAGCTTGTGGCGAAGATGATGGGCCACAGCTACCAAGTGCATGAGAATATCTATCACCGATGGCTGAATATGGATGTGTTTCAGAACGCCTATGACGCGGCGATCAACCGGAGCAATCGCCCACTTCCACCATCTGTAGGCGCTTCAAATCCTGACTAAACAAAAAGGCTAGAAATGAGATTTGACTCTCATTTCTAGCCTCATGCTTGATATACCCCCAGGGGAATTCGAAGCCACGACCATAGATTCAACTCTATGCTATGAGCTTTCAGATTCTGTCATCAGCGATCGTGGCTCTAGTCCGACCTTGGGTTGATAAATCTCGCGGGGTTGAACGCTTGGGGCTGTAATCGCCTTTGATTGCGGTTGCATTGAGGTCTGTTACCTCAGCAAATCTAGCAAGCGACGACCGCTGGATTCTGCCGGGGATTGCGCCTCTGCTTCGGCTTTTTTAGCCATATACGAAAGCATTGCCTCCCGCAATTGTCTTTTCAGTTCTGGTGAAAATCTCATGGCTGATCTGGTTGGGGCTCTGCAGGAGGCTTGGCTTGCGATTCACTCGGTAGCGATCGCAGTCCTCAAGTAGCATTTGCAGGCGTTCTGAATAGACTAATTTAGACACCGCTTCCCTCCCAAGTTTCTAAGGAATGAAAATTTGGATGATTGGCATCATCTGACGCAATGCCTGTAGAATATTGATACTCAAAATCGTTTCTGCATCTTGCTTTCGGCTTATTCTGGTATGCGCATTGTGCATCGCACGGAAACACCGCTCAAACCCACGCTTTAGAAATGCGCTTCCACTGCCACTCATACCGAAAATCAAAACGATGTCTAACCAAGCCTCTGAGCGTCTTAAGCAAAATGCTCAAAGAATCATGCAGATGTGGGAAGAGCGGGCACGTGATGAAGTCGGTGCATCAATGCATCAGTCCTCTCTTGTCTTGCAAGATTCGCTACCTCTGTACTTAGGCCAACTGGCAGATGAACTTTCAAACAAGATTAACAGGACATCTGCCCGAATCGCAGCCGACGAGGTAGAAAGCAGGCGAATTGGCAAGCTGCATGGGCATGAACGGGCGGGGTATGCGGACTACTCCATGAATCAACTCATTTTTGAGTATCACATCCTCCGTCAAGTCATCTTTCAAGTTTTAGAGGAAGAAGCACCTTTGGAAGTGCAGGATCGAGACATTATTATCGGCTCCATTGAGCAAGCCGTTAATGACGCTGCCACTCAGTTCTCCCGAACGCTGCAAGATATTCAAGAGCTACTTATGGTGACGATAACTCATGATCTCAGAAATCCCATTAATGTCATAAAAATGGGAATTCAACTGACTCTGCGACGGCTTGAACGAGGAGATACTCACGCTGATGTGGCAACGAAGATGCTCAGTGCGGTCGATCGACTAGATTCGATGATTCAAAATCTGCTCGATGCGAGCCGGCTGCGGACAGGGCAGAGCTTGAAGCTTAAATTTGAAGAATGCGATTTAGAGAAGCTAGTCCAGGACGTAGTGGAGGATTTGAGCTTCGCTTATGGAAAGCGGTTTGTCGTGGTTTCTGGTTCTGGTATCAAGAGTTATTGCAGCCATAAAGAAATACGGCGGGTGATTGAGAACTTAGCCATTAATGCTGTGAAATATGGTGCGCCTGACACGCCGATTACACTTACGCTCCAGCAAACTTCAACGCAAGTCAGCCTAACTGTTCATAATGAAGGCGATCCGATTGCCCTAGACGCTCAATCAATCCTATTTCAACAATTTCGTCGAACCATCGCTGCTGAGGACCAGACGGGATGGGGATTAGGACTATTTTTAGCAAAGAGTATCATTGAGGCGCATCAAGGGACAATTACGATCGAAAGTGCGGAGGGCAAAGGGACAAGCTTTGTCATTAAGTTACCAAAAGCTCCTCTCTAAGTTGGCTTAGTTGCCAATAGATTGAGTCTCTCCTTATAGGCAAGTGAGGTCTACGGAGTAAAGTCTTCTATCACCCTGTGGTAGTACAGACCTGTCTTAACCTCAATCCTCGTCCTTATCTAGCTGAGGAAACTGCTCAAATACTTTAGTGATGAGCATGTAGAGTTCATCCAAAATCTCCTCCGCTCCTGCTTCATCCACCTCAGCTAACAGTTGTTCAACCCCGTTGCTGTATTGCTCAAGGCGATCGGATTGCTGACGGTTAAGAGAAGACATAGCAATTATTGTTTCCTGAGGGTGCTAGCCGTTCATTGTAGTGTTTCTTCCACCCTTACCCAAAGGATTCCGCCAACGCTGCTTTCGTTCGAGCCACCGAAAGGCGAATTCGCTCTACCTGGGACTCGTAAGCTGCCTTCTGTTCCGGCGACCCATCACTAGGACTCGCTCTCAAAATCTGTTCATAGTAGCGAAAAATTTGAAACGCATAACTGGCGATCGCCACCTGCTCCTGAGACAGAGACGTGATGCGATCGACCAGTTCTGCACAGGTTGCCGAATGAGGCAGTAGAAAAACATCGGCATACAGGGGTGGAAGCCCATGCGATCGTGTTTTCAACTCCTCCAATAGCGCGATCGCCTCTTGGGATAGCTCTCCATCAAAATCAGCCAGAGCATTGAGTAAGGCTAAGAGCAAGAACTTTGACCGTTTCTGCTTCAATGTGAACCCGTATCGTAGTAATCAACTTCTTCAAAATTCTAGCAAGACCCAAACCCGCAATTTTTCTTTCGAGTGCATTCCTAAAGCCTAACTTGGGCTTATGAGAACCGCCAGATTGGGTTGCTTCGACGAGGACTTGTCTCAATGGAACTATACTGCCAAACCTCAAAATTGCCCTTTATTTAATTCATGATCCTTAGAGTTGTCCTCATTCCTTACGAGTGGGCAGAAGAAGAAGCGCCACATGCTCCCCGTGCAGCATGAGTTGTCAGGAGTATCCATCAATCAAGCCACCTCTGATGATCTTCATGTCACGTCAACTTCTTCGTCCAATTCGCTTTCAAATTAAAATTATCCTATCCATTCTGCTAGCCGGGATTACGATTCTTTCAAGCATTGCAGCTCGACCTGTCCTGCATTTGGTACAAACTGCTCAGAATGACCAAGATGAAAGAGTTCCCTTGCCCTCAGACTTCGTCGATGATGCCAGCCGACTGAATCAAACCCGCATGATGATGGTCAAGATTTCGAGCGATTCTGCGATCGCAAAATTGCAACTACGACAGGCGTTGAAGGATGCAAAATCGCAAGGCAAGAAGGTAATGACTTCTGGTTCACGTCACACCATGGGCGGTCAAACGATTTATTCCAATGGCATCGCACTGGATATGACCGAGTTCAATCAAATGCGATTGAATCCGACCACCGGAATTCTAACGGTGCAGTCTGGCGCAACTTGGGCAGCCGTCATTCCTTACTTGAATCAACACGGCTTCTCGGTTACCGTGATGCAGTCGAACAATGATTTCTCGATCGGCGGCACCATGAGCGCCAATGCGCATGGATGGCAGCACGATCATCCCCCGTTTGCTAGCACCGTTGAAAGTTTCCAGTTAATGCTGGCAGATGGCACAGTCGTTCATTGCTCTAGGCAAGAAAACGCAGAACTCTTTTCTCTTGTCTTAGGTGGCTATGGACTCTTTGGCATTGTGCTTGAGGTCAATCTCAAAGTGGTGCCAAATCAATCGTATATCGCACACCGTACGGTTATTCCGAGCCGAGTTTATGTCGAGACATATCGCAGCAAGGTTCCGACTCAAACCGGAATGGCGTATGGAAGGTTGTCAATCGCCCCCGAAAACTTTTTACAAGAAGCGATTTTGACGGTTTACGATTCGGTTCCGACTGCACCCCAAGCATCCCTCACAACTTCCTCAGAACCGGGACTTTCCCGTACTGTGTTTCGCGGCAGCGTGGGCAGTGACTATGGAAAGTCGCTGCGCTGGCAACTGGAGAAAATGAGCGGTGGAGAAGCCGGGACAGAAGTTTCTCGCAATCAAATCCTCAACCGTCCGTCTACACTGTTCGAGAATCATCAGCAGGCAAAGACAGAGATCCTACACGAGTATTTCATTCCACCAGAATCGCTAGAGCAATTTCTAGAGCAGTGTCGTCAGATTATTCCGGCATGCCAAGCTGATTTGCTGAATGTGACGATTCGGAATGTGCATCCTGATTCCGATAGCTTTTTGCGCTACGCCGATCGAGAAGTGTTTGGGCTAGTAATGCTATTTCATCAAGCTCGGACTCCAGCCGAAGATGCGAAAATGCAAGCGATGACTCAAGAACTGATTGAGGCAGCACTGGCAGTTGGAGGACGCTACTATCTACCGTATCGACTTCATGCGACACCTGAGCAGTTTGATCGTGCTTATCCGCAAGGGCGAGAGTTTTTCCAATTCAAACGCAAGTATGATCCTCATCAACTGTTTCAAAATCAGTTCTATCTCAAGTACGGGTCGCCTCAAGCTCGCAGTTCGAGTGTGATCAAACCGACCAGCACAACTAAGCCAAGCGATCGCCACCTGCTCCTGCGACAGAGACGTGATGCGATCGACCAGTTCTGCACAAGTTGCCGAATGAGGCAGTAGAAAAACATCGGCATACAGGGGCGGAAGCCCATGCGATCGAGTTTTCAACTCCTCCAATAGTCAAAATTCTAGCAAGACCAAAACCGCGATTTTTCTTTCGAGTGCATTCCTAAAGCGTAATTTGGGCTATGAGTCATGCGTACTAATCAAGACTTTCGGCGTGTGAGATTGCGTCATCGCCTGTAGAGGGAATTTTAGTAAAAGCCCTTTCTGGAAACGGAAGGGCTTTGATATCTAATGTTGCTAGGATTCCCATGTCTACCGTCATTAATCTGTTGCATTTGCTTCTCCTCCTTTGGTCGGTCGGATGGCTCAAAACGTTCCTTGCCATCTGCCTCGTTCTGATTGGATTACTCTTTCTCTACTGCCTACTCGCCGCCATTTTCTTTCCGACACATTCAACAGCTCATGGTGACGAGCACTCAGAACTGGTGAGGTTATGCGGTAATACTAAGACAGCCAATCGGCTGATCAAGCATATTCAGTCACAACACCCCAAAAAATCACTGAAGTGGTGTTGCGACAAAGCGCTTTGGGATTTGCAGCGCGATCGGCGTCGAGGCTTGTGAGGGCTCAATCAGGTGATCCAATTTTTCAGTGTGCGGCTACTCTTGATACATCTGTTTACCAGTAGCTACCGAAAATGACCCAACCCGTGATCACGTCCTACTTTGGCTCGACAGCAACGGTGATTGATTCAACCCAATCGATCACAGCTTCCCCCACGGCCCCAGTTCTAATAATTCCGTTCGATGCCCTCGCCAGCGCTGGCCTAGATGATGCAGCCAGTATGAGCGATCCAGATAAGGTGTTTGGGGCCATTCTCAAACTGGCCCGTGTCTTCACTCAGGCTGACACCGATGAAGAGAGTGGGATCGAAGTGGGAACCCCACGAAAAACCTTTGTGACCCGTGGCAACACTCAGAAGATAGGCCACGACTACAGTGTGACTGTTTACACAGCCGACACAACGCCCGCAGAATTTGACCCTGATAGTGTGGTCTAGGCATGGCAAAACAGCTAGTCTATCAAGGTTGCCAGGGACAAGACGCGGCCCTGGTGACGTGGACTTCTCAAAATTTCGAGCTGCCGAACACCTACAAGACCATCTTCACCCCGATCAAAGTGTTCATCGCCCAGCCTGAGCAGGGGGGCGAGCTCAGCAGATACAACTATTACAGCTTTTTCTATCGCTATCGAATTAAGGAATACAACCAAGCGGTAGGGGGGCCAAATACAGAGTGGAGAGACACGGATGGTGACGGAAACCCGCTAATTGGTGAGCTTTTAGCTTACGGTGCGCCCACGGCCCCCTATCTCAAATTGCAGGGAACCGATCCTAACGGCATCACCTCTTACATGTGGACAACACTTGTGAGAGGTGTCACCTATGGGCAAACCTACGACGAAGTGACAGAGCAGTGGATACCGTATGAGGAGAACTACGACGAAGAGATCGAATTTATTCAAAGCTATTCGCAGCCCATCTATAGCGGTCAAACTTACGGTGAAGTGGAAATATTAGAATCGTATGTGCTGGATGAGAACGGCAATAGAATCAATTTAGGTGGAGAAGTAAACAATACTACATGGCAGTTAATAGTAGCAGAAATAGTAGCAGAAACATACGAAGAGGTATTTAAGCTTAGTTTTTCATCACAATCTCAAGGAATATTTGTAGACTGCGACCAATGCGCAAACAATTGTCTAAAGGTCACTAGTGACGATAAAAAGTGATTCACTTGTGTATGTAGAGATTGACACCTAAAGCGAATAGAGATAGAAATACATGTCGAATAACGGCTTAACGCTTCAAGAGTTAAGTGATAATATACGTCAGAGAATGACGGGTGATTTTGAGGCAACTAAAAAAGCGTTTGAGAAAATATACAAGAAAAGTGGTGTAGGGGACAACCTAGACATAATCAGAAAAAATCTAGAAAATCAAATCAAGCCAGTTACAGATGTAGTCAACGATCAAAAGGTAAAGGAATTTGTTCAAAAACCAGACAGTTTCTTTAAGAAGTGGATTATCGAACCGATTACTAAAACGTTTGATAATTTGATTCTAAAACCAGTTGCAAAGTCGATCGATGAAATCGCCTTCAAACCACTGTCCAGGACGTTAAACGACGGGTTTAGAGCAGCAGATCGCGTGTTATCCGGTTGGCTTCGTCCCATCAACAAAGCTGTTGATTCTGCGGGGCAATACTTACGCAAAATTGTAGGGGATTTGAGAGGCTTAGAGCGTACCGCTTCTCGAACGTTGGGCAGTGTCGCAGACACCTCTAGAAGTGTTGGCAAAATGGCAGAGGATGTCATCCCAGCCGTTCGTGTTTTGGGCAAAATTTCAGGAACGCTTCTGAAGGTGCTACCGATCATCGGCCTGGTGTTCGATATGCTTTCAGCGAACGAGATATTTAAGACGATTGAGGCCCAAAAGACGCAGCTTATAGCCTTGAATCAGCAGGGGAGAGACAGCAAAGCGGCCTATGATTTGATGAAAATTCAGAATGATAGACTCGCCGTTCTAGCACGCGAGCAAACCGCAATTAAAGAAACGTTACGATGATTCAACTACACAGAATTAGATTTGAGACTAGATCGCATTGAAGGGCAGCTCCGCAATCTCGGATCTGGTAGCCAGAATGGGCAGAAAGTAGACCTTTCTCCCTTAGACGGCAAGCTAGGGGTGATTCAAAGCCAACTTGATAAGCTCAGCACTTCAAGCGGTCAGAAGGTCGATCTAAGCCCAATTCAGGGGCAATTGACCGACCTTAAAGCATCTGTGGCTCGAATCCCTACGACGGCTGGGAAAGTTGATTTAAGGCCAATTCAGGGGCAATTGACCAACCTTAAGAGTTCCATTGCCAAGCTTCCCACCAGTGCCACGGGTCAGAAAGTAGATCTCTCCCCAATTCAAAGCCAACTGACCGACCTTAAGAGTTCTATTTCCAGACTTCCAACCGGTGCGCCAAAGGTAGACCTCTCCCCAATTCAGAGCCAACTGACCGACCTTAAAGCCTCGATCGCTTGAATTCCAACCACTCAGGCGGTCATTCCCAAACCTGACTTTTCATCTGTACTGCAAGCGATCAGCGCTGTCTCAACCCTACTACAGCCATTGGCAGGCATTCCGCCGACGCTCGCGAGGATTGCGACTAGAGGGTGTTATGAACTTTGAGCTGACAGCTCAACAAACTGTCTGAGCATCAGAAGCGCAAAGGCGACGAGATGAAAACCGACCAAAGTTTCTCCTAATCGCTCATAGTCTCTTGCCAGTCGCCTGAACCGCCCAGCTCAAGCAAAACTGCGCTCCACGACCCAGCGACGCGGCAGCAGCACAAATCCCTTCTTCGCTTCTGGCAGTTTCACCACTTGCAGTTGAATGCCCTGCGCCGTTGCATCTTGTGCTGCTTGTTCACCCGTATAACCCTGGTCTACAAAGGCTATTTCTACATTCTCGCCAGTGATGTCTTGCACCTGTTGCGCTAATTCTTGCACTTGAGCACGATCCTGCTCATTAGCGGGGGTGACCACTAGCCCTAACAGATACCCCAGTGTATCCACAGCAATATGAACCTTACTCCCTTTTTTACGTTTCCCGCCATCATATCCAGCCCGTCCTCCACTTTCAGGCGTCGATTGTAAGGTGCGACTATCGAGGATTACCGCAGTGGGCTGTTCACTTCGCCCTTCGGCAAGCCGCAACAACACTCTTAGGTCGTCCACGATTGCCTCACGCCTGCTCTCTACCAACGTTGCGCTTGCTGATACACGGCTGCCCAGGGCGGCAGGTCATGCGGCATGAGCCGCCATGCACTCCCGGAACGAGTGATCCAGCGCAGTCCGTTGAATACTTCGCACAAGCTGTGTTCTCGTTGCGGGGCGTCTTCGGTCATTAAGGTCAGATAGGGAGCGACAAATGCCCATTCCTCATCACTCACATCCGTCGGGTATGCTTTCCTTTCCATCCTCCCACTCTAGCGCATCCTAAAAGTGCATAACACTCTCTAGTGAGTATGGTTGCACTTGATCGAGAATAAAATAAACATACTAAATTAGTATATAAATACGCCTCACTAGACTGGAAAATGCTATAGATAGCGGAGAAGATCGGTTGCATCCACTATAAAATTCGCTACCAGCTAACGCTGTTGCTTACAAGAATGAGTTATCTTTTTCTTAATTTTGATAGTATTTTCAACGTGATATTTCCAATACTGAAAGAGTAAATTGCTCAACCATAAATGAACATAGCGTTACTATTTCAACGATTAGCTGAAGGTATCAACATCGAGAATACGATTAGCGCTTTATATCATCCCGAAGTGATCGCAGCGCTAATCGATTTAGAATGGCAAAACCCATCCCGTGCCAATGCATTCAACATTAGTCCTGACACGGTTGAGGCCGCAATCATCCAACGACTGGAATTACTTCAATCAGTCTATTTTGAATTTGTTCAGCTTTGTGAACATCTCAAACTGTCACCGCTTCCAATTGAGTCTCTTTGGAGCGTATGGCTTCCGTTGAGTCTTCAAATTGGCGATTGGCGATTCGCACAACACGCAACTCTGCTGGAACCCCAGCAATCTCGCCCACTAATTCAAGGATTTTTAGGAGGTCAAGGCGTTGGCAAAACCACTCTTACAAAACTACTGACGCTAATTCTGCGTCACCTCGGTCATCAAACCATCAGTTTTTCACTCGATGATTTATATTTGCCTTACCGCGATCGCCTCCAACTCCAGCAGCACGATCCGCGCCTGATTCGTCGAGGACCGCCCGGAACCCATGATATTGAATTAGGGTTGCGCGTTCTACAACAGCTTCGGCAAAACCAGTTTCCGGTTGCGATTCCTCAGTTTGATAAGTCAGCGTTTAATGGAGCAGGCGATCGCACAGCGCCAATCCTTGTAACAGAAGCAGATATCGTCTTGTTTGAAGGCTGGTTTGTGGGTGTGCCACCAATTGATCCAAGTTCGTTTGAGGCTGCACCCGCGCCAATTGTGACAGCACGCGATCGCCAATTTGCGCGTGATATGAATGAACAATTACGTGACTACTTACCGTTGTGGAATCTTTTAGACCGTCTGATTGTTCTTTATTCTCCAAACTATCAGTTAAGTAAACAGTGGCGCAAACACGCTGAACACAAGATGATCAATCAAGGCAAGGCTGGCATGATCGACTCTGAAATTGATGATTTTGTCGAGTATTTCTGGAAAGCATTGCATCCCCAACTGTTTCTTCAACCTTTGTTGAGAGATTCAGATCGCGTCAGCCTCATCCTTGAAATCAATCCCGATCATCAGCCAGGAGCGATCTACACTCCCTCGTTCAACAATTCTCTACGTTGTAAGTGAGGGCATGACCTAAATTCCGCATCATAAACCCTGTTAATCTGATGAGAAGCAGATCTATCAATAGAAGTAATGAATTATCTTGTAGCGGTATTAAGCGATCGCATCAAAGCCGAAGAAGCTTACTCCACCCTAGAGCGCGAAGGACTGCCTACCGATAAGATTGCCATCTTAGGCAAAGGCTATAAAAGCGTCGACGAATTTGGCTTGATTGATCCGAACGAGCAAGTTCTAAAGCAGGTGAAGCTCATGGCAAGTTGGCTCATTCCCTTTGGCTTTATAGGAGGAGCCAGCTTCAACGCAATTACTGGACTCGATACCTTTGCTTGGGCAGGAGAAACCGGGAGTCTTGCGATCGCAGGTCTTTTGGGAGCCGTGTCAGGGGCGTTAGGTGGCGTGTTAGTGGGCGGTGGCACCGGGCTAATTATAGGCAGCAGCGATGCTTTGCCCTACCGCAATCGACTGAATGCTGGAAAATATCTAGTGGTTGTAAGCGGCACCGAATCGTTAACTCGCAAAGCAAATAAAATTTTGCAGCAGTATGACATTGAGAACATTCAAAGTTATTCAGACACAAGTGATGGATAACTTGAGGGTAGAGAGCCATGAATTGACGCCTATTGAAAAATACGCGAGCATTCAAAGCTTGATTAAAGTCAAAGCTTGGTTCTAAAGGAACTGCTGCAATACATCGGTGCAATTTTATAGTGCAATTTAATCTAATAAACCTTCTGGTGCAGCAAGCCACACAGCGACTTGAACACTTGCTCTAAATCGTGTGTCAAGCGCTTAGCGCTCTGCTTTGGATTCTCCGAACTATAGTTCGCTACAGGAATTGGAGGATGAACGCGAATTTTAACGGCAGAACGCCATGGAACCAGAGGCTTGCTGTACTGGATATCGATCGGCACAATTTGAACGCCTAGGTTGGGCTGACTAGCTTCTGCTTGTAAAGCTAGACGGGCAAGACCCGGTTTAAGAGGTTTGCACTCTCGGAATATATTTCCTTCTGGGAAAATAACGAGCGCTTCGCCTTGTTGAAGTAAGGTTAGGCTATGGCGAAGCGTCGCGATCGTAGGACGCTGCGTATCAACGGGAAATCCCCCTAGCCGGCGAATAAACCATCCTTGCAGACCTTTCATTTCGTCGGCTGTTACCATAAACCGCAAGGTTCGCCCCGTTACGTCTTGCCCAGCGGCATAGGGGACCATAAATGCATCCCAGCGCGATCGATGAGTCGGAGCTAAGATCACAGGTCCTGTCCGTGGAACATTCTCTCGCCCTGACACCTCAATGCGTCGAAAATAGAGAGGAAGTAACAGATAACGCGCTAATGGGTATGCCAAAGCCGTAAGCCACGGAGAACCATTTGAACCAACTGATTCTACTTCGGGCTTACCTTGAGCAGGCTCTACAGAGTGAGTAGGCTCTGCGGAGTGAATAGGTGTCTCCACGGAAGTTTGAAAGGATTGGGGGCTAGTCGCATTGCCATTGCGCTTAGAAGAATGCAGCAACATTATGGGGTCGATCGAGATCATGGTCGCAATAGGAAACAACAAAAAGCTTCGTATGGCGGGCGGTAAGATACCCTATGTGTCATACCGTACTGGGTTTCCACAGGTCGCGCTTCTACTTGGGGACACTTCTAAGTCTGGCTATTGGGTCTATCTTCGGAGAGACTTCGGAGAGATTCTGACGTTAGTTTCGTTAAAGAAAAGTAGCTAAAAGTGTTGACAGTCACAGTTTCATCAGCTACATTGATAAATGTCGAGCAAACGGTGCTGGTCTTCAAGCCCCCATCGTCTAGAGGCCTAGGACACCTCCCTTTCACGGAGGCGACGGGGATTCGAATTCCCCTGGGGGTATATCAAAAAGCAAGGCTAGAAGCGAGAGTAGAATCTCATTTCTAGCCTTCTTTTTATTGGGTTTTTGAAGTATCTACAGACGGTGGAAATGGGCGATCGCTTCGATTAATCGCCGCGTCATAGGCCGTCTGAAACACATCCAAATTCAGCCATCGGTGATAAATCTCTTCATGCACCTGGTAGCTGTGGCCCATCATCTTGGCTACGAGTTTGTAATCCATGCCGTAGGTTAGTGTGGCTCGAATGGCATAGGAGTGTCGCAGGTCGTAGAGATGGAACGGTAGCCCAAACCCACGAAAGTAACTGGTAGCTGAATGGCCCACGTCGATATTGGGCCGGTTGAGCTTAATTCGGGGGAGCTGCACATCCCAGAGCCGAAACTCTGTAAACCATTCGGGATGAAAGGCCCAAACCGAACGCGAACCCGTCTTCGTGTTGTCCCCCACAAAGACGATTGGATTCCCCCGCTGAATTTCCTCTAGGTTGAGCCTAAACACTTCATGCGGACGCAGGCCGTAGGTTGCAATCATGCCGTAAACCCACTTCCATCCTAGATTCGTCAGTTGACTATAGTTTTCTGCGATCGCAGTGTCAGAGGGCAGATCACGCGGCTGCACTGCTTTGGGTGAGTACTTGCCAGCATAGGGGGATGGGTCGTACTGGATGCCTGCGAACCGGGCGATCGCACCTGTGACCATACAGCAGCGCTTGCGAGTTTTGGTATTGACCGGAGTATCAATCACCGTTTGATGCAGCAGCGCTGCCGTTAACGTTGCTTGCGCGGGTAAACGATTCAGAATCTTCTGATACTCAGTCTTCCAAGTCGTTTCGCTGCTACCACGCTGTAGATAGTCCTCACGGAATTTATCGATCCACTCTTGGCAGCTAGTCATGATGGGCTTTCTCCAGCACGCTGACATCTTTGAGGTAGAAGACACTCGTTCTACCTGTCTTCTGATGCCTGACTCTGACGCGATCGGTCTTGATCTCCAGCACCTTACTGGGTTCGATTAACTCGAAGAACAGTGGCTCACTCAAGGTGTTGATTTCAACAAAGCTCTTATCCTTGACTTCACGGTAGGGCAGTTTATCACTTTTATACCGGAACCACGTAGCCGTACTGGTAGCAATTACTATGTCGCCAACGTTAACTTCTGTTAAGTCATTGTCAATAACAGGGGGGTCGATCAGTAGTCGATCAGTAGGTCGATCAGTAGGTCGATCAGTAGCTACGATCCTTTTATCTACTCCGTTGGTTGCCTCTTGAATCGTGCTACTGATCGACTGATCGGCCAAATTCGCAATTCCTGATAGTGAAAAATTCGCGTTTTGGTCGATCAGTCGATCAGTAGAGGCTGAAACGTCCATTTGGCCTCCGTTGGAGCTACTGATCGCGTACTGATCGCGTACTGATCGACCCTTATCCGCGATCGTTATAGGTCCACAGTGATAGAGCATTGCGCGGCTGTGTGCCTTTGGACACCGCAGTACTAAACCTTTAGCCCACATCTCCTTGAGAACCTTGCGAACGGTGTTCTTATTTAGTTGCAGGTAGTGGGCGATCTCTTCTGCCTCAAACCCAACTCCGAAATTCCCGTCTTCGTTCAGCCACAACTCAATCCGCTTCTCGGTGTGAGCGGTTTCTTCGTTCTCTTCTCCTTCTTGACCGACGTAGGCAAAGGTGAAGGTTTCCTCATCGAATTGGAACTTATAGCGCCCTGGCGGCCGTCCCATGCGGGTTTTCTGCACTCGAATGATGCGTTCCCCGCTCTGCTCATCGGTCACACCCATGCCCCAAACTTCTGAGGCGGAGTTGTAGAGGGCTTTGGTTCCGCGTGATTGCCCGTCGGAGTTGGAGTGGTGAACCACGGCAAAGGTGCAGCCGTAGCGATCTCCTAAGTCGTTTAGTTGCAGCATGAAACGAGCGTATTCCGTGTCATTCTCGCTGATTAGGGTATTGCGATTGATGGCCGTGACTGAATCGATCATGCAGAATCTCACCGGGTCGCCAGTGTCCTGGTATTGCTTCAGATAGGCTTCTAGTCGCGGCATGTTCTCGACTTGCCAGCCGGGGACGAGCTGCACGGGATGAGATTTCTCCAGGTCTCGAATTTTGAGGCGTTCCCTAGTGACGATTACCGGCTCATCGGATTGCAGGATTAGGACTCTGCCTTGAGCTACAGGGTAGCCATTCCACGGCTGCCCTTTGACGATGCACTCGATTAGCTCGTAAATCAGTAGGGACTTGCCCGTGCCACCGAGAGCATGGAGTAGGAGAACGATGCCTTTGGGAATCCAGCCATTGATAATCCATTCTTTGACTTGGACACAAAGCTCGTCGAGCTGATCCATATCGTAAGCAACGAATGGAGCTTGGTTGATTAGTGCCTTGTGATAGCTGTTCATCATGGCAGACTGCGGAATCTTGAGCCGCTTGGCGAGCTTGGCAAGTTTGAATTCTCGTAGCCCGGCATCGACGATCGCTTCAATTTCACGAATGCTTTCCACCATCCTCGTGAACTCTCGTTCTTCCAGGTCTACGCCTAAACGGTCTTTCATTAAGACCTCAGCGACCTGCTCCATGACTTCGAGCGGAATGTCGTAGCTTCTGCCGATTTGAGCGAGTTCTTTTCTGGCAAGCTCTGGAGAAGTGAGGTTGAGAGCGGTCGATTCTAAAACTCTGTCCTCAAAGCGAGCACGAGTTGTCGCCTCCAAGTCAGCGAGAGCATCTGACTTGGAAGTATGCTTGGAAAAGTTTGATATCATTGGCTTGACAGTCTGATGTTGGTAGATTCCACGATGTTTTGTTGGTCACATCATGGAAGGGTGTACACGGATGGACATATTCAAAAAAAGGGGGAAGGGTGCTTGCGACACTCTTTCCCCTCTTGTGTTTTTATTCGTCGTCGAGATGAACGGCGATCGCTTTAAGTAATTTGATTCGACCGTTGTATGAGAGGCGATTCACGGAGGCAGCGAGCGCGCTGGGAATCGGTAGATGTCGATCGGTCTCGTCTTGGGCGAGTTCAAAGAGAAGTTTCCATCGCTGACCGTCGCTTAGTTGCTGGAGGTCGGAGCCGTACTCTTCGGTGATCACGTCGAGGATTGCTGAGTCTCTGGCTAGGTTGTGCTTTCGATCTGCATACCGTTCGTCATATTGAGTCTGCATGGTGTTGGTTGTTGGTTGTGTTTCAGTTTCTAGCCACTGAAAGGGGTGAGAATTGAGGCAACAAGGGCAGGAAGGTTCTGGATTGATGGGAGAAAACATCAGTACCGTTTGCTTGACCCCTGCTCACAAAAGCCTCTGACTCCGTGAAACGCCTAGAAATAGGCGGGTTTTGTCCTGTCTACCCATGTTTCACGTCCCTCCGTAAAACGTTTTACGAGTAACTTTCACAAGATAGCGTAAAACGTTTTACGGGTAAATGTTTTTACGATAAGATGCAGGAGGAAGAACGTAAGAGGTCTCCACTGGTGCCACTTCGAGAAAAAGCCGGTCTTACCCAAGAAGCTTTAGCAGAGCGTCTTGGAGTAACTGATCACACTATTCGGAATTGGGAAAAGGGTAGGGCAGAGCCAAGGCTGACGATTAAGCAGACCAAGGCTTTATGCGCTGCCCTCAAATGCACCTTGGACGATTTGCCCGACAGTTTTTGTCCAGAAATGAAGAACGCTGAAACTCAAATGGCATGAGGTTCAGCGTTCGATCACTACTTAATTGTTAAGGAGGTGAGATTGAAAACTTTATAGAGCCGAGCGGAAGCAGACACTTCCCCCGGCAGCGCTCCGTAGTTCTGTTACCACTACAGAGAATTAAATTATGCATCTTCTAATTTCATTTCTAACAAAAGAGCGATCGCACCCTGGTAGCAGTGCGATCGCTCTTTTTCGTTCATTTATCACTAGTAACATCATGCCAAACATTGATAAGCATCGCTCGCCGCCACAGTACCAGTGGCAAACCGCGCGGCCTCATGATTTCCCCACTTACAACCATGCGGGGAAGGACTACCACGTTATCCCTACCGAGGTTTTCAACCGGATGCAAGCCGAGAAGATCGATCGAACCTGGTTAGCCGTTGGTGTTGGTGGACTCCTGATCGCCGGTGTAACGGCAATCATCAGCAGCAAAATCGCGGCCCCCGCTCCTACAGTCGTTGAGAAGCCAATGGTTGTAGAAAGGCAAATCGTAGTACCCACCCAATGTTTAGCGTTCTGTAAATAAGAGGTAATTCAATGAGATTAGGTCAAACGAGAAACGGTACAAGCGGCAAAGTTGGGGGAATGGCTCCTAACGATGTGATGCAGGTTGTAAGCGGTGCTCCGACTCCCTGGAATCCTGGAGACAATAGCGAGATTAGAACCGAGCAAGTAATTTCAAAGCACCAAAACTTCACGACAAAGGAGGTCGATCAACTGCGACTCAAGGCCGCAACTCGTAAGCGGCAATCGAAAACGAATGCTAAAGCCTACACCGCGCTGAAAGCGATCGAGACTGCCGATACTCGCGATCAGGTTGCATTCCGTGGCTATCAAACCGGCGTTGCTCGCGCTGTGGCTGCGAAGAAAGGGGCCGACGTGAACAAAGCGAAAACGCTCGCCGGCCTCACGCCGGTCTATGCCGGCATGGGCTACTCCTTGGGAGCTGCTCAGGATGAAGCGACGGTGAGAGTTCAAGAGCTGAAAGCGCTCCACACCGATGTAGATAAGCGGTGGAGATAACTTCTAGGAGAATTTAATCATGTTTAAGATGGCTAGACTTTTAACCTTTGGCGGTTTGAGTCTAGCCATTAGTTCTTTTTTAGGGCTAATGGCTAGAAATCTCCCCCCACTCAGCATTGGGTTGTGGACTGTGTTTCTATTACTTGCTGCGCTCGTTTTTGTGGCCTACTTCGCCGGCCCCCTATTGGATCGCTATTTCGGATGGGAAGAGGACACCACGCTAGGGATCGCGATCGGTATCGCCGGCACATACATTCTAGGGGGGGCTGTCGGATGGCTAATTTCCTGAAATGGTTGCCTCAAGAAAATTACGGTAAGCAGTGGGCCGTATCGTTTGGCCTCGGGTGCTTCACCTGGTTTTGTGCCGTTTGCTTTGTCGGTTCGCTTCCCCCCGGCTTGCAACTGCTGACGATGTTTATCCCGCTAGTCTGTTTTATTGTGGCCGTAACACTGCTCCCAAAATGGCAAAAGGAAGGCCGGCGAGCTGATTTAGTCGATTCACTGAAAGAGCGGGAATGGAATAGTCAAGTGATGGGCCGGCATCAAGTCAACATGGCGGCGATCGGTGTGGACTATGACCAAGAGTTGAAAGCGCTTGCTGAGCTGTATGCGCCACCCGCACCAACTGAACCGGCGAGCGGTCGTTACGCTGTCCCTCATGCGGGATTGCCCATCGCAGATCAGGCTAATTCTCTGCTCAAAATTCAACAAGAGGTGATGCAGTGCTGTGGGGATGTGGGATGGGCGCTGGTGGAATACATCACAGGAAAAGGTGCTCAATACTGTGAAGGAGAAGGATGGATCTCGGTTGAGAAATTGCGGAGTAATTGGGGTAAACATTTCGGTCTCAACACCGAACATGCGAAGCAATTGCTAATCGCCTTAAGTAACATCCAGTTGGGCGAATGGCGCGATTCTTCCCTCAAGGAGTGGCGTCTTTTACTAACAGTTTGAATCGTCGGTTTCGGCGTTTCGGCGTTTCGGCGTCCAATTCGGCACTCCCTAGGCCGATTGGACGCCGAAGCTCTACGCCGAAGGTTACGCCGAACTGACGCCGAAGGTTACGCCGAAAATTCTGCCTCTCTACCTTTGGTTGTTTCAGCTATCAACATGAATCAACAACAAATGAGTGACCATCTGCCAAAACATTTATATCAACTCAATCAAAAGGTTCTCATTTTTCACAATGACAAACAACCGTGGACGGTGGGAAAAGTTGGCGAGATTGCAAGCCTCATAAATGAGCCTCACCCGTGGGATTATTGCGGTAATGAACCCTACTATTATGTTTTTGTGGATCATTCCGAAGGCTCATCTTCTGGATGCGTTTTAATACAATCAGCACTAAAAGCTGTAGGCCACATTGATCTAACTGTTGAAACTGTTGGAGAAGAATAAGCGAAAGACTCGTGAGCTGCTGCATTAGACCGCAGAATGCCGGAGGAGAAGAGGTTTCAGAATTGGGAAGCATTTGGCGCTGCAATGTAGTTAACAGAACACAAACAATTCACATCAGATTCTTCCGCTAGCAGAGAGATTACCTCCATTCCCAGAGATAGGCTATTGGTTACAGGGTTGCTAGCCCCCGGGTTTCCACTGTCTGCGGCTTAAACTACCAACACTTAACCATCAAAATCTAGGCTAAAATTAGATCATCTGCTGAAAGTTCATGCCTTCGAGCTTTTCACTCTAAAGTATTGCCACTAGGACTAGGCTCTGAATTCCCCTCCTTGTGCCGTTAGTTAACACTATTGGCTTAGGAGACTATTTTGTTGCAGAATTTCGGTCCATCTAAGAATCAACTGCTCGCCGCCTTACCCGACGAGGAATATCAGCGCATTCTGCCACATTTAGAAGCGGTTGATCTCCCTCTAAAGAAAACTCTCTATGATCCTGGTGACAAGATCGACTATGTCTATTTCCCTAACCAAGGGATCATTTCATTAGTCACGATTCTAGAAGACGGAGCGAGTGTTGAAAGTGGAATCATCGGAAAGGAAGGCGTGCTAGGCGTTGGGGTATTTCTAGGCGACCCGATCGCGCAACACCAAATGATGGTTCAATCTCCCGATAGTGGGGCAGGGCTGATTTATTGCAAAAAGGAAAAGAGGCGACAAATATCGTGAGCAACTGCCCGGATGCCTTGAGTAATTGAGGCAAAGCCCTGCAATCGCAAAAGATTGAGCGCTATCGTGCGGAGA
>JAHHHO010000120.1 GCA_019359315.1 Myxacorys californica WJT36-NPBG1
GCTCGGAAGTCTTCGACTTGCTGAAGGGCTTCAATTAATGTGATAGCCATTGCTACTGGTTGAAGTTGAAGTAATAGGGGTGCTTCCTATCCTACTTTCTCTACTCTCACAATGAATTAACCCTGCCCTTTCTCTTCTCCCTACGAGAATCTTTTGTAGGGAGAAGAGAACATGGATGAAACAACTTCTCTCACACAATAAACATTGACGTTTCATACAACGTTTGATACCGCTTTTCCTGCCCCATTGAAGTTTTCTGCCAATCTTTCAGAGCGACAATGACAATGCATCGCCGTACCCTTGAAAAAGACTTTACAGCCGTGCAAGGGCGATTGCTGAAGGTAACTCTCTTGCACAGTGCGATCGCCAGTGCCTGCACAGTGATAGTGATTGCACTCATTGAACCATCCGGGATCACTTATTCAGGCGCATCGTTTCTCCTTGGACTCCCCTTAGCCTTTTTCTATTCCCGCACCTTAAGAGTTGTCTCAGACATTGTCGTCATCCACCACGCCCGAAAAAAGGAAGAAGCCTTAAGGGGTGGCAAAAAAGTGATTGACGCGACTAACGTCAAGCTATAAAGCTAGGCTGCGAATTAGACGTGACCTCTCTTTCTCCATCTGTATGATAATTTAAACCAGATATAGGGTAGCAGGGCTGTTTTATTGTCGTTAGAAGATATCTAGAAGCCCTAATCTCTCGTTTGTGAGATTCAAAACATTCAAGAACGCCGAACGAGAGAATCAAGCGTCCAGATTTCTGTTTCCGACAATAAAACAACCCTGGATATAGGGTAGAGCTTTGTAGCGGGTAAGATGACATCGCAAAAATGGGCATCTTCATCGAATCTCAGCATGCTGAAAGAGTTAAGACCCCACAAAGATAATCGTCAAATTTTGACTCGTAACCTGACTCCACTGCTCCCCGTAACAATCCCCAGTTGCTTTAAGTTGGGCGCAGTTTGGCCCACCATATCTATGAAGATTCTAACCATAGCAGATGACCCCGCTGTCGCCCAAGCCTTACAACTCCTAAGCACTGACTATAACTACGCTGTAGATATTGCGCTGGACGGCGAAGCCGGATTGCAGTTGGCAGAAACCTTTGACTATGACCTCATCTTGTTAGATGAGATTCTGCCTAAGCTGGATAAGATTCGTTTATACCAGGTCTTACGAGCTAAGAAATCTCAGAGCTCTATTTTGCTGTTGACGAGGCAAGAAAAAGGGCACCAAAAGGCAATTCTCCCAAAGAGAGGCTGCGTCAACGCTCCCAATGCTAGATCTCATGATTGTGTCGTTAAACCCTTTGATACCGAGGAATTGATTGCACGGGTGCAGGCATTGTTGCAAGGAAGTCGCTCAACCAACCCATCTGTCTTAACGTGGGGACGATTATCCCTTGATCCGAGTCGTCGTAAAGTGACCTACGATAGCCAGTTACTTCCTGTAACACCCAAGGAGTATGCCATTCTAGAATTATTCTTGCGAAGCCCCCAGCAAGCATTGAGTCCCCCAGCAATTCTGGATCAAGTCTGGACTTCATTGGAAGCTCCAGGAGAAAAGGCAGTTCGAGTTTATATCAAGGAATTACGGCAAAAACTAACCACTGTTGGTGCCCCTAAAGATTTCATCAAAACCAGACGCAGGCTTGGCTATCATTTAAATTCTCTCTATTCGTCATCGCTGGTTCCCCAAATGGTCGATGCGTTAACCGCGCCCCAACTAGCAGAACTGGATGCAGCCAAGAAGGAACTCCAAACCACAGTAGAGCAATTGCGATCGACTCAGGTAGCGTTGCAGCAAAAAAATCAGGAATTGGAGATTGCCCATCAAATCATTGAGCAAGACCAACAGCAATTGAAAGCTTTGCGTGAGGAACTGGAACTGCAGGTAGTAGAGCGATGCACCAAAGCAGCTCTGCGTGAGTCGGAGGACAAATATTGCACCTTGTTCAATTCAATTGACGAAGGATTAATTCTCTGCGATGTGATTTTTGACGAGAATGGCTGCCCGATCGATATCTTCTATGTGGAGGCAAACGCTGCCGCTACAAGAATGACTGGACAAGAACTCAAGGGACGGCGAATCAGCGATCTCAGCCCCAACTTTGAACCCGAATGGCTTGAAATTTGGGGTCGCGTGGCTCGCACCGGGGAAGCCGTTCGCATGGAGTTACCTGCTGCTCCCCTTAACACCTGGTACGAGTTCCACGTCTTTAAACCGGACGCTGCAAACAATCAAAGGGTTGTAGTGATTTACAAAGATATCAGCGATCGTAAACAAGCAGAACTAGAGTTGCGGGAGAGTAGAGAACAATTTCGAGTCTTGTCCGACATTAGTCCAGTCGGGATTTTCCGGAATGATCTCCAAGGAATATGTACCTATGCCAATGCCAAAACCCTAGAAATTACCGGGCTTTCTCTAGAGCAAAACTTAGGGGACGGATGGGGGAAATATTTACACCCCGACGATCGCGACTGGATGTATGCCGCATGGTTAGATTTTGTAGCGCAAACCAAACTTGGTCATCACCCGACGTACCAAGTTGAACATCGATATCTCTATGAGGATGGCTCCCTCAAGTGGGTCTTTGCTCAAGCCGTGCCTGAGTACAATGCTCAGGGCAGGCTCGTGGGGTTCGTTGGTTCGGTCGTTGACATCAGTGAACGCAAGCAACTGGAGATGAAGCTGCAGGCGCTCAATCTGGCAAAGGATGACTTCCTAAGTATGGTGTCCCATGAGCTACGGACTCCACTCGCAAGCATCAAGTTGACCAGCGAGTTACTGGAATTGGCTCTGGGTCAGTACCTGTCCAATCTATCCAACCCGGTAGAGGAGCTCAGCATGGAGGGT
The DNA here is from genome assembly GCA_019359315.1 of Myxacorys californica WJT36-NPBG1. Classification (GTDB taxonomy): domain Bacteria; phylum Cyanobacteriota; class Cyanobacteriia; order Leptolyngbyales; family Leptolyngbyaceae; genus Myxacorys; species Myxacorys californica. The sequence goes on from JAHHHO010000120.1 coordinate 2,856, forward strand.
AGGACGGGGAACGTTACAACCCTGATCAATCGGGTTCCTCGTTATTTAAGCATTTTGAAGGCGGAATGTAGCCGGGAGTTGAGCCTGGTCAATAACCTGCTGGAGCTGCAACACTTAGAGCTGGGAGAGGTGACTCCAATTTGGGGAGAAATGAATCTCTCGCAATGGCTTCCGGCGATCGTTTCATCCTATCAGGAGCGGGCAGTTGATCGGAGTTTAACCCTTCACCTGCAGATGCCAGGGTCCTTACCGTCCTTGGTCTCGGATGAAGAGAAGCTCACTAGCATCGTGCGGGAGCTGCTGACCAATGCTTGTAAATATGCCCCACCTGGTGGGGTGATTACTGTCGAGGTCACGCAGATGAGTGAGCGGTTGCAACTGTCAGTGAGCAATACGGGGCAAGCCATTCCCCCTGATGCGTTGCCCCATCTGTTTGATAAATTTTATCGCATTCCTGGGAGAGATCGCTGGAAGCAGGGAGGAACAGGGCTGGGGTTAACCCTGGTTAAACAGCAGGTGGAGTCACTGGGTGGTTGCATTCAGGTCGGCAGTGATGCGGAGCGGACAGTGTTCACGGTAGAGTTACCGACCAGTCTTTGATTGGGGATGAGAGAGTTGATCGATAATCAGGAGACTGACAAGAGGAAAAAGAGGAATAGAGTAACTCTATCTCTCCTAAAATCGGGCTTTTTCATTCTACTGAAACAAGATATATCCGCGATATGCCATTTGCCTTAGCAACTTCTACCGTTTTGATCACCCCTTGTCCATTATGACGCTGTGCGATTTAATCCACTGCCAGCCGTCCCTACGGAGAACGCAGTGACATCAATGCCACACACAGCCTTGATAAGCTCATCGGTTGTCATTTCCATGATATCTCCAAGATAGGGCTTAATTCCGGCATCCCTCAGGTCGTCCGCTTGCTCGGGTTTATGATGAAGACCGCTTACTGTATGTCCTGCCGCAATGAGAATTGGTCCGAGCCTAAAACAAACTCCTCCAATGACACCTATGATGAATACGTTGCTCATTTTGTTAAAAAATCAAAACTGTATTTGGACCGTTTAGCGAATGAATAGGCTAACGGGTTAATACCGTTGGCGAATATACTACGCGGCACGAGATCGTCAGCAAACTCAAGGGTTTTGGAATGCTGATGCGATTCAAGCGATCGTTGAAGAAATATTATCGCAAGCGTTGCGCATGTGTAGTCTAAGGCAGTGCCGCTATATTGGTCTTGCCAAAGCTCGTCTTCAGATGCTGAGTGCGATCGCTCTGAATGTTTTTCGAGCTATTGCTTGGCTCAATGACATTCCACTTGCCAGAACTCGTTAATCTCGCTTCGCTCTTTTAGCTCCATCCCCAGCCTAATATTTGCAAGGCTGTAGAGTCTATTCGCCACAGTATCCGTTGCTAAAACTAAGCCTTCCTCACCATTCGAGGAAAAGAAAGAATTACTTCCGTCGTTTCCTTTTCTTTAGAAATCTTTGATGATGCGGTTTCTGTGGTGGCGTTTGCGGACTTTGATTCAGCGCTAAGATATTGCCGTGCTGGGGGTTAAAGCTGATTGGAGCATTAAACGACAGCCGAAACGGTTCGTTCGGCGATGGCGGCAGATCGGGTACTGGCGAAGGCGCAGCAGAAATCTCCCCTGGCTTTTGGGGTGGCTCTTCGTTGAGTTGTAATTCGCTCTTTATAAGCTCTTTTTCAACCCACTTTGCTAAATCCAGTTTGTTACGCTCATAAGGCTCGATTAATGGCACTGTATCTCTGCCCGTCCAGCGTTTAGGCAGACTAAAATCGACCCACAACGCCCGCATTTTGGTGAGCTTACCCCCAAGGTCCACCCAGGCCAATCCTTTTTCAGATTGGAGGCCGTATTTTAATTCATCAGGCGGTACAAAATCTTCTTCTTCCTGAAAGGTGCTTTCCGTATAAGAACGGCCTGACTGACGTTTGGCAGTCGCATCAAACAAAGGAGTTGTAGCAGAGCTAGCACTTCCTTTTGACTTGGAGTGGCTTACCGTTTTCTTATCAACTGTTGTCTTTCCTAACCATTCTGATAACTCATTTGCCGTTTTATTATCGCCAATTCGCATGACAACTTGTAAGTTGACATTAGCAATCACTCGGTCATAGAACTCAGCACTTAATCCCATCACTCGATCGCTTAAACCAGCTGTAGATTGGGCTCCAAATAACAGAGCAAATCGTCCTTTGCGAGCCAGTTCAAATAAATTGGCCCACGTCGGTGAAAAGGTCGAAGCTCCTTCATCAACCATGACAAGATGCGGATCCTCAAGGCGCTCCTCATCATTTGACGTGATTTCTCCGATCGAAACTTCTAAATCTTCTCTAAACACTTTTAGCATGCGCGCTGCCCCCTCACTCTCTTCTAATCGAGGCATCATGAAATAGATTAGCTTTCCCTGCTTGATCGCCGTTGTCAGGCATAAATCAGAATGCGCCGCGCAAAAAAGGTCTCCCGCATCTCCAGCGGCAATCGAATGGAGTTCAGAGGCAATGCCTCGTACATTGTCGGTGAGCTTTTGAATATCCAAACCACCCTTAGGCGTGCGGTAGGTACTGGCAAAGTGAGCCAGATCTAAGAGCGCATCGGTGGCATTGACCGATTGCAGCATTGCCTTGAGGTGAGGATAGGCGATCGCAAATGACCCTAAGGCAGCAGCGACATCTTCAATTGACCACGAGAGCCCTATGCTATCGAGCGCTCGCACGATGCGAAACACGGCATCAGCAGCCAGGCGATCATAGTGCTTGGCACTACTCGCATCCGCAATGGGTGGTAGCCCTGCTCGCAGCAGTTTTCGGGCTTTCACATCGGCTCGTTGAGATGTGGCGACAAAATTATAGGAGTGAAGCGGATTGAGCGGATCAATGATGATCAGATCCTCAATGCGCCCCGTGAGATGAGCCATGTAAATGATGTGTGCTAAGGTGCCAGAATCACGTTTAGCATCAATAAAGGTTGACCCACTCGCTCGGCCTCGAAGCATTTGTTGCATCAGCAATGATTCAAGCCACAGCGTTTTCCCTACGCCCGTTTTGGCGAACACAGCGGCATGGGTACACAGCCCATCATCTGAGACCCATAGTGGCGCTCCAGTTTCTAGCTCAAAGCCAATGAGGTAGCGATCTAAAATTTTCTTCCCGGCTTCTCGCGTCTCGAGTAAGGCTTTAGCAAAGCAGTCGCGCTGTGGAGGAGCGCCAAGTACTTTCTTGCCACTCCTTAAGGCTTCTTCCTGCCTTCGCGCTTGGTGGATGACGACAATGTCTGAGACAACCTTTAAGGTGCGGCAATAGACAAAGAGTAAGGGCAGTCCCAGGAGAAACGATACGCTTGAATGAACGATCCTGGATGGTCCAATGAGTGCAATCGCTATCGCCGTACAGACTGTGGCGATTGCACCTTGGAGGAGAGTCACCTTCAGCAATCGCCCTTGCACGGTTGTAAAGTCTTTTTCAAAGTTACGGTGATGCATTATTGCTTTCATACCCACCCACTCTCTACAAAAGATTCTCGTACGCTCTCGTATCGCGTTGATTGGTGACGAACGACACTGCACAAATAAGAAACGCTATGTTCGCTTGCTCCAGTAGTTGTGCTAGGAGAGCCCTGTTACCGATTGAGCCAACATGGCAGCTTCCTATTTAGGAACATTCCCATGTAGCAACAGCGTGGAGCGAGGATTCTAAAAAAACTTGTATCACCAGCGGTGCAAAGAAGTGATGATGATTGCTAACTTTGATGCAATCGCATCAATCATTTTTAGGTGAACAGATCATGCAAGGAAAGGTATTAAAAACCATTAAAACAATCCTATGATGAATTGCTCCTTGCACGACCAACCCGGTTAGTACTCAGATGGAAGTAGTAAAACGCCTTCCTGGAAGTACAATCGAATCGAACTTAGTGGGAAATCAGTCCAGGGAATGGATTGAGTGATCGCGACATCATTAGAATCTCGCTCACACGTCAACGTGGCACTGCGATCGTCATGCACCTGAAGGGTCCAAAATTGAATCTCTTGCAGCATGACATCTTCACGAATGCACTGTTCCCTCTGCCAACTAAAAATAGCGTCAATCAACCAATAGGCACACCCACACTGAGCAACGTATTGAACGCCTTCGGTGTAGTGATAGCGAAACAAACCGTGTCGATAGAGAACCCCGCTGCCAGTAAACTGAGCCAGGTCTGATTCCCGTAAAGTCTGTTGTGACATAGGAGTAATTCAAGTGGAGGACATCCACGCCAAGAACCCGCACTCAAACCATGAGCTAAGTCCTTGCATGGTCTCTTCACCCACACGAAGCACTGAAATCAAAACAACTACCCATATTGAATTTCGCTGCCACTTTATTGCTTTATAGGGGCAAAATCAAACCAAATGCGTGAACAATGCTGTCCTCAATTGCATTGATGTTTGGAAGACCCCTGACACAGCCACAAAGCAGTCACTCGCACCCAGCCGATGCTCATGGGCGTAGCTGCAAAGTAGCCCACAAGGCACGGGCAGCAGCACAATCTACTTTCTGCTCCGACTGAAGCCAGTCCAGATAATGCTTGCGATGAAATACGACTAAATAGGCGTCAAACCCTGATGCATTCAATAAAGTGACCGTGCGATTTATCAGTCCCCTGTGAACTGTAACGGTCTTGAGTAAGGCTGCATCATCAGCATGATGAAAGAAATCCTCTTCAGTCGCATACGTTAGTAGTGCAATTGTGTGAGAAGAAGCGTTAATTGCATGCTTGACATATTGATTGCAAGCGATTGATAGCATCTGATGTAGATGAATGATTTGATCTGCGATTAACTTTGGAACGAATCGCTTTTCTTGTAACCAATCTAAGATGTTGCTTTGGTCAACATTGAGGTAATCACTCAGTGCTTCAATGGTAAGGTGATTTTGCCTGAGGATGTCTTTTAATTTCTTGGGTGCCATTCATTGTGTTGTATCAGAGCAGAGGCTTCTTTTTCTACTCTTTTTTGTCGGAACTACAAAGATCTACTTGCGCTCCAGCCGCCCAGAGCGTCGCATTGATTCCCAGAGAATTTGGGCTAATTTTTGTTCGAACAGAGCCACTTGAAGCGGAGCGTTCTTAGGCGGTTTTTCCAAAGCGCGAACCAGCGGACTCATCTTGCCAAAATCCCCTTCTGCATGTTCTAGCAAAATCAATAAGGCTCGGAGAATGTAGCTGAACGTATTGGGTTCTCCACTTAAACGGTAGGCGAAATCTTGCCATTTCTTTCGCTCTGAGTTTGTACACCGAACCCGGATCTCGCTGCACATCGTCTCTCGTCGTTCTCCCATCGAAATCTCAGGCTGAGGGCCTGTGATTGCATCGGTCTCGTTTTGTGAACCTCCTCGAATTAATCGGAGGAGGTTGCAGAATCGCCTCCTGTAAGAGCAAATTCTGAACCTATGGCGGTATCGAGTAGTGTCTCTATGTTTTGATCAACAGTTGGGAGCAATACTCGTCGTAACCTTGATCCAACGGGATTGTAGTTAGAATCCAGCACAGAGACTCGCTTAGCCATTGCCGACCTCCTGAGTTGGAGCGGATATGAACTGCGGCGCAGGGAAGAATCTCTCTATCTTTGCTTCAAAATCTTGCGCCATTTCTCGGAAATACTGGGTAATCATGTGATCCGGATGCGTTTCAAAAATAGACTTCTGCTGCGTCTGCGCGGTGGGGACAATTGTGGAACGCTGAATCGTCGGTTTTAGCAGATAGTCTTTGAATTCTTTACTGACATAATGGATGAGTTCTTTGCTCAGCCGAGTTCTAACATCTACGGCCCCGATCGCTAATCCAACGAGCTTTAAATGGGGATTGCCATAGCGTCTGACTTCTTCGATATCATGTAAGGCTTCTTGTAATCCCTGAATTGCCAGCCCTTCAGGAATGGCGACTAATAAGAAACCGTCAGCGGCTTTATAAGCTGCCACAATCGGAAGCGGTGCCGAAGGTGGCGTATCCAGGAAAATATAGTCGTAGTGCCCACGAAGTTTTTTGATCACAGGCTTCAGTACATCGTGAAGCGGCGTGTCATCGAACTTTGACTTCTTCATCCGAAGGCGCTCTTCAAGCTCTTCAAGCTTGCGGGAGCCCGTGAGAAGATGAAGATTTTCCGGCAACGTATTGCCCTCATCCTCGTGAGTGACAATCACCGCTAGTGGGTCTTCATCTCCCATAAGAACTTCAAAGGTACCCAGATAAGCGCGTGGGTCAATACCCAAATGCTTCGTTGAGCCTGCATTCACATCCAGGTCAATGATCAGCACTGTTCTGCCTCGCTCTGCTAGCGCATAGGCAAGTTGCACGGCCATCGTGGTCTTCCCCACTCCCCCTTTTTGGTTGCCGATGCCGATTGCCAGCGTTCGAGGGCAGCGATTCATACACTGTTTCCAAAAAAGATAGAAAAATAAAGGGCTGCATCAAGTCATGATGTTCCTACGTTCCTACGTAGGAACGTAGGAATGTCGTTACAGAAAATCTCTCAAATTAATCCCTTTTAGACAAGACAAAAAAGATGTCAAAAGCAGAAAAAATCAAGCTCTGCAAAGCTCTAGTCAGCGCAATCAAATTGCTGGATGTTCCTACGTAGGAACGTAGTGGCGTAGGAACGTAGTGGCGTAGCGACATTGTGAAGGTCACTGAGGCGATCGCTAAGGCTCACACTCTTATATTGCGAATTATTTAGCGCTGTTATCGAATGATGATACGGCCCTCTCATCCATTGATGCTGAAAGCCTTCTTGAGATCACACGCAGGCCTGAGACTCCCCACAAACAGTGATGAAGCAAAGAAAGCACTGCGGGGTTGAAAGTAACTTGTGAGGGAAAAAAGAGGCTCTCGCACTTGAAACACCATTCACTGATTCTGAACGGCGATGAAAGAGCCAAAAAAGAATTCCTGAAGCTTGGGAGTCAATTCCGCCACAGAAGAGGCAAATGTCGCAAACTACTGCTGCTTCTGTACTGTTTTAAGGTTCGGAATCAAACCTTCACTATCGGTTTTAGTCAGATTAAAGCTGTCTACTTCGTTCGTCAAGAGTTTTTGCTCTAACAGGTTTTGTGCGTGTTGATTCTCGATCTCCAGTCTTTGGAGTAATCAAGATGCATCTCACCCAGTCCCAATCCCCAATCTCATCTATTGAAGGTGGATATCACCTTCTGTCACAGGCAACGCTAACTAACGTCTTAAGCGCACTGATTGAGCAAAAAATCTCTTATCGAGCAGCTCGAGTGTTCTTTTCCTGTTGTTCGATGCGCTCAGTTCGTGAGGCCGTGGCTCGTTTCAAACGTAGTAAGAACGAAAAACCAAGCCCTGTTTATTTTCGGATTGATGAGATCCGGCAGCGAATTGGTACTCAATCTGAAAGACTGATTCGTGCTGACTTAAAGCAACTTGAGACAAACGGGCTCCTCTCTTTTTCTGAAGATGCCATTACGATCGCTTCTGTTCCGCTCACGTTCACTCAACGACTCTTAGAACGGCTTGGTCAATCGATGCGGCGGCTCATTCCGGTCCCCCGCCGCATGTTGGAGTTTTTGGCTCAGTGTCCCTGCCCATCGCTACTTCGCGGCATCCTTGTCTACCTGTTAAGAGGACTCTCCATTCGTCAGGGGGCCATCAATACCTGTGGTTCAGTCAAATCTTCTTGGGTCGCTCAGGTTGCCGACATTAGCCTTCGGGCGGCTAAATCCGTTCGCGCTCGCCTGATTCAAATGGGATGGCTTTCCAAAGATGTAGGTTCAACTCAGCGCAAGCTCAATTCGACAGGTGCCTACTTTCGCATCAATACCACCTGGAAGCCCATAGCTCCAGAAGGGCTTAAATCTATGAATAACGTTATTCATAGCGATCGTGAATTCGCACCCCTGCCGTGCAAAAAGACCTGTGAATTTGCACCCCCAATAGAAGACTTAAAAACTTCTAATAAGAATCTTAAAGACCAAAAGCTCCTTAAACCGTCTGGTGTTTATCAACAGGCTGAATCAAAGCCTACCCTTTGCAATGTCCGAACCCTAGATCTTCGAGAGTTCTATCGGTGTGAAGCCCTGTATTGGCAAGCCGTCAAAGCCAGGTGGATCGACCACTCTGAAGCCAATGTCCTCAATTGGATTAGTGCAGCCGTGCGAGCTCGAGAAGCCGCGAGTAAAGCCGGCGGTGATGCTGTTAGGATTTTCGTCGCTATCGTTCGGCGCAAGCTTTGGAATACGATTACCGGGGTGCAAGAAGACTACGCTCGACAGACCTTAGCCCGGTTTCAAGCAATGCAGCCAGAACTCTATAGGCGTCTATGAATAACGTTATTCATAATCCTGTGCTCAAAGGGTGCCCCGTATTCTTGACACCTTTAGAGCAACCTTTCTGCGTGTGCCCCGTTTAGGCTTATAGTCTGTAGTGATCTGTGGGAGGGACCTACTAGCCGAGTCACTCGTTTTATGAATAACGTTATTCATGAAGTACTTTTTTAAGCGCAGGGTTGTTTCATTGTCAGGATAGGAAAACTAAACTGGTCGTGTCGTGATTCGGCTTCAGTCCGATGAGCTTGATCGAACATCTGAAACAAGTTCCAGAGTTTCGTGCTGCTCGTGGTCAACGCC